>NZ_JALDYQ010000009.1:0-83019 GCF_032153725.1 Sphingobium sp. | reverse complement strand
GTTCGGATGTTGCCATGACGAAATGAGGGTGGGACTGGGTTCCCGCCTGCGCAGGAACACGGTGCGCTTCAAGGAAGCCGACCGTCCGCCTTCCACCCACTTCCGTCCTTCATGGCTTGATTACCATTTTTCGTTAGGGCCGACGCCATGAGCAAGCGCGCCGATCCCTGCCCGAAGTCCGCCGTCAGCCATGGGGTTGGCCTGGCCGGGCTGGTGGGGCTGGGGCTCTGGACGCTGGTGGCGCGCCATTATGGCATGGATGGGCCTTATGCCGGGTTTGCCGCCGTGGTGGCCTGCGGCGTGCCGATGGTGCTGTGGTCGCTGCTGGTCGACAAGGTGCATCGGAACCAGTCCACCGGGATCGATTGGAAAGCGCCGGCGCAACCATGGCGGTCGGTTCTGGATGTGAGTCTGGTCAAGATCGCCGGGCTTTGGGCAACCTGGCTTGCCATTGCGGTCTTCTATTGCGTCGCGCGCTGGTATTGGAGCGGGAATTACCGCTTTTCCATGGATCTGTTCATGGCAGCGGCGCCATGGCTACTGGTGGCGTCGGTGCCTTATGTGCTCTGGCTGGACCGGCGGCTGGTCGAGCCCAAGGATGCGACCTACGCCTTTGGCCAGTGGGTGATCGGCGGGGCGGCCGGGACGCCGGATCGCGTCGAGGTCGCCCATCATGCGCGGGCCTGGGCGGTGAAGGGCTTTTTCCTCGCCTTCATGGTGTCGATCGTTCCGGGCAATTTCGCCAGCGTGGTGACGTGGCGGATCGAGGATATCTTCAGCCATCCGGTGGCGCTGGCGGGGTTCCTGATCGCGGTCATGTTCATGATCGACGTCTGCATGGCGACGGTGGGCTATATGCTGACATGCAAGCCGCTGGATTCGCATATCCGCACCGCCAACCCCTTGCTGGCCGGATGGGCGGCGGCGCTGATCTGCTATCCCCCCTTCGTGCTGATGGGGAATGGCGGGCCGCTCGATTATCATATGGGCGGGGCGGAATGGGATGTCTGGACGCAGGGGCATGAGGCCCTGCAATGGGTGCTGGGTGGCGTGCTGGTGCTGCTCACCGCGATTTATGCCTGGGCGACGGTGGCGTTTGGCCTGCGCTTTTCCAACCTGACGCATCGCGGGATTTTGACCCACGGGCCCTATCGGTGGACGCGACATCCGGCCTATCTGTCGAAGAATCTGTTCTGGTGGTTTTCCTCGCTGCCGTTCCTGAGCGCATCGGGGAGCCTGACCGACGTGGCGCGCAATTGCGCGCTGCTGGGAGTGACCAATGCGGTCTATTATTGGCGCGCGCGGACCGAAGAGGCGCATCTGGGGGTGGATGCGAACTATCGCGCCTATTGGGACTGGATGGAACGGAACGGGGTGGTGCCGCGATTCTTCGCCTGGGTCGCGGGGCGGAAAGCCGCGGGGATGGTCCAGCCTGCGGAGTGATTCCCCATCCCGCCACGCCTGACCGGCAGGGCCGGCAAGGAACCATATCCTTCCCCCGCGGGCGGACGAAGGATGGGAATCAGAAGCTTTCTTCGGCGTAGATCCGGCTGAGGTCGCCTTTCCACTCGCCATGGTAGCGGGCAAGGAGGCGCTCGGCATGGGTCTGGCCCGACGCCACGATCTCATCCAGCGGGGCGAGATAACCGGTTTCATTGTCGCCCGAGGCGTTGAGCCGCGCGCGGGCGGAAAGGCCGCTGCGGGCAATGTCCAGCACTTCGGCGGCGATGTCGCGCAATTTGCGGTTGCCCGCAATGGGGGCGTCCAGCGCCAGTTTCGGCACCGAATCGCGCAGGGTCTGGCGCTCCTCCATGGTCCAGTCCTTGACCAGATCCCAGGCGGCGTCGAGCGCGCCGTCATCATAGAGCAGCCCGACCCAGAGCGCGGGGAGCGCGCAGATGCGGCTCCACGGGCCGCCATCGGCGCCGCGCATTTCGAGGAAGCTTTTCAGCCGCACTTCAGGGAAGGCGGTGGAGAGATGATCCTCCCAATCCTTTTCCGTCGGCTTTTCGCCGGGGAGGACCGCCAGCCTGCCATCGAGGAAATCGCGGAAGCTGTGGCCCGCCGCGTCGATATATTTGCCGTCGCGATAGACGAAATACATCGGCACATCGAGCGCATAGTCGGCATAGCGTTCATAGCCGAAGCCGTCCTCGAACACGAAGGGCAGCATGCCGGTGCGGCCGGGGTCGGTGTCCGACCAGATATGGCTGCGATAGGAAAGGAAGCCGTTGGGTTTCCCTTCCGTGAAGGGGGAATTGGCGAACAGCGCGGTCGCCAGCGGTTGCAGCGCCAGCGAAACGCGGAACTTCTTCGCCATGTCCGCCTCGCTGCCATAATCGAGGTTGGTCTGGATGGTGCAGGTGCGCAGCATCATGTCGAGGCCCAGCGACCCCACGCGCGGCATATGGCGCAGCATGATGTCGTAGCGGCCCTTGGGCATGATGGGCAGTTCTTCGCGCGTCTTGTCGGGCCACATGCCAAGGCCAAGGAAGCCCAGGCCCAGCATGTCGCCGACATATTTCACCTGTTCCAGATGGCGGCTGGTTTCCGCGCAGGTCTGGTGCAGATTTTCGAGCGGCGCGCCGGAAAGTTCAAGCTGGCCCGCCGGTTCCAGGCTGACCGTGCCGTCGATGCCGGACAGGGCGATGATATTCTCCCCCTCGAACACCGGATTCCAGCCATAGCGGGTCAGGCCGATCAGCAGCGTGTGGATGCCGCCCATCTCCTCATAGGAAGGGGCGTGATGATCCTTGCGGCTGTAGACGAATTTCTCATGCTCGGTGCCGATGCGCCAGCGATCCTTGGGCTTGGCACCCCTGGAGAAGGCCGCGATCAGCTGCTCGCGGCTCTCGATGATGGGATCATTGCCCCCTGAGTCGGTTCTGGTGCTCATGCCCCGCCTTAATCTTTCCCCCTGTTGCGTCAAAGGCGCAACGTTCGGCGCTCAGATAAGCTGCGTTGAGGGCGGCTTCAATCCGGTTGCGTAAGAAAACCATGTTTGGGGGGTGATGCGGTGTGGCGCGGGTGCCTGATAGCGCGCCGGTGTTCCTGCGAAGGCAGGAACCCGGTTCTGCCTTTTGAATGTCTTACTAACGTTTGGACTGGACTCCTGCCTGCGCAGGAGCAGGTTGTTTGGAAAGGGGTCAGCGCCAGTCGCCGTTGATCGTCATCCAGGCGGTGGTCGCGGCGATGGCGGCGGTTTCGGCGCGCAGGATGCGGGGGCCGAGCGAAACGGGCACGGATCGGGGGTGCGCGCGGATGGCTTCGCGTTCGACGGGGTCGAAGCCGCCTTCGGGACCGATCAGGAAAGCGGCGGGGCCGGGGCGGGCCCTGAGCGTGTCCGCCAGCGGATCGCCGCCGGTTTCGTCAGCGAAGAAGAGCCAGCGATCGCCGGGCCAGTCCCTGAGCAGCGCGTCCAGCTTCACCATGTCGCCAAGGTCCGGGAGCGCGGTGCGGCCGCATTGTTCGGCCGCTTCGACCAGATGGGCGTGAAGGCGGTCGAGGTTGAGCCTGTCCACCACCGCGCGGCGGGTGAGGACGGGTTGCAGCTTCGCCACGCCCAGTTCGCAGGCCTTTTCCGCGATCAGGTCGATGCGGCCCTTCTTGATCGGCGCGCAGCAGAGCCAGAAATCGGGGACATGTTCGGGCGGCCTGGTCTGGCTGATGACTTCGAGGATCAGGTCGCGCTTGCGGATGTCGCGGGCCTTCGCCGCCCATTCGCCCGAACGGCCGTCGAAGAGAAGGACGATATCGTCCGGCTTCACCCGCATGACGCTGATGAGATAGTGCGCCGGATTGCCGTCGATGGGCACGGAAACGCCTGTTCCCAAGAGAGTTCCGACGTGAAGGCGCGGGGCACTTTGCGGCGGCCAGGCGGGGGTTGCGGTCATTTTGTCTCTTTGCTTGTGGTCGGCCCGTTCTAAAGAGAAGGACAGGGCTTCGACAAGTCGGCACGAGTCCCGTGCCCCGCGCCGACCCGAACGGAGTTGGTGTGAGTCAGACGATCGTTCCCGACAGCGAAGCGCGCGGTTTGGTCGCGCGCCTGCCGGATGTTCCGCGGGCCCTGGCGTTGCTGGCGCGATTCGACCGGCCGATCGGCTGGTGGCTGCTGTTCTGGCCGGGCGCCTGGGCGGTGGTGCTGGCGGGCGGCGTGGCGCAGCATTGGGCGCTGATCCTGTGGCTGCTGCTGGGCAGCATCGCGATGCGCGGGGCGGGGTGCGTGTTCAACGATATTGTCGACCGCGATCTCGACCGGCGGGTGGCGCGGACGGCGTCCCGGCCCTTGGCGAGCGGGGCGGTTTCGCTGAAGACCGCCTGGCTGTGGCTGGTGTCGCTGTGTCTGGTCGGGCTGGTGGTGCTGCTGCAATTGCGCCTTCATGCGCAGGTCGTGGCCTTGGGGTCGCTGGCGCTGGTGGCGGCCTATCCCTTCATGAAGCGGATCACCGGATGGCCGCAGATATGGCTGGGACTGGTCTTTTCCTGGGCGGCGCTGGTGGGATGGAGCGAAGTGGCGGGCGTTCTGACCGGGACGGCGCTGTTGTTCTATGCGGGCTGCATCTTCTGGGTGGTGGGGTATGACACGATCTACGCCTTGCAGGACCGGGAGGATGATGCGTTGATCGGGATCGGATCGAGCGCCCTTTCCATGGGCAGGCATGTGCGGGCCGGGGTGACGCTTTGCTACGCGCTGGCGCTGGCCCTGTGGGCGGGCGCGATCTGGCAGGTTCGACCGCAGGGGCTGGCGCTGGCGGCGCTGCTGCCGATGGCGGGGCATCTGGCCTGGCAGGTGGCGACGCTCAGGCAGGATGGCGTCGATCCGTTGGCGAAATTCCGGTCCAACCGTTTTGCCGGCTTGCTGATGTTCCTGGGCTGTCTGGTCGTGGGCAGCGCATGAACGGACCAAGCGAGGGCGAGGATTGCTGGCGCGTCGCGCGTGCCGTGAAGGCGAGCGTGATTGTCGACGCCGATGCCTATTTCCGCCATGCCCGCGCGGCGATGATGAAGGCCACACAGCGGATCATGCTGATCGGCTGGGACTTCGACGCCGCGATCAACCTGATCCGGGCGGATGAGGCGGAGGACGATGCGCCGGTCGTCATCGGTGATTTCATCAGCTGGCTGGTGGAGCGGACGCCGGAGCTGGAAATCCATCTGCTGCGCTGGGACGTGGGGGCGATGAAGTCGATGGTGCGGCCGTCGAACCTGTTCACCACGGTGCGGTGGATGGCCAATCCGCGCATCACGGTGAAGCTGGACAGCCATCATCCCACGGCCGCATCGCATCATCAGAAGATCGTGGTGATCGACGATTGCTTCGCCTTTTGCGGCGGGATCGACATGACGGCGGATCGTTGGGACACGCGGCATCATCGCGATGAGGAGCCGGGACGGCGGCGTCCCGATGGCTCTTCCTACGGGCCATGGCATGATGCGACGACCGCCTTGCAGGGGCCGGTGGCGGCGGCTTTGGGCGACCATGCGCGGGCGCGGTGGAAGGGGGCTGGCGGGGAGGAACTGGCGCCGGTCGAGGGGGTGACGGATTGCTGGCCCGACGCGCTGCCGGTGCAGTTCGAGAATGTTGATGTCGCCATTTCCCGTTCCGCGCCGGAAATGGAGGATCAGGAGCCGCTGGTCGAGATCGAGCGGCTTTATGTGAACCAGATCGCGGCGGCGCGGCGATATGTCTATGCGGAGAGCCAGTATTTCGCGTCGCGCCGCATTGCCGAGGCGATCGCGGCGCGGCTGGGAGAAGAGGACGGGCCGGAGATCGTCATCGTCAATCCCGAGCAGGCCGATGGCTGGCTGGAGCAGCAGGCGATGGATACTGCCCGCGCCCGGCTGTACGAGGCGCTGAAGGCGCGGGACAGGCATGGGCGCTTCCACCTCTACCACCCCTTCACCGCGCGGGGGGGGCCGATCTATGTCCATGCGAAGATATTGATCGTCGACGATCGGGTGCTGCGGGTCGGATCTTCCAACATGAACAATCGGTCGATGCGGCTGGATACCGAGTGCGACGTGACGATCGATGCAGCACTGCCGGCCAATGCCGGGCGGGAGGATGTGATCCGGGATATCCGCGACGATCTGATCGCGGAGCATCTGGACCTGCCGGCCGAGCGGGTGGCGGCGGTGATCGCCGAGCGCGGACTGATCGCGACGATCGAGCAATTGCGGGAGAAGCCGGGGCGGACCTTGCGGGCCTATGTAACGCCGGATTTGAACGAGGTGCAGGCCTGGCTGGCGGATAATGAGGTGCTCGATCCGGAAGGGCCGGGCGAGATGCTGGAGCCGGTGGCGGAGCGGGGGTTGTTCCGGCGGATGAAGGGTTGGACGCGGGGGTAGGCCCGCAGTGAAACATGCTCCTGCGAAGGCAGGAGCACGTTAGTTTATTCGGCAGCCAGTAGCGCTTCCGCGCCACCCAGATTGACCGACACCAGTCGGCTGACCCCACGCTCCACCATGGTCACGCCGAACAGGCGGTGCATGCGCGCCATGGTCACCGCATTGTGGCTGACGATCAGATAGCGGGTGTCGGTCTGCTCCACCATCGCGTCGAGCAGGTCGCAGAAGCGCTCGACATTGGCGTCGTCCAACGGCGCGTCGACTTCGTCCAGCACGCAGATCGGCGCGGGATTAGTCAGGAACAGGCCGAAGATCAGCGCAACGGCGGTGAGCGCCTGCTCGCCGCCGGAGAGCAGGGTCAGCGCGGCGAGTTTCTTGCCGGGGGGCTGAGCCATGATTTCGAGGCCCGCTTCCAAAGGATCGTCGCTGTCGATCAGCTCCAGATGCGCCTGACCGCCGTTGAAAAGCGTGGTGAAGAGGCGGCGGAAATGGCCGTCCACGGCTTCGAAGGCGGCGAGCAGGCGCTGGCGGCCCTCGCGGTTGAGACTGCCGATCGATCCGCGCAGGCGGTTGATCGCCTGTGTGAGTTCCTCGCTTTCAGCGCGGCTATTGGCCTGGGTGGCTTCCAGTTCCTCCAGTTCCTGCGCGGCGACAAGGTTGACCGGGCCGATGCGCTCGCGTTCCGCCACCAGGCGGTCATGTTCGCCCTGTTCGGTCTGGGCGATGCGGATTTCGGCGCTCACGAAACCGAGTTTTTCAGGCAGGACCGGGGGCGGGCATTCGAAGCGCTCGCCTGAGAGGCGGTTGGTTTCGACGCGCTTTTCATCGGCGGCTTCGGCGCGGGCGACGGCGGTGGCGCGCGTTTCGCGGGCGCTGGCGAGGGTTTCGCCGGCCTGGGATGCGCGCTGTTCGGCGGTGCGGAGGGCCGCTTCGGCGTCGCCTTCCTCGCGACGGGCGGTGTCGGCGGCCTGGGTCAGCGCATCGCCCTGTTCGCTCAAACTGGCGATGGTGGCGGCGAGCCGGTCAGGCTGGTCCGCGATTTCAGCGCGTTCTTTTGCGATGGCGTCATTGCGCTCGACCATGGCGGCGATGCGCTTGGCGGCTTCGCCGGCGCGGGCGCGCCAGCCCTTGGCCTCGGCATCGGCGGCTGCCATGCGTTCGCGGTCGCTGGATAGGGCGCGGTCGGCCAAAGCCTGATCGGCCTGAAGCTGGCTGACGGCTTGCCGAGCCTTTTCGCTCGCCTGTTGGAGCGTGGTGACGAGGGTGCGGGTTTCCTCGCCATCGGGCATGGCGGTGCGGGTGGTTTGCGCCCTGTCATGCTCGGCCTGCGCGGAGCCAAGGTCGATACGGGCTTCGGCGAGACGTTCCTCGATCGCCTCACGGCGGCCGGTCAGGCGTTCGAGCGCGGTGGCGGCTTCGTCGGCGGCGCGCAGCGCGGTGCGCAGGCGCTGGTCGGCGTTGGAAAGCTGGGTGCGGCCGGTGGCGAGAGTCTGGGCGGCGTCGCGTTCGCGTGTCGAGGCGGTGTCCTGCGCGGCGCGGGCGGTTTCGACCTCGGCCTCGGCGGCGGGGCGCGCGGCGGCGATGGCTTCGAGCCGGTTGAGGCGGATCAGGCGTTCGGCGGCTGCGGCACCGCCTTCGATTGCGACATAACCGTCCCAGCGGCGCAGCTGGCCGTCTTTGGTGACAAGGCGTTGGCCGACCGCGAGGGGCTGGCCTTCGTCGCTGTCCGCCACCGCGATTTGGGCGAGGCGGCGGGCCAGTTCCGCCGGGGCGGTGACATGGGCCGAGAGGGCGGTGCAGCCTTCGGGTAGCTTGGGGTCGCCGTCGAGCGGAGACGCGCCCACCCAACGGCGCTTGCCTGTCGTGGCGATGGGCGCTTCCAGATCGTCGCCCAGCGCGGCGGCGAGGGCGCGTTCATAGCCGGGCGCGGCCTTCAACTGGTCCAGCGCGCGGCCGCGGTTGTTGGCGCCGCTGTCCACCGCGCGTTTGAGGGCGGAGGATTCGCTGTCGAGCGCGGCGAGCGCCGCGCGGGCGGAGGCGAGCGCGGCTTCGGCGCTGGCCCGGGCTTCGGCGGCTTCGGCACGGCTGGTTTCGGCGGTGCGGATCGCGGCTTCGGCAGCGTCGCGGTCGGCGCTGGCCTGCTGTTGGGCGGCGAGGGCTTCGGCCCGCTTCTGTTCCAGCGGGGCGGCGTCGGGCAGGGCCGCGGCTTCGGATTCGAGGCGTTGCGCTTCGCGGGTTGCGCGGTCGAGGCGGCTGCGCGCGGCGGCGAGGGCGGCTTCGGCTACGCGCAGTTCGGCCTGTTCCCCCGCCTGTTTCGCCATCGCCCTGGCGAGATCGAGTTCGGCGTCGCGGGCGGCATCCTCGGCGCGGGCGATGCGGCCCGCGAAATCCGGGCGCATCGCTTCGGTTTCGGCAATGCGCGCCTTGAGAACGGTGATTTCGTCGGTGAGGCGGGCAATCGCCTCCGCCGCGTCATTGGCGAGCGTGCCTTCGCGTTCCCGGTCCTCCTCCAGACGGGCCGCCTGCTGGGCAAGATCGTGGAGGCGGCGGACCACGCCGTCGCGTTCGGTGCGCAGGGTGGTGAGTTTATGCCCTGCCTCGCTGGCGGCATCGCGCGCGGTCTGGGCGGCGGCGCGTTTCCGGGCGAGCGCTTCGACGGCCGCGTTGGCGTGGACGGCCGCGGCCCGCTGGGCTTCCTGCGCGGCGGCGACGGCGGTTTCGGCCTGGCTGGCATCGGCGCGGGCGGCGTCGGCGAAGATCACGCGGGCTTCGGCAATGCGAATCTGCTCGGACAGGCGGATATAGCGTTCCGCCGCCCTGGCCTGACGGCGCAGACTGTTGGCGCGGGCGTCCATGTCGGAGAGGATTTCGTCCAGCCGCATGAGGTTCGCTTCGGCGGCGCGCAGCTTCTGTTCGGCATCCTTGCGACGGACGTGCAGGCCGGAAATGCCCGCCGCTTCCTCCAGCATGGCGCGGCGTTCCTGCGGGCGGGCGGCGATGACGGCGGCGATGCGCCCCTGGCTGACGAGGGCAGGGCTATGCGGACCGGTGGCGGCGTCGGCAAAGATCAGCGCCACATCCTTGGCGCGGACGTCGCGGCCATTGGCGCGGTAGGCGCTGCCCGCGCCGCGCTCGATGCGGCGGGTGACTTCCAACTCGCCGTCGGCGGCGACTTCGACCGCGTTGAACAGTTCGCCCTGTTCCTGCACGGTCATCAGCGAGACTTCGGCGAAATCCCTTTGCGGGCGGGTGGAGGTGCCCGCGAAGATCACATCCTCCATGCCGCCGCCGCGCATCGACTTGGCGCTGGATTCGCCCATGACCCAGCGGATCGCTTCGAGCAGATTCGATTTGCCGCAGCCATTCGGCCCGACAATGCCGGTGAGGCCGGGTTCGATGCGCAGCTCCGTCGGGTCGACGAAGCTCTTGAAGCCGGACAGCTTGAGGCGTTTTATCTGCATGATATCTGTCCGGGGCAGCGCAGGGCCGCCCCGCTTTCAGCGGGAAGCTGATCCGATGATGCCAGCCCCCTTTTGCCCAATCCCAAATCCCTGACTTAGAGTCCCGTTTCCCTGAGCTTGGTGCGCAGCGCTGGCCAGGCTGCGGTGTTTTCCACCATCACGCCGTTGAGGATGAAGGTCGGCGTGCCTTCGATCTTGTACTGCTGATTCGCCTCTTCCACGCCCTTGGCCAGCTTTTCGGCAGCGGCGGTGTCGGCCAGGCACTGTTTCGCCTGATCCTCGGCTATGCCGCGCTGCTTGGCGAAATCGACCAGACCGACCGCCTGCGCGAGTTGGCCGAAGCGCTGGGCCGGAGGGGCGCTCATCAGCGCCTTGTATTTTTCATCGCCCAGTGCCTGCGCCTTTTCGAACATCGCGTTCTGGTTGCCGAAAAACTGTTCGGAGAGGGGATAGAAGATGTCCTTGCCGCCGCAACGGGCGAGCAGCGCGGTCGAAATGTCGATCGGGTCGCGCACATAGTTGCGGAATTCGAAACTCATCTTGCCGCTGTCGACGATCTGCTTGAGCTCCTCGGAGGATTCGGCGGCGAAATCGCGGCAGTGCGAACAGGTGTAGGAGCCATATTCGACCAGCTTCACCTTCGCATCGGGGTTGCCCATGACGAAATGGCCGTCAGGCGTGGTGGCGATGGTTTCGGACCATTTGGTGCCCGCCGGCGCGGCGACGGCGGCGACCGGATCGGCGGAGGTGGTGCTGCCCGCATCCTTCTTGCCGCAGGCGGCGACGGTCAGGCTGAGGGCGATGAGGGCAAGTCCGGTAAGGGCTTTCACGTTATTTGGGCTCCGGTTGTCGGGCGTTGTCGCGCAAGACTATAGTTCAGGGTTTTAGATCAGGGCAAAGCGGCCTGCAACCGGGTCCAGTCCGATCCGGGGACCAGCGTGCCGTTGATGGTGAAACCGGGCGTGCCGGGAATCCGGACCTTGTTCCAGGCTTCGTCGGTCATGGCGAGAATCTGTTTCATCGCGGCGGGGGCATTGATGCAGGCGTCAAGCTGGGCGGGTTTATAGCCCCGTTTCGCCATCAGGGCGTAAAGGCCGGTCTTCTGCCCGATGTCACGGAGCGCGGCCTTCTCCTCGGTCGGCTTGGTCGCGTCCTTGTCATAGGCCATCAGCTTTTCCATCCAGTCATTCTGGTTGGCGAACAGGGCCTCGTGATTGCCGAAGAAGCGCCGGGGGCCGCCGCAGCGGGCAAGCAGCGCGGCGGTCAGGTCATATTTGTCGCGCACGGCGTTGCGCACCTCCACGCTGACTTTGCCGGTCTTCACATAGTTCGCCTTGAGCGGGGCGCTGGCTTCGCCGACGAAATGGGCGCAGTGGGAGCAGGTGTAGCTGATATATTCGACCAGCCTGGTCGGGGCGGCGGGATTGCCCAGCACATGGCCGCCGATCGGGGACAGGGCGACCTGATTCACCCAGTTGGCGGCGGGAGCCGCGATAACGCTCGCGGGGATGGCGAGCAGGGCAAGCAGCAACAGGCGGAGTTTCGTCATGCGATGTCCAATGAAGGGCCGCCCCTGCACGGCCTTTTTATGCTTCAGCTGATCTTGGGCAAACCGGAAGAATTGGCAAGCCCTTGCGCGAGGGATTCGAGGACGGCGCGCAGTTCGGGGTCGCCGATGTCGCGCAGGGAATCGCCCAGTTCCATCGGGATGGGCTTGAGGTTGCGCGGCGGCGGGCGGCGTTCGGGTTCGCGCGCGCTGACCATGCCCTGCTTCATCGCGACCCTGGCGACGGCGGCATAGCCGAAGAAGCGGTTCACCCGATCGATGATGTCGGGCAGCACGTGCTGGATCATCGGCGCATGGCCGCTCATGACGGTGAGCTGGAGCGTGCCGCCGGATTTCTTGCCCGCCGGGAAGCGGATCGATTCGGGTTCGCTGATCCCGGCATAATGCGCGCCCACGATTTCCGCCCAGCGGGTGACGATGCTGGACTGGACGAAGCCGAATTTGCGGAAGGCGGCGGCGCCGATGGCGGGCATCAGGTCCGCGATCCGGCGCGGGGCGCCGATACGCGGGCGCTCCTCCGCCTTTGCCTTGCGGTTTTTGGGCGCCGCCATTTTTTTAGAGATTTCTGGGCGTTCCGTCATGGCGCTCTTAATGGCATAGGGGCGGCATGCGCGTCGAGGGTGACATCCAGAAAATAGCATCCGATCTGCTGGCCCATTATGACGTCCATGCGCGCAAACTGCCCTGGCGCGCGGCGCCGGGCGCCAATGCCGCCGATCCCTATCGGGTGTGGCTGTCGGAGGTGATGCTCCAGCAGACGACGGTGGCGGCGGTCGGGCCTTATTTCGCGAAATTCACGGCGCGCTGGCCCGATGTCGACGCGCTGGCGGCGGAGGAGGATGCCGAGGTCATGGCCGCCTGGGCCGGGCTTGGCTATTATGCCCGCGCCCGCAATCTGCTGGCCTGCGCGCGGGCAGTGGCGGGCGGGCATGGCGGGGTGTTTCCGGATACGGAGGAGGAACTGCGCGCCCTGCCGGGCGTGGGCGCCTATACCGCGGCGGCGGTGGCGGCGATTGCCTTTGGCCGGCGTGCGGTGGTGGTGGACGCCAATGTCGAGCGGGTGGTGGCGCGGCTCTTTGCCATCGGCACGCCTCTGCCGGCGGGGCGGGCGGAGATTCGGGCGGCGACCGATGCGATCACGCCCGATCTGCGCGCAGGGGACTTTGCGCAGGCGATGATGGATCTGGGCGCGACCATCTGCACCGCGCGTGGGGCCGCCTGCGGCATCTGCCCCTTGCGTGAGGATTGCGCGGCTTTCCTGACCGCCGATCCGGGCGCGTTCCCGGTCAAGGCGGCGAAAAAGGCCAGGCCGCATCGGCTGGGCCATGGCTGGTGGATCGAGCGGCCGGACGGACATGTCTGGCTGGTGCGACGACCCGACAAGGGCATGCTGGGCGGCATGCGGGCGCTGCCCTCCTCGGAATGGAACGACGCGCCCGATGCGACGCCGCCGCTGGCCGCGCATTGGCAACGGGTGCCTGAGCCGGTGGCGCATGTTTTCACCCATTTCTCCCTCGCATTGACGGTGCACCATGCCCATGTCGGGCCGGAGGTGACGCCGCCCGGCGAGGGGGAGTGGTGGCCGGTGGCCGAGATCGGCAAGGCAGGCCTGCCGACCCTGTTCGCCCGCGCGGCGGAAGCCGCGATGAAGGAGAGGATGGACGATGCACGGCTCTGATCACGGTTCTGGCGCCCCGGAACTTCTCGGTTATGCCGGGGGACGGCTGGACCGGGTCGACCCCATCCGCACCAATGCTGCGTTGCTGGCGGAAGCCTTTGCCTCGCCGCTTGCCCGGCGGGTGGTGCTGGAGGGGCTGGAGCCGGTGGTGGAGGGTGGCCATCTGGTCATGGAACCGCTGCCGGGCGATGCCTGGGTGGAGCATTTCGCGCTGCTGGGCGTGGACGAGCAGCAGCGGCCGATTTTCGCGGAACTGCTGGCGGATGCGCCGGACAGTTTCCTGGCGACGCCGCGCAGTCGGGGGCTGGTGGGCGAGGTGCCGGGGCATGAGGTAGCGCTCTACGGCGCGGCGCGCAGCCTGCTGTCCTGGCATGTGCGGCATCGCTTCTGTTCGGTGTGCGGGCAACGCACCGCGCCGGTCAAGGCGGGCTGGTCGCGCCAGTGCGGCTCGTGTCAGGCCGAGCATTTTCCGCGCGTCGATCCGGTGGTGATCATGCTGGCCGAGCATCGCGGGCGGGTGCTGCTGGGGCGGCAGCATAGCTGGCCGGAGGGGCGCTATTCGGCGCTGGCGGGGTTTGTCGAGCCGGGCGAGACGCTGGAGGAAGCGGTCGTCCGCGAGATCAGGGAAGAGGCGGGCGTCGCCACTCATTCGGTCCGCTATGTGATGAGCCAGCCCTGGCCGTTCCCCTCCTCGCTGATGATCGCCTGCATCGCGCAGGCGGATGACGACGCGTTGACGCTGGACGAAAACGAGATCCAGCATGCTTTCTGGGCCGACGCCGAAGGGGTGCGCGCGGCATTGGCGGGGGAAGAGGGCGCGCCTTTCCTCGCCCCGCCGGTGATGGCGGTGGCCTGGCATCTGCTGCGGCATTGGCTGGACGGGCAGGTTGCGGGCAGCACCCCAAGCGCGTAAGGCCGCACCCTTGGTTCCGTCCATTTCAGGCCCCACTCTTTCAGGCCCCACTCTTTCAGGCCCCCCTCTTTCAGGATTGTCTCTGTCCCATGCTCAGCCTTGAAGAAGCCCAGTCTCGCGCGCAGGATCTGGTGACGGCGGCGCGCCGGGCGGGGGCGGATGCGGCCGACGCCATCTATGCCTGCAACGCGTCGACCAATGTGTCGGTGCGGCTGGGCGCGCTGGAGGATGTGGAGCGGTCGGAGGGCGAGGAGATCGGCCTGCGCGTGTTCATCGGCCAGCGGTCCGCCAGCATTTCCGCGTCGGACATGAACCCGGCGACGCTGGCGACTTTGGTGGAACGCTGCATCGCCATGGCGGGGCAGGCGCCGGAGGACCCCTATGCCGGGCTGGCGCCGGAGGACCGGCTGCTGAAGAAGAAGCTGCCCGCGCTGGACCTGACCGATCCGTTCGAGCCGGAGCCATCGGACCTCAGGGCACGCGCCATGATCGCCGAGGAAGCGGCGCGGGCGGTGTCGGGCGTCACCAACAGCGAGGGTGGCGGCGCGGCGACCGGGCGCAGCCAGATGGCACTGGCGACCAGCCATGGCTTTGCCGGCGCCTATGCCGGGACCAGCCATTCGACCTGGGTGAGCGTGCTGGCCGGGACGGGCGCGGACATGCAGCGCGACCATGCCAGCCATAGCGTCCGCCATATCGAGGATCTGGACGATGCCGAAGCGGTCGGCACCCGCGCGGGGCATCGGGCGGTGGCGCGGCTGAAGCCAGTGAAGGTCGGCAGCGGCGTGATGCCGGTGATCTTCGACCCGCGCATCGGCTCCGGGCTGGTCGGGCATCTGATCGGCGGCATGGTCGGCCCGGCGATCGCGCGGCGGTCGAGCTTCCTGCTGGACTCGCTGGGCGAGGCGCTGTTCGATTCGGGCGTGACGATCATCGACGATCCGCTGCGGCTGCGCGGGCTGCGCTCGCGGCCCTTCGATGGCGAAGGGCTGCCGGTGGCGCGCCGCAAGCTGATCGACAGGGGCGTGCTGACCGGCTGGCTGATGGACAGCGCTTCGGCGCGGCAGCTGGGGCTGGAACCCACCGGCCATGCCAGCCGGGGCGGCAGCGGCGCGCCGGGGGCTGGCATCACCAATGTCCATATGGAACCGGGCACGCCGTCGCCCGGCGAACTGATGGCCGATGTGAAGCGCGGGGTGTACGTCACCGAACTGATCGGCATGGGCGTCAATGGCGTGACCGGCGATTACAGCCGGGGCGCGGCGGGCTTCCTGATCGAAAATGGCGCAGCGGGCCATGCCGTGTCGGAAATCACCATTGCCAGCAATCTGAAGGACATGTTCCGCGCGCTGGTGCCGGCCAACGACCTTGCCTTCCGCTATGGCATGAACGTGCCGACCATCCGGATCGACGGGATGACCGTTGCCGGCGGCTGACGTCCCCCTGCGCGATCTGGTGGCGGCCGTGTCGGATGCGGCCGACCGGGCCCTGACGCTGTGGGCGGGCGGGCAGACGCGCGTGCGCCAATGGGAGAAGGTGCCCGGACACCCGGTATGCGAGGCCGATCTGGAACTGGACGCGATGCTGCGCGAGCGGCTCTATGCGATCGATCCGTCGGCGGGCTGGCTGTCGGAGGAGACAGCGGATACGGTACATCGGCTGAACCTGCCGCGCGTCTGGGTGGTGGACCCGATCGACGGAACGCGGGATTATCTGCGGGGGCGGCCCGGATGGGCGGTGTCGGTGGCGCTGGTGGAGCATGGCGTGGTGCAGGCCGGCATATTGGCGGCCCCCGCCCGCAATGAACTGTGGATCGCGCAGGCAGGCGCAGGAGCGACACGGAACGGGCGGACATTGCGGGCCGGAGCGCGTGCCATTCTGCCGGGCGCGCGGGTGCCGGCCGACCAGTTGCCCCGTTATGACCGTGACCTTGTTACCGTCGACAAGCCCAACAGCATCGCGCTGCGCATGGCAATGGTCGCGGCGGATGAAGCGGATCTGGTCGCGACGGTGCGCTGGGGCAATGAATGGGACGTCGCCGCCGCCGCGCTGATCGCGCAGGAGGCGGGGGCGATCGTGACCGATGCGCTCAGCAACCCCTTTTCCTTCAACCGGCCGCAGCCGACGGCGTTCGGTCTGCTTTGCGCGGCGCCGGGGATACATGCGGCGGCGGCGGAAAGGCTGGCGCCGAGGGCGCGGGAGATATTGGGGCGGGGCTGAAATCGGGTGGCACGGCCGACGTTTCGCAAAATGCGACCGACAGGGGAATCGGGCCGCCGCCCTATAATTCCGGCAATTGCTGCGGTCCCACCGGCCTGGCATAGATCAGGCGCGCGGCATCGGGTTCGGCCGTCCGGCGCGGCGCATAGAGGGTCGCCAGAGCGACCATCACCGGCATGACCCACATGCGCGAATACATGTGCGGATAGGACAGCGTGTAGATCAGGAACACCAGCACCACCGCCACCGCCATGGCGCCCCTGTCCCGGCTGACGCGCAGCCCGTTCACCGCCAGCAGGCCGATCAGGCCAAGCAGGATGATCAGGCCGCAAAAGGCGATCGCCCCGCCTTCATTCCAGATCAGCAGGAAGAGATTGTGCACCGGATTGTCATAGGCGCTGAGTTCGCGATAGCGATCGACGCCCATGCCGATGATCACATTGTCTTCGGCAAAGCCCCAGGCCTCCTCGATCAGCTGGGAGCGGTTGAGAAAGGTCCCCGCCTGGTTGATGTCGCCGCTCTCCACCGCATTGCCGACGCGTTCCTGAAACGCCTTGGGCAGGGGCGCGCCGCTGGCGAGGAAGAGGCCCGCGGCGACCGCGACGGCCAGGCCCAGCCGGAAGATGTAGCGCACGCCCATCAGCAGCAGGGTCACGAAAATCGCGAGCAGCGCCGCGGAAAAACCGGTGAAGGAAGCGCTGAGCATCAGTCCCCAGAGCAGCAGGATCAGGCAGGTGACGCCACCGGGGCCGCCGATCAGCCGCTCGCGCATCGAATAGAGCAGCATGGGGAGCGAAAAGGCGACGACCGCGCCATTCGGATTGGGCTGGCCCGCCATGGAACCCAGGCGGCCATTGCCGGTGATGAAGCCGTCGCCGAGCCAGTGCAGCGTATCATGGAAGGTCAGAAAGGAGCTGGCGAGGATGCCGATGATTTCGGAGCAGGTGATGCCCAGCATGAACATCAGCGGAGCCATGCGGGTCGTCCTCTGATCCTGCTGCATCAGCAGGATCGGGATGAAGAGAAAGGCCACCGTATATTGCAGGGCGATGTTCACCCACCGCAGCGGGTCGCCATTGATCACCGATCCGACGAACAGGCCGCCCAGCATCATCACCAGCCCCATCAGCCAAAAGGGCGTGAGCGAACGGAAGGGCGTGACGCTGAGCCGTCCGCGCAGGCCGGAGATGGTGAAGCTGGCCAGGAAAGCGAGGTCGGAGAAGGTCAGGTTGATCTGTCCGACTCGCAGCAGGCCCCAGCCGCTCAGGAAAATCGCGGTCAGCAGGCAATAGCGGGCGACCCTGTCCCAGATCGCCTCATGCGGGGCGAAGATGTCGGGCCCGGCGGGCCTGCCCGCGCTGGCGGCGGCAAAGGGGCCAGGGCTGGTTAGCGACGTCACGGGCGGCCTTTCGGACGGATTCGCGGATGCCGTCAGGCTGCACGGCGGGTGGGCGGCGTGCAAACGCCCTTCGGGGCGAGGCGGGGAGCGATTCCAGCCAGTCGGACTATCCGAATTTGCCGGAGGATCAGCCTTGTGATCTGTTGAAATGACCTTGGGACTGACGGGATAAATGCGCGGCACTCGACGCGTCGCCGGAGCGGCGGGACGCGACCCCGTGACAAGCCCGTGACAAGGATGAGTTGGTGACGGATACGGTCCTCCCCCTGCGCAATGCCGAAACCCCGATGGGGGTGGAGCAGCTCGTCAAAACCGCCGCGCCCGCGCCCGAACAGGCTGCGGTCAAGCTGATCTATGTGGCCGGCTATGGGCGGAGCGGGACGACCCTGCTCGATATCGCGCTGGGCGAGCATCCGGCGATCATGGGCGCGGGCGAGGTGACGACGCTGGCCCGGCATGTCTGGGACAATGGCGAATATTGCGCCTGCGGGGCACGGGTGCGGGATTGTCCGGAATGGAAGGCGATCGTCGCGCGATGGGTACAGGGGGAGCCGGAAGGGTTCCTGGCACGCTATCGCCGCACGCAGGAGCGAACCGAAGGGCTGGTGGCGCCGGGGCGGCTGCTGCGCTGGCCCGGCTGGCGGGATCATAAGCGCAGGACGCTCAAATTGCTGCGCGGCATGGCGATGGTGTCGGAACGGCCGATATTGGTCGATTCGTCCAAGCTGCCTGGACGGGCCTTCGCGCTGGCGGCGATGCCGGGGATCGACCTGCATGTCGTGCATGTGGTGCGCGACGGGCGCGGAGTCGCCTGGTCGTTGATGAAGGGTCACCGGCGCAGCGTCGAAAGCGGCGTGCAACGGGAACTGCGGCCCAAGCCGCTGCTCTACACGGCCCTGCGCTGGTCGATGGTCAATCTGGCGGCTGAAATGCTGTGCCGCCGGGTGGGAGCCAAGCGCAGCATCCGCGTGCGATACGAGGATTTCGTCGACGATCCGCGCGGCATCATCGGCCGGATCGTCGCGCTGGTGGGCGAGGAGCCGCATATCCCCGCGACCGATCTTGCCCCGTTCGAGCCCCAGCATCAGGTCGCGGGAAGCCGCCATCGGATGCAGAAGTCGCTCACCATCCGGGACGACGACAAGTGGAAGCGGGAAATGCCGGGTTGGAAGCAAAGGCTGTTCACGCTTTTGTGCGCGCCCTTGCTGCGGCGTTACGGCTATTCGCTGCGCAGCGGAGACGGTTCATGAGGCGGCCCTTGATCGGCATATTGCTGCCTGTCGTGATGGCGGGCTGTTCGGGCGCGGGCAATGAATCGCAGGCGCAGCCGGTGAAGGGCGAGGCCGCCTTTCCCGGCGCGGTCGGCTATGGCGCGGCGGCCAGGGGCGGGCGCGGCGGGCGGATCATCGCCGTCGATACGCTGGCCGATAGCGGCGCGGGGTCGCTGCGTGCCTGTATCGACGCCGCGGGACCGCGGGTGTGCGTGTTCCGGGTGAGCGGGGTGATCCGCTTCACCAGCCGTCCGCCGGTGATCGCCAATCCCTGGCTGACCATAGCCGGGCAGACCGCGCCGGGCGGGGGAATCGTCATCACCCATGCGGGCGGCGAGGAAGGGCGCACCCCGATCCTGATCAAGAACACGCACGATATCGTCATCCGCCATATCCGCGTCCGCAACGACCGCACCGGCACGCATCGCGGATCGGAAGACAGCTTCACCATCGAGAACAGCCGTCAGGTCATCATCGACCATGTGAGCGCCAGCTGGGCGCGGGACGAGCTGATCAACGGCTATGGCGACAATGACTGGGTCACGATCAGCAATTCGATCTTCGCCGAGGGGATTCCGCGCCACGACAAATGCGCGCTGCTGGCGAGCGATCCCAGGGGGCCGCAGCATCTGAGCTTCATCGGCAATATCTGCGCCCATAATGGCGACCGCAATCCGGACCTGAATTTCCCGCCCGGCTCCTGCGCGGAGGTGATCAACAACATCCTCTACAACGGTCAGTCCGAATTCGCCGAGATCTGGGAGAGCTTCGGCGGCGTGCCCGTCTCGCTGATCGGCAACAGCTTCATCGCGGGCAGGAACACCCGGCCCGACACGGTGGGCGTGGCGCGCAACGTCATGGGGTCGAAGGGGATCGCGAAGGTGTATCTGGCCGACAACCGGTTCGACGGTGATTTCGTCCATGTCTCGCCCTTGATGGAGCAGGCGAAAGTGGGCAGGCCCCCCTGCCCCGCCACCATCGCGGCGGAACCGGCGGACGCCGCTTATGAGGCGGTGCTGGGCAGTGCCGGGGCCTTCCCGCGCGATCCGTTCGACCGGCGGATCGTCCATCAGGTGCGCGAGCGCAAGGGGCATATCGTCAGGCAGCCCGGCCTTATCGATGAGCCCGCGCCCGGCCCGCCCTATCCCGATGCGGATGGCGACGGCATGGACGACCGCTGGGAAGCGCAGCATGGCACCGATCCGCGCAAGGCCGATCCCTGGGGCGATGCGGATCGGGATGGCGTGGCCAATCTCGACCAGTTTCTGGATCAGCGCTCGCGTGAGCTGATGGATGGGGGGGCGCTATGAATGCCCCCCTGCCCCGGCTGCTGCCCGATGACGCGGCGGAGGACAAGCGCCTGCGCATCTGCTTCCCCTTTTCCGGGGACAGCATCGGCGGCAGCCATATTTCGGTGCGCGGGCTGATGGAGCATCTCGACCCGGCGCTCTACCGGCCGATCGTCGTCACTGAAGTCCCCGGCGGCATGATCGCCAGTTTCTTCGCCGGGCATGAGCGGATGGACGATCCCGGAGCCAGGGGGCTGTTCGTGCCGGGCGAGGCCTTCACCCTGCGGAAGTTCGCGCGGACCCTGACGGGCGTGCTGCCACGCGCGCGTTTCCTGCGGCGCCAGCGGATCGATATCGTCCATGTCAATGACGGACGGAGCAGCGCCAATTGGGCGCTGGCCGCGCGCATGGCGGGCGCGAGGCTGATCTGGCATCATCGCGGCGATCCAAACGCACTCGGTTTGCGTTTTCTGGCGCCCGCGCTGGCGCATCGGGTGCTGGCGGTGTCCTCCTTCGCGTTGCCGCCGGCGGGCATCTGGTCGGCGCGGGGGCGCTCATCGGTGGTGCACAGCCCGTTCGACATCAGCCTTGAGGTCGACCGGGCCAAGGCGCGCGATGCGCTGGTGCGCGAATTGGGCGTGGCGCCGGAGACGCTGCTGCTGGGCTATTTCGGTGCCTTCGTGCCACGGAAGCGGCCCTTGCTGTTCGTCGACATGATCGCGCGGCTGAAGGCGATGACCGGCCGACCCGTGATGGGCCTGATGTTCGGAGAGGCACGGGTGCCCGCCATGGATGCCGCCCTGCGCAAGCGGATCGGGGACAGGGGCGTCGACGATCAGCTGAGGCTGATGGGTTATCGCACGCCCGGCCCCTTCTGGATCGCGGCCTGCGATCAGCTGGTGGTGCCTGCGGTGGGCGAACCGTTCGGGCGGACATTGGTGGAGGCGATGCTGGTCGGCACGCCGATCGTCGCGGCGCGGTCCGGCGGCAATATCGAGGCGCTGGAGGGCGGCATCGGGATATTGGTCGAGCCGGATGATGCCGATGCTCTGGCCCGCGCCTGCGGGAATCTGGGCGACGCCCGCGCCATGGCGCTGGCGGCACAGGCCGATGCGCGAAGCCGCTTCAGCGAAGCCGCCCATTGCGCCAAGGTCAGCGCGATCTACGAAGCGCTGCGGCCATGATCGGCGCGGTGAAGCGGCATTTCCTCTGGGCGGCGTTGTTCAGCGCGCTCGCCAATCTGCTGTTCCTGGCGCCGACGCTCTACATGTTGCAGGTCTATGACCGGGTGGTGCCGACACGGGGCGCTGCGACGCTGGGGTTCCTGACGCTGGTGCTGCTGCTGGCCTATGCCACGCTGTCGCTGCTGGAATATATCCGCTCGCGCATTTTGGTGCGGGCAAGCATCGGGCTGGACCGGCAGCTGGCGCGGACGCTGATCACGGCGACGCTGCGACAGCAACCGACGGAACATACCGGACGCAGGAGCCGCCAGCCGATCCGCGAATGCGACCAGTTGCGCCAGGCGCTCACCGGTCCGGCGATGTTCGCTCTGTTCGACGCGCCGTGGACGCCGATCTACATCATCGTCTGCGCGCTGATCCATCCGCTGATCGGGTTGATGGCGCTGTTGGGAAGCCTGATGCTGGTGGCTGTCACCTGGGCCAGCGACCGGGCGACGCGACAGCCGCTGTTGCAGGCCAATGCCGCGGCGAACCTGTCCTACAGCAGCCAGGAACAGACGATGCAGGGCGCCGAGGCGGTGCGGGCGCTGGGGATGCAGTCCGCCATGGTGCGGCGGCATCTGGCAGAGCGCGAGGATATGCTGGCCTGGCAGGCCGACGCCAGCTTCGCCGCGAGCAGCCGCATGGGGCTAAGCCGGTTCCTGCGCAATGCGTTGCAGTCCGGGGCGTTGGGACTGGGCGCCCTGTTGGCAATCGATGGGCAGATTTCGGGCGGGGCGATCTTCGCTTCCTCCTTCCTGCTGGGACGGGCGGTGGCGCCGGTCGATCAGCTGGTGGGAAGCTGGCGCAGCTTCGTCGCGGCCCGGGGCTCTTATGGGGAGATCATGGCCTGGCTGGACGGGGCCGTGGACGATGGGCCGCAGACCAGCCTGCCGCGTCCCAAGGGCCGGGTCGATGCCGAGCGGGTGTCGATCGAGGACCCGCATTCGGAGCGGATGATCCTGAACAATCTGTCCTTCACCATCGCGCCGGGAGAGATGGTCGCGGTGATCGGGGCGAGCGGCGCGGGCAAATCCACGCTGGCGCGGCTGGTGGCGGGGGCAATCACGTGCCACCAGGGGGCAATTCGCATCGATGGCGCGGAACGGTCCCAATGGGATGGCGACGCGCTGGCGGTGCATATGGGCTATATGCCGCAGCAATTGTCGCTTTTCGCTGGGTCGATCCGCGACAATATCGCGCGCTTTGCCGATCCCGAGAGCGATGAGCGGATCGACGCCGATGTCATCGCGGCGGCGCAGATATGTGGCGTGCATGAGATGATCCTGCGCCTGCCGCAGGGCTATGACACGATGTTGGGCTGGGGCGGCATGGGGCTGTCCATGGGGCAGACGCAGCGCATTGCCCTCGCCCGCGCGCTGTTCCGCGATCCGGCGGTGCTGATCCTGGACGAGCCCAACGCCCATCTCGATTCCGATGGCGAGGCGCAGCTGATCGCGGCGCTGGCGAAGGCCAAGGCGCGGGGAGCGGCGATCATGGTGACGGCGCACCGCACCGGCCTGCTGGGACCGGCGGACCGGATATTGGTGCTGGACAATGGCCGGATGCGGATGAGCGGACCCCGCGATCAGGTGCTGGGTGCGCTGACCCGGCCCCGGCCCGAACCGGTGGCTGGGGTGGCGTGATGTTGATGCGGACGCCGCGCGCCCTTCTGCTGCCCGCGCCCTATGCGCCGCCGGTGGTGGCGGTCGATCCCCGGCCCGAAATACGCTGTGGGCTGGTGGTGGCGGCGGCATTCTTCCTGCTGTTTCTGGGCTGGGCCGCCTTTGCCCGGCTGGATGCGGCGGCGCTGGCGCCGGGACGGACGACCGTGGCGGGACAGAGGCAGAGCGTGCAGCATCGCGATGGCGGGATCGTCGCGGCGATATGGGTGAAGGAAGGGCAGAAGGTGCGGCAGGGCGATGTGCTGATCCGGCTTGCCGCGCCTGCCGTGGCGGCGCAGGAACGGGTGCTGGCGTCGCAGGCGATCTGGCTGATCGCGCAACGCGCGCGGTTGCGCGCCGAGCAGGCGGGGACGGCAATCGAAACGCCGGTGGAATTCCGTGCCTTGACCGGCGACGATCGCGCCGATGCGGAAGCGGCGATGCGCGCGCAGGGCGCGCAGATGGCGGCACGATCCGCCCTGCTCAACACGCAACAGGGCGTGGCGCTGCATGAAGGGAGTCAGGCGGGAAGCCAGGCGGTGGGCTATCGCGAGCAGGTCGCCGCCGTGATCGAGCAGGAAAGGCTGATCACGGATGAGCTGGAGAGCCTGCGCGCCGTGGCCGAAAAGGGCTTTGTCAGCAAGACCCGCATCCGGTCGCTCGAGCGCGCCAGGGCGGACCTGATCGGGCAGCGCGGGCGGTTGCAGGCGGCGCGGGACAGTTCGGCCAATATGGTGGGCGAGGCGCGGCTGAAGGCGCTGGAGGCGAAGCAGAATTTGCAGGAGAAGGTGACGGCGGACCTGCGCGATACCGAAGCGCTGCTGGGCGACGCGCTGCCCAAATGGAGCGCGGCGCGCGATGAACTCGCCCGCACGCAGGTCCGCGCGCCGGTCAGCGGCACCGTGGTGGGCCTCAGCGTCCATACGGTGGGCGGTGTCATCGCGGCGGGGCAGGTGCTGATGGACATCGTGCCGCGCGATTCCGCCGTGGTGATCGAAGCGCGCTTTTCGCCCACCGACGTGGATGATCTGGCGGCCGGGCAGAAGGCGGAGGTGCGCTTTGCCGGTTTTCCGGGACGCAGCCTCCCCATCATCGAAGGCAGGGTGATGCGCGTATCGGCGGACAGCTTCGTCGAGGAAAAGACGGGGGCGGCCTATTTCGTGGGCGAGGTGACGATCGCGCCCGACCAGATCGCCGTGATCCGACAATCCCGGCAAGGCGATTTCGCGATGAAGCCGGGCATGCCGGTGGAGGTCGTGGTGCCGCTGCGGCGACGGACGGCGCTGCAATATATGGTCGATCCGCTCACCGACACGATGTGGCGGTCTTTCCGGGAACAATAGCTGGCGAGAGCGATTTCAAGTCAGATTGAATATCTGACGACTCGGAAATCGCGGCAAACAAAGGAAAATAGAGTCTGTTCCGATTCCATCTGATCGGAACAGACTCTAAGCCCATCGGCGCACTCCCAATGGAGGGCATTCTATCCCTATGCCCCCACCGCGCGTCCCCCGTTTGAGGGTAGAGATTTGCGACCTTTCATGAGGACGCAGGACAGGGGGCGACCATGGCAAACTATTTCAACGCGGTAGGTAGCCAGACCATCACGGGGGGCGGCGAGAAGGACCAGTTTTTCGCTTTCACCCGACTCGCCAACCTGGATTCCGTGCGCCCCGACGCCGTGATGGCGCAGCTTGTATGGAACTCCGCCATCCTCACGGGCAGCGGCGCGGCCTATCAGCTGAGCGGCACCAACATCCAGATTTCCACCGACCTCTATCTGGGCGGTCAGGGAACGGACGTCATCTACGGGTCCAACCTCAATGACGCCGTCTTCTACAATAATGGCGTTATTTCGGGCGGGTTCGGCAGCTTCGACAATATCGAGCAGTTCTGGCTGGCCGATGGCGACGATATCATCGACCTGTCGGCCCATGGAGCGGGCGGGGTCGATTATGCCAAGGACGTGCTGGTCCAGGGCGGCGCCGGCAACGACATCATCATCGGCGGCGCGGGCAAGGACAATCTTCAGGGCGACGACGGCAACGACATCATCTTCGGCTGGCGCGGCAGCGACACCATCTCGGGCGGGGCAGGCGACGATATCCTCTATGGCGACGATCTGGGCTTCAACGCGATTTCCGGGGATGACACGATTGACGGCGGGACCGGCAACGACATGCTGTATGGCGGTCGGGGCAAGGACAAGCTGACCGGCGGCGATGGCAACGACCGGCTCTATGGCGGAGCGGGCGACGACAATCTGGCCGGCGGAGCGGGCGACGACATTCTTTATGGCGACGACGACACCGCCTCCGGCAGCGATGTGCTGCATGGCGATGCAGGCAATGACCAGCTCTATGGCGGGCTGGGCGGGGATGAGCTTTACGGGGATATGGGCGACGACTGGCTCGATGGCGGGGCCGGGAACGACTATATGCACGGCGGCGCCGGCAATGACGCCATCGTCGCCGGTGCCGGGAACGACGTGATCGACGGCAGCGCCGACATCGACACCGTCGTCTTTTCCGGCAACCGCGCGGACTATGCCTTCACGCTTCAGACCGACGGCAGTTTCATCGCGGTCGACCAGCGCGCGGGATCGCCCGAAGGCACGAAGACGATCCGCAATGTCGAATATTTCCAGTTCGCGGACATGACGACGCCCTCGACAGGGTTGAACGCCCCGCCGGTGATCACCTCCAACGGCGGCGGCGCGACGGCGGCGCTGGCCATCGACGAGAACGGCACGGCCATCACCACCGTAACCGCGACCGATCCGGATGCCGGGCAGACCATCGGATTTTCGATCGTGGGCGGGGCGGATGCGGCCTTCTTCTCGATCGATCCGGTCACGGGCGAGTTGCGCTTCATCACCGCGCCCAATTTCGAGAGTCCGGCCGATGCCGACGGCGACAATGTCTATCAGCTGACCGTGGCCGCCAATGACGGCAATGGCGGAGTGGACACGCAAACACTGTCCGTCACCGTTCAGGACCTGCCGGACGGCTTTGCGCCGGTCATCACCTCCAATGGCGGCGGCGCCAGCGCGGCCGTCACGGTCGATGAGAATGCGATGGCCGTCACCACCGTGACGGCGACCGACGCCGATGGTCCCTTGATCCGCTATGCGATCGTCGGCGGAGCCGATGCCGCGCTGTTCGCCATCGACGCGACGACGGGCACGCTCGTCTTCAAGACCGCGCCCGATTACGAGGCGCCCGCGGACGCCAATCACGACAATGTCTATGACGTGATCGTCGAGGCCAGCGACGGCGACAATATCGACCAACAGACACTGGCCGTCGCCGTCGCCAATCTCAATGACAATGCGCCGGTGCTGACCTCCTATGGCGGGGCGGCTTCGGTGGCCCTGTCGGTGGCGGAAAACAGCCTGCTCGCGGCCACGGTGCAGGCGGGCGACGCCGACGGCGCGGCGCTCAGCTACTCGATCAGCGGCGGCGCGGATGCATCGCTGTTCACCATCGATGCCGCGACCGGCGCGCTCAGTTTCACGACCGCGCCCGATTATGAAGCGCCCACCGACAGCAATGGCGACCGCATTTACGATGTGGTCGTCACCGCCAGCGACGGCACCAACGCCGTCGCGCAGACGCTGGCGATCGCCGTCACCAATCTCAACGACAATGCGCCGGTCATCACGTCCCATGGCGGTGGCGCTTCGGCGGCGATCAGCATGGCGGAGAATGGCAGCGCGGTCACGACCGTCACTGCCACCGATGCGGACGGCACGACGCCCGGTTTCGCGATATCGGGTGGCGCCGATGCCGCCCTCTTCACCATCGACGCCGTGACGGGCGCCCTCTCCTTCAGCAATGCGCCGGACTATGAGAACCGGCTCGATGCCGATGGCGACGGCGTCTATCAGGTGATGGTCCGCGCGACCGACGGCAGCAATGTCGACGATCAGCTGCTCTCCATCACGATCACCGACGTGGCGGAGGGGGGCAAAACCATCACCGGTTCCTCGGGCAACAACAGCATCAACCCGACGACCACCGTGCTGGCCTATCAGACGACCGCGCTCAACGACACCATCTATGCGCTGGCGGGCAACGACATCATCGATGGCGGCGCGGGCGCGGACAGCATGGACGGCGGCGCGGGCAACGATATCTTCTATGTCGATACCTATTCGGACGACGGCTTCGCGGGGAATGACGACAGGGTGATCGAACTGGCGGGCGGCGGCAGCGACCTGGTTTATGCCTCCGTCAGCTACAGACTGGCCGCCAATGTCGAGAAGCTGACCCTGACCGGCGCGGCGGCGATCAACGGCATCGGCAATGAACTGGCCAACACCATCACCGGCAATGATGCGGCGAACATGCTCTCAGGCGGACTGGGCGCAGACATATTGTACGGCATGGGCGGCGCCGACACGCTGGACGGCGGGGACGACAACGACAATCTGTTCGGCGGCGACGGCAATGACATGCTGACCGGCGGGCTGGGCGACGATTATCTGGATGGCGGCACCGGCGCCGACAGCATGACCGGGGGGCTGGGCAACGACACTTATATCGTCGACAGCTGGTCCGATGACGGCAATGGCGCCAATGACGATCTGATCTTCGAACTGACGGGCGAAGGCACCGATCAGGTCAACGCCTCCGTCAGTTACAGGCTGGCTGCCGAGGTCGAGAAGCTGGTGCTGACCGGCACCGACGCTATCGACGGCACCGGCAATGATCTGGCCAACACCATCACCGGCAACAGCGGCAATAACGGCCTTTGGGGCGGCCTGGGCAATGATACCATGCTGGGCAATGGCGGCGACGACCGGCTTTATGGCGAGGACGGGCAGGACAGCCTGGACGGCGGCGCGGGCAACGACCTGCTGGATGGCGGGCTGGCAGGCGACACGCTGAAGGGTGGCGCGGGCAGCGACACGCTGATCGGCGGCGCGGGCAAGGACATGCTGACCGGCGGGACCGAGGCTGACATGTTCGTCTTCAACCGGGGCGACACGACGCTCAACACGGCAAGCTATGACCGGATCACCGATTTCAGGGCAAGCGAGGGCGACCGGATCGACCTGGATTTCCTGAACGGCGGCATTCCGGCGGTCGATTATGCCGAAGGAGCCATCGTCACCAATAATTTCTCCGATGCGCTGGCCGCCGCCAATATGACCGCGGGGGTCAATCATGTGACCTTCATCGCCGGGACGACCGACGGCTGGGTCTTCTACGACGCCAATGGCGATGGGGCGTTCGACCAAAGCGTGCTGCTGGTCGGCGTCAACACGCTGGCGGGCGTGGATTCGGGCAGCTTCTTCTGACGGCGGCCGTCAGCTCAACTGCGCGAACTCGCCATAGCCGCCCTGGAAGAAGAGCAGCGGCTTGCCCGGCGTTTCCACTTGCAGCCCCACCACGCGGCCCAGCACGATATAATGGTCGCCTGCCTCATGCACCGCTTCGAGCTGGCAGTCGATCCAGGCGACCACCCCGTCCAGGATCGGCGATCCGTTGGTCGAGACGCGATGCGACACGCCGGAAAATTTGTCCCCGCCGCTGGCCGCGAACTGCCTGCACAAGGGCCGCTGATCGCTGGCCAATATGTTGACGCAGAATTTGCCCGCCTTTTCGATGGAGGGCCAGCTGTGCGAGGTCTTGGCGGGAAAGAAGGCCACCAGCGGGGGATCGAGCGAAACCGAGGTGAAGGACCCCACCACCATGCCGGTCGGAAGATCGCCCGTCCCCGCAGCCGTGACCACGCACACGCCGGTCGGATAATGGCCGAGGACGCGCCGGAAGGTCGCACCATCGAAGGCCGTGATTTCTGTGCCTGTTGAGTTCATATGTCTTCTCTTCTCGACTTGGCAGGGGCATGGCAAGCAAAAGCCGACCTACCTTAAACCGGCGAGCTGGGCTACAGCACGGCATGATCGCGATTCATCCCTTATTCGATATTCCTGAAATCCGCGAGGGCGACGATCTGGCGGCACTGTTGGGCGACAGCCTTGCCGCGGCGGGCCTGATGCCGTTGCAGAGCGGCGACGTGCTGGTGGTCACGCAGAAGATCCTGTCCAAGGCTGAAGGGCGGATGATCGATCTCACCACGGTCGAGCCGGGGCCGGACGCGCAGGCGCTGGCGGAAACCACCCGCAAGGATGCGCGACTGGTCGAGCTGGTGCTGCGCGAAAGCAGCGCCGTGGTCCGCGCCGTGCCCCATGTGCTGATCACGCGCCATCGCCTGGGCCATGTGATGGCGAACAGCGGCATCGACCGGTCCAATATCGGGCCGGGGGACGCCGAACGCGCCCTGCTTCTGCCGCTTGATCCGGACGGGTCGGCGCGGCGTTTGCTGGACAGGTTGGCGCCAGGCGGGACGGCCGGGATCGGCGTCGTGATATCCGACAGTTTCGGGCGGCCTTGGCGCCATGGGGTGGTGGGCGTCGCGATCGGCGCGGCGGGCCTGCCCGCTCTGGTCGACCGGCGCGGCGAGGAGGATCGCGACGGCCGCCGGCTGGAAGTGACGCAGATCGCCCTGGCCGACCAGATCGCCACCGCCGCGACGCTGGTGACGGGCGAAGGCGCCGAAAGCGTGCCCGCCGCCCTGATCAGGGGTCTGGCCCTGCCCGATGGCGACGCGGGAGCAGGAGCGCTGGTCCGTCCGCCGGAAGAGGATCTGTTCCGGTGAGCGGCCGCATCGTCGTGCTGACCGGCGGCGTGGGCGGCGCCAAGCTGGTGCTGGGGCTGATGCAAGTCTGCCCGGCCGAACAGATCACCGCGATCGTCAACACCGGCGATGACTTCCGGCATCTGGGCCTTGCCATCTCCCCCGATATCGACACGCTGCTCTATACCCTGTCCGGCAAGGCCAATGCCGCGCAAGGCTGGGGCCGCGAAGGCGAGACATGGACCTTCATGGAGGCGCTGAAATCGCTTCGCGGCGAGGACTGGTTCCTGCTGGGCGATGGCGACATGGCGTTGCATGTCCTGCGGTCGCATCTGCTGGCGTCGGGCGAGACGCCGAGCAGCGTGACGGCCCGCTTTGCCGCCGCCTGGGGCCTTGGCCTCGACATCCTGCCGATGAGCGACGATCCGGTCGCCACCCATGTCGCCACCGATCAGGGCGACCTGCCATTCCAGCGCTATTTCGTCGAGCAGCGGTGCATGCCCGCGGTGCGCGCCATTCGCTTCGACGGCGCCGGGACCGCCCGCCCCGCCCCCGGCGTGATCGAGGCGATCCGCGACGCCAGCACGCGCGCGATTCTGATCGCCCCCTCCAATCCGTGGCTGAGCGTCGATCCGATACTGGCCGTGCCCGGCATCCGCGACGCGCTGGCCGCTGCTGGCGCGCCGGTCGTCGCCGTGTCCCCCATTGTCGGCGGGCAGGCGGTCAAGGGACCCACCACCAAGCTGATGGGCGAACTGGGGCTGGCCGTCACCAATGCGGCGATTGCCGATCATTATGCGGGGGTCATCGACGGCCTGCTGGTCGACCAGCGCGACGGGGGAGCGGGCGTGGGCATCGCCCATGCCGTGACCGATACGCTGATGAAGACGCTGGACGATCGCGCGCGCGTCGCGCAGGCTGCGCTGGAGCTGGCGGAACGGATCGCCGGTTGAACATCTGGATCGTCATCCCGGTAAAGGCGCCCGCCGCCTGCAAGACCCGGCTGTCATCCGTGCTGGACGAAGCGGGACGGCGCGACCTGGTGGCGGACATGCTGCACCGGACGGTCGAAGCGGCGGCGACGGTTGCGGGGATGGACCGACTGCGGCTGCTGGGGCCTTCGCGGCACGGGCTGCCCAAAACGATCGGCCTGCTGGATGATCCGGGCGGCGGCCTCAACCCTGCCCTTGCCGGGGCGCGGGACGCGGCGCTGGCGGCGGGGGTGGAGCGGCTGTTGTTCCTGTCCGCCGACCTGCCATGGGTCGAGGCGGGGGATGTGGCTGCGCTGCTGGAGGTTTCGGGCATTGCCGCGGCGCCCGATCTTTGCGGTCAGGGCACGAATGCGTTGTCGCTGCCGCTGCCGCAAGCGGCGGATTTCCGGTTTCACTATGGCGAGGGAAGCTTTGCCGCGCATCGGGGCGAGGCGGAGCGGCTGGACCTCCCCTTCTGCGCCGTCGTCCGGCAGGGCCTTGGCTTCGACATCGACCAGCCCGGCGATCTGGCGGGCTGGGAACGGCGGGGGATTTAGGGGTAGGAAGCGGACGGGCCGCTTAGCTGAGCATTCCTTAATAGGCGCCGTGTTCCTGCGCAGGCATTCGAACGAGACGAGTGGCTCGTGAGAACCCAGTCCCGCCCTCACTTCGCCCTGGCAACATCTGAACTGGGCTCCTGCCTGCGCAGGAGTACGTTACGCTTGTCCACAAATGGCCAAATTCAGACCGCGACGCCGGCCGCCGCCAGCACCGCCAGCGTCAGGATTTCCGAAGCGTTGGAGGCCATGGTGGCGATCTGCACGGACTTGTCCATGCCGACCAGCAACGGCCCGATCATCGTCGCGCCACCCAGTTCGCGCAGCAGCTTGGCCGAGATATTGGCGGACTGAAGCCCCGGCATCACCAGGATATTGGCCGGGCCCGACAGGCGGCTGAAGGGATAATTCTTCATCACCGTCGGATTGAGCGCCGCATCGACGGTCATTTCGCCTTCATATTCGAAATCGACATCGCGCTCGTCCAGCAGCTTGATGGCTTCGCGCATGTTTTCCAGGAAGCTGCCCGGCGGGTTGCCGAAGTTGGAATAGGACAGGAAGGCGACGCGCGGATCATGACCCATGCGACGGGCAACCGCGACCGTTCCCTCGGCAATATCGGCCAGTTCGCTGGCCGAGGGACGCTCATTGACCGTGGTGTCGGCCAGAAACACCGTCTTGTCCTTCGACACCATGACATGGATGCCGAAGGGGGTACGCCCCGCCGCCGGGTCCATCACCCGCTTCACCTCGCGCAGCGTCTGGGCGAAGGGCCGGGTCATGCCGGTGATCATCCCGTCGGCATGGCCCATCTTGACCAGCAGCGAACCAAAGATGTTGCGGTCGCGGTTCACCATCCGCTCGCAGTCGCGGCGCAGATAACCGCGGCGCTGGAGCCGCTTGTAGAGCAGGTCGACCATCTCCGGCACCAGCGGCGAATTGACGCTGTTGTGCAGTTCGAAGCTCTCCGGCTCCCGCACGCCCAGTTCCTTGAGCTTGTCATAGACATGGGCGCGGCCGACCAGCACCGGAATGCCATAGCCAAGGTCCCGGAACTGGATCGCGGCGCGCAACACCACTTCCTCTTCGGCTTCGGCGAAGACGACGCGCTTGGGATTCGCCTTCGCCACTTCATAGGCGGTGGTGAGGACCGAGGTGGTGGGGTTGAGCCGGGCCTTCAGCGACTGGCGATAGGCCGCCATGTCCGCAATCGGCTTCTGCGCGACGCCGGTTTCCATCGCCGCCTGCGCGACGGCGGAGGGCACGACCTCCATCAGGCGCGGGTCGAAGGGAGCCGGGATGATGTAATCCGGACCGAAGCTGTGCGAACGGCCATAGGCCTTGGCCACCTCCTCCGGCACCTGTTCGCGCGCCAGTTCGGCGATCGCCTTGGCGGCGGCGAGCTTCATCGGCTCGTTGATCCCGGTCGCCCGCACGTCCAGCGCGCCGCGGAAGATGAAGGGGAAGCCAAGGACGTTGTTGACCTGATTGGGATAATCAGAGCGACCGGTGGCGACGATGGCGTCGGGGCGAACCGCCTTGGCATCCGGAGGTGCGATTTCCGGATCGGGATTGGCCATGGCGAAGATGATCGGCCTGTCCGCCATCGACTTCACCATGTCCTGCGACATGGCGCCCGCGACGGACAACCCCAGGAACACGTCGGCGCCCTTCACCGCTTCGGCGAGCGTGCGCGCATCGGTCTTGACCGCATGGGCCGACTTCCACTGGTTCATGCCCTCGGTGCGGCCCTGATAGATGACGCCCTTGCTGTCGCACATGGTGACATTGTCATGCGGCACGCCCAGCGCCTTGATGAGTTCGGTGCAGGAAATCGACGCCGCACCCGCGCCATTCACCACCACCTTCATGTCCTTCATGTCGCGGCCGGTCAGCATCGCCGCGTTGATGACGCCCGCCGCCGCAATGATCGCGGTGCCGTGCTGGTCGTCATGGAAGACCGGAATGTTCATCCGCTCCTTCAGCGTCTGTTCGATGATGAAGCATTCGGGCGCCTTGATATCCTCAAGGTTGATGCCGCCGAAGGTCGGCTCCATCAATTCGACCGCGTCGATGAACCTGTCGACATCCTCGGTCTTGAGTTCGATGTCGATGCTGTCGACGTCGGCAAAGCGCTTGAAGAGGACCGACTTGCCTTCCATCACCGGCTTGGACGCCAGCGCGCCGAGATTGCCCAGGCCCAGGATCGCCGTGCCGTTGGAGATCACCGCGACCAGATTGCCCTTGGCGGTATAGTCATAGGCCGTCGCCGGGTCCTGCGCGATGGCGCGCACCGGCACGGCGACGCCGGGCGAATAGGCAAGGGAAAGGTCCCGCTGGGTCGCCATTGGCTTGGACGCGATGATCTCGATCTTGCCGGGGCGTCCGGTCGAGTGGAAGAACAGCGCCTCGCGCTCGGAAAATTCCACATTCGACTTATCGGTCATGGCTGCACCCACCTTTTTGAACAACGCCCTTGGCCCTAGCGGCAAGAATATCTTGTGGGCAAGTGCGAGAAGCGCAATTTTCCTGCTGTTTTCGCAGCCTCTGGCCTGAGCCTCCGGTTCGGGCTATCCGCTTCGTCATGGCGAGAACGATCGACACATCCACGCAACAGGCGACGCCTATGATGGCGCAATATCTTGCGCTCAAGGCGGAGGCGCAGGACTGCCTGCTCTTCTACCGCATGGGCGACTTTTTCGAACTGTTCTTCGAGGATGCGAAGGCGGCTGCGGCGACGCTGGACATCGCGCTCACCAGCCGCGGCGAACATGCCGGCGTGCCGATCCCGATGTGCGGCGTGCCGGTGCACAGCGCGGAATCCTATCTGGCGCGGCTGATCAAGGCGGGACACCGCGTCGCCATTGCCGAGCAGACCGAAACCCCGGCCGAGGCCAAGGCGCGCGGGTCGAAGTCGCTCGTGGCGCGGGCGATCGTCCGTTACGTGACGGCGGGGACGCTGACCGAAGAGACGCTGCTCGATTCCCGGCGCGACAATATGCTGGTCGCACTGGCGCAGGTCGGCGGCGAGGAGGCGGGCGAATATGGCCTTGCCGCTGCCGACATTTCCACAGGGCGGTTTGAAACGTTGACCTTGCGGGCGGCTGACCTTGCCGCCGAACTGGCGCGGCTACGGCCGAGCGAGATCGTGTTGCCGGACGGGCTGGAGCTGGAGCTGCCCGATTCCCATCCCTTCGACCGCGCCGCCTTTTCCAGCAGCCGCGCCGAAACGGCGTTGAAGCGCATTTTCAGCGTCGCCACGCTGGACGGATTCGGCCAGTTCAGCCGCGCCGAACTGGCGGCGATGGGGGGCCTGCTCAGCTATCTCGACCATGCGGGCAAGGGCACCCTGCCCTTCCTGGCCCCGCCGATGCGCAAAACCAGCGGCGCCCATGTCGCCATCGACGCGGCGACGCGCGAGAGTCTGGAAATCACCGCCACCATGAGCGGAACGCGGGCGGGCAGCCTGCTCGGCGCGGTCGACCGGACCGTCACGGGCGCGGGCGCGCGTTTGCTGGCGCAGGATCTGTCCGCGCCGCTGATGGATCAGGCCGCGATCGAGGCGCGGCTGGGTCTGGTCCAGCTGTTCCACGATGATGGCATGCTGCGCGACCAGTTGCGCGTGGCTCTGCGCGCCCTGCCGGACATTGGACGTGCTCTGGGCCGCCTCGCCATGGGCCGGGGCAGCCCGCGCGATCTGGGACAGCTGCGCGATGGCCTGAGCGAAGCAAGGCTGCTGCGCGAGCGGCTGGGGCGGCTACCCGACCAGCCGCTGCTGCTGGTCCAACTGCTCCCCGCGCTCGACGGACATGGCGCGCTGGTCGACAGCCTGTCGCGCGCCCTTGTCCCCAGCCCGCCGACCGAAACCGCCAATGGCGGCTATGTTGCGGACGGTTATGACGCGGCGCTCGATGAGTTGCGCCGTCTGGCAGGGGACGGCCGCCGCGCCATCGCCGCGCTGGAGGCCCGGTATCGCGAGCAGACCGGCATCGCTTCGCTCAAGATCAGGCATAATGGCGTGCTGGGCTATCATGTCGAGGTCCCCGCCCGCGCCGCCGACCAGCTGATGCAGCCGGACAGCGGCTTCACCCATCGCCAGACGCTGGCAGGGGTCGTGCGCTTCAATTCGGTCGACCTGCACGAACAGGCAAGCCGCGTCGCGCAGGCGGGCGCCCATGCGCTGGTCGCTGAAGCCGCGCATCTGGAGGATCTGATCGAGGCCACCCTCGCCCGCAAGGCGGAGATCGCGCGCGCTGCCGATGCCCTCGCCCGGCTCGACGTGGCGGCGGCGCTGGCCGAACGCGCAGCCGAAGGGGGCTGGCAGCGGCCCCATTTCCTGGCGGACGATGGCGAGGGGCCATGGCTGGAAATCATCGGCGGCCGCCATCCGGTGGTCGAGGATGCGCTGCGCCGCGAAGGACAACCCTTTGTCGCCAATGATTGCCGGCTGGTGGCGGGTGACCGGCTCTGGCTGGTCACCGGTCCCAATATGGGTGGTAAATCGACCTTCCTGCGGCAGAATGCGATCATCGTCATCCTCGCTCAGACCGGGGCCTATGTGCCCGCGCAGTCCGCGACCCTGACTCTGGTGGATAGACTGTTCAGCCGCGTCGGCGCGTCGGACAATCTGGCGAAGGGCCGTTCGACCTTCATGGTCGAAATGGTGGAAACCGCCGCCATCCTCGCGCAGGCGACCGAGCGCAGCTTCGTCATCCTCGATGAAGTCGGGCGCGGCACATCGACCTATGACGGTCTGGCGCTGGCATGGGCGGTGGTGGAGGCGGTGCATGAGGTCAATCGCTGCCGCTGCCTGTTCGCGACGCACTATCATGAACTGACCCGGCTGGCGGAAACCTTGTCCTCGCTCTCGCTCCATCATGTCCGGGCGCGGGAGTGGAAGGGCGATCTGGTGTTGCTGCACGAAGTCGCGGAAGGACCGGCGGATCGGAGTTACGGCTTGGCCGTGGCGCGCCTTGCCGGGCTTCCCCCTGCGGTCCTCAAGCGGGCGAAGGACGTTCTCGCCCGCCTCGAAGCGGGCAAGGCGAAGACCGGCGGCATTGCGGCGGGGCTGGATGACCTGCCCCTGTTCGCCGCCGCCACCGCGCAGGTAGAGGAGAAGGGCGATCCCCTCCGCGCCGCGCTGGAGGGGATCGACGCCGACGCGCTTTCCCCCCGCGAGGCGCTCGATCAACTATATCGGCTCAAGCAACTGGCAGCAGCCGGTCAGGACGGCTAAATACAGCTTATGGTCATGCAGTTTCCAAAATTGGGGTCCAGGCGGGCGATCATCGACCGACGCGCCATTTCCGACCGCATCAACGCCCTGGCGCAGGAGCATCGGGGCGACCAGATGAAGCTGCGCGGCCTGATCGTGAAGGAGCTGAAAGCCGCGCTGGAGGCCGGGCGGGAGGACGTCGCCCGGCGCCTTGACCAGAAACCGACGCGCGGGCGGGAAACCGTGACCGCTTTCGCCTTCCTGGTCGACCAGATTCTGCGGCTGCTCTACGACGCGACAACGCATCATCTCTACCCCGCAAGCAATCGCAGCACCGGCGAGCGGATCGTGCTGATCGCCGTGGGCGGCTATGGCCGGGGCGAAATGGCGCCGCACAGTGACGTCGACATCGGTTTCATCACCCCCTGGAAGCCCACCGGCTGGACCGAGCAGGTCATCGAATCCATGCTCTATTCGCTGTGGGATCTGGGATTGAAGGTCGGGCATAGCAGCCGTTCGATCGACGAGACGATGCGCATGGCAAGGGCGGACCTGACCGTCCGCACCGCTTTGCTGGAGGCGCGCTACATCTGGGGCGACCGTCCGCTTTATGAGGAGGTCGCGACCCGCTTCGACGCCGAAGTGATGCAGGGCACCGCCCGCGCCTTCGTCACCGAAAAGCTGGAGGAACGCGACGAGCGCCATCGCCGCATGGGGGACAGCCGCTATGTCGTCGAACCCAATGTGAAGGAGGGCAAGGGCGGACTGCGCGACCTGCACACGCTCTTCTGGATCGGCAAATATGTGAACCGGGTGAAGTCGGTCGACGAACTGGTCGATGTCGGCCTGCTGACCGAAACCGAGCTGCGCCAGTTCCAGAAGGCGGAGGATTTCCTCTGGGCGGTGCGCTGCCACCTGCACATGATCACCGGGCGGGCCGAAGACCGGCTGACATTCGACCTCCAGCTGGAAACCGCGACGCGGATGCACTTCACCGGCCGTACCGGGCGGTCGGGCGTCGAACGCTTCATGCGCTATTATTTCCTGAACGCGAAGACGGTGGGCGATTTGACCGCCGTGTTCCTGGCCCATCTGGACGACCAGATGGCCGAGCGCGGGCGCCGCTATATTCCCAGCTTCTTCCGTCGGCCCAAGAAACTGGACGGCTTCGTGCTGGATCGCGGGCGGCTGGCGCTGCCCCATGAGAATTTCTTCCAGGACGATCCTGTCCGGCTGCTGGAGATTTTCGCGCTGGCCGACAAACATGGCCTCGCCATCCACCCCAGCGCCATGCGCGCCGCCAGCCGCGACGCCAGCCTGATCAGCGCCAGGATACGGCGCGACCCACGCGCCAATGCCGCGTTCATGGAGGTGCTGACTTCCCCCCGCGACCCGGAAACAGTGCTGCGCTGGATGAACGAATCGACGGTGTTCGGCCGCTTCATCCCGGACTTCCGCCGCGTCGTGGCGCAGATGCAGTTCGACATGTACCATCATTATACGGTGGACGAGCACACCATACGCGCCGTCGGCCTGCTGGCGAAGATCGAGAAGGGCGAGCTGGCGGGCGATCATCCGCTGGCTAACGAACTCATGGGCAAGCTGTTGTCACGGCGGGTGCTCTATGTCGCCGTGCTGCTGCACGATATCGCCAAGGGCCGTGGCGGCGATCACAGCATATTGGGCGCCGAAGTCGCGGAACATCTCTGCCCGCGTCTGGGCCTGACGCCGGCGGAAACCGAAACCGTGTCCTGGCTGGTGCTGCACCATCTGCTGATGTCGGCCACCGCCTTCAAGCGGGATCTGGCCGATTACAAGACCATCCTCGATTTCGTGGACGTGGTGCAAAGCCCGGAGCGGCTGCGGCTGCTGCTGTGCCTGACCGTGGTCGATATCCGCGCGGTCGGACCGGGCGTGTGGAACAGCTGGAAGCGGCAATTGCTGGGCGATCTTTATGAGGCCGCCGAAGAAGTGCTGCGCCTTGGCCACAAGCAGAAGGGGCGCAGCGAGCGGGTCACGGCCAAGCAGCAGGCGCTGCGGCAGGCGCTGGGCCTGTCCGAAGCGGATTTCGAGCAGCTCATCAAGCGGCTGCCCGAAAGCTACTGGATCGCGGAACCCGAGGATATCCTGATCCACAATGCGCAACACATATTGCAGGCGGGCGATTCCCCGCTTTCCATCGCCGCGCAATATTATCCGCAGCGTGGCGCGACATTGGTGACGGTCTATGCCGCCGACCATCCGGGGTTGTTCTACCGGATTGCGGGCGCCATCCATCTGGCGGGTGGGAACATCATCGACGCGCGCATCCACACCACGCGCGACGGCGTGGCGATCGACAATTTCCTGGTCCAGGACCCGCTGGGCGGCGCGTTCCACAGCCCCGAACAGCTGACCCGCATCCGCAAGGCGATCGAGGATTCGCTGGCCAACCGCCATCGCATGATCACCAGGCTGGAGGCGCGCCCCCTGCCCCGCACCCGCGCCGAAGCCTTCCGCATCGAGCCCAATGTGCTGATCGACAACAAGGCGTCGAACCGCTTCACCGTGATCGAGGTGAATGCGCGGGATCGCCCGGCCCTGCTGTTCAGCCTGGCCAATGCGCTGTTCCAGTCCAAGGTGACGGTGCACAGCGCCCATGTCGCCACCTATGGCGAGCGGGCGGTGGATACTTTCTATGTGACCGACCTGCTGGCGGGCAAGATCGAGAGCAAGGCGCGGTTGCAAACGCTGGAGCGGCGGCTGCTGGAAGCGGCTGGCGGCGAGGTGGCGGAGCTGGAACGGGTTTAGGCATTCGTTCTTGGCGCACCGTGCTCCTGCGAAGGCAGGAGCCCAGTTCTGATGCCTGGACCGTGCTCCTGACTCACAGGCGCACGGTGCGCTAAACAATCTCCATGACGTCGCCGGGCGCCAGCAGCGGCAACAGGCGCAGCATATCCGCCCGCTCCACCGCCACGCAACCAGCGGTGGGACGGCCTTCGGACAGGTGGAAGAAGATCGCACTTCCCTGCCCCGGCACCGGCGGCGCGTCATTGTGGCCCAGCACCACGATCACATCATAGGCATCGTCATCGCGCAGCAGATTTTCCGCCGAGAAAGCGCGCGGCAGGTGAACCGGCCGATTGTAAGCCGGATCGTCCGCATCATCGGACCAGCCATCCCCTTCCCGCACCCAGCGCCACGGCAGGCGGAGGCCGGCGGCCTCCACCTTACCCGGCCGCAACAGCACGCCCCGGATCGGCCAGACGCCCAGAGGCGTGCAGCCATCGCCTTCGCGCTTGTCCTCTGCCGGGCAGGCGCCGCTACGCCCGATCGTGCAGGCCATATCGATATCGCCGCAGGAAAGACGTCCCGCGCCCGTGTCGACGCGGACCACGCTCACAGCTGATGCCCGGTCCGGTCGCGCTTGGTGGCCAGATAGCGCTCATTATGCGGATTAGCGGGCAGGATGATCGGCATCCGCTCCACCACCTTGATACCGGCCGCTTCCAGCCCTGTCACCTTGTTCGGATTGTTGGTCAGCAACCGTACCTCACCCACGCCGAGCAGGTCGAGCATCCGCGCCGCCACCGAAAAATCGCGCGCATCGATGGCAAAACCCAGCCGCACATTGGCATCGACCGTATCGAAGCCCTGATCCTGCAAGGCATAGGCGCGCAGCTTGTTGACGAGGCCGATGCCCCGCCCTTCCTGCCGCAGATAGAGCAGGATGCCCCAGGTTGAATCCGCGATCTGGTGCAGCGCTTCGTGCAATTGCGGTCCGCAATCGCATTTCAGCGACCCCAGCACGTCGCCGGTCAGGCATTCGCTGTGCAACCGGATCACCGGCGGCGTGGCATCGCGCTGGCCGACGATCAACGCGACATGCTCGCGCGGCTCGTCGGGGCTGCGGAAGGCGATGATCTCGGCGGTTTCGCTGGCCGACACCGGCAGCCTGGCCCGCGTCGCGATGGCGAGATGCACGGCATCATCATAGGCGTCCACATCGTCGGCGCCGACCTCCGCCTCCGCCTCACCGTCCGTGGTCGCAAAATAGGCAGGCAATATGCCCGCCAGCCGTGCCAGCCGCAGCGCCGCCTTGGCCGCCAGCGGCGCGGCCAGCGGTTTCGCCATGAACGGACCTTTGAGCGGCGAAGCAAGGTCCAGCACCGGATCGGAGATCGCCGTCGCCACGTCGACGTCGATCCACGGCGCCCGGGCCACCAACACCGGCATGTCGGGGTCGGCCGCCGCGATCTGGTTGGCGAGCTTCAGCGTCTGCGCCCGTGCGGCGGAAATCAGGATATCCGCCTCCCCCGCCGGATCGAACCCGGCCAGCGTCACCGCATCCGCGCCCTCCACCGCCATCAGGCGCAATGCGCCATCAGCGGCACCGACCCTCACTGCCCAACCGCGGCGCAGCGCATCAATGGCGCGGGCAGCGGCGCGCGCGCCCATCAGAACGCAAATTCCGTGATGATCGGCACATGGTCCGACGGGCGAGTCCAGCCGCGAATGGGTTCGACCACGCGGTGGCTGACCGCCTTTTCCGCGACATCCTGCGTCATCCACATATGGTCGAGCCGCCGCCCGCGATCCGATTCCGCCCAGTCGCGCGCCCGATAGCTCCACCAGGTATAAAGCCGCTGCGGGGCAGGGAAGAATTTGCGGCCGATATCGATCCAATCATTGGATTCCTGCAACCGCGCCAGAATTTCGCATTCGACCGGCGTGTGGCTTACCACGTTGAGGAGCTGCTTGTGGCTCCACACATCGCATTCCATCGGCGCGATGTTGAAGTCACCGGTCAGGATGGTCGGCTTGTCCTCCAATTGCGAGGACCATTGAATCATGCGCTCCAGGAAATCGATCTTCTGCCCGAATTTCGGATTCACATCCCGGTCCGCCACATCGCCGCCGGCGGGCACATAGACATTCTCTATCCTGACCCCATTGTCCAGCCGCACGCCCACATGCCGCGCTTCCCCATTGGCCTGCCAATCGAGCCGGTCATCTTCGCGGATCGGAATCTTCGACAGGATCGCGACGCCATGATGCATGGGCTGGCCGTTCAGCACCTGATGATTGTAACCCCGCTGCCGGAACAGTCCCGCCGGGAAGGTGTCGTTCACGACCTTCGTTTCCTGAAGGCAGAGAATGTCGGGCGACTCCTCGGTCAAGAAACGCTCGACGATATCGAGCCGGGCACGGACGCTGTTGATGTTCCACGAAGCGATGCTGAGTGTCTGGGACATGGCTGATCCACTAGGATCCTCCGCAGCCATGCGCAAGGGTGACAAGGATATGACCGTTTGGGCCGGGCTTCGGCTCAGGGTGGAGCGAAAATAGTGGATTTCGAGAACCGGCGCGCAGCGACCTTCAGGGTCGTGAGCCCCCGAAGCGCAGAAAGCCGCTATTTGCAGCCCTCCCTGAGCCGAAGCCCGGCCCAAACGAAAAGACCCCCGCTCCGGGGGCATGGAACGGGGGCCTCGATCGCGCCCTTGAAGCGCTTTGCGGCGAAAGCGGGGTGCCGGGTAACAGGGGGGAAATCCCGGTTGCGTCTCGCGCCGTGGAGTCCTTCTTAGGGGCCGGGATATGAGCCTGAGATGAACGATTCTGAAAAGTTTTCGGGCCGTCGTTCCTTTGGCCCGGTTCAGCCGCCCGTCGCGCGCCCCTTTGGCCTGGGATCGACCCAGCGGAAGGCGGAATCGGCCACGGGGACGCCATAGCGTTGGTTGCTGAGCTTCACCGCCGTCCGGTTATTCTGCGAATCCAGCGCCACCCAGCCGTAAAGTTGCAAGCCTGCCGGACTAGCCGCATCCCGTTTGAAGATCATCGTGATGGTTCCATATTCGGGCCGCCGGGGATCACGCGCCTGCACGCTGAGAACCGTCGGATCACCGGTTTCGATCACCTTGCCGAATTTCGACAGATCCTTGGACGGATCGATCAGCGCGCCCAGCGGCGAATTGCCGATCGGCCAGCGCTGCACCTGGCGCACTTCATAGTCGATCATGGTGAGCGCCTTGCCGTCGCCAACGATCAACAGCGGCACGCCCTTCTGATATTGGAAGCGGATCTTTCCGGGCTGCTTGATGGTGAGCCTGCCGTTCAGCGTCTGGCCGTTGCGATCGGTCTGGGCGAAATCGGCCGTCATGGTGGTGACGGCACGGATATAGGCGTTGACGCGGGACAGGTCGGACTGGTCCGCCTGCGCCGCGGCAGGCGCCGTCGGCACCGCGAAAGGCACGGCCGCCAGCGTCAGGGCGAAGGACGCAAGGATGCGCTTCATGCAATCATCTCCGGTTGTTCAGGATGAGGAACCTGGTTCTTTGTCTTCCGTGATTTCCGAGCCGCCAGACGATTCCATCTGGCTCGAAATCACTCTAGGTGGCAGGGCTTGAACCCGCTGTGAACCCTCTCGTTCCTTAAGCACGACGGAATGGGCCGGGACGAGGGCGGCTTCATTACGATGCGCCCAAAATAGAAAAGGGGGAGAGCGACATATAGCCGCTCAATCCCCCTGTGCTTCCGCTTCGCCAGTGCCGGTCTTTCCGGCGGCCCCTCTCCCAAATTATTTTTTTGTGTCGCTGCGGTAAGCGGTCCCTGCTTAGCCGTGGCAATGACAAAAAAAAAGGCCGATCCGAAGACCAGCCCGAAAGTTTTTAGGAGAGGATGCCTGAAAGGCAGGTCCCTCTTCGGTCAAATCGCGTTTCGCTGCAAATGCGAACAAGGGGTTTACGATTGCAAGAAACGCAATCATGCCCGGAAATCAGGGATTTCCGAGAGGAAAGAACGGCATCCTTCCTCTTTTTCATCCGATCGGTTCCAGAAAAAACCCGTTTCAGAGCGCTATGGGCCGTGACTTTTTCGCATCAGGCCAAATGAATTTTTCAGCTCAAAGCGGGTTGCCATTCTCATCGCGCAACACTTCGCGGCGGCCGACATGGTTGGGCGGGCCGACCAGGCCCTGCTCCTCCATCTGCTCGATCAGGCGCGCGGCGCTATTGTAACCGATGCGGAGCTGGCGCTGGAGCCAGCTGGTCGAAGCCTTCTGATTTTCGAAGACAAGCTGGCAGGCCTTGCGGAACAGCTGGGCGTCCGGGCTGTCGTCGCCCAGATCGACGCCGTCGAGCGCGAAGCTGCCTTCTTCCGGTTCCTCGGTGACTGCGGCGATATAGTCGGGCTGGCCCTGCGCGCGCCAGTGATCGGCCACCACGCGCACTTCATCGTCCGACACGAAGGGGCCGTGGACGCGCATCAGGCCCTTGCCGCCATGCATGTAGAGCATGTCGCCCTTGCCCAGCAGCTGTTCGGCGCCCTGCTCGCCCAAAATGGTGCGGCTGTCGATCTTCGACGTGACGAAGAAACTGATGCGGGTCGGCAGGTTGGCCTTGATGACGCCGGTGATGACGTCGACCGAGGGACGCTGCGTCGCGAGGATCAGGTGGATGCCCGCCGCGCGCGCTTTCTGGGCCAGGCGCTGGATCAGGAATTCGACTTCCTTGCCCGCCGTCATCATCAGGTCGGCCAGCTCGTCCACCACCACCACGATCTGCGGCAGCGGTTGGAAATCCAGCTGCTCCTCCTCATAGATCGGCTTGCCGGTTTCGGGGTCGTAGCCGGTCTGGACGCGGCGGCCGAGCGGCTTGCCCTTGGCCTTGGCGGCGCGGACCTTCTCATTGTAATTGGCAAGGTTGCGGACGGAAATGGACGCCATCATGCGATAGCGATCCTCCATCTGCTCCACCGCCCATTTGAGCGCGCGGATCGCCTTGGCCGGCTCGGTCACGACCGGCGAGAGGAGATGCGGGATGTCGTCATAGGTCGACAGTTCCAGCATCTTCGGGTCGATCATAATCAGGCGCAACTGGTCCGGCGTCATGCGGTAGAGCAGCGACAGGATCATCGCGTTCAAGCCCACCGATTTGCCCGAACCGGTGGTGCCCGCGATCAGCAGATGCGGCATGGGGGCGAGATCGGCGATGATCGGTTCGCCAGAGATATTCTTGCCCAGGATGATCGGCAGCGTGGCTTCCTGCCCGAACTGCTCGCTGGTGATGAGTTCGCGGAAGGACACCCCTTCGCGGTTCGCATTAGGCAGTTCGATGCCGATCACCGTGCGCCCCGGAATCGTCGCGACGCGGGCCGAGAGCGCCGACATGTTGCGGGCGATATCGTCTGCCAGCGCGATCACGCGGCTCGCCTTGATGCCGGGCGCCGGTTCCAGTTCGTACATGGTGACGACCGGACCGGGTCGAACCTCCACGATATTGCCCTTCACATGGAAGTCGTCGAGCACGCTTTCCAGCAGGCGCGCATTGCGTTCCAGCGCGGCCTTGTCGATCTTGGCCGTCTGGCTCGCGGGAACCGGATTCAACAGGTCGGGTGACGGCAGCGAGCTGTTGCCGAACAGATCATCCTGCGACACCGGCGCCATGGAGCGCTGTACCGGCGCGGGCCTGGGCGTCTGGATGTTGATCGGCGGCTTGGGTTCATTCGTGACCGTCTTGCGCGGCGCCGCCACCCGTTCAGCGACACCGTCCTCTTCGTCAAGGGGATCGGCCACCGCCCCGCCACCCGGCAGGGCGAAGGCAGGCCTGGGCAGGCTGAGGCGCGGCAGCGAAGGCCGACGGAGCGCGATGATCGGCTTTTCCAGCGCCAGGCTACGATAGCAGAGGACAATGCCCGCGATCACCGCCAGCACGATCAATATGCCCGTGATCCAGCCCTGCGCGGCGGGGGCCTGCGCGGTCAGGCTCATGACGCCCCGCGCCGTCACCAATGCGACGATGCCGCCCCATCCTGCGGGCAGGCCGACCAGCGGATTGGTCTGGAAGAGCGCCAGAGCAATGCCCACCAGCACGATGCCCGCGAAGCATTTGCCGAACTGCGCCTTCCAGCCGCTCATGTCCTGATCGCCCCACAGGCGCCGCGCGGTGATCGCCATCAGCGGCAACACCAGCGCGACCGGCACCCCGAACAGCCAGAGCAGGAAATCAGCGATCCAGGCGCCGGGCGCCAGCATGATATTCTGCACCTGATCGCCCGCGACCGTGTTCATCGACGGGTCGCTCGGCTGATAGCTGAGCAGCGCCAAAGCCAGGAAAAGGGTGGCCAGGATCAACGCGATCGATCCGATCAGCGCGCCGCTGCGGATCAGGCTGCGTTTCAGCATTTCGCGCCATTCCGGCGTGCGCTTGGCTCCACGGCTGACAGCCATGCGTTCCTTGTCCCCCAAATGTTCCGTTCCGCACAATGCGCCGGGCAGGGAGTCGCCGTCAAGAGTCCGCCCCCTCGGCTCGTCCCATGCGGGTCCGTGACATTCCTTATGTCGATAGGCGGCGGGTCAGCGTACAGGATGCGCTGAAGCGAGGGCGCTAAGCGCTTCGCCGTCGACGCGCTGCACCGTCCAGTCGTCCATCGCCCGCGCGCCCAGCGACCGGTAAACGGCAATGGCTGGCTCGTTCCAGTCCAGCACCGACCATTCCAGCCGGGCGCAGCCGCGTTCCAGCGTCAGTCGGGCCAGATGCGACAGCAAGGCCTTGCCCGCCCCAAGGCCGCGCGCATCGGGAACGACGAACAGGTCTTCCAGATAAAGGCCCGGCCGGCCTTCAAAGGTCGAGAAATTGTGGAAGAAAAGGGCAAAGCCGATGGCCCTGCCTTCATGTTCCGCGATCAGTACCTCTGCCATGGGACGCGGACCGAAGAGATATTTCTCCAGACTCGCGCGGTCGGCCTTCACCTCGTGGGAGAGCTTTTCATAATCTGCCAGAGCTAGGATGAAGCCGTGGATCGCCCCGATGTCGGCAGGAACGGCCTCGCGGATGGTGACGGACATGCTTTTCCTTTCAGGCGACGGACGGTTCGACATGCGGCGGCCCGGCTGGCCGCGTTCGCGCCGCGATCAGACAGCCCGCCACGATCAGCCCCGCGCCCGCCACGGTGGTCAGGCTCAACCGGTCGCCAAAAGCCAGCCAGCCCATGATCGCCGCCCAGACGAAGGCGGTATATTCGACCGGAATCAGAAACTGCGCCTCCGCCCGTGCATAGGCCCAGGCGAGCGCTGCCAGCGAGGTGAAGGCAAGGATGGCCGCGAGCAGGATCAGCGCCCAGGACGGAGCCTTCGGCACGATCGGCATCCATTGCGCGACACCGGCAAAAAGCGTGAACAGGCCAAGCATCACGATATGTTGGAAGAAAGCGACTTCAATGGGCGAGGCGACCTGCGCCTGTTGCCGCTGGAGGATGAGATTCCATGCGAACAGCACGGCGGAAATCAGCACCGCGCCCGCGCCAAGCATCGCATTCACATCATAATCGCCCCGCATCCGCCCCGCCAGAATGACCCCGACGCCGACCAGCCCGAGCAGCGATGCGCCGATCGCCTGCCGCCCGATCCGTTCCTTGAGCAACAGCGCGGCAAGATAGAGCGCGACCAGCGGCGCGATGAAGGAGAGCGCAATGGCTTCGGCCAGCGGCAGCCGCATGATCGCCCAGAAGAACAGGCTTGCCATCACCGCGACAACCGCGCCACGCAGCAGATGCAGCCGCAGCACCGACCGCCCGGGCCAGCGCTGGCGCGTGACCAGCATCAGGATCAGGCCCAGCACGGTCCCCGTCACGGCGCGCCAGAACAGCGCTTCGAACAGGCCGATGGACAGGCTCAAGCCCTTCATCGCGGCATCCATCACCGAAAACAGCGCGACGCCGAGGCAGCAGACCACGAAGGGCAGGGCAATGGAGCGGGGCGCGGTCATGGAAAAGGAAAGCGGCTTATTCCGCCGCTTCCGCCTTGCCCGCGTCGGTGGTTTCATCCTCCAGCCTGGCGGCTTCGATCTCCGCCGCCCTGGCCTCCACCAGTTGAACGATATGGTCGATCATGCCTTCGTCCTGAATCGTGTGATCGGTGAGTCCGGAAAGATAGACCATATGCTTGCCCGCGCCGCCGCCGGTCAGGCCGATATCGGTTTCGCGCGCTTCGCCCGGGCCGTTCACCACGCAGCCCAGAACGGACAGGGACAGCGGCGTGTGGATATGCTGAAGCCGTTCCTCCAGCGCCTGCACCGTGCGGATCACATCAAAGCCCTGACGCGCGCAGCTGGGGCAGGAGATGACCTTCACCCCGCGCGTGCGGATGCCGAGCGACTTCAATATCTCGTAGCCGACGCGCACTTCCTCTTCGGGTTCGGCGGAGAGCGAAACCCTGATGGTGTCTCCGATCCCGGCCCAAAGCAGGTTGCCAATGCCGATGGCGCTCTTCACCGTCCCGCCGATCAGGCCGCCGGCCTCAGTAATGCCAAGATGGAGAGGGCAATCGACCGCTTCGGCCAATTGCATATAGGCGGCGACGGCGAGGAAGACGTCGCTTGCCTTCACCGCCACCTTATAGTCGTGGAAATCCTGATCCTGAAGCAGCTTGATATGATCGAGCGCGCTTTCGACCAACGCTTCGGGACAGGGCTCGCCATATTTTTCGAGCAGGTCCTTTTCGAGGCTGCCCGCATTGACGCCGATGCGGATCGAACAACCGTTGGCCTTGGCCGCATCGACCACTTCCTTCACGCGCGCTTCGCTGCCGATATTGCCGGGATTGATGCGCAGGCAGGCGGCGCCCGCATCGGCGGCTTCCAGCGCGCGCTTATAGTGGAAATGAATGTCCGCGACGATCGGCACGCGGGCGGCGCGGACGATCTGCCTGAGCGCGGCGGTCGACGCTTCGTCGGGGCAGGAAACGCGGATGATGTCGACGCCCACTTCCTCGCAGCGGCGGATTTGGTCGATCGTCGCCTTGACGTCATCGGTCGGCGTGTTGGTCATCGTCTGTACCGTGACAGGGGCGCCGCCGCCCACGGGGACATTGCCGACCATGATCTGGCGGCTTTGGCGACGGGCGATATCGCGCCAGGGACGCAGGCCGGGATTATGGTCGGACATGAAAAAGGGGCTCCGTGATGATGGAGCCCCTATAGGGATTTATGAGGTGATTTAGAAGCGCGCCGTCAGCGATGCGCCGATCTGATCCGCATTGCCGCTGGTCTGTGACAGGGTGGTCGCCGTCACCGTGGCGGGCGAGGGGTAGTAGCTGTCGGGACGGATGATGTTCGCCTTTTCCACGAAATTATGGGCATAGCTGAGATTCAGCGCGAAGGCGGACGAGATATTCCAGGTCGCGCCTGCCGACAGCCAGACGCGATCCCCATCGGGCACGCGCGTTGTCAGATGCTGCGGATTGGTGGGCGAACGATCGAACATCGTGCCCGCACGAAGGGTCAATGCCGGGCTGACATCCACTTCGCCGCCCAGGCTGACGCTGTAGCTGTCCTTGTAATCCAGTTCCTTGTTGGTGGTGGAGCCAACGGCCGTGGTGATGGCGATGCCCTTGAATTTAGACCAGTTATACCAGCGGGCGCTGATCATCGCGCGCAGCCTGGGCGTCAGGCGGTGCATGAAACCGACCGTCGCGATATCGGGCAGGTCGAGCGGCGCGGTCGCGTTCACCGTCCCATTGGGGTTGACGGGAAACCCGATCAGCCCGGAAATCGTCTGGGTTCCGGTCAGACGATGCCGGATGCCCGAACGGTAGGAAACACCGACATTGGTATCGCCATTGGTGTAGAACAGCCCCGCATTCCAGCCGACGGTCCAGTCGTCGCCCTTCACCCGGGCAAGGCCGTCGGTCGGGATCAGCGGCGAAAGCTGGGGCAGGGCGTTGGTCAGCGTGACCTTCACATATTGCACGTCGACGCCCCCGCCGATCGAGAAATTCCCGTTCAGCTTATAAGCGGCGCTGGGCTGGATATTATAGGTTTTGAGGTTGGTGTAGAGCGAGTCATAGCGGCCGAAAAAGCCGTCGTCATAATCCAGCTTCAATCCGAACGGGGCATTGACGCCCAGTCCCAGCCACAGCCGATCCGTGACCTGCGCCGTGGCATAGAAGCTGGGAACGGGAATGACCTTCTCAAACGGATTGCCGCCCGAATTGCCGGCGACCGGCACCCGGACGCCGGGCAAGGTGGGCACGGTGCGGGTGGTGCCGCGATTGGCCTGATGAGCGGAGGCCATCAACGCGATGCCGCCCACCGACGTCTGGACGCCGGACAATTCCGTCATGGCCGCCGGGTTGAAATAGATAGTGGATGGATCGTCCGCCGCAGCGCCCGCGCCAGCCAGTGCCCGGCCGGTTTCCTTGGGCGATTGTTCCTGCAGGTAGAAGCCGCCGGCCAAGGCCGGAACAGGCGCCGCCAACACGCCCGACAGCAGCAAACTGGTAAAAATGGGGCGGCGCAAGGGCATGATGTTTCCTCTCCTGAACTGACTATCGGCAAATGGCTCTCGCCAGAGAATGCTCCCCTGTAGGCCATGCCCTTATAAGCAATATGGTTAATTTATCGTTCGAAAAGCCTTAATTTTCGCCGGTTAGGCCCACTCGCGAAGCGGCAGGCGCAGGGACGCTACGGCAGGAAGCAAAAAGAGCGCCCTGCAAGAGTTAAAAAAAAGCCGCCCCGAAGGACGGCTTGAAAGTTTTAGGAGAGGATGCCTGAAAGGCCCGTTCCTTTTGCGGCGCAGCGGCTTTTTCCGCAAATGCGAAAAACTGATGCCTGATTGCGTTTTATGCAATCGTTACGACTTAGGTAGCTTTCCGTAACGGAAAGGACGCCGCATTTTCTGGGAACGGTATCATTTTTCCCGTCAAGTTTTTCACCAATTGGTACATCAGGGCCGAATCAGCCCCGAATCAGCAAGCTGCGAATCCATATCCGCGATCAGCCGCGCCAAACCCTGCACCTCCCTCGCTTCGGCCCTGACCACCAGCGCGTCCTGGGTGTTGGACGCCCGCAACAGCCACCAGCCATCGGCCGTGCTAACCCGCAGGCCGTCGGTTTCATCGATCGTCGCGCCGGCGGCCAGCAGGCGGGCGCGAACCTCTTCCACCACCGCGAATTTGCGACTCTCTTCAACCGGGAAACGGATTTCCGGCGTGTTGGCCATGGCCGGCATCTCGTCGCGCAGGGCTGTCACGCTGCGGCCAAGCCGCGTCAGGCCGCGAATCAGGCGCACGGCGGCGTAAAGCCCGTCATCGAATCCATAATAATCATCGGCGAAAAAAATATGGCCGGTCATTTCGCCACCCAGCGGGGCGCCAATTGCCTTCATTCTGGACTTGATGAGGCTGTGGCCCGTCTTCCACATCAATGGCCGGCCGCCCAGCGCCGCGACGCGATCGAATAGCGCCTGACTGGCCTTCACATCCGCGACGATCGTGGCGTTCGGGCAGTCTTTCAACACCAGCTCGGCAAAGATTCCCAGCAGCTGGTCGCCACGGATGACCCGCCCCTTGCCGTCGATCACCCCGATCCGGTCGCCATCGCCGTCGAAAGCCACTCCGAAATCGAGCTTCTTCGAAAGGACAAGCGCGCGCAGGTCCTCCAGATTCGCGTCGATAGTGGGATCGGGGTGATGATGGGGAAAATTTCCGTCTATCTGGGTGAACAGTCTATGATGCTCACCTGGCAGCAGCTTGACGAGCTTGTCCACCACCGGACCGGCAGCGCCATTGCCTGCGTCCCAGCCGATGCGCCACGCGGCGCCGTCAAAACCTTCGGCCAGGCGGGCGGCATAGCGGTCCATGATGGCGATGCCTGTCGCCTTGCCGGCCCCTTCGGTCCAGTCCCCCGCCGCCGCCATATCGCCCAGTTGCGCGATATCCTCGCCAAAAAACGCGCCATGTTGCAGCACCAGCTTGAAGCCGTTGTGATCGGGGGGATTATGGCTGCCGGTTATCTGAATGCCGCCGTCCACATCGAGCACCGCTTCGGCATAATAGAGCATGGGCGTCGGGCCGATGCCGATGCGGACGGCATCGATGCCCGAATCCTGAAGGCCCTTCACGACCGCCTGTTCCAGCACAGGGGAACTCAGGCGCCCGTCATAGCCGACCGCGACCCTTGATCCGCCGGAACGCCGCATGATGGTGCCGAAACTGCGGCCGACCGCATAGCCGTCCGCCTCTCCCAAAGTCCGTCCGACCACACCGCGAATGTCATATTCGCGCAGGAGCGTGGGATGAAAGCAATGGGCCATGGCATCCTCTCCTCATCATCAGGGGCGGTGGGCGGCTTCCTTGATCAGCAGGTCGCGAGCGGCATTGATCTGGGCTGCCAGGGCTTCAGTACCACCCCTGTCGGGATGAACCGAAGCGATCAGGCGGCGATGCGCCGCGCGGATGGCGAGGGCGTCCGCATCCGGCCCGACGCCCAGCAGTTTTCGCGCGTCGATCACTGCCTGGGGGGAGGTCGCCTGCGGCACCGGCTTGCTGCTCCTTTTGCTGCCCGGCTGGCTTTTCGTGAAGAAAAACAGCGTGGCGCCCACCAGCAAGGGCGCGCCGATCAACGGCTTGCCCTTTGCCGCCATGACCGCGCCGACCAGAGCCGCGCCCAGCGCCATGCCATCCTTTGCACTCATGCGTTGCAGTCGTCCCGTCCAGATGAGCCAGCCCGCCAAACCGATCAAAAGCAGGGCAAACAGACCCATCAGGCCGCGCCGAGCATATCCAGTGGCGCGATTTCATCGCGGGCAGGAAGGGCAAGGCCCGATACCATCTCGCGCAGTTCCTGCCGCGCGGCGATGTGGCTGACGCCCAGTTCACCCAGATGCCCCTTGTCGAGCAGGGTCAGGCCCGAGGGAAACAGCTCACGGAAGATCACGCGCTCCGACAGGCCCGGAATCACGCGGAATCCGACGCGGCGGGACAGTTCCGTCAAGGCGTCGCCCACGCGTTTCTTGTTGCGAGCATCGTGATGCTGGACGCGGTTGCGCAGCACGACCCAGTCGATGGTGACGCCATCGGCCTTGGCGCGGGTCTTGCGCGCCTCGAAAATCAGTTCGGAATAGAAGGAGAGCCGCTTCACCTTGAAGGTTTCCGCATCCACCTGACCGATCAGATCGAAATCGACGAAACTGTCGTTCATCGGCGTCACCAGCGTGTTGGCGCGGGCGGCCATGTGGCGGGCATAATCATCATCGCGGCCGGGCGTGTCGATGACCAGAAAATCCTTGCCCTCGGCCACGTGCGCCGCCTGTTCCTCCAGCGCTTCGACGCTGTCGCCCTTGAACACGGCGAAATCCGGAGTCGGCAGGTCGATGCCGCGACGGCGCGCGGTGTCGGCGCGGTTTTCCATATAGCGGGTGATGGTGCGCTGGCGTGGATCAAGGTCGATCATGCCCACCCGATGACCCAGGACCGTGAGCGCGATGGCCGTGTGCACGGCGGTCGTCGACTTGCCGGTTCCGCCCTTTTCATTGGCGAAGACGATGTGGTGCGTTTGGGCGTTCGCCATCGGACCTTGATAACCCCGTTGATTGTCGCAATGAATATTGACCGTTCGGCGCGGCCATGCCTTAGCAGGATCGACCCCTTGTTGATGCCCTTATCGGAGCCCCTCGTAACGTGCAAACCCTCCGTGACCTCCCTTCGCTCCGCGCCGTTGTCGACGCGCTGAAAAGCGACGGAAAACCGTTGGCCCTGGTGCCCACCATGGGCGCGCTGCATGATGGCCACATGGCGCTGGTCGAGGAAGCGCGCCGCCATGCCGGACATGTGGCGGTGTCGATCTTCGTCAATCCGCGGCAATTCGGGGTCAATGAGGATCTGGACGCCTATCCCCGGCGCGAGGCCAAGGACGCGCAGATGTTGCAGGCGGCCGGAGTCGATATCCTCTGGGCGCCGACGGTCGATGTCATGTATCCGGCGGGCTATGCCACCAATATCTCCCTCTCCGGCGTGACCGAGGGGCTGGACGGCGCGGCGCGGCCGGGACATTTCGACGGCGTGGCGACGGTGGTGACCAAGCTGTTCAATCAGGTCCGGCCGGATGTCGCGCTGTTCGGCGAGAAGGATTATCAACAGCTCGCCGTGATCCGGCAGATGGTGCGGGATCTGGACGTCCCGATCGAGATCGTCGGCGTGCCGACCCAGCGGGCGGAGGATGGTTTGGCGCTGTCCTCGCGCAACGCCTATCTGACCGAGGAGGAGCGCAAGGATGCGCTGGCGCTTCCCCGCGCGCTGGGCGAAGCGGCGCGGCAGATGGAGAAAGGCACGACCGTCGAGGCTGCCATTGCCAAGGCGATCGCCATGCTGGCGGCCCATGGCTTCGACCCGATCGATTATGTGACGCTGTGCGACGCGGTCACGTTGGAACCGATGTCAGCGCTGGATCGCCCCGCAAGGCTGCTGGGCGCGGCGAAACTTGGGAAGACGAGGTTGATCGACAATATCCCGGTCGATCCGGCGTAAATCCTCATCCCGGCTTTCGCGGGGATGACGGAGTGGTCAAAACGGCTTTACGATCACCGCAACGACAATGATGGCGGCAACGGCGCCGGGAATCTCGTTGAGCAGGCGCAGCTGTTTTTCCGTCAGCGGGCGCTGCCCCCTGGCGAGCTTCTTCGCATAACCGGCGATCCAGCCATGATAGCCCGACAGGCCCAGCACGAAGAGCAGCTTCAGGTGGAACCAGCCGAAATGCCAGGCGCCGATCTCCACCATCAGCATCAGGCCGAAGACCCAGACGAGAGTCAGCGAAGGATTGAGGATGATCTTGAGCAGCCGACGTTCACGGTCGATCCATTTTCTGTCTTCATCCGACCCCACGGCGCATTGCTGGTGATAGACGAAGAAGCGCGGTATCATGAACAGGCCCGCCATCAAGAAGATGACGAAGATGACATGCGCGGCTTTGACCCACAAATAGGCTGCTCCCAGATAAGGCATCAAGCCCGCTCCTGCCGCCGGACATAACCAATCAACGCCTCGACATGATCAATCGGCGTGTCCGGGAGAATCCCGTGGCCGAGGTTGAAGATATGCGGCCGCCGGGCAAAGGCGGCGCGGATATTATCGACAGCCTCTTCCACCGCCCTGCCCCCCGCGATCAACGCCAGCGGGTCGAGATTGCCCTGCACTGGCAGACCCTGCGGTAACACCCGATCGGCCCAGTGCGGATCGACCGTTTCATCGACGCCGACGGCATCGACCCCGGTGCCGACGGCATAATCGGCCAGTTTCGCGCCCGCGCCCTTGGGAAAGCCGATGACGGGGATATGGGGATGGACGGCCTTCAGCTTCTCCACGATCCGCTTGTTGGGCTCAATCACCCAGCGCTCGAACTCCAGCGGGGCAAGGCTGCCCGCCCAGCTGTCGAAAAGCTGCACCGCCTCGACCCCGGCCTCGATCTGGCCGCAAAGATAGACCACCGTTGCATCGACGATCGCATCGATGATCGCGCCGAAGCGTTCAGGTTGCTGATAGGCAAGGCGACGGGCCGCACCCTGATCCTTGCTGCCCTGTCCAGCGACCATATAGGTGGCGATGGTCCAGGGGCTGCCTGCAAAGCCCAGGAAGGCCACCTGGCTGTCGAGCGCGGCCCTGACCTGCCGGACTGTCTCATAGACCGCCTCATAGCGGCTAAAATCGGGTTTCAGGGCATCAAGGTTCGTCTCGGACAGGATCGGCGCCAGGCGCGGGCCTTCCCCGGCCTCGAACCAGAGGTCCTGACCCATGGCATAGGGCACGATCAATATGTCGGAAAACAGGATCGCCCCGTCGAAGCCGAAACGCCGCAAGGGCTGGAGAGTCACCTCCGCTGCCGCCGCGCTGTCATAGACCAGTTCGAGGAATCCCCCCTTTTCCGCCCGCAATGCGCGATATTCGGGCAGGTAACGGCCCGCCTGGCGCATGAGCCACATGGGAGGCACAGCAGGACGCGCACCTTTCAGGACCGAAAGCAGCGGCTTGGCGGATGGCCCGTTCGAAAGGCCGGCATCAGGTCCCGTCATATACTCTCTTATATTTAGATTCTAAAAAGATAGTGCAGGTTGTTGGGCGCTTGGTAGCGGGGTTTATGCGCTGTACCCGGATTTGCCAACAACTTGACTCTTTCGAGGTAGCGATTCCGGTCCGAGTCAATGCGCTTATCCACACTATCCACAGGCTGTTGAGGGAAATTTGCGTCTGTTGGCCGGCTGTGGACAAGATTGCCGGAATCGAGGAGTGGGATAAGTGCCTGATTTTCCCCGCAACCTATCCCTTGCTTTATCCACAGGCTCCCCACAGAGATATTCCGCATGTCGCGCATTCATCTCCATCTCCTATCGGACTCCACCGGCGAAACGTTGGAAAACATCGCCAAGGCGGCGATCGGGGCGTTCGAAAATGTGGAGGCGGTGCGCCATTTCTGGCCGATGGTGCGCTCCGATGTCCATCTCGACCGGATCATGGAGGAAATTGCCGCCAATCCGGGCCTGGTGCTGTTCACCCTGTCCAACCATCAGTTGCGCCGGCGGCTGGAGACGCGGTGCAGGGCGCTCGGCCTGCCGCATGTCGCGGCGCTCGACAGCGTGACCGACGCGCTGTCCAATATATTGGGGCAGGAAACGCGCAACCGGCCGGGGCGCAAGCATATTCTCGACGAAGCCTATTTCGCGCGGATCGAGGCGATCCAGTTCACCATCGCCCATGATGACGGCGTCGGGCATGAAAATTGGGAGGAGGCCGATATCGTGCTGGCGGGCGTGTCGCGCGCGTCCAAGACGCCGACGTCGATCTATCTCGCCAATCGGGGCTACAAGACCGCCAATATTCCGCTGGTGATCCAATCGCCGCCGCCGCGCAGCCTTTATTCGCTCAAGCATCCGATGGTGGTAGGGCTGACGGTCAGTCCGGAGCGGCTGGTGCAGATCCGGCGCAACCGGCTGCTGTCGCTCAATCAGGCGCCGGAAACCAGCTATGTCGACATCGAAAAGGTGCAGGAGGAACTGGCCTTCGCCCGGCGCATGTTTGCCGATAATGGCTGGCCGGTTATCGACATGACCCGACGATCGATCGAGGAAGCGGCGGCGGCCATCATCAACCTGTTCAACGACCGCGTGCTGGCGGAAGGGGTCTGAATCATGATCATTCTGGCATCGCAAAGCGCCAGCCGTCGGGCGCTGCTGAGCGCGGCCGGCGTGCCGTTCGAGGCGCTGTCACCTGGCGTGGACGAGGAAGCGGCCAAGGACGCCCTGCGCGCCGATGGCCTGGATGCGCGCCAGCTGGCCGATGCGCTGGCGGAACTGAAGGCGCTCCGCGTTTCACGGCGGGTGCCGGGCGGGCTGGTGTTGGGTTGTGACCAGACTCTCAGCCTTGACGACGGCACGATGATCGACAAGGCGGTCGACCGCGCCGATGCGGAGCGCATATTGAGACTGCTTTCCGGCCGGGCGCATCATCTGCACAGCGCTGCGGTGATCGCACTCAATGGGGAGGCGATCTGGCGGCATATCGAGCGGGTGCGGATGACGGTGCGGTCCTTATCGGACGCCTTCATCTCCTCCTATCTCGATGGTGATTGGGATGAATGCCGCTGGTGCGTCGGCTGTTACCGGATCGAGGGCCCGGGGGCGCAGCTTTTTTCAAAGATCGAGGGCAGTCAATTCGCGATTCAGGGTCTGCCGCTGCTGCCTTTGCTTGACTTTCTGCGCGTCCGGGGCGTTCTGGCGGCATGACCGACAAGCTGCCTTATGCCGAAGTGATCGGCGATCCCATCGAACATAGCAAATCGCCGTTGATTCATAATTTCTGGCTCGACTGCCTGGGAATAGAGGCGGAATACAAGAAGACGCATGTGACGCCGGAGGGGCTGCCGGCCTATTTCCTTGCGCGCCGGGCCGATCCGGATTGGCTGGGTTGCAATGTCACCATTCCGCACAAGATCGCGGTGATGGACTATACCGATGATCCAGGCGGGGTGCGGACAAGGATCGGGGCGATGAACACCATCGCCAGCGAAACCGGGGGGCCGCTGATCGGCACCAACACCGATGCGGGCGGCTTCCTCCAGCCGCTGTTGCGGGACAGGTGGAAGGGGCAAAGCGCGGTGCTGGTCGGCGCGGGCGGTGCGGCGCGGGCGATCCTGTTCGCGCTCATCAGCCTTGGCGTGCCGGATATCACCATCATGGCGCGCGATGCCGGCAAGGGGCAGGCATTGCTCGACCGTGCCGGAGTGAAAGGCAGGGTGATCGGCATGACGGACGCGCTTCCTGCCGCCGACCTGCTGGTCAACAGCAGTTCGCTGGGCATGATGGGGCAGCCGGTGCTGGACATCGATCTGACGCCGCTGGCTGATGAGGCGACCGTCTATGATGTCGTCTATGCGCCGCTGGAGACGGGTCTGCTGAACGCTGCCCGGAAAAGAGGCCTCAGGACTCTGGACGGGCTGGAAATGCTGATCGGGCAGGCGGCGCTGGCTTTCGACATATTTTTCGATGCCGAGGCGCCGCGCGATCGGGATGAGGAATTGCGCGCGCTGCTGCTCGGCGCCTGACGCGCATGAAGATCTACGGCCTTACCGGTTCCATTGGCATGGGCAAGTCCGCCGTCGCCGCCATGTTGCGGCGCGAAGGCGTCCCGCTGTTCGATGCCGATGCCGAAGTGCACCGCCTGCAGGGGCCAGGGGGGGCGCTCCTTCCCGCGATAGAGGCCCGCTTTCCGGGGACCACCGGCCCACAGGGCGTCGACCGGATGAAGCTGGGCGCGGCCGTCTTCGGCCATCCGCAGGAGCTCAAGGCACTGGAAAATATCGTCCATCCCGCCGTGCACGCGGCACGAGCGGAATTCCTGCGTCGGAATCGCTCCCGCGCCTTCGTGGTGCTGGATATTCCGCTGCTGTTCGAGGGACGCGGGGAACGCAGGCTGGACGGGGTCATCGTCGTCAGCGCCCCAGCCTGGAAGCAACGCAAGCGGGTGCTGGCGCGGCCACGCATGACGGCGGCGAAATTCCGTCAGATCGTCCGTCTGCAAGTGCCCGATGCTGAAAAGCGGCGACGGGCGGACCATATCATCCATACGGGCACGACTTTCGCCGAGACACGTTTGCAGGTTCGCCGTCTGGTCGCTTGCCTTGGCGCGAAGACAGGCCGATAAGAGGGGGTCGGCGGCACTGGTCGGCAAGAGTCGTTGAAGAGGGCGATGCGCGAGATTATTTTCGACACCGAAACGACGGGATTCGACCCTGGCTCCGGCGATCGCCTCGTCGAAATCGGATGCATTGAACTCATCAACCGGGTGCCGTCGGGCCGTACCTTCCACGCTTATTACAATCCGCAGCGCGCCATGCCTGCCGCGGCGGAGGCCGTGCACGGATTGTCGGACGGTTTCCTGCGCGACAAACCGCTGTTTTCCGCGGGAGTCCAGCAATTGCTGGACTTTCTGGAGGACAGCCATCTGGTCGCGCATAATGCGCGCTTCGACTTTGGATTCCTCAATCACGAACTGAAACTGTGCGGTCTGGTCGAAGTATCGATGGAACGGATGATCGACACCGTCGCCATCGCCCGGCAACTCCACCCCGGCGCCAAGCACAGTCTGGATGCGCTTTGCACGCGCTATGGCATCGATCGCAGTCATCGCATCAAGCATGGCGCGCTGCTCGACGCTGAATTGCTGGCCCAGCTTTATATCGAACTGACCGGTGGCCGTCAGATCGGCCTTGGTCTTGCACAGGAGGAAGAGAAACTCGTTATAAATATGGAACTTGCGGCTGAAGTCGCGGTTCGCCCTGTTCGTCCCGCGCGTGTCTTTGCGGCCAGCGCGGAGGAGCTGGAGAGGCACGCAGCGTTCGTCGCGACGCTGGACAAGCCGCTCTGGCTTGAGGAGGCCTGATCAGCCGTCCGTTCAAGGGACTGCCTTCAAGCCTCCATGCCGACCGGATCGCTGTCCGGCGGTCCGGCAAAGAATAAGGAGAAGGCATATGGATATTCGTGTTTCCGGGCATCAGGTCGACACGGGCAACGCGCTCAAGGAGCATGTCAGGACCCGGCTGGAGGCCATGGCCGAGAAATATTTTTCCCGCACCCTTTCCGCCCAGGTCACCTTCCGGCCAGCGCCGCACGGGGCCTTTCATTGCGATATCGTCTGCCATGTGATGACCGGCCTGATCCTGAAAGGGGCCGGCGAAGCGCAGGAAGCGCATCCCGCTTTTGAAGGGGCGGCAGACCGGATCGAAAAGCAGCTGCGCCGCTATCTGCGTCGCCTGAAGGATCGCGGCGCGCAGGCCGCCGCGGCGGAGGCGAATCGCACCAACGGTTATGGCATCGATGAACTGGACGGGGCAGGCTATACCATTTTCGCTTCGATCGCCGATGAGGAGGAACCAGCCGAAGCCCCGCTGATCGTAGCGGAAACCCGGGTCGACATTCCCGAAGCCAGCGTGTCCGACGCGGTGATGATGCTCGACCTGCGCAACACCAACGCCCTGCTGTTCGTCAATGCGGGCACGTCGGCCTATAACATGGTCTATCGCCGTCATGACGGGACCATCGGCTGGGTGGAACCGCGCCTGGGCTGACACCGTTTCCCAGGCCGCCGGTTGACCTTGCTTGGCTGGCGGCCTATGGGGCCGGACTTTAAAGATCCGGGCATTGCGTCATTTTTTCCGAAGCTGGGCGCGGCTCGGCTGGGATTGGGCATGGTTCATTTCAACGATATCGTCGCACCGGATGCGTTGGGCACGGGCCTTTCGGTGAACGGCAAGAAACAGTTGTTTCAAAAGGTTGCAGCGCTGGCGGCGCAGGCTTACGGCCTCAACGCCAATCTGGTGGCCGAAGCGCTGATGGAGCGCGAGAGGCTGGGTTCCACCGGTTTCGGTGGTGGCGTCGCGATTCCCCATGCCAAGATTCCTGATCTTCAGAAAATGTGCGGCGTGGTCGTGCTGCTCGATCCGGCGGTGCCGTTCGACGCGGTGGATGAGGCGCCGGTCGATATCGTCTTCATACTGCTCTCGCCCATCGATTCGGGGGCCGAGCATCTGAAGACCCTTGCCCGCGTGTCGCGCTATCTGCGCGATGAGGGACAGGTCGTCCGCCTGCGCGGGGCCAAGTCGACCGCAGCGCTTCATGCCCTGCTCGCCGGTGGCGAGGCGCGTGACGCGGCCTGATTCCGGGCCTGAAGCCGGTGCCTCGCCCAGCGGGGAAGCCGCGCATTTCCGCGCCTTGGAGAATCTCTACCGGTCGGCACCGATCAATGGGCTGTTCCGATCGGAACTGACGATTCCGGAAGAGGGCCGATCAATCATCCATTTCGATGTCGATGAGACGCAATTCCATGCAGCGGGCGCCGTACATGGCACCGTTTATTTCAAGATGCTGGACGATGCGGCCTTCTATGCCGCCAACAGCCTGGTCAGCGACCGTTTCCTGCTGACCACCAGTTTCAACCTGCTGTTCACGCGCCCGATCGGACCCGGTCGCATCCGGGCCGAGGGGCGCTGGATCAGTGGCAAGCGGCGCGTCTATGTCGCGGAAGCCAGCCTCATCGACGCCGATGGGGAAGAGGTCGGGCGCGGCACCGGCACCTTCATGCGCTCGCAATTCCCCCTCTCCTCGTTGCCGGGCTATGGCGGCTGACGCCCGGCTGACCAGCGCGATGCTGGTCAATGCACTGGTACGGCGCAGCGCCGCGGCGGGAGGATTTGCCACCGTGCTGGTCAAGGGCGATGAGATCAGCGGCGTGATTCTCATACAAGCGCTTGAAAAAGGGCGGGAACTGGGGCTGTTCGAGCGCGTTTCCGACTTTGCGGGCGGCCATGTACTGACTCGCTGCGGCCCGGACCCGGAAAAAGGTGCAGAGGCCATGGCTCAATATCTGGGGCGTCGCCGCGGATCGGACCCCGATCTGTGGGTCGTGGAGCTTGATATCGCGGATGCGGAACGGTTCGCCGCTGAAACGATCTGTTGATCGTTGACTCATTTCCCGCGCGCGGGCACAGGCCTCCCACGCTTCAACGCGCAGGTTGCCGGTTTCGTCCATGGGGGGCGGATGCGGTAAACACGCAGACGGGGGGCGGCCGGACGGCGGTATATCGGGGTTTTTGACGTCTCCGGCCAAGAACCGCATGATTTTGAGCTGTAATGAGTTTCCGTCTGAGGGCTGCGATCATCGCGGCATTTGCTTTATCCGCCACTGCGGCGATTACTACGGCCGATATGTCGAGCGCTTCCGAAGCGGCTCCGTCGGTCCTGTCCCTTCCGGGGACCAATGAGCTGAATGCAGCTCGGGCCGGCGTGAAGCCCGCCGTCTCTTTTGCCGCGCCGCGCGAAGTCGTGCAGCCGCTGGCTCCTCTTTCCGACAGCGACGATGTGAAGGCTGACAATCTCGCCGCCCTCGTGGACGCGCAGGGCGCGGCAGAGGACGTGTCCGGCGACATGAGGTGCCTGGCCGGCGCCGTCTATTTCGAATCCAAGGGCGAAAGCCTGGAAGGCCAGCTGGCCGTTGCGCGCGTCGTCATCAACCGCGCCAAATCAGGTCGTTTTGCCGACAGCCTCTGTGGTGTCGTCTATCAGCGCGGCCAGTTCAGCTTCGTGCGCGGCAATGGTATGCCGTCGATCCGCATGGGCAGCGAAAGCTGGCGCGAAGCGGTTGCCATCGCCCAGATCGCGGTCGACGACAGCTGGGACAGCAAGGCCGAGGGCGCGCTCTATTTCCACGCCCGCCGCGTCTCGCCGGGTTGGGGCAAGCGCCAGCTCGCCGCGATCGACAATCATATCTTCTATCGCTGACACGCGCGGCGCGCGTAGAGCGTGAAGAAGGGCTGGTTCGGGGCGATCCTGAATCGGCCCTTTCTTTTTGTTCCCTTCCTGTTCTAGATGGATGGATGGCATCCGATCTTTCCGACAGCTGTTCGCCCCTGACCGATGGCACGGCTCTGGCCGTGGCGCGGGGGACGCTGCGCCTCTTCTTCCGGCACGATATGAGCGGGATATTGGAGGTGCCGCTGCCCAATGGCCGTCGCGCCGATATCATGGCGCTGGATGGCGCGGGGCGCATCACCATCGTGGAGATCAAGTGCAGCCGGGCCGACTTGTTGGGCGACATGAAATGGCCGGATTATTTCGACTATTGCGACCGCTATTTCTGGGCGGTGCCGTCAGGCTTCGATCTGTCGCTGTTCGAGAGCGAGGCGCTCTGGCCGGGCCGAACCGGGCTGATCGTCGCGGATCAATATGATGCGGAACTGGTGCGGCCGGCGCCGATGGAGCCTTTGGCGGCGGCGCGGCGGAAGGCGGAGACTCTGCGCTTCGCCCGACGCGCGGCGCGGCGGCTGTCGGCGCTCGCGGACCCCGATCATGCAGCGGAGCTGGGATGGTGAGGAGATAGGTTTAGCGCTAACGGACGCTTTTGATCTTCGTCGCCCCGGACTTGATCCGGGGTCCTTCCCTTTGAGCGTTCGCCTGAAAAACAACAGCGGGACCCCGGATCAAGTCCGGGGTGACGAAAGGCGATATCGGCATGTGGCCGAAAATCAGAACACCGGTCCCTGCACCGGCCCCTTGGGCGCGGCCGTCGTCTTCGCCGCGCTCAGCGCTTCCACCAGTCCTGGCGTCCGCGCATCGCGCTCGGCATAATCCCGCGCCGACATGCCCGCGATGGAATCGCGCCTGTCGGCACTGGCTCCCTGTGCCACGAGCAGCCGCACCAGCCCGACATCGCGCAGCTGCACCGCCCGGATCAGGGGCGTTTCGCCGCTGCCATTGGCCTTGTCCACCTGCGCATTATAGGCGAGCAGCGTGCGGGCGCCTTCCTCGAACCGGGCCTGCACCGCGTCCATCAGCGGCGTGTTGCCATTATTGTCGGTCAGGTTCGGGTTCGCGCCCTTGGCCAGCAGGAAGGTCAGCCATGTATTGTCCCGCCGTGCGACGACCAGATGCAGCGCGGTGTCGCCCGTGGTCACGTCCCGGCTGTTGATGACGGTGGAGCCGGGCTTCTGGATCAGGTCGGTCACTTTCTGCCCGTCGGCATCCTTGACCGCTTTCAGAAAATTATAATTGTCCGAAAATTGCGCCTGCGCCGCGACCGGCGTCAGCAGTGCCAGTGCAACGGCGGCACGGCCAATGTTCATCCAAGCCGAAAAACGTCCTGTCATTCTGTCCATAGCCCCGTTGGGATTTGCAAATCGGGCCATAGCAGGGCATGGCTGGCGGCGCCATGAACAAAGCGCTGATTTCGCTCGCCCTGCCGCTGACCGCCCTGCTGGCGGCCTGTAATATGGGGGCGGGCGGCAATGCATCAAGCGGGGAGGAGAGCGTTCCGGGCGATCTGCACGGGGCGAGCATCGGCGCGCCTTTCACCCTGACCGATCAGGACGGGAAGAAGGTTCGCTGGGATGATTTCAAGGGCAAATATCGGCTGGTCTATTTTGGCTATACCTATTGCCCCGACGTCTGTCCGGTCGATTTGCAGCGGATCATGCAGGGCTTTTCGAAGTTCGAGAAGGATCAGCCCGCTTTGGCCGCGAAGGTCCAGCCCATCTTCATCAGCGTCGATCCGGAGCGGGATAGGCCGGCGGTGCTGAAAACCTATGTCGCGGCCTTCCATCCCCGGCTGATCGGCCTCACCGGCACGGTTGACGAGATCGCCAGGGTGGCAAAGGATTTCGTCGTGCTCTACAACAGGGAAGAGACGAAGGGCGCGAGCGATTATCTGGTCAGCCACAGCCGCACGCCCTATCTCTTCGGCACTGATGGCGCGCCGGTCGCGCTGGTGCCGGTGGATGATCCGGGAACACCGGACCAGAATGAAGGCGAGCCTGCCAAGGTGACCGCCTTCCTCGAAAAATGGGTGAAGTGACGGTTGGACTTCTGGGACAAACCCCTCGACAAGCTGGACCGCGCCGAATGGGAGGCTCTTTGCGACGGTTGCGGCAAATGCTGTCTGCATAAGGCCGAGGATGAGGATACGGGGCGTATCTATCCCACCAATGTCGCCTGCCGGCTGCTCGACCGGCATAGCGGGCAATGCACCAATTATAAGGAACGGCGGCGGTTCGTGCCCGATTGCGTGCGCCTGACGCCTGCCAGGGTGAAGACGATCGGCTGGTTGCCGCGCACCTGCGCCTATCGCCTGCGCGGCGAGGGCAAGCCGTTGCCGGAATGGCATTATCTGATCTGCGGCGATCGCGAGGCGGTGCATCGGGCAAAGGAGTCCGTGCGGGGCTGGACCATTGCCGAGGCAGATGCCGGGGACTGGGAAAACCACCTTGTCGACCGAGAGCTTTGACGCCGAAATCCTGATCGACGGCGTTGCCGTTCCGGTGCGGATACGCCGGTCGGCGCGAGCCAGGGCTTATCGGTTGTCGCTGGATCAGGCCCGTGGCGAACTCAGGCTTTCCTTGCCGACCCGCGCCAGCCTGCAACGTGCCCTGGGTTGGGCGCAGGAGCATGAAGGCTGGGTCCGTTCGCAAATGGCGCGGCAACCGGCGCTGGTGACGCTGGGCGACGGCATTGTTTTCCCGCTGGAAGGGCGGGAGGTGGGCATCTGCCGGGTCGAGGGCGCGTCCCGCACGATCCGGCTGGAGGGCGATCGGCTGCTGCTTGGCGGCGCGGCGGAATCCGTCGGGCCGCGCGTGCTGCGCTGGCTCAAGGCGCGGGCGAAGGCGGTGCTGGAAACCGAAAGCCATGAAATGGCGCGGGACAATGGGCTGATCGTGGCGTCGGTCGGTATTGGCGATCCGCGCAGCCGCTGGGCGAGCTGTGCTTCCAGCGGCGCGATCCGCTACAGCTGGCGGCTGATCCTCTGCCCGCCGGAGGTGCGCCGGGCGACGGTGGCGCATGAGCTGGCGCATCTGCTCCATATGGATCATAGCCCGGCCTTTCACGCGGCGCACAAGCTGATACTGGGCGAAGACCCTCGACCGGCGCGGGCATGGCTGCGCGCCCATGGATCGGCGCTCCATCGCTTCACAGGCTGAGAAATGGCGAGGAAGAAGCGCTATCTGACGGCCACCATGCCCGATGGCTATGTGAAGACGATCGGGCCGACGGCGGACCCCTTCACCCATTATTGGCGCATCGTCGCTGAACTGGAAAATGGCAGGACCGAGGTTTTCTGGGGTCATGCGCGTTCGCTGGCCGAAGCGAAGAAGAAGCGGGTCGCAGCGGTGGAGGGCTCGCGGATGCGGGGCTGGAAAAGCTATGCGTTCGAAATAGCGGAACTGGTCGAAACGCCGGTTTAACCGCCTCTATGCGGCCAGGCGCCCGATGCCTCTGCCGCGCAATCGTGCGCGGCATTGCGGGGATGGGGCAGGCCACAGCCGCGGCAGGTGAGGTAATCGCCGGGTTTCAGCCCATGGCTCACGGCCACCCGTTCGTCGAAAACATAGCAATCGCCCTGCCAGCGGCTGTCGGTTTCGGGCATTTCCTCCAGATAGCGCAGGATGCCGCCGCGCAGATGATAGACATCGTCAAAGCCGCGTGAACGGACCAGCGCGGTCGATTTTTCGCAACGTATCCCGCCGGTGCAGAACATGGCGATGCGTGGAGTGCGCCCTTCGTCGCGCAGTTTTTCGGCAAAACCGTCAAACCAGGCGGGAAAATCGCGGAAGGATCGCGTGCCCGGATCGATCGCGCCCCGGAAGCTGCCGACCGAGACTTCATAGGCATTGCGCGTGTCGATGATCACCGTGTCGGGATCAGCGATCAGTTCGTTCCAGTCTGCGGGATCGAGATAGGCGCCGGCCTGGTTCGCCGGGTCGAGATCGCCCGCGCCCAGAGTCACGATCTCCGCCTTCACCTTCACCTTCATCCGGGCGAAGGGCGCTTCGTCGGCGCAGGCATATTTGACGTCGAGATCGGCGCAGCCGGGGAGCGCGCGGATATGCGCCACCAGCCTGTCGATCGCCATTTCGGACCCGGCAACGGTGCCGTTAATGCCTTCGCCAGCCACGATCAGCGTGCCGCAGGTCTGGAGATCGGCGCAGAGCGTCCGCAAATGGGCCGCGATCGCCTCCGGATCGGAGAAGCGGGCGAAGCGGTAGAGCGCGGCGATCGTGAAGGCGGGCGTAAAGGCTGGCGTGAAGGCGGAATCCATGGGTCGCCCATAGCCGCTTCGCCGCCCTCTTGAAAGCCGGGGGACAAGCGCGCATAGCCGGGCCATGGTTCCCCTTTCGTTCGCAGGTCACGAATTTCTGGCATTGCCGGAGGCGGCGCTGTTCTGGCCGGCGCGCGGGGCGTTGCTGGTGGCCGACCTGCATTTTGAAAAAGCAAGCTGGTTCGCGCGTTTCGGACAGTTTCTGCCGCCTCATGACAGTCGGGCGACCCTGGATCTGATCGAACTTCTGGTCGAACGGACCGGCGCGCGAGCGGTCTGGTCCCTGGGAGACAGCTTCCATGATGCGGATGGCGCGGCGCGCCTGGATCATCGGGCGCGGGATCGCCTGGTGGCGCTGACCGATCGGCTGGATTGGGTGTGGATCACCGGCAATCATGACGGGGGCATGGCGGAAATGCCCGGCGGACGGCGATGCAGGGATATGCAGGTTGATGGCATCTGGCTGCGGCATGAAGCTGATCCGGCTGATTCCAGACCGGAAATATCGGGGCATTTCCACCCCAAATTGCGCCTGTCGCTGCGCGGCCGGCATGTATCCCGCCGTTGCTTCGTGGGATCTCCGACCAAACTCATCCTTCCTGCTTTGGGAGCGCTGACGGGCGGGCTGGATGCCGGTCACGGAGAGATTCGCCGGGTCATGGGGCCGGGGGCGTCCGCTCTGGTGCCGGTGGCCGACCGTTTGCTGCGATTTCCGCTTAATTAGGCGCGCTCTCCCTTCCCGGCGGCTCTTGCGACGACCTCCTACCTATTGGCTCGCACCCGCGCCGTCGTAGCGGAAACCGGAATTTAAGCTGTTGCCGCTAAGCAACAGCTTATGAGAATCATATCAGGTCGCGCAGTTAAGAACCGAGAAAATCAGGGCTATCTTGCCTTCGGCTTAACGCATCAGCATAGTTTGGAAACCAGATCGACGCGTCGGAAAAGTCGCGCAGGGTGAGGAGAGGGAGCATCATCATGCAAAAAAAGAGCCTTTGGCTGATTTCTGCCGGTGCAGTCGCATTGGGCAGCAGCGTTCCGGTCGCATGGGCGCAGCAGGGCAGCGCGGCCGTCGATCCGGATAGTGTCAACATCATCGTCACCGCCACCCGGCGCGCCAGTCCCTTGTCGGACGTTCCGATCGCCGTGTCCGCGGTGACCGCGCAGGCAATGCAGAATAGCGGCGCCACCGACATCCGGTCGCTCAACCAGCTGGCGCCTTCGCTGCTGCTGTCTTCGACAGGCACGGAAGCGAATGCCTCCGCGCGTATTCGCGGCATCGGCACGGTGGGCGACAATCCGGGCCTGGAAAGCTCGGTCGCGGTGTTCATCGACGGGGTCTACCGTTCGCGTACCGGCGCCGGGCTCAACGAACTGGGCGAGATCGAGCGGGTCGAGGTGCTGCGCGGGCCGCAGGGCACTCTGTTCGGCCGCAATGCATCGGCGGGCCTCATCAACATCATCAGCAAGGCGCCGGAATTCAAGCTCGCCGGCAAGGCCGAAGTCACTTACGGCAATTATGATTACTGGCGTCTGGCCGGCCGCATCACGGGACCGGTCACCGACAGCCTTGCGCTCAGCCTGGACGGTGTCTGGTCGAAGCGCGACGGCTTCTACGATCTGGTGAATGCGGCGGGCCAGAAGGTCGGGGATACCAATGACCGCGACCGCTATTTCCTGCGCGGGCAGGCTCTGTTCGAACCCAATGACGCGCTCTCCATCCGCCTGATCGGGGATTACACCAACCGGGATGAAAGCTGTTGCGGCGCGGCCTATATCGAAACGCGCGAGCGGCGGCCACTGGCTGGCGGCGGCTATAGCACCGCTCCTTTCAACCGCATTGCGGCCATATTGGCAGGGCAGGGCAGCGTGTTCGCCGCCGATCCCTATGACCGCAACCTCACCATCACGCCGGGCCGCAACTATGTGAGCAAGCTCAAGGATTGGGGCGTCTCAGGGGAGATAAGCTATGATCTGGGCGGTGCCAAGCTGACCAGCATCACCGCCTATCGCGATTATAAGAGCCAGGATTATGGCGATTATGACTATAGCGGCGCGGACCTGCTCTATCGCGATCCCAACACCTATCGCCAGTTCAGGACCTTCACCCAGGAATTGCGAGCGCAAGGGTCCGCCTTTGGCGAGGTGCTCGACTGGCTGATCGGCGGCTATTACGCCCATGAGAAGCTGACGCTGGAGGATAATATCGTCTTCGGCGCGGATTATGGCCGCTTTGCGGCCTGCCGCCTGATGGCGGGCGCCAGCGCCAACAGCAACCTGACCGCCGCGCAGTTGGCCGCCTGCGGCAGCAACCCTGCGGCGACGCAGCTGTTCATCAATGGCACGCAGGCGCAGCTCAATGCGGGCTTGATTGGCGCCGGGCTTCCGGCCTTGCAGGCGGGCGCCATCTCCACCGGCCTTGGCAATGGTCTGCGCGCATTGGCGGCCATTCCTTCGGGAACCGGTGACCTTGCCTCGCTCTATCATCAGAAGAGCGAGAATTGGGCGTTGTTCACGCACAATATCATTCACATCACCAGGCAGCTCGATCTGACTCTGGGCCTGCGCTACACCCATGAAAGCAAGCGCTTCTCAGCCGATTTAAACAACAACAATGCGACCTGCGCAGCGCTTCAGGCGTCCAGCCTGCCGGCACTCGCGACCAATGCGCAGCTGGGCAGCGCGGCGGCGCTGGCGGGCGGCATTTTGACGTTGGGCTGTCTGGGCAATGGTTCGACCGGGTTGAACGCGCTCAACCTTAACGACAAGACCAGCAATGGCGAATTTTCGGGCACCGCCGTCCTGTCGTGGAAACCGGTCGAGGAATTGCTGGTCTATGGCAGCTATTCGAAGGGCTATAAGGCGGGCGGCTATAATCTGGACCGCTTCCAGCTGGGTTCGACCGGCCTCAATCCGGTCCCGGCAGTGTTTTCGCCGCGTTCCAATGCCGACGTGACCAGCCTGCGCTTCGCCGCGGAAAAGGTCGATGCCTTTGAAATCGGCCTGAAATACACCCAGCCCAAATGGAGCGCGAACATCGCCGCGTTCCGGCAGGAGTTCAAGAATTTCCAGCTGAACACCTTCAACGGCACCAGCTTCGTGGTCCAGAATATCAATGGCTGCGACAGCGCGCTGTCGGCCAGCCGGACCTGCGCCAGCGGCGATGTCGGTCCGGGCCTGATCAGCCAGGGCGTGGAGCTGGAATTGTCGGCAACCCCGGCGCGCAACGTCCGCTTCGCCGGTGGCTTCACCTATGCCCGCGCCAAGTTCGCCAACAGGCTGGTCGGCAGCAGCAATGGCGCGGTGCCGCTCGACCCGGCGCTGTTCCTGCTGCCTGGATCGATCAACTCGCAGGCACCCGAAGTGGTGACGACGATGAGTGCATCCTGGACGCCCAGCCTTGGCACCGGTGGCCTGTCGGCACTCTTCTATATTGACGGGCGCATGAGCAGCGACTTCAATACCGGGTCCGATCTGTTCCCGGAGAAGCGGCAGGACGGTTATGCGGTGTTCAATGCCCGCGTCGGCGTCCGCGGGCCGCAGCAGCGCTGGGCGGTGGAATTCTGGGGTCAGAATATCTTCAATCAGGACTATACCCAGGTCGCGTTCAGCAGCCCGCTCCAGTCGAGCAGCCCGTCGACCTCCACCACCGGTCAGTTCGCACTGGGCGCGCCGATGGCGAACCAGCTGATCTCGGCCTATCTGGCTGATCCGCGTACTTACGGCATCACTCTGCGCGGGAGTTTCTGATCATGCCCCTGCCGCTCGCCGGGACAGGGCGAGCGGCAGATGGTCTTTCTCCAAACAGGGCGGTGCCGACGCGGATATCCGTCGCGCCCAGCATGATCGCGGTTTCGAAATCACCGGACATGCCCATGGAAAGGCGCGTAAGGCCTTCCTCGCGCGCCATTTTCGCCAATAACGCGAAAAAGGGCGCGGGTTCGATCCCTTCCGGCGGCACGCACATCAGGCCGAGCAGCGGAATGTCCGCATCCCGTGCCGCGCGGATGAGGGCGGGAACCTCGGCAATCGGACATCCGCCCTTTTGCGGCTCCGCGCCGATATTGACCTGAAGGAAGCAGGGAACCCGCTTGTCCGCCGCATCCATGGCCTTGGCGAGTGCGGTCAGCAGCGATGGTCGGTCGAGCGAATGAATGATGTCGAACAGCGCGACCGCATCCGCTGCCTTGTTCGACTGGAGCTGCCCCACCAGATGCAGGACCAGAGCAGGGGAGTCTTCGCGCAAGGCAGGCCATTTGCCCTGCGCTTCCTGCACGCGGTTTTCGCCGAAGACGCGCTGACCCGCCTCGATCAGCGGGCGGATGGCATCCATGGCCTGCGTCTTGGACACGGCGATCAGGTTGATGTCGTCGGCAGCGCGGCCGGTGAGGCGGGCGGCGCGACCCATGGCGGCGCGCACATGGGTGAGCCGTTCTGCGGCTTCGATGCTTTCGGTCGTCATGGCGGCTGCTATAGGCGAGGGTCATGCAACGCCGCCACCGCAAAAAACTGCCGATGATCTGGTTGATGACCGACGAACGCGTTGGGGAGGCGGCTTTGCTGGCGGCGGTTGCGCGGTTGCCTGTGGGAAAGGCAGGGGTGGTGTTTCGGCATTACCGCACGTCCCGGCGGAAGCGACGGGCATTGTTCGATCAGGTTGCGCGGGTCGCGCGATCACGACGGTTGGTATTGATGCTGGGGGGCACGGCGTCGCAGGCGCAGGGGTGGGGTGCCGACGGCTGGCATGGGCGTGACAGCCGTGTTGCGGGGAAGGCGCTGCTTCACAGCATGCCGGTACATGATGAGCGGGAAATGCTGGCGGCGTTGCGGGATGGGGCCGATCTGGTCTTTCTATCGCCGCTTTTTTCGACGCGATCGCATCCCGGTGCGTTTCCCTTGGGGAAGGTGCGATTCGCGAATCTGGCGCGGCTATCCGATGTGCCGGTGATGGCTTTGGGCGGTGTGCGTGTGGCACATCGGGCGATGTTGAAGGGTATAGGGGCGTCAGGCTGGGCGGCGATTGATGGCTTGTCGGTCCAGGGGTGACGCTTGGGTGGATGTCGGACGGTCCGCTTATCCGTCATCCCCGCGAAAGCGGGGACCCATCTCCTGAGCGAACTGCCTGATGCAAGGTTGGGAGATGGGTTCCCGCTTTCGCGGGAATGACGAACTGTTGAACGGCTACAAATGGCCGAAAAAAGACTCACAGCTCCGGCGCAGCGAAGATGCGAAGCCAGCCTGCAGGAACCCTAAATGGCTCCGCCTTTAGAACTTGAAGATCGTGCCCAGATAGACGGCCTGGGCATCCTGCCGGTCGTCGGTCATCGGGGTCAGGCGGCCAGCAAAGCTGTTATTATAGCGCACGCCCGCCGTGACGTTCAGATTGCGCGTCAGCGAATAGGAACTGGCCAGATCCAGCGAATAATCCTTGTCCGCGCTGGGGTTGCGGATCGTCGCGGCCGGTTCGCGGCGGCTTTCGATCAGGACCTTCGTGCTGAAGCGGTCCTTGTGGCCCTGATCCAGCGAGAAATTCCTCGCGCCCGCGATCGGTTCGACCGAAACCGGGTCCAGTTCCTTGCGGCCCACCGCTTCGGGCAGGGCGAACTTGCGCCAGTTATGTGCGCTGTTGAGGCTGAAGGCGACCGGCGCGATATTCACCGGATCGAGCGTCCGGCTGACGGCCACCCGATCGTTCAGATCGGCGGCGCGCACCATGACCGTGACCGAGCGCTGACCGCTCAGCGAACCGCTGGTGGGCGTGAACCGGAAATTCTGACGACTCGCGGAGGCGGCGATCTTCGCATAGGCCGCGGCCAGACGTGGGTCCTTGGTCGTCGGAGTGAAGGAGGAAATGCTGCCCAGGGCACCCAGCGACACCGGCGTTTCGGCGCGCATGTGGACGAGATCGGTCGCGGCGCCGAATGCGGGAGACAGCATGAAGCCGGCCACGGCAACCGCCGAGCCTGCCAATGCGATATGTCCCCTCTTCAGACGCATGATACGAATCTCTTCCCCACCGACTACTTTTCTAGGCTTCTTCATATACGCAAGGCTCTGGAATTGGTAGAGCGCTACCAGTTTTTTGTCCGAGCTGTTGCACGGAACACACAGGACTCGTTCGCTCCCGCGACGAAGCGTGAGGGGAGGGATGGCGCGGGCACCCGACTCCCCCTTGCCGATTGGCGCGGCTTCTCTATAGAAGCGGGGCGTTTTTCTTGTTTGATGGGACAGTCATGATGGTCCGCCGCCTTTCCACGCCTCTTTCCGCCGGTCTGCTGCTGGCTGCGCTTCTGCCGCTCGCCGCCTGCGGAGGTGGCGCCAAGGACCGTCCCAAGGCGGATCTGGCCGCGTCGAAGGTGACGACGATCGGCGTCAACGCCTATCTATGGCGCGCGACGCTGGATACCCTGTCCTTCATGCCGATGGTGCAGACGGATTCCAACGGCGGCGTGATCGTCACTGACTGGTATGCGAACCCGAACAGCCCCAATGAGCGTATGAAACTGACCGTTTCTATCCTCGACCAGGATTTGCGCGCCGACGCCCTGCGCGTGGCCGCCAGCCGCCAGATCAGCCAGAACGGCCAGTGGGTCGACGCGCCGGTGCAGGCCGCGACCGTGCAGAAGCTGGAAGAGATCATCCTCACCAAGGCCCGCGACCTGCGCCGCATGGCGATTGCCGGCTAAGCCCTTTTTCCGTCGCTTATTTTGAACCACGGGGCTGGGCTTGGACAAAGCTCAGCCCGAATGCATTTTGAGGACCGATTCCATGCAAAGGCGCTTCAACCCGCTTGAGGCCGACGCCCGCTGGCAGGCCGCCTGGGACGAGAAGCAGACGTTCAAGGCGTCGGACACGAGCGACAAGCCACGGTCCTATGTGCTGGAGATGTTCCCTTACCCCTCCGGGCGCATCCATATCGGCCATGTGCGCAATTACTCGATGGGCGACGTGCTGGCGCGCTTCCGCCGGATGACCGGGCATGAAGTGCTGCATCCGATGGGTTGGGACGCCTTCGGCATGCCGGCCGAAAATGCCGCGATGGAAAAGAAGGTCCATCCCGGCAAATGGACCTATGAGAACATCGGCAATATGAAGGCGCAGCTCAAGAAACTGGGCTTCGCGCTGGACTGGAGCCGGGAACTGGCGACCTGCCATCCCGACTATTATGGCCATGAGCAGGCGCTGTTCCTCGACATGCTGGAAGCGGGTCTGGTCTATCGCAAGGAATCGGCGGTCAACTGGGACCCGGTCGACATGACCGTGCTTGCCAATGAGCAGGTGATCGACGGCAAGGGCTGGCGTTCCGGCGCGCCGGTCGAGAAGCGGAAATTGAGCCAATGGTTCCTCAAGATCACGCAATTCGCGGACGATCTGTTGGCGGGCCTCAAGACGCTCGACCAGTGGCCCGAGAAGGTCCGGCTGATGCAGGAGAATTGGATCGGCAAGTCGGTCGGCCTGCAATTCCGCTTCAAGCTGGACGCGCCGGTCGGGGATATCGATGAGCTGGAGGTCTTCTCCACCCGTCCGGACACGGTTTTCGGCGCGAGTTTCGCGGCGATCGCTGCGGATCATCCGATCGCGCTGGCGCTGGCCGAAAAGGACGCGGCGCTGCATGCCTTTGCCGATGAATGCCGGCAGACCGGCACCGCTGCGGCCGAGATCGAGACGCAGGAAAAGAAGGGCTATGACACCGGCCTGTCGGTGATCCATCCCTTCACCGGCGCCAAGCTGCCGCTGTTCGTCGCGAATTTTGTGCTGATGGATTATGGCACCGGCGCCGTCATGGCGGTTCCGGGCCATGACCAGCGCGACCTCGACTTCGCCCGCAAATATATGCTTGCCGTGGAGCGTGTCGTCGCTGCCGAGGGTGACGAAACCAGGAGTATCGGTGAGGAGGCCTATGTCGGCCCCGGCAAGCTGGTGAATTCCGATTTCCTGAATGGCCTCGCCGTCGAGGATGCGAAGGCGGAAGTCATCCGCCGCGCCGAAGAGGGGGGCTGGGGTACCGGCACCACCGTCTTCCGCCTGCGCGACTGGGGCGTGTCGCGTCAGCGCTATTGGGGCACCCCGATCCCGGTCATCCATTGCGAGGATTGCGGCCCGGTGGGCGTGCCCAAGGACCAGCTGCCGGTCGTGCTGCCGGAGGATGTCAGCTTCGACATTCCCGGCAATCCGCTCGATCGCCATCCGAGCTGGAAGCATGTCGACTGCCCGAAATGCGGCAAGGCGGCGCGGCGCGAGACGGACACGCTGGATACTTTCACGGATTCAAGCTGGTATTTCATCCGCTTCGCCAGCCAGCCCAAGGACAAGCCCTTCGATCGCGAGACGGTCGAGAAATGGCTGCCGGTCGGCCAATATATCGGCGGCGTGGAACATGCGATCCTGCATCTGCTCTATGCCCGCTTCTGGACCCGCGCGCTTCAGCATATGGGGCAGATCGGCTTTGCCGAACCATTCACCGGCCTATTCACCCAGGGCATGGTGACGCACGAAACCTATAAATCGCCCGAAGGCGCCTGGCTCGCCCCGCAGGATGTGGAGAGGCAGGGCGACAGCATCGTCATGCTCGAAACCGGCGCGCCGGTGACGGTCGGCCGCGTCGAGAAAATGTCCAAGTCCAAGAAGAATGTCGTCGATCCCGATGACATCATCGCCCAATATGGCGCGGACGCGGTACGCTGGTTCATGCTGTCTGACAGCCCGCCGGAGCGCGACCTGCCCTGGACGGAAGCGGGCATCGAAGGCTCCTGGCGCTTCGTCAATCGCCTGTGGAGGCTGTTCGGGGAAGCCGACAAGGCCGCTGAGGGTCAGGACAGGACGCTCGACCGCAAGCTGCACCAGACCATCGACGGTGTCGCCAGGGATATCGAAGCCCTGTCCTTCAACAAGGCGGTGGCGAAGATCTACGAACTGACCAATACGGTCGAAAAGGCGAAGCCCTCGGCCAGCCGCAGCGCGGCGATCCGGGCGCTGGCGCTGCTGGTCGCGCCGATGACGCCGCATCTGGCCGAAGAAGCCTGGGCGGACATGGGCGAACAGGGATTGATCGCCGACGCCGCTTGGCCCGCTGTCGATCCGGCGCTGCTGGTCGAGGATGAGGTGACCATTGCCTGTCAGGTGATGGGCAAGCTGCGCGACACCATCACCGTACCCAAGGGCACGGCCAGGGATGAGCTGGAAAAGCTGGCCCTCGCCGCGCCCAATGTGGTGCGTACGCTGGATGGCGCCACGCCGAAGAAGGTGATCGTGGTGCCGGATCGTCTGGTGAACTTGGTCATCTGAACGCAAACGGCTAAGGTCATATCATGAAGCGCATTTTGCCCCTGCTCGGCCTTACCGTCCTGCTCTCCGCCTGCGGGCTTCGCCCGGTCTATAGCGGGGGGAGCCATGGCGCGGTCGCGCAGGCGCTGGGGCGTGTCGAGGTGCAGCCGATCGAGGGCAAGGGCGGCTGGCTGGTGCGCAACGCGCTCAACGACCGGCTGGCGGCGATGAGCGGCACAGGGCCCGGCTACAAGCTGGTGGTGAAGCTGGACGACAATATCAGCGGCTTCGGTTTGCGCTCGGACGCCGCTGTCACCCGCGAACGGCGCACTCTCCGGGCGCGCTATCAGCTGATCGATTCCACCACCGGCGCGCAGATTCTTGACGATACGGCCGGATCGGATGTCGGCATCGACGTCGTCTCCAGCGAATATGCGACCATCGCGGCGGAAGATACCGCGCTCGAACGGCTGTCGCAGACCATTGCCGATCAGATCATCGCCCGGCTCGCCCGCTTTGCCACCCCGGACAAAGCCCGTTGAAGGCCAGTCGCGGTCAGATCGAGAAGGCGCTCGACGCGCCGTCCGCCGACTGCCGCTTCTTCCTGCTCTATGGCCCCGATGAGGCGGGCAGCACGACGCTGGCGAAGCGGCTGGAGCGTGCCATGGGGCCGGAAGCGGAACGGATCGATCTCGACACCACCACCCTGCGCGACGATCCGGCGCGGCTGGCGGATGAGGCGGCGTCCTTCTCCATGTTCGGGGACAAGCGCTGGATTCGCGTCAACGGCATGGGCGAGGAATCGCTCCCCGCACTGACCGCTCTGCTGGAGGCCGAAGTGGCGGGCAATCCCGTCATTGCCATCGCCGGCGCGCTCAAGGGCACATCGAAACTGCTCAAGCTCGCCCTCGATCACAAACAGACCATGGCCTTCGCCTCCTACCAGCCCGACGCGCGGGAGGCGGAGCAGATCGCCATCGCCATTGCGCGGGAAGGGGGGCTGCGTCTCTCGTCGGACCTTGGCCGCCGCATTGCCGACCTTACCAATGGCGACCGCACGCTGATGGCAGGCGAGGTGGAGAAGCTGATCCTCTATCTCGACGCCGCGCCTGATCGGCCGCGAGAGGCGACCGAGGAAGCGCTGGACGCGCTATCGGCCGACAATCCCGATTCCGATGCCGCGCCGCTGGTGAACGCGGTCCTGGGCGGCGATCTGCGGGGCATGCATCGCGAACTGGGGCGCCTGGCCGAAGCCGGAACCGCGATGGCAGCGGTGCTGCGCCCGCTGCTGACCCGCGCCATGCTGCTCGCCAATATCCGCGCCGATTTCGACGGGAGTGGCCGGTTGGAGGGCGCCGTCGACGCGGCAGGCAAGGCGGTCTTCTGGAAGGAAAAGGGCGTCGTCACCCGACAGGTCCGCATCTGGGACGCGCCGGGTATCGCCCGCGTCATCCAGCGGCTGGCTCAGGCCGAGCGCGCCAGTCGGTCGGGCAGGGGATTGGGCGACCTGATGGTGCGTCATGAACTGCTGGCCATCGCCCGTCAGGCCGCGCGCGAACGCCAGGCCTAAGCGCTTGATCGGACGTCCTGCCGTCGCCATATTGCCGCGCATGGACAAGCTCAACCTGACCGACGCCGAATGGCGCGAGCGCCTTTCCCCCGACCAATATCATATCCTGCGCGAAGGGGGGACGGAGCGGGCGTTCACCGGAAAATATAACAGCAACAAGGCCGATGGCGTCTATTATTGCGCGGGCTGCGGCGCGGAGCTGTTCGATGCCGAGGAAAAATATGACAGCGGATCGGGCTGGCCCAGCTTCACCGCGCCGGTCGACATCGATGCCGTCGATGAAATCCGCGACAACAGCCACGGCATGATCCGTACCGAAGTCCGCTGTGCGAAATGCGACGGGCATCTGGGCCATGTCTTCCCGGACGGACCGGGCCTCAACGGCCTGCGCTATTGCATGAACAGCGCGTCGCTGGATTTCAGCCCACGCGACGACGTTGAATAATCGTTCATCGCCAGTAAAGCGTCGCTTCTCTTGAGCAATCAAGAGTTCTGTGCGGCCTGCACGGCTTTTCCACTGGCCGCCTTCCTGTTTAGCGCATATCCGGGCGAACCATGGCACGATCGAGCAGCGAACCGCAGGGCAAGGTGAAGAAGTGGCTGATACGGGGCCTGAAAATTGGTCTTCTCGGCTTTTTGAGCGCGGCGGTCGCGGTCGCGGTGGCGGTGGTGATCGCCTATCAGTCGCTGCCCGATTATGAATCGCTTAAATCCTCGCCCAATGGGCAGATGATCCGCGTGCATGCGGCGGACGGCAGCGTCATCGTCTCGCTGGGGCCAAGCTTTGGCCGTTGGCTGAGCTACGGCCAGATTCCGACCGTCATGGTCGATGCGATGATCTCGACCGAGGACAAGCGCTATTATCTTCACCCAGGCGTCGACCCGATCGGCATGGCGCGCGCCGCCTGGGTGGCGATGGAGCGTCGCGGCAGCGGCCGCCGCTGGCAGGGCGCCTCCACCATCACCCAGCAGGTGACGCGCAACATATTCCTCAACAACAGCTATAGCTGGGGCCGCAAGGTCCGGGAAATGGTGCTGGCGTTGGCGCTGGAGCGCAAATTCTCCAAGCGGCAGATCCTCGAACTATACCTCAACAAGGTTTATTTCGGCGGCGGCGCCTATGGCATTGACGCCGCCAGCCGCAAATTCTTCGGCCATCCCGCCACCAGTCTCGACCTGCCCGAATCCGCGATCATCGCAGGTCTGGTGAAGGCGCCGTCCAGTTACTCCCCCACCGCCGATGCCGATGCGGCGATCGGCCGGGCGGGCGTGGTGCTGGAACTGATGGAGGAAAATGGCAAGATCAGCGCCGCCGAGCGCGCCGAGGCCCATCTTCAGGACGTGAAGATGGCCCCCGAGCCGCCGCAGAACAGCGTCCGCTATTTCACCGACTGGGCGCTGCCGCAGCTCGACACGCTGGTCGATGAACCGAACGAGCCGCTGGAAGTCTATACCACCATCGACCTTGGCATGCAGAAGGCGGCGACCGCCGCGATCCAGGCCAATGTGCCGAAGGGCACGCAGGGCGCTTTGGTGTCGCTCGACCGCGACGGCGCCGTGCGCGCGATGGTTGGCGGCCTTGACTACGTCTCGTCCAACTATAATCGCGCCACCACGGCCACCCGCCAGCCGGGTTCCTCGTGGAAGATCTTCGTCTATATGGCGGCGCTGGAGGCCGGCTACACGCCCGATACCGGCGTCACCGACAGCGCGGTCGACATCAACGGTTGGAAGCCGCGCAACAGCAACGGCCGCTTCTCCGGCGACATCGATATCCGCACCGCCTTTGCCTATTCGGTCAACACCGTGGCGGCGAAGCTGGGGGTAGAGGTCGGCTTTCCGACCGTGGCCGACATGGCCCGGCGCTTTGGCATCACCACGCCGATCAACACCCACCCCTCGATGGTGCTGGGCACGTCCGACGTGCGGTTGATCGACATGACCCGCGCTTTCGCCTCGATCGCGCGCAAGGGCGTGGCGGTGACCCCCTATGGCATCACCAAGGTCACGACCGCGGACGGCCGCATCCTCTATGAACATCAGGACGACACCAGCCGCGTGCTGGTCGCCCCCTGGGTCGCGGCGGGCATGACCGATCTCATGCAGACCGCCGTCAGCACCGGCACCGGCAGGACGGCGCAGATCGATCGCCCGGTGGCAGGCAAGACGGGCACCACCAGCAGCAACAAGGATGGCTGGTTTCTGGGCTTTTCCAGCGGCGTCACCACTGGCGTCTGGATGGGCCGCGACGATGCGCATGCCGTCGGCGTGCTACAGGGCGGCCGGGCGCCGGCCCATGCCTTTGCCGATTATATGAAGGTCGCCGTCGCCAACCGTCCGGTCGAGCAGTTCGAGACGCAGGTTACGCTGCCCGAATGGCAGCTGGAACCGGATGAGGAAGCTTATTATGGCCAGCCCGACAGCGGAACGGATGGGGACATGATGGTCGATGAAAACGGTCTGCCGATCGAGCGCGGCCAGCAGCAACAAGGCGAAGACCGCCAGCAGAGCGAGGATGAAGGGACGGACGCCGCGCCCAATCCCGCCGACCGCCCGCAGCCGCCGCGTCTCGACCAGCAATGGATCGACAATGTGCTGGGGCGCAATCGGCAGCCACAACAACAGCGTTAGGGCATGTTCTGATTCAGCCTGATCGGAACAGGCCCTAGCCGATCGCCTTGGGCGAAGCGGCAAAGCGCGTCCGCTCCAGCAAGCCGGTATCGGGCAGGAGGAAGTCCACCTTCCCCCGCCCGAAATCAATGGCCACCCGGTCGAACCCCTTGAGCGCATTGATGCCGAGCAGCAGCGCGGGCTTGTCGAGAAGCTCCAGCTCGGCAAAGGGCTCCGCATCGGCGAACATCACGGGTATGTCCTTCAGCGTGACCCGGCCCATCCGCACCTGATCGATCAGCCCCAACTGACCGGCCAGCGTTTCGCCCGTCACGCTGGTCAGCGTCACCAGGCTCAGCGGCGGAGCCTTCTTCCTGCGCACCAGCTTGGTCATCAACGCCATATTGCCGACGCTGATCGACGTGCCGGTGTCGAGGATGATATTGACCTTCATCCCGTTGACGTCGGAATCGAGCAGGATCAGCTGACCCTTGCGCCGCCGCGCTTCCACGATGATCGCTTGGGGATCGCGCGGAGCCCGCCTGCTGGTGCTGATCTCCATCCGGCCGGTCCGGAAATTGAGCAGCAGGCGTTTGGCATGCAGCCCATCCAGCCCCAGCAGCCCCGGCGCGCCCAGATGCTCGCCCTCCAGCACCGGCGCTTCGATATCGTCCACGATCGTCTTGCCGAAGCCCAGTTTCGGCACATCGACCGTATGCGCTTCGGCCCGATTGGTCATGCTGACGATCGTGACCTGACGGCGGACCGGCAGCGCCAGCCTCTCGGCCAGCTCGCGCGAAATGACGGTGCGCTGCGATCCTGTATCCACGATGAAGTTCCACGGTCCCTTGCCATCGATATGGATGGGAATGGTGACGCGGGCGTCGGGCGTGGGAACGGTGCGGACGACAGCGGGCGGATCGTCGGGGTCGAGCGCGGCGTTTTGCGCGGCCAGGGGAGGGCTGATGATCGCGATAGCGATGCACAGGGCGGCGCGCAGGCGTCCCATCTCCTCGGTCCTCCTTATTTTATTCCTGTATAGCATGGGCCATGCTGTTCCGCCCATCCCGTTTCATTCGCGGCAGGGCGCATATCGGCAATTTCCATCCATGCGCACCATTGAGCCGCCTTGACTTGGCTAGGGTCGGATGGCTAAACGCCAGACATTCTATCCCGCCCGTCCGGCGCGGGTTTCTCCCGAGGCTTGGCCGGGCGTCACTTCCCCATTTCCGTTTCCAACTCTCTCATTCCATCGGACTCCACGCGAATGCACCTTAAGGATCTCAAGAAAAAAGCGCCTGCTGGCCTCGTGACCATGGCGGAGGAACTGGGCGTCGAAGGCGCATCGACCCTGCGCAAGCAGGATTTGATGTTCGCGATCCTCAAGGTCGAGGCCGATAATGGCGAGCAGATCATGGGCGAGGGCACGATAGAGGTGCTGCCCGACGGCTTTGGCTTCCTGCGCTCACCCGAAGCGAATTTCCTCGCCGGTCCCGACGACATCTATGTCTCGCCCAATCAGGTCCGCAAATTCGGCCTGCGCACCGGCGATACGGTGGAAGGGGAAATCCGCGCGCCCAAGGATGGCGAGCGTTATTTCGCCCTGACCAAGCTGATCTCCGTCAATTTCGACGATCCCGAAGTGGTCCGGCACCGCGTCAATTTCGACAATCTGACGCCGCTCTATCCGACGCAGAAGCTGACGCTCGATACGCTCGACCCGACGGTCAAGGACAAATCGGCCCGCGTCATCGACATCGTTTCGCCGCAGGGCAAGGGCCAGCGCGCGCTGATCGTCGCGCCGCCGCGCACGGGCAAGACGGTTCTGCTCCAGAATATCGCCAAGGCGATCACCGACAATCACCCCGAAGTCTTCCTGATCGTCCTGCTGATCGACGAGCGCCCGGAAGAAGTCACCGACATGCAGCGCAGCGTGAAGGGTGAAGTCGTCTCCTCCACCTTCGACGAACCCGCGCAGCGCCACGTCCAGGTCGCCGAAATGGTGATCGAAAAGGCCAAGCGCCTCGTGGAACACAAGAAGGATGTGGTGATCCTGCTCGACTCGATCACGCGCCTGGGCCGCGCCTACAACACCGTGGTCCCCTCGTCGGGCAAGGTGCTGACCGGCGGTGTCGACGCCAATGCGCTCCAGCGTCCCAAGCGCTTCTTCGGCGCCGCGCGTAACATTGAGGAGGGCGGTTCGCTCTCGATCATCGCCACCGCGCTGATCGACACCGGCAGCCGCATGGACGAAGTCATCTTCGAAGAGTTCAAGGGCACCGGCAATTCGGAAATCGTCCTTGATCGCAAGGTGGCGGACAAGCGCATCTTCCCGGCGCTGGACGTCGGCAAATCGGGCACCCGCAAGGAAGAACTGCTGGTCGACAAGGCCAAACTCAGCAAGATGTGGGTGTTGCGCCGTATCCTGATGCAGATGGGCACGGTCGACGCGATGGAATTCCTGCTCGACAAGATGAAGGATTCCAAGACCAACGAAGACTTCTTCGATTCGATGAACCAGTAAGCGGGAGTTTAGCCAGGCCGCCATGCTCGACCTTATCGCTACTGCCGCCGCTGCCGCCCAGGGATCGGGGTCCCTGGCCAGCATCTGGACCCATATCGTCAACGATTTCAGTAATATCGGATCACCCACCGCGCTGGCCGCCTTTGGCCAGGTGCTGATGATCGACGTGCTGCTGGCGGGGGACAATGCCATTGTCGTCGGCGCGCTGGCGGCGGGATTGCCTGCCGACCAGCGCAAGAAAGTCATCCTGCTTGGCATCATCGCCGCGCTGGTGCTGCGCATCGGCTTTGCGCTGGTCGTGACGCAGCTCATGCAGATTGTCGGCCTGATCCTGGCGGGCGGGCTGCTGCTGCTCTGGGTGGCCTTTAAAATGTGGCGTGAACTGCACCCGAAGCGGGGCGGCGACACGCCGGACACCGCTGACGACGACATATCCGGCCTGCGTCCCGCCAAGAGCTTTGCGGGCGCAGCCTGGGCCGTGGCGCTCGCGGATGTGTCGATGAGCCTTGATAATGTGCTGGCGGTCGCCGGCGCGGCGCGGGATCATCCCGGCATATTGATCATCGGCCTCATCCTGTCCGTCGCGTTGATGGGCATCGCCGCCAATATCATTGCCAAATATATCGAACGCTTCCGCTGGATCGCCTATCTTGGTCTTGCCGTCATCATCTATGTCGCGATCAAGATGATCTATGACGGTGTTGTCGACCATCAGGTCGGCATATTGACGCTCTTCGTCTGAGTTTTTCGCGGGG
>NZ_JALDYQ010000071.1:0-24040 GCF_032153725.1 Sphingobium sp. | reverse complement strand
GGACCGAGCCGGTTCGCCTTCCCAAACCGAACGCCATGGCCGGCAGGACGATCGATCCGATGCCACCCCCGCCGATCAGGCAGGTGAGGAGGCAATCACCAGTTGCGCCCTGGCCGCCCGCGACGAAGCCGAACGCGACGGCGGCTATGCCGAGGTCCGTCAGGTGCAGGAACCCCGTGAAACCGACGATGGCTATGATGTGGAGGGCGATGTCGTGATCCGCTCCGGCTGGCGCGCGCAGGACGGCACGTCGCGGCACTTCTCCTGCTCGGTGCAGAACGGCCGGATCATGGACGTCACCTTCCGGGATCGCGCCATACGATAGGCGATGATTATCATCTTGGCGCTGCCTACCGCCTTGCATAAGAGCAGGGCATGCGCCGCTACGCCCTTTCCCGACACATGCTCGCCATTGGACTGGCGGCTCAAGCCGGATTGATCGATGCGCTGGGCTTTCTGAAGCTGGGCGGCTTGTTCGTGTCTTTCATGAGCGGCAATTCCACCCGGCTGGGCGTTGGCCTCGCCACCCATTCAGCCGTCGCATGGACCGCAGCAGGGCTGATCGCCGCCTTCGTGGGCGGCGTCATGATGGGGGCATTGACGGCACGCAGGGCGGGGCGCTGGCGCAAACAGGCGGTACTGGGGCTGACGACCGCCTTGCTGATGGGCGGCGCATTGCTGAGCCTGGGCCCGGCGCCGGGCAAAGGGCTGACGCTGTTGATGGCGGCGGCGATGGGCGTGGTGAACAATGCCTTCCAGCGCGATGGCGAGGTCAGCATCGGCGTCACCTACATGACCGGCGCGCTGGTGAAGCTGGGCCAGCAACTGGCGACGGCGCTGAGCGGCGGACCCGCGCTGGGCTGGCTGCCCTATCTGCTGCTCTGGATGGGACTGGTCGCGGGGGCGGTTGCCGGGAGCTATTTGTTCGCACTGATGGACCTGCATGCCCTGTGGATCGCCTGCGGCCTTTCCGCCCTGCTCTGGATGTGGAGCTTTCGCATCGGCCCCCTGCCCGGCTGGCAAGGCTTGGCATGAGCATGACCAGGCTTTAGGCGGGAACGCCGCGCAGGAGTTCCCCTTTTTTCATGTCCGCCCGCCCATCCCATCGCCATGCGGCTGCCATCGCCTTCATCCTGGTGACGGCGCTGCTCGACGTCATGTCGATGGGGATCATCATTCCCGTCCTGCCGCAGCTCATCGAAACCCTCGCCCGCTCGAACGCGGCGGCGGGGATGTGGAACGGGCTGTTCGTCGCGCTCTGGGCGGCGATGCAATTCATCTGCTCGCCGGTCATCGGGTCGCTTTCCGACCGGTTCGGGCGGCGGCCGGTGATCCTGATCTCGATCGCGGGGCTGGCGCTCGATTTCATGCTGATGGCGCTTGCGCCCAATCTCTGGTGGCTGGCGGTGGGACGGATGCTGGCCGGGGTGACCTCCTCCAGCTTTACTTCGACCTTTGCCTATATGGCCGACATTACCCCGCCCGAAGGCCGGGCGCGGGGCTATGGGCTGATCGGGGCAGCGTTCAGCGGCGGGTTCGTGGCGGGACCGTTGCTGGGGGGGCTGTTGGGCGAGATTTCGCTGCGCGCGCCTTTCTGGGCGGCGGCGGGCCTGTCGGGGCTGGCCTTTATCTATGGGCTGTTCATATTGCCGGAATCGCTCACCGCCGACAAACGGATGGAATTTTCGTGGAAGCGGGCCAATCCCTTCGGCGCGCTGCGATTGTTGCGCTCGCATCCGACACTGTCGAGCCTCGCCATCGTCAATTTCCTGCTCTATTTCGCGCATCACCTCTTCTCCGCCGTTTTCGTCCTCTATGCGGGCGACCGCTATGGCTGGGGGGCGTGGCAGGTGGGAACGCTGCTTGCGCTGGTCGGCCTGATGGACATGGGCGTGCAGGGGCTGCTGGTGGGGCCAGTGGCGAAGCGGCTGGGCGACCGGACGACGATGGTGATCGGCCTGTCATTCGGCGCGGTCGGCATTCTCGCCATGGGATTGGCGCCGACGGGCTGGCTGTTCGTGGCCGCCATGTTCCCCAATGCGCTTTGGGGCCTCGCCATGCCGACCATCCAGTCGCTGATGACCCAGCGCGTATCGGAATCCGAACAGGGCCAGTTGCAGGGCGCGAACAACAGCGTCGGGTCGATCGCGGGCATTTTGTCGCCGCTGTTCTTCGGGGCGATCTATTCCCTGTCGGTCGGCGCCCAGCCACTGCTGCCCTTCATCGGCAGCGCTTTCGTGATTGCCGCGGCCGTATTGGCGGGCGGAGCGCTCCTGGGATGGATTGCGGGACGGGGCGGGGACGCGCCATCGCTGGACAAGGAGCCCCAAGCGCTCTAACCGGGCGCGCATCCCCAAACCCACTTCCGGACTAGCAAAGGCGATTCGATGACGCTGCCCCTTCAGGATTCCATCCTTATCGTGGACTTCGGCAGCCAGGTGACACAGCTCATCGCGCGCCGCGTACGCGAAGCGGGCGTCTATTCCGAGATCGCGCCCTTCAACGCCGCTGCCGAGGCATATGAACGGCTGAAGCCCAAGGGCATCATCCTGTCGGGCGGCCCTTCCTCAGTGATGTGGGAAGATTCGCCGCGCGTGCCGCACCATTTCTTCGAGGCGGGCATTCCGATCCTGGGCATATGCTATGGCCAGCAGACGATGATGCAGCAGCTGGGCGGCAATGTCGAAGGCGGCGAGAGCGGCGAATTCGGCCGTGCCTTCATTGAAGTCAAGAAGGCCTGCGCGCTGTTCGACGGCCTCTGGACGGAGGGCGAACGCCATCAGGTCTGGATGAGCCATGGCGACAAGGTGACGCAGCTGGCGCCGGGCTTCGAGGTGGTGGCAGTCAGCGAGGGCGCGCCCTATGCGATCACCGCGAACGAGGAAAAGCGCTTCTACGCAACGCAGTTCCACCCCGAAGTCGTCCACACGCCTGACGGCGCCAGGCTGCTTGCCAATTTCGTCCGTCATGTCTGCGGCCTTGCGGGCGACTGGACCATGGCTGAATTCCGCGCGACCAAGATTGCGGATATCCGGGCGCAGGTCGGTGAGGGCCGGGTGATCTGCGGACTTTCGGGCGGCGTCGACAGCGCGGTCGCCGCCGTGCTGATCCATGAAGCCATTGGCGACCAGCTGACCTGCGTGTTCGTCGACCATGGCCTGATGCGGCTGGGCGAGGCGGAGCAGGTCGTCAGCCTTTTCCGCGAACATTATGGCATCAAGCTGGTCCATGTGAACGCCGAGGACCGCTTCCTGGGCGGCCTTGCAGGCCTCACCGACCCGGAAAAGAAGCGCAAGTTCATCGGCGGCGAGTTCATCGCCGTGTTCGAGGAAGAGGCGGCGAAGATCGGCGGCGCGGACTTTCTGGCCCAGGGAACGCTTTACCCGGACGTGATCGAGAGCGTCAGCTTCACCGGCGGCCCGTCGGTGACGATCAAGTCGCACCATAATGTCGGCGGCCTGCCCGAGCGCATGAACATGAAGCTGGTCGAGCCATTGCGCGAGCTGTTCAAGGATGAGGTGCGCGTACTGGGCCGCGAACTCGGCCTGCCGGAGATTTTCGTGGGCCGCCACCCCTTCCCCGGCCCGGGCCTCGCCATCCGCATTCCGGGCGAAGTTGCCAAGGACCGCTGCGACATATTGCGCAAGGCGGATGCCATTTATCTTGAGGAAATCCGCAACGCCGGGCTTTACGACGCGATCTGGCAGGCCTTCGCGGTGCTGCTGCCGGTGCGGACAGTGGGCGTGATGGGCGACCATCGCACCTATGATTCGGTCTGCGCGCTGCGGGCGGTGACGTCGACCGACGGCATGACGGCCGACATCTATCCTTTCGATGCCGCCTTCCTCAGCCGCGTGGCGACGCGGATCATCAATGAGGTGAAGGGCATCAACCGCGTGGTCTACGATTACACCTCAAAGCCGCCGGGCACGATCGAGTGGGAATGATTTTCGTCCCTCCGCGAAAATCCAAGCCAGGCCGCGATACGGCGTGTCCCAAATCCGGAAGCACCATCGGACAGAGGAATTGCTCAACGGCATTTCCTCTGTCCAAGCATGGAAGAAGCGATCGCATTTGCGTAAAACCGGTTCCCTCTTTCTTGCGCACGATGCTCAACAGTTCAGCATCACCTTCAATTCGCGCTTGAGCACCTTCCCGCTGGCATTCTTCGGAAGTTTCTCGAGAAAGAAGAAATATTTGGGTCGCTTGTAACCTGCGAGCCTGTCCCGGCAGAACTGCGCCAGCTCGCTTTCATCGAGCCGTTCGCCTGAGCGGGGAACAATCGCGGCGGCAACCGCCTCCACCCAATGTTCATGCGGCACGCCAAAGACGGCGGCTTCGGCAACCTTCGAATTGCCGAAGAGTACCTCTTCGATCTCACGGCTGGAGATGTTCTCTCCGCCCGACTTGATCATGTCCTTCTTGCGATCGACGATATAGAGATAGCCGTCCTCATCGAACCGGCCGAGATCGCCGCTGTGGAACCAGCCGTTGCGGAAGGCGTCGGCCGTCTTTTCCTCGTCGCGATAATAGCCGAGCATCGCCTGCGGGCTGCGGTGGACGATTTCGCCGACTTCGCCCGGCGCGACGTCGGCATCGTCGTCATCCACGATCCGCGTTTCGACGTTGATCACGGGCTTTCCGGCCGATCCCAGCTTGGTCAACTGGTCCTCGGGCTTCAGGATCGTCGCGACGGGAGCCAGCTCGGTCTGGCCATAGAGATTCCAGAGCCGGAGCGAGGGCAGGCGTTCGAGCAGTTCCCCGATGATCGCGGTCGGCATGATCGAGGCGCCGTAATAGCCCTTCACCAGCGAGGAGAGATCGCGCCTGTCGAAATCAGGATGGCGCAGAAGCGCGATCCAGATGGTCGGCGGGCAGAACAGCTTGGTGACGCGTTCCGCCTCAATCGTTTCGAGGATCGCCGCGGGATCGGGACTGCGCAGCACGATACTTGTCGCGCCGATGTAGAGATCCACGCTGAGGAAGCAGTCGAGCTGCGCGCAATGATAAAGCGGCAAACAGTGCAATTCGACGTCAGCCGCATCCATCCCGCCGTCGACGATGCAGCTGACATATTGGGCGATCAATGCGCGCGATGACAGCAAGGCTCCCTTCGGCCGCGATTCCGTGCCGCTGGTATAGATCATCTGGACGGGATCATCCTCGTCGGTCATCGGCTCTACGGGCGTGCTGTCGGGATGGTCGAGCCATTCATCGGCGCAAAGCCAGCCGTCGGAAACGGCGGTGCCGTCATGGCGCAGATAGGCCCGGATCGCGGGAGGAGATTGCATCCCGGCGAAAGCAGCCTCGCAGACCTCGCACAGCGAATCCTCGGCAACGATCATCGAGGCGCCTGAATGCTCCAGGATATAGCCGACTTCCGTCGCGTTGAGCATGAAGTTGATGGGCGTGAAAATGCCGCCGGCGCGAATGATCGCAAAGCGCAACAACACGAACGACCTGTTGTTGTGCGAAAAGAGCGCCACCCGGTCGCCACGCCGCAACCCTTTGGCCAGCAAGGCATTGGCAGCCCGGTCGATGAGGGCGTCCAGGCCGGCGAAGGTATCACGGAAACCCTCATAGACCAGCGCGATCTTGTCCGGCGATCTTTGCGCCTGCAACCGGACGATATCGCTGACATTGCGCCTTCGCGCGGAGGCGACCACTTCCCTCGCGCCCTCAGCACTTCGCATATTCCTGCTCTCCATTATCCGGAACCGTGCCCAGCCATGCCGGTCGAAAATGACATGATGGGCGTTGCGCATGTACATGCATAATCTTGACTTCCGATACAAGCCGTCCTGCAAATCGTGATGGGAAAGGCCGTGTCGGCGGACATAATAATTGACATTACTGGCATATCGCTAATATCGGCATATATGGATGAAGCGGCGGTGGACCGGGTCGCGCCATGCGGGCCCGGACAAATGCGCGACATCGATCGGAAATGGGAACGAGGGCTGAAAAATGCAGAATTCTTGGATTCATGTGGCCAGAGGCCGCACTACCCCGCAGGCCCGCGTCAATGTCAGCGATCTGCATGAAGAGCATGTCAGCCGCGACAGCTTCTTTGGCGTTGCGGCCATGATGTACCACGGCCGTGCCACCGGAAATCCCTCCCGGGTCGAGGGCGACATGGCCGTGGCGATCACGTCGGTGGACCCCATGCAACCCGACGACGGGCAGGTGGCGGACGGCATGCCTCTGTCGCTTCTCTACAGCGACGAGATCGAAATCCTCATCAGTCGTCGCAGCGAGGCCATGCCGTTCCTCTTCAGGCACATGGATGCGGATACGCTCTATTTCATCCATAAGGGCGAAGGCGTTATCGCGACCGAGTTCGGCGACGTGCCTTATGAGCCCGGCGACTTCGTGCTGATCCCCAAGGCGATCAGCTATCGCGTGATGCCCTCCAGCCCGATGCTGGCGATGATCGTCGAGTCCACCGATCCCATCGGCTTCACCGAGCACCGGCAGGTGGGTCGGCACGCGCCGTTCGACCCCACCGTCGTCTTCGCGCCCGAACTCACGCAATATGACTGGCCGCACCAGAAGGAATGGGAAGTGCGCATGAAGCACGAGGGCGGGTTCAGTTCCGCCTTTTATGACCACCTGCCCTTCGACCTCGTCGGCTGGAAGGGGGACCTGTTCCCGATCAAGATCAACGTGCGCGATATCCGCCCAATCACTTCGGAGCGCCTGCACCTGGCGCCGTCCTCCTGGTCGGTCTTCGAAGCGCGGACCTTCCTGTGCGTCACCTTCCTGCCGATGCAGGTCGTCTCCGATCCCGAAGCAGAGGAACTCCCCACCCGCCACCGCAACGTGGATACGGACGAGGCGATCTTCTTCCGCAACAATATGGGCGAGCCGGGAGAGATTTTCATGCATCTGCCGCAAGGATTGACCCATGGCCTCGATGGTGAATTCCGCGAGCGCTATGCGCATCTTCGCGAGCCGGGCAGGATGCGCGTCACGAACGGGGTCAGCATCGACACGTTCAAGCGCCTCAAGCGCACGCCCGCATTCGAGGCCCTGTTCAAGAGGCGGTGAGGGGCGCGTGCGGCACTGCCAGGGCGGCCAGGCTGAGGAGGATGAGAGATGACTGAGTTTACCAAGAAGATTCCAGCATCCATCGGGATTTTCGGCGCCACCGGGCATATCGGTACGCCGATGGCCCGCTGGCTGCGTTACAACGCGCCCGGAACCCGGCTGCGCCTGATGACGAGCAATCCCGGATCGGTTGCCGGTCTTCAGCAGGCCTTTCCCGATTGCGAGGTGGCGATCGGCGATTTCTACGATCTGCCCGGCCTGACCAAAGCCGTCGACGGTCTTGAAGGGCTGTTCGTCGTTCCCCCGAACGGCACGCGCGAAGAAGTGGCCATGACCAATCTGGTCGACGCGCTCAAGCGTTCGGGCAGCCTCGTTCACATGATCCGGACCCTCGGCATCTTCCCGCATATGAACCCCCGGCGCATTCCGGCCGAGCTTGTGCAGATGGGCATGGGGCTCGAAGTCCAGCACCCCATCGCGCGGCGGATTCTCGAGGATTCCGACCTGCCGGTCACGTTCTTCAATCTCGGCGCGAGTTTTCTGGACAATTTCCTGCGTCCCCGTTTCGAAATGCTCTCGCCGGGCAAGGTGACCTGGCCGGATCGCCGGGTGCCGATGATCGATCCCAGGGAAATCGGCGAGGCCGCGGCCAGGATATTGTTGAGCGACAATGCCCGTCATATCCACCAGTTCCAGACGCTCAACAACGGAAGCGATTACATCACCATGGGCGAAATGGTGAGGATCATGAGCGAGGAACTGCTCATCGATATCGAGCATGATTCGAGCAAGGAAGGCCTTTTCGCGCTCCTCGAACCGGCGGTCAGGGCAGGCAAGGTGCGCGAAGGCATGCCGGAATATCTCTGGAACTTCTTCCGGTATGAAGACGCCAATGACGTGGCGTGGGTACTCAACGACTTCCTGGAAAGAACGCTTGGCCGCAAACCGAATACGGTGCGCGGCTGGATTCGCGAACATCGCGAACAGCTGCGCGCGAAGCTTCGCCCGGCCTGAAAGGACAGGGGGCGGTGGCGCGATCAATCCGCCGCCCCTCTCCCCTCGGCGGGCGACTACGCGGCCTGCCGAACGGGTTCTTGCTGGATCGACCCGACGGCGCGCCGCTCCGTTGCGAAGGCAAGAGCCGCGGCTCCCAGCAGGGCCATCCCCGCCAAACTCAGCCAAAGCGTGTAGCTATGAGCGGTGTCGTACAGGCGTCCAGCGGCATAGCCGCCCACGGCGCTCGCTGCGGCATGTATCGCCAGCAGTGAGCTATAGGCGCGTCCGAACTGTTCCACTGGGAAGCGGCGGCCGATGAGATAGGCCGTCAGATCCCCTTCCGTGCCCAGCCCGAAGCCGACCAGCAGCGCTCCCAGGATCAGCAACAGCAGCGATCCGCTGGAGAGAAGAGCCATGCCGAGCGCGACAAGGACGAGCAGCACCGCTGTGACAATGCCGGCATTCCAGCGATCCAGCAGATAGCCCGTCACCAGCCGGGCCAACATGACGGAAATGCCGAAGGCAGAGGCGATCGCGCCGGCCGTAGCCACATCCATGCCACGATCGGTCATCATCGGCACGAGATGCAGGGTCGTTCCCGGCACCGCTGTGGAAACGAGGCAAATGAGGGCGCTGATGGAAAGAAACGCCTTGTTCGTGACGATTTCGGACAGGGCCACGCGCGCTCCGCTCTCGGGCGGCGCATCTCCTTCCGTGCCCCTTAGAATGACCATGGCAAAAAGGCCCAGGCACAGCGCCATCGCCGCCAGCACGTAAAAGGCCGCGCGCCAACCTGCTTCGGCGATATAGGGGGCCATGAAAACCGGAACGAGGGCCCCACCGATGCCGGTTCCCGTAAGAGCCAGCCCCAGGGCTATGCCTCTGGCCTTTTTGAAGTTGTGAACGATGATCCGGTTATAGGGTATGAAATTGGACCCCGTGGCGAGCGCCGTCATCAACCCTATAAGCAGCAGATAGCTTGTCAGGTTCTGGGTAAACAGACCGAGCAGAGCGAGGCTCGCGCTGAAACCCACGATTGAAAACAGCGCCACGCGGAGCGCCCCGAACCTGTCGATCAGGCTGCCCGCGAACGGCAGAGCAATAATGGCCCCGATCACCCCTGCAAGAGGACCAAGCGAGGCTTCGGCGCGCGACCACCCGAAAGTGTCGGCAAGCGGCTTGATGAAAAGCCCGGCGGAATAGAAATAGACCGAGGCATAGCATGCGGCCACGCCGAAGAAGGAGCCGGCGATAACCCGCCGCCCCCGGCGCAGCTCCTCCCGGATCGTGCTCGTCTCTGCGATCTTCTGGTTCATTTTGCTCGTAAGACTCGTGACGCCCCGCGGCTCAGGCCAGCGAGGCTGAGGAAAGGAAGATGGATCGAGCCCTCACCTGGCCGCTTCGTCGGGAAGCGCAAGGAGCACGAAGAGCATCCGGCAGAACTTGTCGGACCGGTTCGCCCAGGCATGGCTCGTAGCGCGCTGGATCAGAACATCGCCCGGACGCATCAGCGTTTCCCCGACATCCATCATCGCGTAAATCTCGCCTTCGAGCACAATCGCATAATCGAGCGTCGGCGTTTTGTGGAACCAGAAGTGCCGTTTCGGTTCCTCGCCGGCCACTTCGCTCTTGTTCAGGAATTCCTTGAGACGCGCGCTATCCATCAGCTCGTCGGGCGCAAAATCGGCAACACGCAGGATCGAGCCGCCTTCGGAATGGAAACCGAAACCATGGCCCGCGGGCGCCGGGTCGTCGCCGGGCGCCGCAGCTTCGCCAGTGGCCCAGACGACCTGGCCGCCATTGGGCAGTCCCCTGACATGCATGACATTGGGCGTCGGCCCGTCGGAAACGATGATCGAGCGGCCTTCGCTGTCCTCTCCGGTGACGATGCGGCGCACCGGGCGGAGATGAGAGGGCAGTTCGCTGATGATGTCGCTCATTGGCAATGTCCTTGTATTTTATTTATATGGTCGGAGTGGAAACAGGCGACGGTCCGCCAGAGCATGATGTCGCGAAAACTGCATCGGATTGCAGGCGGCGAGCCGATACAGACAACCGCCATATGGTAACGGACCTTTGCACGATTGGTCGCCCGGAGGCGTCAGGGAGCATCGTCCAGACCCTCCGGCAACGAAATACCGTATAGACGGCAGCGCTCCACCAGCGCCTCCCTCGGCAGAGCACGCTCTTCGGCGTCCAGCACGAAGCTGATACCGTGCGTTTCGCTGATCGCTGCCCGTTCTTCGGGGGTTTCCGCGGCCAGATGCGCGCCCTCGAATATCTCGACCCCGCCCGGCGTCGTGAACAGTAGAATCCGGGTATCGTCTTCTTCCGCCCAGAAACGATGCGATATCTGCTTGGGCAGGAACAGGAAGCTCCCTGCCGGGGCATCGAAGGCATCTTCGCCGATGCGAATGCCGAGCCGTCCGGAAATGACATAAAGACCTTCATCCTGATGCTGATGGACGTGAGGCGGACGGCCGCGACGCACGCCGATCTCGAACACGCTCATAGCGCCTCCGGTCGACTGGGCCGTCGCCTTGGCGAGCGAGATGGCCTTGGTGCGCAGTTCGATCCCGCCGTTGATGGAACCGCCCGGTTCAACCATGTAGCCACGCAGCGTTTCATCCGGCCTATTGTGCGCGTCGACCATCGCTAACCCCTCGCTCCTTCGTCGCGCCCCTTGCCAGATCATGCAGCCGGCGGCGCGCGTTTCTTAAAAAATGACAATACAAGCATTATGCCAGTAGTGTCAATAAAGCAGCCAAGCTCCGCTGTGCGACTTGACGCGATATGATTAGATATCTAATCGTAATTTGGCCACTCTAATTTTTGCGTGCGGAAGAGGATAAAATGCAGGGAAAGGAGCTTCAATCGACCAGCGGAGGTGCCGATCTCTACGATCCGCGCGATCCGGCCACGGTGGACGACCCCTTTGCGGCGTTTCGCCGGCTTCGGGATGAGGCGCCGGTCTATCGCCTGCGCAATGAACCCTTCTGGGTTCTGTCGCGATTCGCCGACGTCGAGGCGGCGATGTTCGATTGGAAGACCTTCTCGTCGGCCAAGGGGAATCTGATCTACGAGGACCCCGCTCGGGTCGGCCGGACGATGGCGACCTGTGATCCGCCGCGGCATGACGCGATGCGCCGCTCGATCGGCACCGGTTACACCCCCAAACGGGTCAGGGCGCATGAACAGCGGATCGCGCAACTGGTCGACGACTTGCTCGATCGCATCGATCCGGCCGGCTTCGACTTCGTGACGCAATTTGCCGCGCCGTTGACCGGCGGCGTCATCGGATCGCTGATCGGCGTGCCTGTCGAAAGCCTCGAGGAACTGAGGGTGGCGGTCGATGAGGGTCTGGCCCCGACGGACGAGTTCCCGGACGGCCGCGGACTGGGCGAGGTCTTTGCCTTCATGCGCGATCTGGTTGCCGACCGCCGGCGCAATCCCCGCGACGACATGTTGACCGATTTCCTCAAGGCGGAGGAAAACGGCGTCAGCGTCGATGACGAGGACATCGCAGTCACCTGCGGCTCGATCCTGGGCGCTGGATTTTCGTCCACGGCGCATCAGATGAGCAACATCATGCTCAGCCTTTACCGCGCGCCCGATCAGCGCCGGCTTGTGCTGGAGGACCCTTCGCTGATCCCCCAGATGATCGAGGAAGGCGTGCGCCACGACGTGAGCACGATGGCGTTCGGCCGGCAGACGACGCGGGACGTGGAACTGCACGGCGTGACCATTCCGGCCGACTCGCGCGTGATGATCCTGCTGTCTTCAGCCAATCACGACGAGCGTCATTTCCACAATCCCGATGCCTTCCTCGTGCGGCGCGAAGCACAGCGACATATGGGGTTCAGCACCGGCGTCCATCATTGCATGGGCTCGTCGCTCGCCCGGCTCGAAATGCGCATCGCCTTCGAGCAGATACTGGCACGATTTGGTGAATTCGAACTGGATCTGGGCGCTGCCAACCGTCTGCATTCTTTGAATTTCCGTGGATTTCGTACTCTCCCCCTATGCGCGCAGCATTACCGGGAGCCGCGATCATGACATTTGCAACGATCCGATGATCGCGACCAACCCAGGCGGGGCACGGTCCCGGCGTGAATGAACAGGATTTTTCAGAGCGGCACGATCCAGGGCTGTGAGGACAGCCTTGGATCGAAGCCGGCAATTGGTCAGGAGGGTAACGATATGGCTAAGGTGGATAGGGTTACGATCGTCGGCGCGGGCATCAGCGGATTGCTGTTGGCTGCTTCCATGGCCCGCCGGGGCGCCGACGTCGTCGTGATCGAAAAGGGGCGTCGCGAAGACCAGCTCGGGACCGGAATCAATCTACAGGCAAACGCCCTTCGCGGGCTGAAGGCGCTTGGGGTGGCCGATGCCTGCCTGGCCCATGGGTTTGCCTGGGGCGACATGCAGATTCGCAATGAGGACGGCGCCCTGTTGGCCCAGCAGCCACTGCCCTGGTCCCCTGATGAGGACCTTCCCAAGGCGCTGGGAATCATGCGCACGGACCTTGCCGACATATTGGCCGACGCCAATCGCGAAGCGGGCGTCAGCATTCGCTACCAGACGACGGTCGAAACCATCGAACAGGACGGCGACGGGGTCACGGTGACGCTGTCGGACGGCAGCCAGCGGCGCAGCGACCTGCTGGTGGCAGCCGACGGCGTCCAGTCCGCAACCCGCATTGCCGTCTTCGGCGAGGAAACCAGGCCGACTTTCAACGGGCAGGGCGTGTGGCGTTACACGATACCGCGCCCCGCCACTCTCGGCGGCTTCACCCTGTTCCGTTCCCCCACGCAGCGCCCGGTCGGCTATCTGCCTTTATCGGCAGACAAGGCCTATCTTTTCATCCTTGAGAATTCTTCCGAGCCGTTCCGTTTCGCCGAAGAGGATCTGCATGACATGCTGCGCGAGCGCATGAGGTCCTATTCGGCGCCCGAGTTGCGGCAGGCCGCCGCGGAAATCGGTCCGGACCGTCATGTCAGCTTCCGCTGGTTCAACGTCATGCTCATGCCGCAGCCATGGTATAGCGGCCGGGTCGTGCTTGTGGGCGACTCCGCCCATGTCCCGACCCCCCAGCTCACCAGCGGGGCCGGCATGGCGATCGAGGATGTCGTCGTGTTGCTGGAGGAACTGGAAACGCGCGACAGCATCGAAAGCGCGTTCGCCGCCTACAGCGAACGCCGCTGGCCGCGCGTGAAGATGGTCTACGACAACACCCTGGCTCTTTCCAGAATCGAGCAATCGTCGGAACCGAGCGATGGCGAAACGATGCGGATCGGGGTGGAAACCTATCGGCTGCTCGACAAACCATGGTGACCATTTGTGTCGGGGCGGCCGGGCCTTTCTACAAGCGCGATGCGCTTTCGCATGACATATCAAGAAGGAACGAAAGCCTTGCCCGATAATCGCAAGCCCATTCCTGCCTCGATCCTCATTTTCGGCGCGGCGGACCGCATCGGCGGCCCTTTGGCCGCGTTCCTTGCCGGAGCGGCTCCGGGAATCCGCCTGCGGCTCGCATCGAGCAAGCCCGGAAAGGCCGAAAAACTGCGTCTGGCCCATCCCGATGCCGAGGTGGTCGTGGCCGATTATTACGACCTCGACTCTCTGCGCGCGGCGGTGGAGGGCATGGAAGGCATTTTCGTCATCGCGACGGCGGGAACCGACGAGACGATTGCGATGGGCAATCTGATCGAGGCGCTCAAGGGGAATCCCGGCCTGATTCAGGTGATCCGCCTCCTGGGTCTGCAACCGGAGGCCAATAATCATCGCATTCCCGCGCATCTCGATCGCATGATGCTGCCTCTCCAGCATGCGATCGCCAAGAAGATGCTCGACGACAGCTTCCTGCCCGTCACCTATCTCAACAGCGGCGCGACCTATATGGACAATTTCTTCCGGTTCGGCACGGATCGGGCGTTGCAACGCGAACGCAAGCTGATCTGGCCGGAGCGGCTGATTCCCTGGATCGATCCGGTCGAGGTCGGCGAAGTCGCCGCACGCCTGTTCCTATCGGACAATCACCGCCACATCGGCCAATTCCACACCCTTAACAACAACCATGACATTCTGCGCTTTCACGAAGTGGCCGCATTGATGTCGCAGGCGTGGGGGGAACCGATCGCTTATGATGGTTCGAAGGAGGCATTTTTCGCCGAATATGCGCATCTGGGGCCCAGAACCCAGATGCTGTGGGACTTTTTCGAATATGACGAGCAGAATGAAGTCGTCTGGGCGCGCAATGATTTCGTCGAGCGCATGCTGGGCCGCAAGCCCAGGACGCTAAGCGAGTGGCTGATCGAACACCGGGATGCCCTGCTCGGCACGGCCTGATCGCTGGCCAAACCGATAAGCGCGAGCACCGTGACGCCCTGGCGTCAGGGTGCCGCCCGGTCCTTACTGGAACAGCTGGGCCAGCTGTTCGCGCAGGACGGTCTTCTGCACCTTGCCCATGCCATTCTTCGGCAGTTCCTCGACAAAGACGATGTGGCGCGGCTGTTTGAAGCGGGCGAGCTTGTCGGCCAGCGCCCCGGTGATGGCGGCGCTATCCGCGAAATCGGCGCTGGCCGGCACCACCACGCCGACGACGCCTTCCCCCATGTCGGGATGGGGTACGCCCACCACGGCGGATTCGCGCACCTGGGGCAGTTCGTCCAGCGCGGTTTCCACCTCCGCCGGGTAGATGTTGTAGCCACCCGAGATGATGAGATCCTTGGCACGGCCGACGATGGACACATAACCGGCCGCGTCGATGAACCCCAGATCGCCCGAAATGAAGAAGCCGTTGCGGAATTCCGCCTCGGTCTTCTCCGGCATTTTCCAATAGCCCTTGAACACATTGGGGCCGCGAATCTCGATCACGCCGATCTCTCCCTGCGGCAGAACCGCGCCCGTCTCGGGATCGGCGATCCGGATCGTCACGCCGGGAAGCGGCAGCCCGACGGTGCCGGGAAGCCGGTCGCCGTCATAGGGATTGGACGTGTTCATATTGGTTTCGGTCATGCCGTACCGCTCAAGGATGGCGTGCCCGGTGCGTTCGCGGAACGCACGGTGAATGTCGGCGGAGAGCGGCGCCGATCCCGAAATGAACAGGCGCATGTGCGAAACCAGATCGCGGGTGAACCGCTCTTCCTTGAGCAAGCGGATGTAGAAGGTCGGCACGCCCATCATCGTGGTGGCCTGCGGGAGCGCGGCAAGCACCTGCTCGACGTCGAAGCCGGGCAGGAAGATCATCTGCGCGCCAGCGCTCAGCACCACGTTGGTCGCCACGAACAGGCCATGCGTGTGGAAGATCGGCAAGGCATGGAGAAGCGTGTCGCCATCGGTGAAGCGCCAGTGTTCGCACAGGGTCTGACAGTTCGATGCCAGATTGCCGTGGCTGAGCATCGCCCCCTTGGAGCGCCCCGTCGTGCCCGAGGTGTACAAAATGGCGGCGATGTCGTCGTCGTCGGCATTGCGGGTTTCGAATCCGCCCGGCCGGTCGGCGGCCGCGAGGGGGAGCGAACCCTCTCCCCGCGACCCCATAGTCTCTACCTTCGGCACGCCGGCCTCGTCCGCCAGCACGCGGATCGCATCGGCCTGCGCGGGGTCGCACACGAACAGGGCTGGCTGGGCGTCCGCCATGAAATAGGCGAGCTCGCCAGCGGTATAGGCGGTGTTGAGCGGAAGAAAGATCGCACCCGCACGCAGGCAGCCCAGATAGAGCATCAGCATGTCGAGGCTCTTGGGTACCTGCACCGCTACGCGATCGCCGGGGGTTACACCAAGATCGACCAATAAATTGGCATATTGGCCGGAAATGCGTTCCAGATCCGCATAGCTCAGCGTGGTGGCGCCCGGCGATGACGCGAATGTCCTGCTGCGGTCGCGGGGGAAGCGGCTGGCAAGCTGTGCGTAGAGATTGGCCATCGTTCAGTTGTCCTGTCGCTGTTCATCTGTTGCAAACGCCCTGGCTGCTTTCCTGAACGGAGTGCCCGTGGCGATTTCTCCGCGGTTCGCATAGGCTTCATGGTGTTTTTCGATCAGGGACAGATCGTAGAGATAATTGACCATCAGACCGGCGCTTTGCTTCAATCCCTTGTCCGACACGTCCCCGTGCCAGTTCATGCGTTCCAACCGCGCGCCATTGCCAAGATGGAAGCGTGCGACAGGGTCGCGGGGCCTGCCGGAAGCGTCCTTCGCTTCGAGGAAATAGTTGGCGGCGTGCCTCAACAGGAAGGCGCGCATTTCGTCTGCGTCGCTTTCGTCCGGTTGATCGGACAGGCGCAAGGGTTCCAGCCTCGCGCGGTCCACGGGATCGGTCATCGCCTTGTCCAGCCAATTCATCAGACCCGGAACGGGGGAAAGCGTCACGAAACAGTCAAGGTTCGGCAGTTCCCGCTTCAGGTCGGCCGCCACCTGCTTGATCAGGAAATGGCCGAAGGAAATACCGCGCAGGCCGGGCTGGCAATTGCTGATCGAATAGAAGGTGGCCGTTGTCGCATCGGCCGCGGCGAGCATCGGCCGGTCGGGGTCGAGCACAGCCTGAATGCTGTCCGGCATGTCCGTCGTCAGGGCCACCTCGACGAAGATCAGCGGCTCGTCCACCATGCCCGGGTGGAAAAAGGCGTAGCAGCGTCGATCCTCAGGATCGAGCCTGCCACGCAGGTCGGACCAGCTCTTGATATCGTGGACGGCCTCGTAACGGATGATCCGTTCCAGCAGGCTGGCAGGCGATGACCAGTCGATCGATCGCATGGTGAGGAAGCCGCGGTTGAACCATGATTGCAGCAGGTGGTTCAAATCCCAGTCCACCATATCGAGCGACGGGGCCTCGCGGGTCATTATGGACAGAAGGTCGGCGCGCATCCGGACCAGCGCGGCCGTGCCGTTCGGCGCCAGATTGAGCCTGCGAAACAGTTCCTGACGCGGCGGCTCGACTGCCCGGGCCAGCGCGGGCAATGCAACGGAGCCTTTGGCGCGGTACTGATCCCAACACTCTATCAGCGTCTGCTCGTCGGGATTGAACCGCGTGGCGAGAGAGACGAAAAACTCTTTCTTCACGGCAATGTCCGCGTCTTCGTAGAGTTGCAGCAGGCTGGTCGCGATGGCAACGCCAGAAGCTTCGCCGCGAACCGACAGGAGGGCGTCGGCGAGTTCAATCAACGCTGGCGCCGTGGGAACGAAAGCATGCCCTTTACCTTGCGCTCCGAAGGGGAGAAGACGGCCCAGATTGCGGCCCGAGAATGTCAGGCGACCGAGCCAGTCGGTGATCGTACCGCGGCGCATCGATGCGCGCGGCTTTGCCGCGACACCGAATTTTCCCTCCGGCGGCAGGCTTTCCTGAACGGATTGCGAGCGACTTTTCATATCACGGCCTCCAGCATAAGCTTGTCAGAGTCTGCTTCCGCATGCGCCTGCGGAAGCAGGTAAAGCCCCCCATGGACAGTCGAAACTCTTCGCTACCGCTTATCCGGCTTCTTCCGCGATCGAATAGTGAACGATCAATGGAGGAACCCGCGCGAAGTTCACCACATCGGCCGCCACCCTTTCGCCCTCCGGAGAGCTCATGCCGGCGCCGAGCGCCTGCGCGTCCGCGAAGTCCCCTTCGAAAATGCATGCGAACTGCGCTTCACCCGCCAGCGTCTGCGGGTCGAAACTGTAGCGCAAGGCCTGAAGGCCCGGAATCTTGCGGGCCAGCGGAATATGTTTTTCAACATAATAGGCCTTGAAAGCCTCCATGTCGGGTTGGCGCGGATACATCACGACGAATTTCTGCATATCAGAACCCTCTTCGGTTTCCTGTTTTGGACAGCGCCGTCATCCCGCCACGGCGTCCAGCAACACGGTCTTCGTCTCGAGATAGCTGAGCAGGCCCTTCTCGCCGCCTTCACGCCCAATCCCCGACTGTTTGAAGCCCCCCCAAGGCAGCGAGAAATCGGTCCGCAGCCCGTTCTGGGCGAAGGTTCCCGTCCGCAGCTTCCTGGCGATCGCGGCCGCCGCTGCCGAATCATGAGTCAGGACCGACGCGTTGAGGCCGTAGATCGTATCATTCGCTATCCTGACGGCGTCCTCGACATCCTCGCAGGCGATCAGGCAGAGCACCGGGCCGAAGATCTCCTCGCGCGCGATCGTCATATCGTTGGTCACGCCGGTGAACAGCGTCGGCTCGAAGAAGAAGCCGCGACCGGGCTCCGCGGGCCGCTTGCCGCCGGTCAGGACGGTCGCGCCTTCAGCCACGCCCACGGCAATATAATGTTCGACCCGCTCACGCTGACGCGCCGAGGCGAGCGGCCCCATCTGGGCTTGCGGATCGTCCGAATGGCCGATACGGACCTGCTTCATTTCCTCTGCGATGGCCGCAGCCAATTCATCATAACGGTGGCGTGACACGATGGCGCGCGTCAGCATGGCGCAAATCTGACCGCTCACGGTGACGATCGTGCTGGTCAGGATCTTCGCCGCCTCGGCCACGGGCATGTCATCCAGGACGATGGCAGCGGACTTGCCCCCCAGTTCCAGCGTGAAACGCCGGATGTTCTCGCCGCATACCTGCGCGATCTGCCGCCCAACGGCGGTCGATCCGGTGAAGGCGATCTTATCGACCCTGGCATTGCGCATCAGATGGTCGGCGGCTTCGCGGTCCGAGGGAACCAGGTTGATGACACCGGGCGGCAAACCCGCCTCTTCCGCGCACTCCGCGATGATGTAGGCCTCGACCGGCGTTTCGGGCGCGGGCTTCATGATCACGGTGCAACCAGCGACAAGGGCTGGAGAAACCTTGGCCATCATCAGCTTGTAGGGGACGTTCCACGGCGTGATCGCCGCGATGACTCCCACCGCCTCGTGGATGACCCGCGCCTCGTCGGCGAACGGGCTGTCCACGCGCACATCAAACGGGAAATGTTCGCCGGCGGCGATCGCATCGCGCAGGTTCTGCGTCCCGCGCTGCGCCGCGAAACCAGCCATCGCAGCCAGCCCGCCCATCTGCATCGACCAGGCGGCGGCGAGTTCGGCCTCGCGCCGGTCGAGGGCATCGGCCATCCGTTTCAGCATGGCCAGCCGATCGGAGACGGGCATGGTGGACCAGGGGCCGCCATCGAAGGCCTCACGCGCCGCATCGACGGCCTTGTCCATGTCGCGCGGGCCAGCGCCCGCCACCCGGAACACGACTTCCTCCGTGTCCGGGGAAATCACTTCTATGGGCGAACCGTCGAGAGAACTCACCCATTGGCCTGCAATATATAGCCGGTCAGGATTGCGCAACTGCACTGCCATGACTGCCCTTTCATCTTCAAGATTTGATGTTCGTACTTCAGGAAGGCAAAACATCCGCCGTTCCAGGCATGTTTCACGGATTAGATGAGTTCCAGATTCTGGGCGAACTCGGTGATTGTCTGTGCCACGCCCTGGGGATTATCGAGCTGAAGGGCATAATCCCCGTCCAGATCGATAACCCGTGCATCTTTCCAATAGCGGGACAGTTCCTCGATTTCCTCCCGGCTCGCCGTGCTGCGGCTTGCCCGCATGAGCAAAACCGGACATTCCGTCCCTCTGGCATAGGAACTCAGATCGTCGAGCATATGGGACAAGCCTTGGGCGACACGCACGTCGTCATGCAACGGGATGATCCTCCCGGTTTCAAGGCGACGGAAATTGTGCGCGATACGATGGTTCAGCAATTCGTCCGCCTCGTGATTCCAGGGCCTGTGCCCCTTGTAGAAAGCGCGGATTTCATCTTCCGACGCGAAGTCTTCGGGATATTCGGTCGTCATTTGCGCAACCCGGAGAACCAGTTTGGCATCCGCTCTGGTCACACGGAAATTGCAGACATGCGGTCCATTGACCAGCCCCAAGGCCAGGATCCGCTCCGGGTACATCGCCGCAAAGACCTGCGCGACCCGTCCCCCCAGTGAATGCCCCACCACGATGGCGCGATCGATGCCCAGTTCCTGCATGAACAGTTCGAGATCATGAGCGTATTCCTGGGCCGAGTAATCGCCGTCCGGCCTGCCTGAAAGTCCATGTCCCCGCTGATCGGGAGCAAAAATATGAAACCGGTTTCCCAACGCTTCCGCCACCCATTCCCAGATTCGCGCATAGCCCGCCGAAGGATGCAGCAAAATCAGCGCCGGGCCATCGCCGGGCCACTCATAATAATGGCTCTTCAAGCCATTCTTCAGCGTGGCGGTGTTTTCACGGCAAGCGCGGGTCATTCCTATTTCTCCAAACTTTGATCAGCAGATGGCGCGTCATGGCCTGGCGCCCCGATCGCACTTTTGTTCCACATCCCGCTTCAACCGGAATGAACGGGTCGCCATCCGCCCATCCGCCGCCACGTGCGACAGGGCGGATGGCGGACCAGACTCTAGAAGCTGGCGCCGACGCGCACGCCGTACATCCGTGGCAACCGCAGCGACGTGGCGACCAGCGACGATACGGCCGGGTTGGGCTGCGAGAAGCCGACGACATTTTTGTTTTCGATGTTGTTGACAAAGCCGGCCACGGAGAACCGCTCATCCGGCGAGGACCATGACAGTTGCAGGTTGCTCATCCAATATCCCTTTTGCTTGTCCAGCAGTTCCGTCCCCGTGTACACGCTCGACTGATAGCGCGTGTCGGCGTTGAGGGTCAGGCTGCCCAGATTGCCCAGCGGAAGCCGCTGCTCAATGCCGAACTGATATGTCCACTCCGGGGCCTGGGACGGACGCTTTCCGCTGCAATCAACGATGTAGTTGCCGCTTACGGGGCCGCTGACCGGACAGCCGGTGGTCGGAGCGCCCGCGGCTGCCGCAGAGGAATAGACGAATTGCCGGTTCTTCGCGTCAAGATACTGGGCGGTGGCGTTCAGGGTGGTCCCGGCAAAGATCCGCGCCTGCCCCTCGACCTCAATGCCCTGCAAGCGGCTCTTGCCGACATTCTGCGTCACGAAATCGACGCCGCCCACGCTGTTGGTGTGGAACAGGGAAACCTGCTGGTTCTTGTAGTCCCAGCGGAAGGCTTCGATGTTCAACTGAACGCGGTTGCCGAAAAAGCGGTTCTTGGACCCGATCGTGATCGCCGAAATCGTCTCAGGCTTGAATGATGGATCGTCGATCGTGACGAAGAAGCCGCCACTCTTGTAGCCCGTCTCGTAGCTGGCATAGAGCATCGATGCCCGCGATACGTCCAGTTCGGCCCCGACCCGGTAGGTCAGCTTGCGGAATACCTTGGATGCATCCACGGCGCTTTGGGCCGCCGTCACGATGTCGCCGGCGCCGAAGGGCTGCACCGGAATGATCGTGCCGCCGGGCGTGAAGAACATGGCTTCGGAGCCATATGTGTTGGGCAGGATCGGACCGCCAAAACAGAATTGCGGACCGGCAGGCGCCGGCACGAAGACACCGGGGCAGACCACGGTGGCGTTGATCTGATTGATCCGTGCCGATTTGTCGTCGATGGTGTAGCGCAGCCCACCCGACAAACGAAACTGGTCAGTGATCGAGTATGTCAGGCGGCCATAGGCGGCATAGCTGTCGGTCTTCGTGCGGGATTTGAAATAATTGTTGATATACTGGAATGAAATGACAGCGTCCCCGGAACTCCGCTCGGAAAATCCGTACAGACCGAAAATATAGGCAAGCCGCGCGCCTTCCTTCGAAGCGAGACGGACTTCGAGTGAATTCTGATCGGTCTTTTCGATATAGGGGGAATAGAAGCCGGTGGCCGTCGTGCGGTAGTCAATGCTGGAACGGCGATAGGCGGGCAGGATCGTCAGTTGGCCAAGGCTGGTGTCGATGTCCGCTTGCAGATACAGGCCCCAATAATTGTTCCGGTTGTAAACGTCTCGACTGAGCGGATGCAGCGTGTCGCCTGCAAGAAAATCAAACGACGATGCATAAACCGCCTGGGCCCTGGGATCGCTGAGGCCGATACGATCGTCGGGATCAAGTCCCTTGACCGTCGCCCCCGCGCCAAGTCCGCCCTGGTGCGCATAGTCGGCGCCGATGGTGGTGCGCACCGTATCGGACAATTCCACCGAAAGCTGGGCGCGAACGGACTGCTGCTTGTCATCGCCCGTCCCGTCGCTGTAGGTGCCATCCCGATCGACGACCTGGCCGGCCACGCGCAGAGCCGCTTTCTCTCCCAGCGGCAGGTTGATCGCGCCATTCACCTTGCGTGCGTCGTAATTGCCCAATTCGAAATTGGCGTAGCCCGAAAACTCGCCCAGAACCGGCTTGGTCGAAATGATGTTGATCGCGCCGCCCGTGGCGTTGCGCCCGTAGAGTGTTCCCTGCGGACCTTTCAGCACTTCGACCCGCTGCAGGTCGAAAAACATTCCCTGCACCGCGCCCGGGCGGCCGATATAGACGCCGTCGATATTCACCGCGATGGCCGGATCGGAGAGGTTGTTGGAGACAAAATTGCCGACGCCGCGCAGATAGAAATTGTTGACAGGCCCGCCGATGTTGGAAATCTGAAGCGAAGGCGCGACGTTCGTCAGGCCGGCCGTGTCCACGATGCCGGTGCGCGTCAGTTCGTCGGACGTGACGGCAGTTATGGCGATCGCGGCGCGCTGAAGACTCTCCGAACGGCGCTGTGCCGTCACCACGATTTCATCCAGCCCCTGCATGTCGTTCTTGCCTGCCGTCCCATCTTCGGGCGCTGCGGTGTTCGCTTCCCCCGCGAAAGCTGACCCCGGAGTGAGGCAGGTAGCAGAAACACCGCAGAGCAATATGCGCGCCATTGTCACGATCCGCCGTCCCATCATCCCCATATCTTCCTCTCCTGATTGCCGATTTTCTGCGTGGCGCGAGATGAATCGGCGCAATCTCATCGCCGCTTCTTTATAATTAGAAATCTAACTTTTTATTGTCAAGCGGGGTGCCGGACGCGGAGAGACGCAGTTCGATCCACATCCACCTTGCAACGGTTAGACGTCTAACATATTCGTTGTGGCATAAGGATGACTGGAAGGACGTTGCATGTTGAAGATTACATGGTTCATCACATCCGCGCTGGTGATGGTCGGCAGGACCAGCGCAGACTGGCCGGCAGACCTGCTGGCCGAACCGTTCACGACCACGACGTCGGACGACCAATATGACGCGCTTTGTTCGGGTGCCTGTGATCTCGCCATTACAGCGATGGACAACGTCATTGGTTGGAATTGCCGCGGCGGGCCGGACGATTTCGTCATTCTTGCCCAAACGGAACGCACCAACCTGCTGAAGGTCTTTGCGCGGAAGGGGTTCCGCTCGCTGGCGGACCTCCAGGGACGCAATCTTTTAGTCGATTCGGCGGAGAATGGCTACGTCGTGGTCCTGCAGGCGCTGATGCTCGATGCCGGAATCCGGTTGGGCGACTACCGCATGACGCCCGCAGGCGGCGTGGGGCAACGCTTCGAGGCTCTGGTTGCGGATGGCGGCGATGCGACGTTGATCGCCCCGCCCTTCGACCGCGCTTCGGAACAGGCGGGCCTTGTCATGCTGGCCGACGCCCAGATGAGCTACCCGGCTATTCCGGGGCAGGGCCTGGTCGTGCGCCGTTCGGTGCTCAAGGCCAAATATGACGCGATCGCCCGGCTGCTTGACCTGATGCGCAGTGCGCTGAAACGCATGCGGGCGGAACCCGCAGCGGTGAAGGCGACGCTCATCGCCGGTGGCTTCCCTCCACCGGCGGCGGACATATTGGTCGCAATCATGCCGGACTCGCTGGTGCCCGACCGGGCCGGTATCGAATTGCTCGTCGACATGCGTCAGCGGCTGGGCCTGCCGCTGGGTTCGGCCAGCGTGGACAGGCTGGTCGATTGGGAGTGCGCGCGGGCGCTGGCGCAATAGCAGGCCCGGCCCGCATCATCCTCATTTAGAGCATCGTGCGCAAAAGTGGGAACCGGTTTTGCGCTTAAAATGATGCAATAACAAAGAACTAGAGCGCGCGCCCTGCGTCCGATTAAACGCAGCGTGCCCTAGTCACCTGGAACTGAAGTAGGTTATATTGTAGAGTGCTGCCGTCTGAACGA
>NZ_JALDYQ010000008.1:0-83961 GCF_032153725.1 Sphingobium sp. | reverse complement strand
GCGCGGAATGGGCCAATGCAAGCTAGTCAATCGGACAAGACTTTCGGGGAGAAGCGGATGTTCAAGGTCGTAGGGCTTTTCAAGCGCAAGCCAGGCATGTCGTTCGAGGAATTCAAGGATTATTACGAGAATGTCCACGCTCATCTGGGTACGCCCGTGTTCGGCGCGGGTGGCGTCCAGTACATGCGCCGCTATCTGACGCCGATCCCCAATCCGCTTACCGGCGAGGCAGCGGAATCCGATTGCGACGTCATCATGGAAATGTGGTTTAAGGACAAGGACCACTTCGAGCAAACAGTGGGCGCCCTTCAGGAGCCTGAACTGGCGCGCCGTATCGCAGAGGATGAGCCCAAGCTTTTCGACGTGGGCAAGATCCGGATGTTCTTTGACGAGGAACATGTTTCCGCCTGAAGCGAAACGGGACGGCATTTGGTGCACCATCGTCGCGCCGGGTTTGGAGACAATCATGACTGGAAGCATGCAGGGCAAGGTGGCGCTGGTAACTGGCGGCGCGTCGGGAATTGGCAGGGCGGCGGCGATCATCTTTGCGCGCGAAGGGGCGAGCGTGACCATCGCCGACACCAGCATCGAACCAGGGGAAGCCGTGGCGCAGGAAATCCGTTCCGCCGGGGGCAACGCCATCTTCGTGAAGACCGATGTGACCTGCGAGGATGACATCCGCAAGATGGTCGCCAAGACGGTGGAGACCTTCGGAGGGCTCGACGCAGCGTTCAACAACGCCGGCACCAGCGGTTCGTTTTCGACAGCTGCCACTTGCACTAACGAGGAATGGGACCGCGTGATGGATATCAATGCACGGTCGGTCTCGCTCTGCATGAAGCACGAGATTCCCGAACTGCTCAAGCGCGGCGGCGGCGGCATCCTGAACACGGCCTCACGCGCCGGAGACAGCGGTTCGCCAAACATGTATACCTACATCACCAGCAAGCACGCCGTGGTCGGCATGACCCGGGCGGCGGCGATCGATTTCGCCACGCGCGGCATTCGCGTGAACGCGCTGTGTCCTGGTTTCACCTACACCGGAATGATCGCCGACGCCGCCAAGGGTGCGGGGCTTCCTCCGCTCGAAGACGTGGCCAAGCTGATGGTGCCGATGCAGCGCATCGCCGAGGCGGAAGAACAGGGTGAAGTCGCCGTCTTCCTTTGCTCGGATCGCGCATCCTACATCACCGGCCACGCGATGCCGGTGGACGGAGGTATGTCAGCCACGCATTGAAACGGTGCCCGCAAGGGCAGCGCCGTTGCCATGTTCAGGCGGCTATCGGCGCTATCTGGCGGGCCTGTTCAAACGCGACCGTCAGCGCCGCCTGCTTGGCCTCCTCACCGTAAGCCACGCCTTCGACCACGATCACTTCCGGTACGATTCCCATGAATCCGAAGATGTCGCGCAGATAGGTTTCGGCATGCTCCAGGGCTTCGGTCGGGCTGCCCGCGCCGTAAAGGCCGCCGCGCGCAAGTACGGCGATCACGCGCTTGGAGCCGACCAGTCCCTCGGGACCTTCGGGGGTGTAGCGGAAGGTCTGTCCGGCGATCGCGATGCGGTCGAGCCATGCCTTGAGCTGGCTGGGGATAGTGAAATTGTACATACCGGCACCGATCACGACGATATCGGCTGCGAGAAAGCTCTGGAGGACCTTATTCGACGCGGGATCGGCCAGAACGTCCAGCGTGAGATGGGCCGGCGGATCGATCGCGAGATCGACATAAGTGGATTCGAGGCTGGGATCGGCCGCGGTGAGCTGGGTAACCACGGCGGCGCTGATCGCGCGGCTCGTGGACGACTCGCCCTGGATGCTGGAATCGAGATGAAGCAGTTTCACTGAGGCAAACTCCGGTCTACAATTGTTACCGGCCTCAAAATATGGAGCTGCCGGTCAGTTACCAAGAACGCATTTTTTTAGGGCCAAGGCATATGAATATGACTGCTTCGGATAACTCGCAGGAATGTCGCTCCGTGCTCGAAGTCCTGAGGCGGATCGGTGATAAGTGGACCGTAATGGTCGTCATGACGCTTGGCGAGCGACCGAGACGCTTCAACGACCTTAAACGGGCGATCGACGGAATTTCCCAGCAAATGCTCACGCGCACGCTGAAGGCGCTGGAGCGCGACGGCATGGTGTATCGAACGGTTCATCCGACCGTGCCGCCTCAGGTGGAATATCAATTGACCGAATTAGGTTACTCGCTATCCGAGCCCGTTCTTAGGCTCGTCGGATGGGCGCGTGCTAATGTTGAACCCATCTGGAACAACAGAGCCCGCTATGACAATGCGTTCTCCTGACTGCGCGAACAATGAAACCGAAATGGATCGCGTCAGCCGCGATCCATGGTTCATAAATTTGAACACGAGCCGTTCGCGAATAAAGTCGCAATCTTGTCTCAAGATATCGAGCAATCCCACTCACCCGACCGTAAACTGAGCCTCGGACGGGTGGAGGGAGCTGAACTGGCCGCGATGAAAGATCATCGGCCGCCCCGACGCGGTCGCCGAGAGCTCGATAACCCGCCCCATGACGAGTTCGTGATCACCTGCCTCGACGATGGCATGCAGCGTGCAGTCGATCCAGGCGACCGCCTCGGCCAATCGTATCGGCCCCTTTGCGCTGTCCGAAGCCAGGAGCGTGTCGTATGGTTTTGGTCCCTTGGCGGAGAGGGCCTTGCACAGTTCGTGCTGTGTGACGTCCAGCACATTCACCGTGAATTCCTGCGTGTCGCGCATCGCATTCCAAGTTTCGGAAGAGCGCGCCGGAAAGAAGCCGACCAGCGGCGGATCGAGCGATATCGAGCAGAAAGAACCGACGATCATTGCGACAGCGCTTCCGGGGCGCGTTCGAGCGGTTATCGCACAGACGGACGTCGGCACCGAGCCGAGGGCCTGCCGCAACAAGTTCGTATCGATCGGCATGTTTCCCCATTTATTGATTTCGCATTTGCGCGTAATGACTCATTTGCAATAATTATCTCAGGTAATAAATAGAAATGTGCCGCAGGCCCGCGATCGATGCGGGCACCGCAAGGCGAAGCAGAGGAGAAGTGCATGGAAGGGTTGGCGACGATCGAGGAGATTCTCGACGAGGCGCGCAACGGCAGGATGTTCGTGCTCGTCGATGACGAGGATCGCGAAAACGAAGGCGATCTCGTCATCCCGGCCCAAATGACGACGCCAAATGCGGTTTCCTTCATGGCAAGCCACGGCCGGGGCCTGATCTGTCTGGCGATGACGCGATCGCGCGCCGATGAACTTGGACTTCAGATGATGCAACGCAGTTCTTCCGGTGCGCAAGACACCGCGTTCACCGTCACCATTGAGGCGCGGGAAGGCGTGACCACGGGGATTTCGGCGGCGGACCGCGCACGCACGATCCTCACAGCGATCGACGGAGCGAAAAGAGCGCAGGATATCGTCTCTCCCGGTCACATTTTCCCGCTGGTCGGGCGCGACGGCGGCGTGCTGGTACGGGCCGGACATACTGAAGCGGCGATCGACATCTCCAGGCTAGCCGGGCTCAATCCGTCCGGTGTAATCTGCGAGATCATGAATGACGACGGCACGATGGCGCGCCTGAACGACCTGATCGGCTTTGCTGGCCGGCATGGCCTCAAAATCGGCACGATCCGGGATTTGATCAGGTTTCGCAGACGCCACGACTATCTGGTGGAGCGCGTCGCGAGTTCGACGTTTGTATCGGATTACGGCGGACAATGGTCTTTGTACAATTACCGCAACAGGATCGACGGAAGCCAGCACCTGGCGCTTCAGAAGGGTTCTGTGGATCCGATGACACCCACGCTGGTGCGTATGCATGCAATCTCGATATTCGGCGACACCCTCGGACAGCCCGGGCCGCGCAAACGGCTGCTGCAACGATGCATGATGCAGATTGGAGAGCGTGGTGCCGGCGTGATCGTGTTGCTGATGCCGACGCCCGAGGGCAGGCTCACCGAAATGGTCCTGTCGGGCGGCGAGGACAAGCATGAAGCACTTAAGGACTATGGCATCGGCGCGCAGATCCTCGCGGACCTTGATATTCACGACATGGTGCTTTTGACGAACTCGCACCAGAACATCGTGGCCCTGGAAGGCTATGGTCTGAAGGTGGTTTCCGAACAGCCCATCATCGAAGCTGAAAGCTCTTTATGACATCAGACCGCTCGGCGACCCGAGGCCCAATTACACGTAGGTTGATCACATTCCGGGCGAGACCATCGGCGGGCCTTGGAGCCGTCAAAATGCCACTGATGGTATTGGCCTTGAGTGGAGTCGAGGCCTCAAGTTGGCCGCGGCACCGGGCAATCATGTCGTTTGGCGAACGCTCGGCGTCGGCGCCCGCCTGTCGCTGCTGACTCGATCGACGCTTTCTCTCTGCTCCAGGAAAATCAGTTCGCATATGAAGTTATTTAGCCTGTGTATCTCAGCCGCGCTTGTGGGGTCCTTATATGTCAGCCGGCTATAGCCCTGAGAGAAAGCGAAGAACGTGCTGATACCACCGGTGATAAGGTAGTAAATATGCTCGGGTGCCGCGTTGATGATGGCGCCTTCCTCTTGGGCGGCAATGATGGTATCCATAGTTTTCGAGAAGAACTTACGGACGAATTTGTCCAGGAGCCAGTCCATGCGTGTGGAAGCCTGCGTGTTCTGCTGAATCAGAATTCTGAAGACTTGCGGCGTCGTGGACGCGGACTTTACAAATGACCTAATCAGGCTCCGCAGTTGATCGGATGCCGAACGATCCTTGGCGGCCTCAAGAGCTTCCTCAATGTCATCGACGAACTCGCCGTGAAATTTTTCCATCATGGCGAACCAAAGCTTTTCCTTGGTCTTGAAATGATAGCTCACCAGAGATTGCTGCAATCCTGTAAGAGCAGCAATCGACCGGATCGAGGTGCCCTCGTATCCATTCGCACTGAAGCGATCGAGCGCAACATCGAGAATGAGTTCGCGAACCCGCGTGGCGCGCTCCGGTCGCTTCCTAAAGGGTTTTGCCGTGTCCATTCCGTTTGTTCCCCGCGACTCGATTGCATAAGATGATTGTGACATGAATGCGTAGAAAATAGCTCACGAGATCAAATCGTGTCTCCGGTTGGCAATCGGCAGGATTTCCGACGAAAATGATCTCGTCCACGGAACCGGCCTTGAAAAATTACAAATTATGCTAGATGATAATTACCGGAGCGTAGGGCCAGTTCACCTTGCATGCGGTCTACGTCGTAAAATCCGGGGAGAAGGATCTTGTGTGAATTTGTAGTGGATGGCTTGCCGAAAGCGGCCGTCGGGTTTGACATTCCGGAAAAGGGATATGTCGTTACCGAGATGAGCCCGGGCTTGTTCTGGGTCGGCGACGGCGTCTACTGCGGCATGTTCGTCGTCCACGATAGCGGCGTCATCGCCTTCGACGCGCCTCCCGCCATTGGCGCCAACTACCTCGCCGCCATCGCGGAAGTCACCGACAAGCCGATTACCCATCTGGTTTACAGCCACGCGCACAGTGACCACATCGGGGCTGCGCATCTGTTCCCGAAGAGCATCGAGATCGTGGCCCATGCGGCCACAACCGAGTATCTCCAGCGCAAGCAGGACGGGCGTCGGCCGATACCGACGCTGTCGATCGAAACGGCGCATCACGAGATGGAGATTGGCGGCGTCACGCTTCACCTCGATTATCACGGCATCAACCACGACGACGGCAACCTTTTCATGTACCTGCCCGGGAAGCGGGCGCTGATGTTTGTCGACGTCATCTATCCCGGCTGGATTCCCTTTAACCGGCTGGGTATGGCAGCCGACGTGCAAGGTTTCATGGCTGCGCACGATCACGCGCTGAGCTATGACTTCGACCATTTCGTCGGCGGCCACGTCAATCGGCCGGGCAATCGCGAGGATCTCGAAATCGCACGTGGCTACGTCCACGATCTGCATGCCGCTGCACGCAATGCAATTGCGAACATGGGAGTGCCGCCGACCGGCGCGAGGCCGGGGAATCTCAACATCTGGCAGATCAGCAATACCTTATTCGACGGCATCGTCGATGCAATGATCGTTGAAGTGGCCCCTAAATGGCGCGGCCGCCTCGGCGGCTTCGACGACTGCATTCGCGAGAATGCATTTCGGATGATGTCCGCCATGATGGTAGAATTGCCGCAATGATCGACAGCGCGCGGATCATCTAATGCTTCGCGCGCTGCCTGCCTTGATCTCGTCAGTTCTCTGACAGGCGAACCATGAGCCGGCGGATCATGCGGAAGGTGGACGAATATACATATTCCGGCCTACTGATAACTTCGAATTCCAAATCCCGATTGAGGAATTCCTCCCACAGAATCCGCAACTGCATCTCCGCGAGACGGGCGCCCAGGCAGCGGTGAATGCCATGGCCGAAGCTAAGATGAGTCCCAGGGCGCTGCCGGTCGATGATGAACTCATCAGCGCGATCGATGACCTCCTCGTCCCGATTGGCCGAAACATACCACAGGATGATTTTGTCGCCCTTGCGGATATGATGCCCTTTGAAATCGACATCTTCCAGCGCGTTGCGCCGCATGTTCATCGACGGAGTCTGCCAACGCAGCGACTCCTGGACGAATGAAGGGATGAGCGAGCGATCGGCGCGCAATTTCTTCAACTGATCGGGATTATCCCAGAGCGCCGCCAGGCCGCCGCTCATCGTGTTGCGGGTCGTATCATTGCCACCGACGAGGAAGGTGATCAGTGTACCCATCCGTTCGCGGAACGGCATCGCGTTCATGATGTCGCTATGGGCGAGAATGGAGATGAGATTCATTGCGGACGGCTGCTTCGCGCGGTCCTCCCATAGTTCCATCATGCGTTCCGCGAACTTGCGCTTTTCGATCTCTCGCTCCTCTTCAGAGGAAACGGGGCAGGTCGGATCGTCGAGAAAGGCAACCGTCACTTCGGACCAGAAGATGAGCTTGCGTCGCTCTTCCTGAGGAAAGTCCATCAGCGCCGCTAGCATCGTCGAGGTGATCTCGATCGATACGCGGTCGACCCAGTCGAACGCTTCGCCGCGCGGCAGGCCGTCGAGAACCTCGATAGTCTTGGCGCGGATCATGTTCTCGAACTGCGCTACCCCGCGCGGTAGACCTAGTACATTGAATACAGCCCGATGCTGGGTATGATCGGGCGGATCCATCATGAAGAACGTGCGCATCCGTAGTTCGTCAGGAACCTCATACAACTGGATACCACCCGCTCGAGAGTCGGAGGAAAAAACTTCGGGACGATTCTCGATATCCTTGATGTCCTGAAACTTGGTAATTGCCCAGTATGGCCCGTAAGGACTTTCCTTGACATAGTGGATCGGATCGTCACGCCGCAAAAGTGCAAATGGTTCCTGCCATTCATCACGCTGGTAGGTTGCCGGATCGCTGATCAACTCGTCAATTTTTCGCCAGTCTATCTTTTGATCAATAGTCATTTCGTTTTCCTCGACTGGGTTATAATTTCCTGTCCTGGGATCTTTCGCGAAATCACCGCGTGACAAACTCACGCAGAGACAGGGACAGCGGGCGACCGCGAAGCGAGACAAGTGCCTCGAGACTCACGCCAATGTCTCCGCTTCCTGCTTATGCGCGTCGGCGCCTCCAAGTGGCTCCTCGCTTGCACGCTGCTGTTCCGCCTCCGCCATATCGGCGAGGATGCGCCGCACAAGGATCCCGGACTTGTCGGCGCCGACACTGATTTCGCGAAAGTCCTCGTTCTCGGCCCAGACCTCTTCCACTTTCTCTAGAAGCGTCTTGTCCTGCCCAAAGATCACTCCGAACTGCGAGCGCATGGCCTCCTGCAATTCTCGGTTTCCGAGGTTGGTGTCCATAGAAACCACCCAAAAATAGTGCGTCCCGGTTCTGGACGAAGGGGTCAGCGCATGGATGAGGGTGGTATGCGCTACTCTCTCACCAGGCGGCAAGACTTCATCCTGGGCCGTCACGAGCCCGATGTTCACAGAGGGCACGTGACAGTACCAGTCCGTGACACGCGATACGCGGTGATCGGGGTCGAAAACGCCAGGCATGATCGACGGATCGACGTCATCCTCGCGCACCACGACGCCGACGCGACTGCCGTCGCGATAGTGCCGGTAATCCACTTGGTCGAAGTCCTGAGCGCCGAAGCCGCCGTCATGAACGAAGGGAACGTGAGTCAGATCGAGCAGGTTCTCATGCAAACGAGCATAGTTGCAACCGCTGTGCATATATCCGCTGATATGTTCGTAGCCGGGATCGTCGAACCAGGGGATGTCGGGCAGCAGGCTAGTATCAGCCGACTCGGTGTCCCCAGTCCAGATCCACACGAATGGCCGGCGCTCAATCACCGGGTATGTCCGGACCCGAACCGAGCTGGGGACGGCCGACTGCGACGGGATGCGCACGCAGCGGCCATCGCTGTCGAAGGTCATGCCGTGATAACCGCATACCAGCGTATCGCCTTCGCGCCGGCCTTTCGAGAATGGCAGTGAACGATGCGGACAACGGTCATCCATTGCGGCGATCGATCCATCCTCCTTGCGGTAGAGCACTGTCCGTGTGCCCAGGATAACGCGGCTAACTACATCGCCATTGCCCAGTTCTTCGCTGAAAGCTGCAACGTACCACGCATTGCGGATCAGCGGAGTACGGTGATCCGCAATATCGACGCGCTGGCCCATTTCTGTATCCTCTGCCCTTTGGCGCACACGTTGCTCGCTGCGCTACTCTATGAAAACTCATGAACGAAATCGAGGCGGCTGGCCTCGAGCCCTCGCCCCTAAAACTACTCAAATGATCAGTTTTGTCAAACTCAAATAGCGGGCTGGGTGAGTAGGTCGCATGATGAACCGGCGCGGAAGTGATCCACCCGGGGTACGCCTTTCTGTCTGAAATCGGCGCACTCGTCGTACCCTTCGCTCATGTGCGTTCTCGTCAAACGGCGGTATGCCGTTGCATTGGCCGAGGACCGAGGAGGTCGATAAACGTCCATGTACATGATCGGAGAGCAAGGGGCCGGTGAGGCTTGCGATTACCCATCAGCCGCGAGTTCGGCATATCAACGAGGCGCGGTAAGCCGCGCCTGACAATTGTGTTCCCAGGGGTGGTGGATCGGACGTCCTTCCGAGAGAGCCGCCGACACGAGCTAGCTTGGTGAGGTAGAGCTGCAGCGTGGCGCCGGCTTGCTCGACGATTTCTACCATCGCCGATGAGGCGACCGAGGATCGCGACTTCTCATGCGGTGAACGCGATTGACGGCTCTGCTTCCGGGGCGGCAAGTGCCATTATGGTCACTCTAAACCGCTCCAGACTGACAATCCAGAAGAGCTGAATAAGGTTCGCAGCTGAATTGGAGTGTTGGCCGTGTTATCTTCAGAACGGCGTTAGCACTTCGCTTTACTTTACTTCGCTTTACCTTCCTTTACTTTACTTGACTCTAGTTTACTTTGCTTTGATCGAGACCCGCGTTGTGTTGATATTGCTCTTGAGATGGACGGTCCCTTAAACTGTCGCGGTTCGAGAATTTGACCGCCGCAACGTTGAGAGAGAGGAAGTTCCTCGTCGGTAACGACCAGACTGGAATGCATCAGTCATCGAAGCGCCTACGTATCCGCCCTCAGCACATATCAACCGTTTGCGGACGGGCGGCTACCCCGTCCGCGAAGGTCAGGGCATGATCTGGATGTGGCTTGGCAGGGGAGAAGCGCCCGCGTTCCACGATCTCGTTTTCACCGATTTTCTCGATGATCATGTGATCGCCGCCAGCATGCCGCTTCATTGCTGTTGGCTTTCTGCTCAGGAAACATTCTGCGACATCTTCCATACCCAGATCGTCAACAATGACACGGTGCGCGCGTCGACCCGCAGCCACGTCTATTCCTCCGACAGCAAGCGCGCGCTATGGATTGAAGTACGACTATGCTGAAATGCTGGTCGAGCGCACGTCAGAGATAGCCGGGCTTATTCGAACAGCAAATAAGGTATCAAGTGTGCAGCCCGGCGCGTGTCGTAGAGATGCCGTAAGGGTGTTGGCACGCAGGGAAGAGGTAGACCCGCCGAGAGCCAAAGCCACTACGGCGGTGAAATTCATGCCGTCGCTGCCAGCGGGTTGAATCCGAAGTAGGCGTCGGCAGGCGTCCGTCCACATGTGCCGAACGAGGCATTATTGCATTGCAAGAGGCCACATAGGAACCCAAGCGAGGCGCGAGCCGTGCTCACCGTGTCATAGTCCTTGAGTTAGACCTCTTCATATTTGACCGACCGCCACAGCCGCTCAACGAAGACGATCTCGCGCCAGGCGTCTTTGCCATCCATGCTGATGGCTATCTTGTGCTTCGCCAGCAGGCCGGTGAAGTTGGCGCTCGTGAACTTGGTAAATCTATGCAGAATACCGTTGGAATGTCAGTCCAAGCACTATCTGCGCCGCCCGATCGTGAAAAGTGCGCGATCACGATCATGTGGTTGATGGGCATTTCCTTGTGCTAACGCGAGGACATGGAATGGATTTGCTAAGTGTGTGATTCAGATAGTTGTGCGATCCGTGATTTGCGCGAGACGCATGACCTGGCTTGCCTGCGCAACAATAGAGGCCCTCACGCTTTCGTCGGAGACTGCCTCGCCGTCGAAGAGTTTTTGGGCGACGGTATTTACGCAAATCCCGACTGGTGTTGGCCAGCCGCGCATCGCATGAACAATGCCCCGCAAAGCGGCAAGGGTGACGCCGCCCGCTTGCCAACCGGCCGCGGATACGATGAGCCCTACCGGCAGACCATCGAAATATACTCGTGCGTCACGGTTAGTGTCTTCGAGCAGATCTATGGCATTCTTAACCAGGCCCGAAACACCACCATGATAGCCGGGCGTTCCAATCACCAAACCATCAGCGGAACGAACAGTATCCACAAAGGTTTGTTGATCAGCCGTGCGTTCGGGATTCTCCGGCGCGAAGTGTGGCAATGCTGCCAGCTCTAGCCCGCCGAACATGGTCACCCGCGATCCAAGTTTCTCCGTCTCGCTGAGCACGGCGCGGACGAGCCTCTCGCTCGACGAGCCGGCTCTAGTGGTGCCGCCGATACCGACAATGTGAGGCTTCATGCACGCTGTACCTTTCGTTTTGCTTTTATCTGGCCTGAGACGCCGGCTATCCCAGCGCAGGGAAAAAATGGGGGTCCACCGGAGCGCCTCGGTCGCCGATTTCGATATCCTCCGGATACCAAAGATCTTCGATGGTGTCGGGAGCATAGATAGCATCCCGGCCGAGGTAACGGACCGAAACGGCGACGCGATCATTCTCCCCGGCGTTGCTCGTCGACCGGTGTAACGTTCTGGGGTGATGTATCAGGCAGTCGCCGGGTTCCATATCCCAACTCAGGAAGCGTTCCGGCTCAGCGGCGCGGATGGCGTCCATATCCGGAGCGTCGACTGTATTACGCAGGGACTTAAGGCCGAACGGAGTATAAAGGTCGGGGTCGCGATGCGAACGAGCCACATATTCGAGGCCGCTTGCGTCACGCGGAACAGGGCGGAACGGTACCCAGATCGAAAGTATGTCGGCACCGTCGAACGGCCAGTATGGGAGATCCTGGTGCCATGGGGTTGCCATCTGTGCCGTGCTTGTCCCGTCGAACTCCCCAGTCCCCCGATGTATCTTGATGAACATCTGATCGTAAAAGTAACGTACGGTAGGGGTGTTCATCAGCGCGCCGGCCAGACGGGGCAGCGGACTCTCAAACGCATATTCGCGAAACTGATCAAGGCTGAGCGCCATGCCTATCCGCTCATGGCCTCGCGGAGGCCTGGCGACTCCGGCCCAGCGTCGGCTGATATGCTCCGAGGGATCATCGGCGAGGCGGAGACAAGCCTCCTCCATACGCTTGCATGTGTCGAGGTCGATGACTCCGCGCACGCACAACACACCGTCGCGCTGGAATGTTTGGATCTGTTCATCCGTCAAGGGATTTGCTGCATCTTTCATGGCGTTTCTCCAATCGATCAATTCAAAGCCAAACTAGCGTGCCCGGCACATTGGCATCTGCAACTGCTCGAGCGTGCAGGGCAGCTTCACCCGCGGCCCCCGCCTCGCGTGCCACCTCCGCCGTGTCATGGCCTGGCCGCCCCACCGGGCTCGCCGCCGAGACCGGCGTGTGGGAGAGGCGCGCTGACGGTCCGGTTCCGCGCACTACGCCGATACCCGGGTGGTCCCTCATTACGACCGTCCCCCGCAGGCGGGGAAGATCCGAAGCCAGCAATTCATAGAAGTCGACCAGGCAATGGGCTCCGACACCCGCTGCCTCCAGCAGTGGCACCCACTCGTTCAGCGGACGTGTGGCGAAAAGCGCGGTGAGCCCATCTGCATCCAGTGGTCTAGCACCGAAATGTGCCGTGATGTCCGGGATGGCGGAAAGGCGCTGCTGATCGACATCCCGGGGAGCGGCAAGGTAGAACCAGCCGTCGGCAGCCTCATAGAGGCGGTCGGTCGAGCTCCACCCCTTAGCGTTAGGCCCTGCTGGCTCATCCCAGATCCTGCCGTCATAATCAATCGCGAAGGGCAGTTGATGGTAGGTGCCAGACTGCATCAGCGTCGCCTGGGCATGCTGCCCTTCGCCGGTGCGGTGGCGGTGGAACAGCGCCAAGAGGATCGACATCGCGAAGAGGTGGCCCGTGCCATAGTCGCAGACGATATACCGTTGAAGCTTTGGCGTTCCTGCCCCCCACCGCAGTGCCATGCCTGAGCGCGTCTGGCCCACGCCTTCGACACCATGCTGTCCGCCACGCGGTCCGGCGTCGCCATAGCAGCTCTCGGATGCATAGATGATGGAAGGATTGCGCTCTCTTACCGTCGTTTCAGAGAACCCAAGCCTGTCGATGGCATTGCGAGCGAAGTTTTGCACGAAGACGTCTGCCTTCTCGACATAGGACCAGAGAAGGGTCCTGCCTTCATCCCGCTTGAGGTCGATCAGAGCGGTGCGCTTGCCGCTGTTGACCTGCAGCATGCCGATAACCGGGCGCGCGGGCCCATCGACCTTCAGAACGGTAGCTCCGAATTCGGAGAGGATGCGGGTGGAAGTCGGACCCGCGAGGAAGTGCGATGTATCTACGATGTTGATGCCCTCAAGGGCTTTTCGGAGGCCGGGCTCGGTCGCTGCTGCCACCCGCGGCGGTGCGCGATGCGTCAATCCCGCGCGGATTGCCTCTGCGTCTGCGTTGGGAGGGCGGCGAGGAGAACGGGCGAACGGCGGCGTCTTGTCGAGCATGACGCAATAACCCGCCTGGCGGGTGACGCCATATTCAGGATCGTCGAGGTCGATGGCCATGCCGGCGGCCTCTGCATGCGGATCGTGAAGCCATTCCTTGGTCGTGAGGCACGTGGTGAACGGTATGCCCGCGACTTTGCCCAGCTCCTCCCATTCACCGGAAGAACGAGTAAGAAAGAGAGCGGCCATTCGCTCCACTGCCTCCTCAGCCTTGGCGGGATCCGCTGCCAGGGATTTGGGATCGTCGAAGCCGCCCTCGAACCAGGACGATGACATGAAATGTTCGCTGAAGCGGCGCCATAGCCCCGGGACAGGCAGGCTGAGATAGATCCAGCGCTCGTCCTTGCACAGATAGACATTGTCGACGGCGCCGTGGATCACGGCATTGGCAGTACCTTCAGGCAGAACCTGGGCGAAATGTCCGAAGCCCTCGAAGGCGGCGTCGAACAAGGGAACCTCTATCTGCTGCCCGAGTCCGCTGCGCTCGCGCGCGATCAGGGCCGCAATGATGGAGTTGACCGCGACCATTGCCGCGTAATTGGATGCAAGCGGCAAGGGATTGAAGATGGGATCGGTGGAGTCCGCTCCTGCCGCCTTGTGAAGCTTATTGCCGCCCTTCGTATAAAGCGCGGCAGCGGCGGCGACGACTCCTTCCCAGGCAGGGACATGCGCCCGGGGGTCGTCCCGGCCAAAACCGGGAACAGAACAGTAAATGAGCAAGGGATTGTTATGGGCCATTGCCGCATAACCCAGCTTTAGTTTCTCCATGACGCCGGGACGAAAGCTTTCCAGCACGACATCTGCGGTCGCAATCAGCTCCCGCGCGACGGCAAGGTCATCGGCCTTTTTGAGGTCGAGCACGATGCTTTGCTTGCCGCGCTGCAGGATGGCGTTGGCATGGTGCTGCCAGCGCGGGCCGCCGGGCGGATCGACGCGAATGACCTCGGCGCCGTGATCGGCCAGGATCATGGCTGCTGCCGGTGCGGCCAGATATTGGCCAAAATCGATGACGCGAATGCCTTCAAGTGCGCCGGTCATGTTTCAATTCCTCTCAACGCTGTCCACTCATGGGGGCCGGCTGCGCGACCTTGCCACGGCCGCCGCATTCCTTGCCGAACCTATGGAATGGTGACTCGTAACGACCTTGGACCTGCACTTTCCGACCCTTCGAACTCAAAAGGGTCACCATGAGGCTCGACCAGCAGGAAAGTTTCGGAGCGACGCAGCAATTCCCGCAGAACCACCTCCATCTCCATCCTTGCCGTGGGTGCGCCGACGCAGGCGTGGCGACCCCGGCCGAATGTCATGTGCCGATAGTCCGGCCGATCTAATCGATATTCATGAGGTTCGTCGAAGCGTGCGGGATCAAGGTTGGCAGCCTGCCAAGCCATCATCACGCTCTCACCGTTTCGGATGGCGACGCCATGGACCTCATGGTCGTGCCGCGCGGTGCGGAACAGGCCGAAGAAGGGGGCGTGGAGACGCAGCGATTCTTCAATTGCGTTCGGAATAAGACCTGCATCAGCGCGAAGGGCGGCGAGAATGTGAGGTCGCGTGAGCACGTCCCAGAGCATCCCGCCAATCGCATTCGCCGTCGTCCCATGCCCTGCCGCGAACAACGTCGCCATGGTGTCGTTGAGCTGCTTGCGGCTCAGCGGGCAGCCATCGAACGTGTAGCCCGCGATAAAGGAAATGAAATCGTCTCGTACCGCGCCGTTTCGTCGATCGATTTCCGCCAAGCCGATGTCGCCGAGCTCGGTGAACTTGCGGACATAATCTTCGGAATCGCGCATCCTGGAGATGAAGATCTGCGACAGCTCGACGATGCGCGCCTTCTCTTCGTCCGCCGCGCTAAAGCCGATCACCTCGCAAATGGAGTCGAGCGCTACGGGCACGGCCAGCTCATGCATCAGATCACCGCCGCCGCGATCCGCGATCCCCTCCATGCGGGCGCGGACATTTGCTTCCACCCGGCTCCGGATCCGATCCGGGACGCCTGGGTTGATCCCTTCCACTAACAGCGCGCGCCATTTGCCATGTTCAGGCGGGTCGTAGTGGATGGCAATCGTGCGGGGGTGGCTTTCAGGTGCAACCGCCGGCAGTGGCCGTGCAACAGAGGGCGCGCTACCATAGGTGCGCCAGTCGGTCATTCCCGCCGCAACATCCGCATAATTCCGGAAAATGTGAAATCCACCCAGCTCATGGCTATAGGGCACGGGGCATTCCCCACGCCCGAGATCCATCAGCTGAATCGCTTCGGCTGGCGTGCAGCGGCGGGTGCTGAAGGAGTGGAATGCCTGAGCCACCGGCTGATCGCGCGACAAAGGCCCATCTGTCGGGATCATGCCTCGAGCCTCAATGGCCTCTCGGCGGCGTGTGCTGCCTCCATCTCACGCATCGTCGGCTTGTGCATCTTGCCCGATGCGGTCAAGGGGAAGGTCTCTACGAGCCGCAGGTAGCGCGGTATCTTATAATGGGCCAGGCGGCCGGCGCAAAACGCACGAAGGTCTGCCAGGCTGATGGGACGCGATGCCTTGACCCAGGCACATGCTTCTTCGCCCATGCGATCGTCAGGCACGCCAAAAACGGCCACGTCGATTATGTCATCGTGCGTTCGCAAAAAGTTCTCCACCTCGACGGGGTAGATATTCTCGCCGCCCCGGATGATCATATCCTTTGAGCGGCCGACGATACGGCAGCGTCCTTGTTCATCCATTGTTGCAAGATCGCCAGTGCGGAGCCAGCCTGCTGCATCGACCGTCTCGGCGGTCTTGTCCGGGTCGCCCCAATAGCCTCGCATTACGCCATAGCCGCGTATGTGTAGCTCACCAACGCTGCCAATCGGTACGGGCCGGTCGTTCGGCCCCGCGACCCGTGCCTCCACCCACGGATGCACTGTGCCGATGGTACTGACACGTGTCTCGATATCGCTCTCGACATGGGTCTGAAAGCTGACCGGGCTGGTCTCAGTCATACCGAAGGCAATCGTGACGGAAGCCATGTGCATATCATGCATGACCCGACGCATAACATCCTCCGGACATGGGGCACCGCCCATGATCCCGGTACGCAGTGACGAGAGGTCGGAAGAGGGGAAACTTGGATGCGCGAGTTCAGCAATAAACATGGTCGGGACGCCGTAAAGCGCTGTGCATCGCTCCTCTGTCACGGCCTGTAGAACCTCTGCAGGGTCGAACCCTTCGCCAGGGAAGACCATAGTGGCACCATGTGTAAGGCATCCGAGCAGTCCCACTACGAGACCAAAGCAATGGAACAGGGGCACAGGGATGCAAATGCGATCTCCAGCCTGAGCGCCCATCACTTCCAGGGTGAGCCGGCCGTTGTTCAGCAGCCCAAAATGCGTGAGCGTCGCCCCCTTGGCCGCGCCCGTCGTCCCGCTCGTGAACTGGATGCAGATCGCATCGTCCGGGCTGAGATGCTCGGCGACGCGCTCGAGCTCTACCATCGCGGTGGGAACGCCAGAGGCAACCTCTTCGAATGGAACCATGCCCGATGTCGTCCGACCAAGCCCGATGATATATTTGAGATCTGGGAGCTGCTCGCAGGATACACCCGGTTCCCCCGCGTCAAGTTCCGGCGCGATCTCAAGCAACATCGTGACGTAGTCCGAGGTTTTGAAGCTGTCAGCGAGAACAAGGGCGCTGCATCCCGACAAACGCAACGCGTATAGGAGCTCAAGCGGACGATACGCCGGGTTGAGCGTAACCAGCATGAGCCCAGCCCGAGCACAGGCCAAGAAAGTCAGCACCCACTCCGCGCTATTCGGCCCCCACATCGCAACTCGATCGCCGCGCGAAAGGCCCAGGGACATCAAGCCGGTCGCCAGGCGGTCCACTCGTTCGGAAAGTTCCGACCATGTCCAACGCACGTTCTGATGTCGCATAACCAGCGCTTCGTGATTTGGCCATGTGGCGGACGCAGCACGCAGCGCTTGCCCCACCGTCTGGTAGCGCAACGGGGACGTCGCTGGTCCACAACTGTAGCTCAGTCCCTCCATCTGCAATTTCCTCTCCTCGCTCGCTGTGGCACTCGTTTTCAAGCGAATGTCAGAAAAATCCGGCGTTCCGCCGGCCCAGTCCCTGACCCAACATGACGCTGCCAGCGCTTTCCGCCGCATAGTCGAGATCACCGGTGCTGTGATTGAGGAGGACCGACATGTCGCGCAGGATCCGATCCATTTCAACGCCGACGAAATGCATGCTCCCGCCGGAGCGCCGCGCAAGCTCGCGCACGACCTTGCCCGAGGCATCGATGCTGGCGGCGGACGAAAGGGTGATGTAAGCGCGATCATCCATCGAAAAGCCGCTCGCATGCAGCCCGGCTACGGTGCGGTCCACCAGGTCCTCCGCCAGGAGGCGGGCGACCCTGAGGTCACAAACCGCCAGCGCATAGAGCATGTGGATCGTTGGCGCTTCCACCAGAGCATCGCCGCCCCAATAGCGCTTGCGCTTGCCGACGAGTTCCTTGAAAACTTCCAGGGCGCGTTCGGCAACACCCAAGGCAAAGGCCGGATGGGCCAAAGTGGCGATGCGATACATCGGGCACCGGATAGTGACATTGTACGGGTCCGCCAGAATTCCGGGCGCTGAATCGCCGATGAAGACATCCGCAGTCATTGTGCATTCTTGAGGAACGAAATAGTCCTCGACGGAAACGTCATTACTGCCGGTCGCCTTCATGCCAGCGGTGTGCCACACATCGTGCAGCGTCACGTCCTTCGCGGGCACAAGGCAGAACAGGCGACCACCAGGGCCGCCCTCGATCGGGGCACTCAACATGGCCCAGCTGGCATGGTGAATACCGGATGTGAAGCCCCACCGGCCGGTCAGCCTGTAACCACCATCGACCGGGATCGCTTTCGAGCTGGCATGGGCCTGATTGCTCCCGCACACACCGCTGTAATCCGGGTCGCCGAAGACACGAGCTTGCACTTCCGGCGCGAACTTCCGCACAACGATCGCATTGTGGGCGAGGAACGATCCCACCCAAGCGGTCGAGGCCGCGGCGCGCGCGAGCAGGCGCGACGCTTCGAAATGCTCCTTCAAGCCGAGATCGAGGCCACCATAGGCTGCAGGCAGATGCATCGTGATGAAACCGCAGTTCCGAAGATCCGCGATCGTCTCGGCGGAAAGACGCCGCTGCCCCTCTTCGTCTTGGGCCCGCGCGCGCAGCTGCGGGAGAATCGACTCGATGCGAACCAGCAGATCGCTTGCGCCGGGCGAAACCACGCTCATCGTGGATTTCCATTCGAAGCCCATCATCAAACCTCTCACTTACATGATCTTCTGTGATCGGTTTGAAACTTCGCTGCGATATTCTCCAATACTATATCACAGGCTGCTTGATACCTTTAGAGCATGAAGACATCCATCCCGGCCGCGCGACAAAGTCCTGTGCGATACGGCGCACCGTTTTCAGAAAATGCTGGAGCAGTTGGGAATTGTTATCCTCGAGATAGAGGCAGCTCAGATCGATGACCGGCGGATCGTCGATGTCGAGCGGCCGGTAGGTAACACCGGCCAAGCTCAGCGTGCTGGCTGACTCGGCTACGAGCGCGAGTCCGAGGCCACCAGCGATGAGCGCCAGACAGGACATGGCGTCGCCGACCTCCTGCGCGATATTGGGCTTTAGTCCCGCCGTACGGAAAAGATCGAGCACGACGTCAACAAAGTTCATCCGCTCTCCGCTCGGAAACAGGATTAGCGGCTCGGGCGCCAGTAGCGTGAAAGGTATCGATGCCCGTCGAGCGAGCGGATGATCCTCGCGCAAGGCAATCATGATTGGCTCTTGTCTGACAACCTCGATTGCGATGCCCGGCTCAGGCTGGACGAAACGATTGAACGCTAACGCGATCCGGCGGTTGCGAAGGGAATGAAGTTGCTCCTGCCTCTCCATGGAATGCAGGACGACCTTTACGTCAGGACGCTCAAGCGCGAAGCTCTCAAGAATTGCCGGCACGATACCGAAAACGGTGGACCCGAAAATACTGATGTCAATCCGTCCCGCCATGCCTTGGCCGACCAGGCAAGCGCGGGTTGCCATTTGTTCGACGAGCGAGATGATGTTGCGCGCGTCGTCCACTGCGACACGGCCTGCTTCTGTCAGTTCCACGCCTTTGGGCGTACGGGCGAAAAGAGGCGTGCCGATCTCGCGTTCGATTGCGTGGATTTGGCGCGACAACGGAGGCTGAGAGATATGGAGGCGCTTGGCGGCCCGGCCGACATTCTCTTCTTCGGCCACCGCAACGAGATATCTAAGGTGCCTCAGCTCCATTGTTCCACCTCTCCAGAGGTATCCTGATCGGCATCAGCCGGAAAAAGGAATTCGTTCTATGAAATTGCCGACCGGCATCGGCGGCCCCCATTGCGCCAGCGAATCGTCGGATACCTGATGAAACTCTGGCGTCCGTCCCGAAAGCACCAGATCGCCGTCGGTGAAATGTTCGACAACATTCCCTTCCGGATCGAACCAATAGTCGAACACCTGGCTGCCCAATATGTGGCGGCCGACCCCCCAGAGCGGCGTCCAGCCCCGCGCGTTCAGATATTTGTTGCTTAGGAATTGGGCATCTATGTCCTGTACCTCGAACGAACAATGATGCACCTTCGACACCGGCGCCGGGAAGAGCGCGAGCGTATGATGGTCCGTCCAGCCTTCCGCCGCCGTACAGTGGAAGAAGCCACCGATCTGGTTGTCCTGATCGTTGTCGAACAAGACGTCGGAAGGAGCCATGGCGAAACGGGATGCGAGCCACGCCGCATTCTCACGGTAGTTGGGCGTCAATATCGCGACATGGCCGAGGCGCAGCACCGCGGCTGGTTCGAGGTCCGGGCGCTGCCATGTGCCCTTGCGAGCCTTGCTGCGAGCGTGATTGTAGGTCAGCGGATCCCGCATCCCCATCGGATCGACTGACGCTATGCCGTGAACCAGCTCGAAGGGGAGGCCGTCGGGGCTGGTCAGCCGGACACGATATCCGCCGCCCGGCCGATCGATTGCTTCGATCTGGGAAGCCTCCGGTAAACGAGCGGCCTCCTCCAAGGCGGCGGCGTCGGCTACGCGCAGCGCAATTGCTTGCAGTCCCGGAGCTTCGCCCTCGGTTGCAACGTAGCAATATTGATGACTCGAACAGCCGCGCATCAATAATTCACCGTCAGAACGATCGGAGCGCTTCATGCCAAAATCGGTGAAGAAGGCCTCCGCTCTATCAAGATCGCGGTGCCGGTATGCGATATATTCCAGGTCAACTACGGCGACCATGCCACTCTCCCATGATCCAACACCGGTTACTCGGCGTTTCAGCGCGTTTCGTCGGCTACCGTGTTACGCAACACGCCAATATTCTCGACGCTCACCTCACACACGTCGCCGGCGTTCAGGTAAACGGGCGGCTTCCAGCCGTAGCGCACGCCCGCCGGCGTTCCCGTTACGATCATGTCTCCGGGCCGCAGCGTCATTACCACGCTGGCAAGCGAAACGAGTTTGGCGACAGGGAACATCAGGTCGTCGGTATTGGCGCTCTGCTCGACTTTGCCGTTGACATGCATTTCGATCTTGAGGCCCTTTGCACCGGCGGGCAATTCGTCGGCCGACACGAACTCTGGACCGCACGCGCCGGTGTTGTCGAAATTCTTGCCCATCGTCCATTGAGGAGAAAAGAACTGATAGTCACGCACCGACGCTTCGTTGAACAAAGTGTATCCAGCCACGTGATCTAGGGCGTCTTGCTCCGCGATATGACGGCCCGTTCGTCCGATGACGGCGACCATCTCGGCCTCGAAATCCAGTTCGTTGCTGACAAATGGCTTGATCAGCGGCGCCTCGTGACCAATCAGGGTCGATGAGAAACGCGGGAAGAACACAGGATATTTGGGAACCTCATAAGGGCTTTCACCCACATGCTTCAGATAATTGAGACCAACGCACAGGATCTTTTCCCCGGTGCGGATGGGCGGCAGGTAACGAATTGCGGAGAGGTCGAGCGTCGAAGCGCTCTGGGCTGCCCGCTCGACCCGGTCCTTCCAATCATCGAGCTTGAGCAGGGCGCCCACGTCGGTGGGGAGCGACGGATCGACAGGGGCAAGGTCCAAATACTGGTCACCTCGCGCCAGTGCCAAGCCCGGCGTTTCGTCCTTGAGGTAGCTTATCAAGCGCATGGTCTGTCTTTCTATTCCTATGGTTACACATGGGTTCCTGCGGATGACGTCAGAAGTGCATGCCCACAGTAATGCCGTATGTTCTAGGGGCGGCGGGTGTCCCCGTGTCCCCAACGGTGGCGGCGATCAGCGTGTCATAATATTTTTCGTTGAGGAGATTCTTTCCCCACAATTTGATGTCGAAGGCTTTGCTGCTGTTCGTCCATTTGATGGAGCCATTGACCACATCAAAGGCGCCTTGGCGGGTGTTGCTCAGCACGAAATAGTCGTATCCGGAATTGTGAGAGAAACTGGCGGCAAGGGCAATATCACCGACATTGGTCGGCACAGTATATACTGCGCCGATGCTTGCAGCGAACTTGGGGGTGCGCACCGTCGGTTGACCCGAGGCATCGGCAGCCGTCTGAACGTTGCCACCCGCAGGGCGAGGTGTGTATTGCGGCGCTCCGGGGAAAGAGTCGTACTTGCCGTCCAGGAAGGTCATGCCGCCTTGAATCGAGAGATTGCGCGACGGCGCTGCCTCAAACTCGATTTCAACGCCTTTGATTGTCGCCTTCGCCGCATTGATGATCTGCAGAACGCCGCCGGCGAAGTTGTCGAGCTGGATGTCTTTGTATTTGTAAATGAAAGCTGAGCCGTTGAGGCGCAGATGGCGGTCGAACAATTGTGTTTTCAGGCCCACCTCATAGGCGTCGAGCACTTCGGGGAGCACCGCCGCCTGGGCGGGCGCGACGGTGTTGTAGAGACCGCTCTTGAATCCGCGGCTGACCGAGCCGTAAGCCATCACCGCATCATCGAAGTGGTGATCGAGCGCGAAGCGCCAGGTCAACTTGCTGTCCCGGCGTGAGTTGCGGATTTCAGGCGTTGGACCTGCAGGCGTGATGCTGTTGCCCACCACACTGCGCTTGTCGCTGGTATAGCGCAGGCCGACCGTGACCTGAGTGCGATCGAAGATCTTGTAGGTGGCCTGACCGAAGCCCGCGATCGATTTCGTATGCTGCTCGCCCACTCGGTCCAGAAAAGCCAGCGGCGCGACCGCCGCCCCGGTGAGCCGCGACCGGAGCGTAGCATCCGTGGAGTCGAGATAATAAAGGCCGGTTATCCATTGAAAGGGGCCGCTGCCGCTCGATAGCAGCTGCAATTCCTGCGAATAGGCCTCCGCCTTTGAGACACGGTCGGTATTGAGCAACGGGACCGGCGTCGCGTCAAAGTCGAGAGTGGCCTCACCGCGGGTACGCTGATAGGCCGAAATGCTGACCAGGCTTACCCCGCCGAAGTCATGATCGAGCTTCGCCGAAACTCCATAGTTTTCGTTCCTCGCGCGTTCCGGGCCTTCGCCGCGCGGCGAGAAGAAACCGACGCTTCCCTTACCGTCTGCGCCCTTCGAACCGTTGGCGAGGACAAGGCCGACGTGCCGGCCGGATACAACGGAATAGTTGCCCGTCACGCGAAGGTTGGTGTCATCGCCCAGATGCACCAGGAGCTTGCTGCGAGCCGCAAACTCTTCCGGTTTATAGAGCTCTTTGCCGGTCGTGATATTTCGTCCAAAGCCGTCGCCCTGCCGGCTCCCCGCCACCGCAAGATCGATCGCGGCATTGTCGGAGAGTCCCGTGGCCGCATAGAGCGAGCCGGCGAACCGGTCATAGTTGCCGTAACCCAGTTCGACATTTGCCATGGGCGTGAAGGAAGGGTCGCGCGTCACGATTTGAATGACACCGCCCGACGCATTACGGCCGAACAACGTTCCCTGCGGCCCCTTGAGCACCTCGATGCGCTCGATGTTGTTGAAGGCGAAGATGGTGGACGCAAGCGAGGTCTGGTAGACACCGTCGACGTACATGGCGACGGGCGACTCATTGCCAACATTCACAGAATTCGTGCCCACACCACGGATGTAGGGCGTTGCGCCACCATTTTGGACGCGGAAGTCAAGGCTCGGAACCACGGCTTGGATCGAGCCGGGATCAGTCACGCCGAGGGCGTCGGCGGTTTCTGCTCCGATGGCCTGAACGGCAATGGGCACGTCCTGCAGACGCTCCTCGCGGCGCTGAGCCGTCACCACGATGTCCCCGATCCCATCCTGCGACGCTTGGGCGTCTGTATCCACGGATTGGGCATGAGCAGCCTCCAATCCCATCAGTGCAGTGGCGACCACGACAGCAACACGGGACACGCTGATAACGACACGGCTTTTCATGATTCCCCTCCTCAGTTTGGATGATGATGTCGACTATCGAAAATATATTTGCAAGTCTTTTTTCGGATATGTGAGCCGCTGTGCCGCTGTGCCGCTGTTGCGTCGCTGGGTCCGCGAGCTATGAAGGCAGGATGAGCTCTAACGCGAACCCCATTGCCACGATCACCGAGGCCGTTGTGACAACGCTGCGCGAGGATCTTCTCATGTGCCGTCTAACTCCGGGTCAGCGGTTGAGCATCAAGGATTTGGCTGCAGGCTATGAAGCCAGTCCAGGCGCCGTGCGCGAGGCGCTGTCCCGACTCGCGGCGGAAGGCTTGGTGGTGGCGGAGGCTCAACGTGGCTTCACGGTTGCAAGAGTGTCGGCCGACGACCTTGTGCAACTCACCGATGCCCGCATCCTTATCGAAACGACCTGCCTGCGGGAAGCGATCGCCCATGCCGACTTGCAGTGGGAGAGTGGGATCATAGAGCTGCTGCATCGACTGTCGAAGGTCGAACCGGGGGATGGCGATGTGCCAGTGACGCAAAATTGGTTGGCATTGCACGCCGAATTCCATCGGCAGCTTACGGCGACGTGCCCCAACCCATATTTTCGCCAGACAGCCGTCCATCTCGCTGCCCTCGCGCAGCGATACCATTTGCTTTCGACCCGCATCGCGGAGCCGGCTCGCCGGCCTTTCGAGGAGCATCGCCAGATCGCGGACGCAGCCATTGCGCGCGATGCCGATCTGGCTGCGGCACTACTGGCGCGTCACCTGCGACAAACCATGGACACGGTCCTGGCATCGTTAGATGCCAACCTCTCATCTGCAGCCCAGAGGACACCCGTAGCTGATGCTTCGACCGGTCACGTTCTTCCGGCGAAGCTTATTCCGGCTTCGAAGTCGAGGGCCGATTGAACGCCTATCACGCACCGGCAGTTCGGGTCTCTCCGCCATATCCCCGCATGAGCGTACGCTGAAGACCAAAGTAGCTCATCGAAACAACCAACAGCACCGGACACATTGCGGTTAAAGCCCAATGCAAGGACCTGCCGGGTGCAATGGGTGCGAAGGCGTCGCTCAGGAGCCCCACGACCAGCGGTCCCGCGCCATTGCCGATGATGCCCGTCACCAGCATGAAAATGGCGGAGACGACGCTGCGTTGGCGCGGGTCTGCCGCATTCTGCACCGTCGCTAGCGCGGGCGGCAACCAGGTCATCATCAGCGCGAGGGGGACGGCCAGTAGGGCAAGACAGACCCTCCAATCATTGGCCCATATAGCCATCAAGACGAGCGGCGCTGCTGCGAGATAGGCAAGTGCGGGGATCATCGCGCTGGCGCGCGGATCGCGGCGCTGCCAACGGTCGACGAGCAAGCCTCCGGCGATCATCCCCACAACCATCGCCGAGCCTGATAGCACGCTGTAAGAGCGGGCGATGTCGGCGAGGCTCATTCCCTTTTCGCGCATAAGAAAGGCGGGTATCCAGACCATCAGAGCATAGCTCGACAAGGCAGCCATAGAGCCTGCGAATGTCGTCTGCCAAAGGACTGGGTTTTTGCAGAAACCGCGCAACGTCTCTCGCAGCGGAAGCGGGGGAGGGGCCTTGTGGGCCGCGCTGCCCTTCAGCTCGGGCGCGTTATGAGCAGTGCGGACCAGCAATAGCAGCAGTAGCGACAGCACGATGCCTGGCACACTGATCCATAAGAAGGCGCTCCGCCATCCATAGAGAGACCCGATCCAGCCCCCATAGGCTGTACCCGCGGCGATACCGACCGGGAGCCCTATGGAATAAAGCGCCAACGCCATTCCTCGGCGCTCCGGCGGAAAATTCTCCGATATGAGAGAATGAGCAGACGGTGACGCTCCGGCCTCGCCGGTCGCCACGCCCACCCGCCAAAGCGCAAGTTGCAGATAGTTGCCAGCGATGCCGCATCCGGCGGTGCTGAGGCTCCACACCAAGCATGAAAACGCGATCGTGGCGATGCGGTTGGTACGGTCTGCCAACCAGGCGATCGGGATTGCGAAGACGGTATAGAACAGCGCGAAGGCAAGGCCGGAGAGCATACCCAATTGGCTGTCGCTGAGGCCGAGGTCCTTGCGGATGGGCTCAGCGAGGACTGCTACCAACTGGCGATCCGCACCGCTGAGCGCATAGGCGCAAAACAAGAGCCCCAGCATCACCCATCGGCTGCCGAAGCGCGTACCGGGGCTGGTTCCTGAGATCATGGTTGCGCCCGAGACGGCAAAATAGCGCATCCCCCGAGGAATTGGAGCATGGCCGCATCGACTGACTCATCGAAACTGCCGGTGGCCAAATCGACGCTGTAGTGATTATGATCAGTCAGGAGTGCAAAGCGGTGAGGCTTTCGGCCCTCGATCAGCGCCTCTAATCCCAAGCGCGCTTGTTCGCGGATCTCTGGGGGATCAAATTGCCCCAGCGTGAGCAACAGCGGAATATCGGCTTGCGCTAGAACCCTCCTGTCGAGCCGCGCGGGCCAAAGGTGCTCATCGGCCCCATAATAGAGCTTCAACGCATCTTTGAGCGGCCCGTCGGACAGAGAAGGCAGATCATAGATGGCTGATCGCAAAATTGCGGCCTTAATCGAAGCAGGCATTCCTCCTGCGGCGCCAAGAACTCCGAGCGCAGCCATCGCGCCCGCTGAACTGCCAACCAGCACGATCTTCGATCCGTCGCCGCCAAAGCGGCCGATTTCCCGCTCGATCCATGCGATTGCAGCTTCAACATCGACGCTCGCCGCCGGCCAAGGGTCCGCTGGCGCGAGACGATAGGTCATCGTGATGCCCACCATGTTCGAAGCCGCGGCGAATTGTCCGATGTTGTCGAAGAATGGCGTATCGGGGATGGTCGTGTCCCCCTGCACGAAACCGCCTCCGTGAACAAACAGGAATACTGGCACAGGCGACGAAGAAGGGTCGCTTGGTGGAAAGATCGAAAGTCGGTGTCGCTCATGTGGCCCATATCGCAAGTCGCGATGAGCCTTGACCGCCACAGGGTCTAGCGAGCGTGCGGGCGCGAATAGACGAAGCGTCTCCTCGTAGACGTCCCGTCCCAAGCGAGCCCCCATCCTCTGGATGCCCGTGTGCAAAACCTCTGCCGAGGGCGTGAGATTGTTCACCATCTGCGCTCTCAACGAAAGGTCAAGTGATCGAAGTTGGGTTCGGCGAGCATTGCGTACCATTCCTCTGCGAGCCAGGGAACGTTGACACTCGCACGACCGAACTTGTTTACATAGTAGCTGCCCTTCGACTCGGGGCCGCGAAGGTTGATCTTGGCCGCTTCGTCGAGCGATTCGTTGTAACGCTCGAAGGCATCTTGCCTGACTTCCACGCAGCTCAAGCCTCGCTCAATCACCTCCACAGCGAGATTCACCGCATAGCGAGCCCAGGCTTCCGCCCACGAATAATGACCGCCAGCCCGCGGCTGTGCATTGGGTCCGTAGAACATGAAGAAGTTCGGGAATTCCGGCATCAGGATCGACAGATAAGCGCGTGCGCCGTCTTTCGCCCAAACGTCGCTTGGTGTCGCGCCTCCTCGCCCGGCATATTGGATTGCCCCCATATAGTCCTGGACCTCGAAACCGGCAGCGAGAACAACGAGATCGAACTCCCGTTCGATACCATCGCCGGAAACGATGCCCCGTTCGGTGAAACGATCGATCCCGGTGGCCACGAGTTCGACATTCTCTCGCTCCAGCGCATCATACCAGCCGTTGTCGACCAACATCCGGCGCGCCAGAGGCGGGAAGGGCGGTGTAAGCAGCCGCACCTTCTCCTCGTCGCCACCCACCTTTTCACGAATGTAATTGAGCAGCACCTCACGCAGGCGGTCATTGGCCTCGCTCACCATGCCGCCTTTCGCACGCCATTCAGGATCGTAGACCGTTAGATGCTGAAGCTGGTAGGTGCGCACGAATGCCGAGTAGCAATACCAGTTCCAGTAGAATGGGATGCGCTCGGCGAGCTCATGATCCTCGAACGAAAGCTTCTCCTTGTATCCTTCGAAGGGAATGATCCACTGTGGCGTTCGCTGATAAACCGCCAAGTGCGAAGCCGCCTCGGCAATGCGCGGCATCAATTGCGACCCGGTGGCTCCATTCCCGATGATCGCGACCCGCTTGCCGGCAAAATCGCAAGAGGTATCCCACCGCGCGGTATGGAAGATGTCTCCCCGATAGTCGGCGATACCGGGGATATCAGGCAGCTTCGGGGTGGAAAACTGGCCGGTCGCATTGAAGATGAAGTTGGAAACGTGCGTGGAGCGTTGTCCGTCTCCCCCCTCCACTTCCACCGTCCAGGTCGCGGTGGCCTCGTCCCAACGAGCACCCGTGACTGTCGCGTTGAACCGGCTGTGCGACGGAATATCGTACTCTTCCGCAACTTGCTCGAGATAGCGCAGCGTCTCACCCGCTGAGGCAAAATGCTCGGACCACGGATATTTTTTCACGAATTTGAACTGATACAAATGGCTGGTAATATCTACGCGGCAGTCCGGATATTTGTTGACGAGCCATGTACCTCCGAGAGCCGGCTCGCGCTCGATAAGCGTGTACGGAATGCCCAGGTGACGGAGCAGGACGGCGACGGCCATTCCGCTAATCCCACCCCCGACGATGGTGGCATGCAGGCCCGAAAGCGTAGCTTCTGCCGGCTTATTGCGCCATTCCACCCCGCGCGGATGCGGATCGAACGCCAACTCCTCATAGCCGAACCGCAGCTCATTCGCGGTAAGCGCCCGTCCGCTGAACATCTGCATCAATCGCTCTGCTTCTTGGCGATCAGGCTGCGGAGGTTGGTCGTTGCGGGGCTGCTCCAGATAAGCAAGCGCACGTCGCTTCACCTCGTCATGATGCTCGGGAGCAAGAACCGAGAGAGTGAAGACTCCACCCCACACGGGTAAACCCTCCGTTCTCATGGCTGCCAGATCCTCGTCCCCCGTCAACTGGTACAGCGCAAGGCGGAGGGCATTTAGATCCGCCCGGTCGACGGCGTCTGCGAGACTCATGGGTCACTCTCCTCGAAATTTGCCTCCGCCTAACATCCCCGCCGCCTCGGTTCAAATATATTTTCGAAGATTCCGAGGATGATCGACTTGGGCCGAAGTTGCTGCTAAGAGAAGGGCGATGATGGACATGCCATTGGAAAAGGGCCCTCTGCGCCGCACGGTTCGCACGATCATGGCGGATGCGTACACAGACTTGCGCACCGATATCTTGAATTGCGTTCTTGAACCGGGGACTCGCATCCGCTTCGAGGACCTCAAGGCGCTTTACGGTATCGGCCTCAGTCCGCTGAGGGAGGCTCTGATGCGGCTCGCCGCCGAGGGCCTCGTCATACTCGAGCAGCACAAGGGGTTCCGAGTAGCCCCAGCATCCCGCGATGACCTGCTCGATATCATTCGCATGCGCTGCGAACTCGATTGCATCGGCGTGGAGCAGTCCATCGCCAATGCCGATGATGCATGGGAGGCCCGCATTCTCGGCGCGCTTCACCAGTTGCGCAAAATGCCCAAACCGCTCGGCGATGACGGTGATGACCGGCTATGGAATGAGTGGGAGATACGGCATCGCAACTTCCATTCGGCATTGCTTGACCGGTGCGAGTCGGTCTGGCTGCTTCGTTTCCGTGATACGCTCTATGATCAACTGTCCCGCTATAAGACCCTGTCGAACCATTATCTCGGAGCGCAGCGAAACGACCTTCCGGAGCATGAGGCGCTGGCTGAGGCTGCGCTTGCTCGCGACATAGATGCGATCAAACGGCTATTGCGCGCCCACATCGGGCTGACCGCAGAGGCGTTGATGGCAACCCCGAACCCGAAAATACCCTGACCGACGAGCATCGGTCGCAGAGTATGCCGCGCCTGATAGCGCTTATCCGACCGTGAAAGTCCACGCCGTTGTAAGCGCGGTAAGATATGGCGGGATAAGGGAGAGTTGTCGCACATCAGCAATCGCGATGGGTCGGTCAGGATATCTGACTTGGAAGGAGCCTTTCAGAACTCTGGCTTCGTTGCACAGCCTCACCTTGGGCCAATCCGCCGCTTCCTCACTCGCGGTGCGGCGTCTGAGGAATTAGCGCCGAGCCACACCGCCATTCCGAAGCCGTGCGCCCGAGATAGCGACACCGCTCGCGGACTTACCCTGCGAACCCGGTAGCGCCGCGAACATTGCTCGCGCGCCGTCCCATACCGTCTCGCCAAAGAGGTCGTACCGTCGCCGCAAGGAAGGCGCTCATCGTCTCCCAAAGGTATCAGGCATGAGCCACGATAGTATTGGATGGGCATGGTACTACCTCATACCATCGCCCGCATGAAGTGAAGCTCTGGAGAGTGGAGCTCGGCTGCACCGAAATGCGGCAGGCACCGACTCCAGCGCTTCCGGTGTGCAGAACACCCAAAGATACAACGCTAGAATATAACCAGGAGGAGTGGATCATGAAGGCTAAGGCGCGCATCGTCTTGACGTTGGGGGCTTCGTGTTGGGCTTTGGCTGCTGCAAGCGGAGCTGCGGCGCAAGCGGAAGGGTCGGAGACGCCTCAGGCAGACACGGCTGCCGTAGGGGAGATCATCGTAACTGCGCAGAGGCGCAGCGAGTCGATCAATCGCGTCGGCATGTCGATTTCGGCCCTGACCGGAAATGCTCTGCTCGAGAAACAGATCTCGTCGCCATCCGATCTGGCGCGTATTGTACCGGGTTTCACCGCCCAGCCGACTCCCTACAACACACCAGTCTACACTCTGCGGGGCGTAGGCTTTTACGACTCCAGCCTTGCGGCAAGTCCCAGCGTAAGTGTTTACGTCGACGAGGTCCCGCTACCTTATTCGGCAATGACCAAGGGGGCTTCGTTCGACCTTGAACGCGTCGAGGTACTCAAGGGTCCGCAGGGCACGTTATACGGCCAGAACGCAACCGGCGGGGCGATCAACTATATTGCGGCAAAGCCGACTTCGACGCCCACGGCCGGCTTTGACGTCAGCTTTGGGCGCTTCGCAACGTTGGAGACGGGCGGCTTCGTGAGCGGTCCCATCAGCAGCACGCTGAATGCGCGCGTTGCGGTTCGCACCGTCCAGGCGGGTGACTGGCAGAAGAGTTACACTCGTGACGCCGAGCTCGGCGACAAAGACCAGCTTCAGGGCCGGCTTTTGCTCGACTGGAAGCCGGCAGAACGCTTCTCGCTGCTGTTAAACCTGAATGGCTGGCGCGACCGCGGCGATACACAGGCTGCGCAACTGGCCTATATTGACCTTCAGGCACCTGCTGGACCGCCTTTGTCAAATTATCCCTTGGCTCCGAACAATGCACGCGCAGCCGACTGGAACCCCACTTCCTTACGTCGCCATGAAGATTTCTGGCAGGTTTCGGCCCACGCTCAATATGAGCTCTCCAGTGACCTCGTCCTGCACTCGCTGACGTCCTACGCCAAACTGGATACCCGCGCCCAGCAGGATACTGATGGGCTTGCCGTATCAAACTTCGATGCCTCGATACTCCCCAGCTACATCAAATCCTTGTCGCAGGAATTGCGGCTAAGCTTCCAGGGCCAGAGCGTAAACGGCACTATCGGAGCCAATTATGGCCATGACAACGCACTCGATGTTCAGGGTGTCACTTTCCCGGTTGCCTCCAACAATCGTCCGATCCCAGGGGTCGTAGAATACAACTATGCGAGCAACTTTGGCAGGCAGAAGGTGGATACCTATGCGGTGTTCGCAAGCGGGGAAGTAGAAATCGCGTCCGGCCTCAAGCTGCTGGGCGGCATGCGCTACACGCGGGTAAAGCGACACTTCGAGGGGTGCCAAACCAATGGCGGTAACGCGCAGACCGCCCAGTCTCTGACTAACCTGGCGAACATTTTTCGTGGTGCGGTCGGCCTGCCAGCCATTCCTTTGGAGGGCCTCAATGACTGTTCGACGCTCAATGACGCCACTCTCGTCCCCGAGCTCATTCGGGATACGCTAGACGAAGATAATCTGTCCTGGCGTGCGGGTGTGAATTGGGAAGTAGCGCCTGGTAAGCTGGTCTATGCCAACGTCAGCCGAGGTTTCAAAGGCGGTGGCTATCCTACTGTCGGCTCGACGCTGAGCACGCAGTACCAGCCGGTCGTTCAGGAGGAGCTGATCGCCTATGAGGCGGGTTTCAAACTGTCGCTGCTAGACCGGCGGATGCAGCTTAACGGTGCGGCCTTCTACTACGATTATCGTGACAAGCAGATCCGTGCGAAGATCCAGGTACCGATCTTCAATTTGGTGGAGGGGATCGTCAATGTCCCCAAGTCGCGCATCTATGGATTCGAAGGCCAAGTCGTTCTGGCACCGGTTCGCGGACTTAATTTGTCCGGTGCCGTCTCCTATCTCAACACGAAGATCGAACGGTTTACCGGCTTCGACCTCAGCGGAGAAAACCGCGATTTCGCCGGATCGCGCCTCCCATTCACGCCGAAGTGGAGCGCCAATGCCGATGCGGAGTATCAATGGGGCGTCAACGCCGGGCTGAATGCCTTTGTTGGTGGAACACTCGCTTACAGCAGCAGCACGAACGCCTCAATCGGCTATCCCGACCGATATCATCTTCCATCCTATACAACCGTCGATCTTCGTGCCGGCGTGAAAGCGGCGGACGATGCCTGGCGCTTCACGGTCTGGGGCCGAAACATCACAAATGAATATTACTGGACCAACGTCGCAAAATTGAATGACACCATCGTCAAATATGCTGCGATGCCTGTCACCTACGGCGCTTCATTCACCCATCGCTTTTAAGGACGGGATCTTGTCATGGAAAGGCTGAAGGGAAAAACTGCGCTCATCACTGGCGGCGCACGCGGCATGGGTGCATCACACGCACGGGCCTTCGTGCGGGAAGGGGCAGCGGTCATCATCACCGACCTTCTGGAGGAAGAAGGCACGGCGCTTGTATCAGAGCTTGGCGACGCGGCGTCCTTCATTCGTCACGATGTGACTCGATCGACGGACTGGAAAGCTGTCGAAGCGCAGGTGAAAGACCGGTTCGGCACGCTCGACATACTGGTGAACAATGCGGCTATCGGCCATCTAATCCGCTTTGACGAGCTTACAGAGGACGAATTTAGGCGTTTCTTCGAGATCAACCAGTTGAGTGTCTTTCACGGCACCAAGGCCGCAGTTGCGCTCATGGACCCAACGCTAGGCGGTTCGATCGTCAATATATCTTCGGTGGCGGGAATCACTGCCGCGCCCGACGGCTTTGCTTATATTGCCTCGAAATTTGCCGTCCGAGGCATGACGAAATCCGCCGCACTCGACCTGGCGAAGCGGAAAATCCGCGTCAACTCGGTTCACCCCGGGATGATCCGGACACCAATGCTCGCCGGCACGGATATGGCAGATGATCTCATGCACATGATCCCACTTGGCCGCCTTGGTGACCCCGCGGACATCACGAATATCGTGATTTACCTCGGCTCCGACGAGTCGAGCTACTGCACGGGAGCGGAATTCGTCGTCGATGGCGGCTGGACGGCACAGTAGGTGAGCGTAGGCGCGAGCGGAGAGGTCTCATGAAAATCGGCATTCTTACGATGAACACCGACGATGGCGTCGATCCAGTTCTCCTCGCGCGAGAGGCCGAGGCCCGGGGCATCGAGTCCATCTGGCTCCCCGATCACACCCACGTCCCTGTAGCCCGTAAAGCGCCCTACGGGGGACCGAAGGAGAATTTCGAAGACTCTCCCGGAGACATGCCTCGCGACTATTACCGCAACTACGATCAACTCGTGACCCTGGGCGCGATAGCTTCGGCTACCAATCGTATCCGGCTCGGAACGGGCATAAATCTGGTTGTTCAGCGCGATCCGATCATCCTTGCCAAGCAACTCGCCACTATCGACCGTTTGTCGGGTGGACGACTGATTTTCGGGATCGGCGGCGGCGCCCCTTGGAACGAGGAAGAGTTGCGCAACCACGGAACGGAACCGGCGACACGCTTCACCCTTATGCGAGAGCGGGTGGAGGCGATCAAAGCGATTTGGACGCAAGAGGAGGCTGAATATCACGGCAAACTCGTCGAATTCGATCCGATCTTCTCCTGGCCAAAGCCGCTGCAGCAGCCCCATCCTCCCATTCTCATCGGTGGCTGGGTGAAGGCGTCCGTCGACCGGGTGATTGCCTATGGCGACGGATGGATGCCAGGCCACGCGGACGATCTGTCCGGTCATCGCGAAATGATAGGTCGGCTGAACGAGGCCGCTGCCGAGCGCGGTCAACCCTTTACAGTCACGATCTTTCTTGCGCAGCTCGATTATATCGAACGATATCGCGAGTTGGGTGTAGAGCGCTGTGTCTTCAAGTTGCCTACCCAACCGCATAGCTCGGTTTGGTCCACGCTGGACGAGATCGCTCGAGCAGCGGAGGCGAATTGCGGCAACGTGCTCTCCTGAGCTGATGTAAGTAGGAGACGTTAAAAGTGGGCACAGATGTGGGTCAGGTGCTGATCGGCCAATCTTGGTACGGTACGGTACAGTACCGCGCCCTCACAACGGCGCCCACCGCGTCGCATTTTGGAAAGGATGATACATGTCTAATAAGGTTCTGAAGTTTGGCGCTTTCATTTCGCCAGTCCATTCACCCCACGAGGATCCCAACCAAGCGCTCCATCGGGATGTCGAGCTAGTCCAGTGGATGGAGCAGATCGGTTTCGACGAAGCCTGGATGGGTGAGCATCATTCTACTGGCTGGGAATATGTCGCGTCTCCTGAAGTGTTCCTCGCATATGCGGCAGCCAAAACCAGTCGCATCCGCCTGGGAACGGGCGTGGTATCTCTCCCCTACCACCACCCCTTCAATGTCGCCGAGCGGATGGTGCTCCTGGATCATCTCGCGCGCGGGCGGGTGATGCTGGGAATGGGTCCGGGAGCACTGCCTTATGATGCTTACATGTATGGCCTCGAATCAACCGACCTGCGGCCTATGATGGAGCGGAGCCTTGCCGCGATCATGCCACTCCTGCGGGGCGAGACGGTGACGATGAAGACGCCGCACTGGGAACTCCGTGAGGCGAGGCTTCAACTTCTCCCCTATACCCAGCCGTGCTTCGAGGTTGCTGTAACATCGATGATCTCGCCTTCCGGGGCAAAGCTTGCGGGGCGACACGGGGCGTCGATGTTGTCGCTCAACGTGGGCCATTCTGCCGCCCAAAACGCACTCAAAGCCAATTGGGATATCGCGCAGGAGGAAGCCGGCAAGCATGGACAGGTTTGCCGTCGAACCGATTGGCGGCTCGTGTCGCCCATGCACGTCGCCGAGACGCGGGACCAAGCACGAAAGGAAGTTCGCGAGGGCCTTGCCCGATGGGTCTACTATAACATGAAGATCAACGCTCTCGACGTCGTCCCTGAGAGCGCGAAGAACGTCGACGATTACATCGACGCGCTCACAGACAGCGGTTTTGCGGTGATTGGTACGCCCGATGATGCGATAGCACAGATTGAAAGACTGTGGGATGCATCCGGAGGCTTCGGTACATTCCTCCTTTGGGCGAATGACTGGGCCGATCGCGAAGCGACGCGGCGCTCCTATCATCTGATCGCAACCGAGGTCGCCAACCGTTATCGCGGATATATGCCTGCCTTGCATCAGGCAGAAAAGGACGCGCTCATATTGTTCGACCGTCTAGGCGATCAGACAAAAGCCGCCATCGGCAAGGCAACGGAGGATTTCTATGCTCAACGAGAGAAGGAGCAGGTGGCCAAAGGCGCTGCATGACCATGATCAGGCAATCGGCTCGTCAACGAGGTCTAAGCCGAGAATGAGAGCGGCAGTGTCCACTCCGGCGGGTGAAGCTCGTCGGCGCGCGCTTCTCAAAAAGGCGGAGGAGATGTTCCTCATGCACGGGTTCGACTCTGTCTCGATCGACGCTCTTATCGGCGAAGTGGGCGGCTCTCGCAGGAATGTGTACGATACGTTCGGTGGCAAGGAGGGACTGTTCGAAGGAGTAGTCAGCAATCTCTGCGAGGAATATGTTCGTCCCATCGCCGAACTCGAAATAGCCGCTTCACCGGCCCGGGAAGCCCTGATTGACTTTGCCGACCGGCTTCTTACCTGCGTCCTTGAGCCGCGAGCGCTGGCATTACAACGGCTGATGATTGCTGAGGCTCATCGAATGCCGCGCGTGTCACATGCAATCTTCTCGTCGGGACATCAACGTGTCTCGACCATTCTGGCGGCGTGGATCGTTGAACGGCAATCGGACGGGATATTGAGGGCCGATCTTCCGCCCGAGGAGCTTGCCGATTCATTCATCAACATTGTGATTACCGGGGCCCACTTGAAGGCCCTCATAGGCCTTACGAGCCGGTCGTCCGAGCCGGAAGACATCCGCGGAATAGCAACCCGCGGAACATGCTTGTTTATCGATGGCGCACAATCTGGCGCTGGAAAGGCTTCTCGTGAACCATAAGCCGGTTCTTCTCATCGGTGCATCAGGTGCTGTGGGCGGGGCAACTCTTCCTCACCTGATTAAAGCTGGCGTAAGGGTGCGAGCGCTTACATCGAGCGAGGGATCGGCTGCTCGGCTGAACGCGCTGGGCGTGACTGACATTGTGATCGGGGACATGCGTGTGCCAGACGATCTGCATGCGGCCATGGACGGTGCCGGCGCAGTCCATTTCACGCCCCCTCGTTTCACTGAGGATGAGGCCGAGATCGGCAAACTTGTCATCGCCGTGGCCAAGGACTGCGGCACCGAGCGCTTTGTGCTTACTTCCGTCCTGCAGCCGCAACTGAGCGATTTGCCCCATCATCGCAATAAATTGGAAACGCAGGAAGCGCTGCTCAATTCCGGACTTGAGTTCGTGATCTTGCAACCCGCGATGTTCATGCAAAATCTTAGCATAGAATGGCCGCGGATCTCCAAGGACGGAGTCTATGCTCGGCCCTACTCCCCAGATAGGACGATGGCACTTATAGATACGAACGACCTTGGAGAAGTGGCGGCTATTTCGCTTATACAACCTCAGCTGGCCTGGGGCACTTTTGAGCTATGTGCTCCGGACCGCCTGACGCACCGGGAAATGGCCGAGATTATCGGCGAGGAACTAGGTCGCCCTGTCGCAGCCATGAAGCGCGATCCCTCGGATTGGCAAGGCTGGGCAATCAAGAACGGCTGGAAGCCATGGGCTGTGCACGCGTATTTGGCCATGTGCGCCCATTATGACGCACATGGCTACGTCGGCGGCAATGCCACAACCTTACGGGCGATCTTGGGGCGCGAGCCGACAAGCTATCGTGCCTTTGTGCAACGGCTCCTTCAATCTGTCTAAGGCGGCGTGGAGACGGTTGAGAGTAGATCTTGTCGTTTGAGCATCACCAGCTTCGGTACGCGATTGCGGCGGCGGATCATCGCAATTTCTATCGCGACGCCGGGATCTTATTTTTCGACCGGAGGAATGCGCGATGCTTTCAAAATTGAACCTGGATATGTTTCTGGCAGCTTTTCGGTCCTGTAGGACCGAAAGCGAGCTTCACGAGGCTTTGGCCAAAGCGACTAGAATTCTCGGATTTGATCAATTCGCGATGGGGCATCATGTCGATATCACATGTCCACCTCAGGGTGCGATCCGTCTGACGACATACAACAAAGACTGGATTTCCCATGGGGCCGAGCGAGGATACTTCGCGGAGGATCCGATCCATTTGGCAAGCACCAAAACAGTAAACGGCTTCCTTTGGCGCGATGTCGGCCAACTCATCCGCCTCACTCCGAAGCACAAGCAAGTTCTTGCGGAAGCAGGCGGCTTTGGTCTCGGTGCCGGATTCACTGTCCCTGTCTACATCCCAGGCGAATACCACGGAAGTTGCTCCTTTGCCGCGCGATCACTTGAAGGCCTGCATGAGAATGCTCTTCCGATCGCACAGCTCTGCGGAACATTCGCATTCGAAGCCGCGCGCAGGATCGCCCGTCGAATGTTAAAGTTCGACGAGGCGACCATGCCTAATCTGAGGCCACGAGAACTGGACGCGCTCATCCTTGTCGGGAAGGGCAAGACCGATGCGGAGATCGCCCAGATTTTAGGCATTTCCCGCGCGACGGCCCACGAGCATGTTGAGGGCGCCCGCCGCGCCTATGGCCACGCCCAACGCGCTTATATGATCGTTCGCGCTCTGTTCGATGGCCAGATATCCTTCGCTGACCTTCTTAGGCGATGATTGATAAGCAGTTCGCATCGACGACTTATTTCCCGTAATTCAGATGATTGAGAATCAACGGAACAGCCTCGTTGTAGCGGGACGGATGAACTCCGTCGCGTGAGTTGAACTTGAAAAGGCCTACAGCCCCGTCTCCTCTTCTTCGCGCAATCCGATGGATGACCCAAGCTTCGGCTGCCGCGCGCGGGTATACCCAGGTGACTGCCTGGGCCTTTAAGGCGTTGCGCAAGCGCACCAGAGCTTCCGCGACCTTGCCATTTCGGCGATCGTTTGATCCAGCCGATATGATCACAACGTTGTACGAAGTGCGTGGGACCATCGAGGTGATCGCCTCCACCGATGCCCCGACCCGGGCTTTAACGTCGCATGCTGTGGGGGAGGCAGAGCTCAGAGCAGCGGCAATCCCGAGCGCAATGCTGTCACCAAGGATCAGACAGAATGCCATCTAGGTTCGTGTTCGCGTGGAGGAGGAGCGGGCAGGGAAGCGCGGAGAAGAGTCTTTGGTGAAACCAGCAACTTTCACCTCTCCCATGATGGAAGTCATAGCCGATTCCCAATTCATGGCGCCGGTGCTATGGTCCGAGATGAAAGGAGCCGGCCATGGATCCGCGAGGCGCAACATCTCAATCGTCGGAGTGCCCGACAGAGCTGCATCTTGAGACGCCGCGCCTGTCGCAATGGCTGTGGCATCGCTGGTATGCGAAGCTTTGGTGGAAGGCGGCCGCCATTTTTTGGACGGCTTGCATCCTCGAAGAGGCCTTCGTGCCTCGTTCCTTCTCGCAGGGGCTTTTGCAGCAATATGAAGGCTGGATCATCGCAATCGTGTTCCTGTTCCACCCCTTTCTGATCCTGCCGGTGCTCGGGTTCGGTTGGTTGTGGGCACTGTCCAACGGACCGCGGGGTGACGCCGAAGACGGAGTCGCGGGTGTATTGTATAATGGTTCGAACGGCTTCGGGGTTCACGGGCAAAATATGGACCCAACGAATCCAGCGGATCCTCGGTATGTTTGGCATCCCGGCAACCCACAAAGCCAAGTCTGGCTTGACACGCATGTACGTGGCCTTCGCTAACGTGTTTTGAACTCAGGATCGCCGTCTTCCATTCCTTTCGTACGATCTCCGGTGAAACGCCCGCTACTCAATATCTTGCTTTGCTCGATCGATGTGAGGGGGGCGGTTGCATCCCAAGGGCCTCGACCGGCGTCCGCCTGTTCCAAGTAGCGGTTGCGAAGACCATTGACCCCAAGGATCTGGCGATTTAGTTCCTCAGTGAAGGCGCGCTCGGGAAGCGCTGACTTGGCTGCCGCCATCTCAGCCTTAGCGATTACCGTTCGGACGTCGTGATTGACGATATCAAGCGTCGACCGAGCGTCAGTGGATCCGAGACCTACGTCGGAAGTTTGCCAAGCAATGCTAGCTTGAGTCCCTCTGCCCGTTGCCGGCGCTGCAGAAGATCCTTTCGCGGCAGGCTGGCTCGCTTTGCCCGGCCTTCCAAGATCGCCAGACACACCAATGCTTTCTACATCCCCGTTGGAAACTTGATGTGATGCACCACGAGCAAGAGTTCGCTGCCAACCAGTCTGAACCATGATCGCATGCACATCCCGCTGAAGCGTGTCGGCGACTTGAGGTTTCAGCCGCCAGTTCCCATTGCGGTCCATTTCGAAGCCGCCCTTGAGCCAATTCGCCATAGCAGCGTGGCCTTCCGCACCACTGCCCAGCATATGCTCGATAGTGTCTGGACCCGCTTGCTTGCCGGCCTCAAACCGTGTGCTGGTATCGCTGCGCGCCGACCGCTCGAAACCTGTGCTGCTCGATACCAGCAGATCATTGTGAGCAAAACTGAACCGGGCAGAGCCGCCATTCGCTACCGCGCCAAGCTGGTCCTGGTTGATCAGTCCGGCCCGCCACATCTGGGCAGCAGTGTCCGGCGTCAGGTTGAGACTGAAATCTCCGTTCTGATCCATCGCGATCTGGCGTTTCGTGAGATTGATGCCATGGCTCCGCAGCAATCCTTGAGCCCTTGTCAGGCGCTCGTTGTCCACGATGCGGGTGAGCCGTTCATTCCGTGCGCGATCGGCGATGCCGGTAGAGCCTCCTTCAGCCATATCGACCTGGTTGCCCGCCGTTCTCGACAGAGCTTGAATGAAGCTGTCGAGCCGCGCGGCCTCTCTGGTCGAGACACCAGCAGCTTCTGCGCCTTCGGCAAACCCGAAATTCTCCGACTGCCGGCGTTGTTCTCCTATCCGTGACGCGTTGCGCGTTCCGTCGTGACCAACTTCGCGCTGCGCATCGAGCTTGCCGGCGCGTTCCGCAAAATCGTACCCGGCCGCTTCGCGTGTGCGACCGTAAACGCTCGTCCCTTCGCGCGCCGCCTCCGCCGTAGCGCCGTCTGCTGTTCCGACATTGACCGCGGCGTTGTAGCTTTCCAATGCATGCATCACCTGGGCCTCATTGCGGCCCGTCGCGCGGGAGAGTTGGGTTATGGCAGAGGAGCGCGCTTCACCGGAGAGCGCGTTGATGAAGGAGATGCGCCGACTGGTTTCGTCGACCGAGAGACCAAGCATAGCCGCCGCGTTGCGCTGACCCTCATTGCTGCCCGTTCTGTGCGCCTGCTCGGTTGCGACATTGCCGCGTTCGACTTGCGCTACCCGGTCGCCCGCATAGTCTCGCCGCCCCTCCATCGCACCTACCTGTATTTGGGCGGAGGTAAGATCATTACGCAGCATCGTTTCCTGGTCGAACGTGTTGGCGATGAGCTTGGCGAACGTGGGATCCGCCGAAGCTTCGCCTATGACACTCGCTGCTTTCAGCTGCGCATCGTCGGAACCATAGCCGTTGCGCGAAAAATGCCGTGTCGCGCCCTGCAGCATCATGTCGTAGGCACGCTGGTCCCCGAATGCCCGCCATTGGACCATATTTTGCGCGAATGACGCGAATGCCTGCTCTCCCGCCTGTCCATTACCAAAATAGCGGTGGCCGAGCGATCGGAGCGCGTCCTTCTCGGCGAACTGATGGATCGCCGCCGTGGTTGCATTCGCGCGCACCGCCTGTTGGACAGCCGGATTGGAGAGGTCGCCGTTGATGAGGGCAGGGGCCAGCCCTCCCAGCTCTCGCGCGGCATCGATTCCGCCCATGCCGAACGCGGGTACGCCTGGAGCCCCGGACGCCCGCTCGCCGAGGAAGCCGCCGGCCGCGCCAAAACTGCGATTAGCGCCGAATGTCGACCGCTCCCCGAAGTCGCCGAAGTTCGACGACGCACCGCGGCGCGCCATCGTTCCGCGCGCCGAGGCCTGTGCCTCGAGCGCTGAGGCATAGCCTTCGCCGGTGGCCAGTGGAGCCGCCGCGGCGCTCGCCTGACCGTGCACGCCAAGCGATCCACTGGTGAAGGATGTGAAGACATTGCCGGAGAAGCGGAACACCGTGAAAACAAAGGCGCCCGCGAGCCCCGCTGCAGCTGTCCGGAAACTGCCGAATATGGCGAGCGCCTTCTGCGCGGAGGACGGAGCCAACAACCATGCATTGGTGGCCACGGCGTTCGAGCGCATTTCCGCGAGCGCATCCATCGCGCGACCGAGGGTCAACTGATAGATTCCAGCATCGATCACTCCCCACAGCGCCACGAATACGAACAAGCCCAGCGCGAAGCTTGCGACGCGCAGGTTGATCGGCGTCAGGATGAACAGGAGCGCGATCGGGATCATGAAGAGCATGATGCCGAACACGACGGCGCGAATGGTCGGGATCCATTCATTGGCAACCGACATTGTCGCTAGTCCATTCGAGATCACGGCCCGATTGGCCATGACCCTGGCCGCGGATGCCGGACTGTCCTCGAAGAGCACGTCGCCGACACTGTTGCCCAGCAAGATGTTGGTCATGAAGGCCTGGAGCGACAGCGGCGTGCCCATCATCATGTCGCCCATCTCGCCCAGCTGGCTGCGACAGCGATTGAGCTGGTCGGGCTTGGTCACATCGAATCCGGTCCGCGTGCAGACCTGGCGGCTATAGTCGTCGAACAGCGCGGGGTCCGAGAGAGCGGTCGAAATATGTTGCCAGGCCTCGTCGCAACTCACCGTCGTCCCGCCTTTGTCGGCGGCCGTGTAGACGGTCGAGAAGGTCGCCGGGCCCGCCATCGCCGCGAACGCTGCGGGCAGATCGGTGGCGGTCCGGAACAGCCGATCATCGTCGACGCCATAGGCGGCCGAGACCCGCGCGACCGGATAACATTGCCGGACATAGTCCTTGATCGTGGCATCAAGGAAAGTGTCGGTTATCGGCCCACGCGGGGAGACCGCGTTAAAGAACAAATCGAACGTATGGCCTCCCGCGCCGAACTCGATCTTGCTGTTGGGATCGAGCGTGTTGTCGTCGATCGTTTCGACCAGGGCCCGCTCGATGAGATTGGTGGTGCCCGCCACCAGCACCAGAAGATTTGGCACATCTCCAACTGGCTGATAGGCATTGCGGACCTTGTCATAGACATGGACGGTCCCGGTCGTGGCGATCATGCCGACAAACAGGCCGATGCCGATCAGCATCTGAAACCCGAAGGCCACCAGACCCATGCCCTGCCCGCGGATGCTCGCCAGCACTGCGCCGAGCGAGATGCCGACCGTGGCGATAACGATAACCAGCGTCTCGTAGCGCGGATCGGCGAAGATCATCGCGACCAGGCGGAAGGCGTCCACCGTCTCCGCGAAGCCGTCATAGGTGTAGAAGCTGGTGTCAATCGCGAAGGCGGGCGTTGAGGCACCCAGCGTGAGGAGCGCCAGCGCAAGGCGGATCAGGCGACGGATCGTCATTTCACTGCTCCCGCGCTGCGGCCGCGCCGGCGGCATCGCGGGCATCGCGATCGCGCTGCCTCAACAGGCCTGCATAGTTGGCAGAGAGGTTGGCCGCGCCCAGCGCTGCGAGATAGGACTGACGCATCTGCGCGCGTTGACGCAGGACCTCCTCGCGCAGGTCGCGAAGCTGGTCGATTCCTTTGCTGAGAATGCGCGTTTGACAAATATTAGTGTTGGTGGCGTCCGCGGCGCCAGCGGCGCTCGTGCCCCGTTCGGCGTTGCTGAGCGCGAAGTCGATCGACCGGGTAAGATCGTTCAGCATCTGATAGGCGAGGGTGAGCGCCACCAGCTCATCGGTATCGCCGATCACCGAACCCTGGACACCCTGGCGAACGCCCCATTCGAGCATGCGATAGACCGGTAGCGTGCTGACATTGGCAACGAACTGGCGCTCCTCCGTTGTAAGCGCCGCGCGCGTGCGGATCTTCGTCGCGATCGAATCCATGCGCGTGCGCGCGAGTTCCAGAGCGCCTTTCCCGCCATCATTCGAGCAATCGGCAGCCGTGGCGGGAATGTTGAGCGCGCGTCGCTGGACGCGGCCGCTCAGGAAATCGTCTGGGGATTCGGTGTCCTGACGCGGGCAGGCGGGAATCGCTGAGAAGAGCGGAACCTTGTCGGTCGGATCCCAGCGCATGTAGACATCGCCCACCCGGGCGCGCATCACCTCTGCCCAGTCTCCCGCGCCGACGCGTGAGGCGGCGTGGGCGAGCAGAGACCCTGTACGGAAGATGTCGGTCACCTCAGCAGGACAGTTCTCCAGCGCGTCCTTGAGGTCCTCGGTCGGATTGTTGTTGTTCGCCTGGATCTTCTCGCGGCTCTGCTGATAGCTCTTGGCGAAGCCCTGCTTGACCGAGCGATAGCCGGTCATCTCCTCGATGATGCCGGACATATTGTCATCGCCCTTGGCGATCTGGACCATGCGATTGGCAAGGCGGCAGTCATTGACCTGGATCGAATTCAGGAAATTGGTCGCTGCCTCCATCTTCGAGATGATGTTGCCCATTTTTTCATCGAGCGTTTCGAGCAGATATTGGAACGCAACCGCGGGCGCGGCCTGCAGGATGCTCTCGAGTTTCTGCACGAGATAGTCGGGGTCGAGGAACGACATGCCGCCAAGGAACATGTCGATGCCGCCGCAACCCGCCTTCACCTTGGGCAGGCTCAGCGACATCAGATAATCATTGTGAACGTCGACCCGTCCCGACATGCCACCGGCGGTCAGATAGCCGCGGGTCTGGTCTTCAAAACTGCCCGGAGAGGTGTAGGTTACGTTATCGAACCAGCTTTCAGCCCAGCTCTGCGCGTGTGCTGGGGCGGTCGTACCGCACGCGGCAACGATGGCGGTCAGTGAGACGGTCAGACGCGACAATAAGCGAGACATGGCGGATGTCCTTGGGTTGGAGCTACGATCGAGAGGAATGAGCCCGCCATGCTCAGTTGCTCTTCGAATGGGATGGAGACGATGCCGCGACGCCGACAATGCCGGTGAACTTGGCCATGGCCCGCACCGCGACGTCCGGCCTCACACCGGTCATCATCTTGAAGGCCAGATAGATGTTGCGCGCGAGGTTGACGCTGTGATCGGTCCCGATCGCGACCGGGATCACGCGATCGGGATCGTTCGTGGCCCGGACCCATGCCACCGGGTGACCGACCCAGGGCAGCCCAAGCCGGCCGGATCGCACCATTGCCTCCTCGCGCGAGAGGACTTTGACATCCACGCCGTATTGGCGATGCAGCGTCTGCAGCTTGGTCCACAGATCCGCGCAGGGCGCGCAGCCAGGCGCAGTCGTCATCTCCACGACGAAGGCGGGTGCATCGCCTCTCAACGTCGCGCCAAAATCGGGAGGAAAGTTGCGTGTGAGGGGCACGCGGGACAGCCAGGTTTGCATGGCCGCGGAATCGGCGACCGGATGAATGGCCGCGCGCCGTGCCACGTCCCGCGACACGGGTTGGGCGCACGCCATGTCTGCCGCCATCCCGCAGATAACGACGCCCGGCATGCCGAGGAGGAACATGAGGGGCGCCCTCATGACCGCTCTCGTCCAAACGGCGCTGGAGAGCTACGAGGATTGAGCCACGGCACTCGCTTGCTAGCCGATCGCCGAACGCCGCTGCCGTAAAGAGGGTAATTGAGCAGCTTGCAAGTAAGGCTCTTTATCCTTACATTGACGGCTAGCAAAAGGAATATTTCGATGACCACGCTTACCGTGACGGCGAAGGGCCAGATCACGCTGCGGAAAGACATTCTCAAGCATCTGGGGGTAGATGCCGGATCGAAGATCAATGTTCGTAAGCTGCCGAACGGCAAGATCCAGGTCGAGGCCGCGAAGCCACAAGGCAAAATTACCGACTTTTTTGGGTCGTTGAAACGAGAAGGCCAACGGCCGATCTCCATAGAGGAAATGAACGAGGCTATTGCCAAGGGTTGGGCAGGCGAACGTTGAAAGTCGTTGCTGACACGAACATCCTCGTACGCGCAGGAACACAGGACCATCCCGTTCAAGGCCCGATCGCACGCGACATCATGGCGAAGGCGCAGGTCGTTGCGGTCGCTTTGCCAGCCTTGTGCGAGTTTTGCTGGGTTTTGCGAACAGCCTATCGATTCAGCGGCCAAGAGATCGCCTACTCCCTGCGCCTTCTTCTTGCCGCCGACAATGTCGCGACGGACAGAGAGGCGGCTGAAGCGGGCCTCGCCATCCTCGATGCGGGCGGTGACTTTGCTGACGGGGTCATTGCCCACATGGGCAGATGGCTTGGCGGGGAGACATTCGTGAGCTTCGACAAGGAAGCTGTCCGCCTTCTTCAAGCCCAAGGCGAGGAGGCCCAGATACCCGCGTGAACCCGGGGAGGCCTCAAGGCAGCCGCGTACATTCTGTCGCCTCGCTTGCCTGACCAAGTTCATGGCTTCGCTCCCGATGGATCCAGAAGATTGCCGCCGAGCATCTGTTCGGCCGCGGCCCTCGGATCGCTCGCCGAGACCGGTCCCAGGCTCAGAGCGTCGAAGAAACCGCCTTCCTCGCCCGCGCCGGTCATGAACTGCTCCGGACGAATGTCGCCGGTGAGCAGACGCACGGCCTGATAGGCCATCTGCGCGAGGGCGGGATACGCCTCGACGCCGCTCGCGATGACCATGCGCTGCTGGCTGCCACGCCGGATGAGCATGGTGGTGGGCGTGACCTCGACCCCAAATCGCTGCCCCAGTTCGGGGCGACGGTCGAGATCCATCAGCGTAACTTGCCAGCCCATCTCCTCCTGGAAGCGCTGGACGATCGGCCACTGGACCCGGCAATAGCCGCACGTCGTCCGGCTGAACATCACCAGCGCGAATTCCCCGGCATGCGCGCGCAGATACTGGCGCCGTGTATCGTCCTTGTAGGCGAGCAGCTGGTCGCGCGCATCGCCGACCATTGGATTGGCGGACTTCGAGTTGAGTTCGGGATGCTGGAGCATGGCGAGTTGCGTGACGCCTGCGAACGCCCGGGCTTTCCGCCGGGCAAAATCTTCGAGCCGCCAGAAATCGGCAACCGCATCCACCGTGAGCACGGTCGCGGCATAATCACGCTGCTGCTCGATGAGCTTGCGGATCTTCGGAGGGGTCCAGGTGGCGAGCTCCGCCATCGGCGGGATGGCCGGCTTGACCAATGCATCCTCGTCAGCGGGCCTGGTTTCTACCGGCTTGGGCTTCGGCGCATACCACCAATAGCCCTGTCGAGAGGCGTCCGTCTGCGCCTGCGCGGAAGTCGAGACAGACGCGAGCGCGAGCGCGACGCCGAGGATGAGCGCGACCCCTCTCACAACACGCGCTCCATCCGTGTCAGCCGCCCGATCGACACTGGACCATAATAACGGCTGTCGAACCCGCTCGGATGATGGGAGCCCACGAAGATGACCCCGGCCGGGATCAGCCGTTGCGGGGGCCGGTAATGGTCGAGCCGCTGGCCGTTGCGGCCGATGGGCTTGCTGACACCCATCAGCTTGTTGTTGCAATAATACCAGCCGTCCCACGCGCCGCGGACCGTCGAGGGCTTTTCGATCATGTCGAGACGATCGCCTGGCATGCACAGCGCATATTTGGTGACGGCGACCGGCTTTGGGCCAGCCAGCGGATGGGAAAGCACGAACGACACGAGGTCGCCTCTATGGATAGGCCCCGGATCGGCGCGGACAGCCCAGGCGTCGATCGAGGGGCTCATCACCCAGGTGACCTGGGGTATTGCCCACCATGTGAGAAGCCCGATCGGCAGCACGATGCAATAGGCCTTGAAGAGCTGCTCGGGGCGCAGGGGCTGCCCAAGGCCAGAGGCGCCCAATGCGACGGCGGCACGCAGCGGCAGCAGCTTGACCTCCGGCCACGCCTTCCTACCGAGATTCCAGACGAGCCTGAGCATCGCGCACCTCCTTGTCTCCGCCGAGGCGGCCATATTCTTCGAGCAGTCCGGAGAGCGCGGCATCGCCGTAGACGATGTTGTGGCTGCGCGGGCTATCGTCCTCGCGCTCGCAATAGGGCTGCGTCGGATCGCCGGGGATCATCGCCAGCGCGGGCACGCGCACGATGCCATGCTGGCGGAAGACGATGGGATCCACGATCAGCTGGACGTTGCTCATCGCGCAGGCCGGTCCTTCGCAGCCGGGGTCGAGCCTGAGGATCTCGGCCGACAGCTTCGCCATCGGCGCCACCCTGGTCAGCCCGCCGGGCATGCCTCGGAACGCAAGGACACCATGCGCCCTTTCAAGCTGCCCGGCGTAGGTCCGCAAGATCGCGACCGGCATCGAGGATGACACGAACAAGACCGGCACCCAGGCAGCCTTGGCGGGAGGCGCGACCGCCCTGGCGAGCGCTGTCGTGTCCGGTGCGTCGAGCCCCAGCGCCTGACCGAGGCGTTTCGCCATCGCTTCGCGTTCGCGCGCGACGTCCGCGCGACCGGCTTCGAGCGCGGCCCGCGCGCGCGCATCCATCGCCGGTGCCGGTGCACGGCGTCGCACCGCTTCGAAGGCGCGCCTGCGTATTTCCGGGCTCGGCTCCGGCGGCGTGCCGGGGGTGACGCTCGCGTCGCCGGGCTTCTGTCTGGCGATCGCGCCCTTGAGCCGGTCGACGGCCGCGCCACCTTGCGCTTCGATCTTCGCTTTCGCGCCGTCGGGTGGCGTCTGCGCCTGAACCATGACAGGCAACGCCAAGCCCCAAAGGGTCATGATGACCACCGGCCGCAGGCGCACGTCAGTGCCCGACCGTCTGCATATAGGCATCGATCTTGTCCTTCATGTCGACCTGGATTTCGCCCTGGGTGCGGGCCTCGATCTCGGAATAATATTCGGAGAGATCCATCTTGCTGAAATCGAGCGCCTGGAACTCCTCCGGCGTGAAGCCGCGGCAAATCGGATTCTTGGGGCTCCCCCAGCCGATGCCGTTGAACGATTTAAGCTGCGGCCGACCCTGCTCCTGGATGATACGGCCGAGCTTGGTATTGAAGCAGCAATGGCCCCTGGCCTTCTGCACGCAGATGCCGAGGATCTTCGACGAGCAGTAGCTGCCGACCTCGTGACACATGCCCGATCCGCGCAGCATGCCGGTTTCCATGTCTTGGCTGTCGCAGCCCTGAAGCAGGACCTCGATCATGAAATTGACCGCGAGGCTGATCGCGATCGATGTGGGGTCGATACCGACGATGATGGCGTTAGCGCCTGCGCTTGCGGCCTGGCTCGCGGTCGCCCCGGCCTTGAACGCCGTGTAAGCGGCCTTCATGCCGGTGAACACGCCCTTGGCGACCGCGATCTTGGTCCCGATCGACGAGATCGACGATCCCATCCCGTCTTTGACGATCTTGCCTTTGTCCTTGCAGCAATTCTGGAAGGTGGTCTTAAGCCCGGCCGGGCGGCAGCGGACCGCACGACCCGAGAAAATCTCTATGTTGGCGGTGCAGTTTCCGTCGGCGTCCACCGCCCCGTCAGCGGGCGCGCCCGGATCATCGACGACCGGCTCGTCTTCGATCGGACTGGCTCCGGTGTCGATGCAGGCGTTGGGCGAGCAGGTCGGCGCGCCGCCCGACGCCGGCGCCTCGCAGGCATATTGGTTCCCGAGCGGGCAGGCATAGACGCCCGGCGCCGTCACGGTGCAGGCGGTCTGCTGGATCGGACATTGCCACCCACCCGACGCGGTGCCAGCACAACTGGCTGTCTCGCCCGGATCGGCTGCGTCGCCATTGCCATTCAGATCGACCGCGCAGAGCTGCTGCGCATGGGCCGGGGCGGCGGCGAGGCCTGCCAGCACCATGGTGATGGCGAGCAACGGCCCGCGCAAGGACGGGGCTCGCGTCATGGCACGGCGCTCGTGCAGGTCATGTCGGCCCCGGCGAGCCGAACCGACTGCATCATCACGACCGCCTCGGGGAAATCGTCAAGGCAGCCGCAGGCGCTCACAATCTCCTCGCCGGGCCCCGTCGGGCAGACGTTCGCGGCGTCGCAGACATGATAGAATGTGTCCCAGCCCGTTGGATCATTCTGCTGGCTGCCAATGACTCCCGCCGGTGCCGCAGCAGTGTTCGCCTTGGGCGCGCGCGTCTTGCAGATCGCTTCGCATGCAGGCACCGAGCCACGGTCGGGAAGCGAGAAGGGCGAGCTCGTCTGCGACAGGCTGCCGTCGGGCTTCCTGACCTGGTCGGCGAGCAGCGTCTCGGTCGAATGGTCGATGATATAGGCGCCCCGGCTCAGATCCGGCTGCGGCATGCTGCCTGTATCGAGAACGCATCTGTACGAGCGGCTGCGCTGGAAGAAATCGCGGCGGAGTTGAACCGTGCAGCTGTCGCTACCGAACAGCCGGGTCTGGGGCAGGGGCTTGAGCCCGGTACCGATGCCATTTCTGAAGGTCTCGACGCCGTCGACATTTTCATCTGTCAGCCGGCACGCGGCGTCCGCGGCATAGCCTGAGCACAGATCCACCAGCCGCTCGCTGGTCTCGCAGCTCGTGTCGACGCGGATCTGGACCGTGAGATATCCGGTCTTATGGTCGCCCGTCGCGCGAATGCGAGAATCGACCGTCACATCGCCGTTGCGGAGCGCATCGGTGAAATCATAATTGGGATAGGCGCTGTAGTTATCGCCAACGCCGCAATCGCCGCTGGGCAAGCTGTTGGTAAGCCATGGCCGCTTGCCGGCATAGGCGACCGGAACACCATTGACCCTTGCCTGCTCCCAGTCGGCGGTCTGCAGCTCGAGGATGCGCGCGGAAACGATGCGCTCGGGTTTGTTGGCAACGAATCTCAGCGAGAAGGTCGCTGGCGGATCGTTGCAGTTGCCCGTGCCGCCGATGCGATAAATGCGGCAGTCCGGGCCGCAGCTTGTCACCCCGAGCATCGAGCCGGTCGCGGTGACGATATCGTCATAGCTGGCAGACGTAAGCGTGACCTCCCGCTCGATGGTGCAATTGCGCGTCTGCTCGGCCTTGCCGACACCGGCCGGAGACCCTTTGAGCGTCTGGAAGATGCTGTTGCCGGCGGCGATCGACGTGGCGTCGCCCTGGATCGCGGCAGGCTTCGACCGATAGGCTGTCTGGCCGATAGCGGGGTCGGCCGTGCACGCCGTCGCCTGCGCGCCGACATAATCGATAACCGGTCCGTTCACCTGTGCCTGTGCAACGCCAATGCGCGGGTCGAGCGTGGTGAGCGCTCCCACCATGCCGCCGCCCAGATCCTTGAGCACCTCGGCGAGATTGCCGAAGACGAGATTGGTCCCGCAACTGTTGTTGACGCAGTAGCAGCCGGCGAGGTCCGGCATTGCGACCTCGGTCAGCTTCAAGGCTTTGGCGCCGTCCACGTCCCATTTGAACGAGTGGCACTGGTTCCATGTGCCTGGCTGGCAGGAAATCACGCCGTTGGCGCAGATACCCGAGACGGGGACGGGCAGTGTATTCGATTTGTCGAAGCTGCCGTCGAAATCTGTATCCTGCGATATCCGGACCGTTCCGATGTCACCGGTCGACGAGGGCTGGATCAGCACCTCGAGCAGGCTTGCCGTCTTCTGGCAATTGATCGTCGGTGTGAATGTCTTGCTGTTGTCCACGGTCGCGATCGGCTGGCCGGCCATGCCGGGCGTTACATAATTCTGGCGCAACGCATCGCTCGAACCGGTCTTGGCCTGGGCGGCCGCCGCCGCGGAGCGCGCCCGCTCGTCCATCGTCTGCGCGTGGACGCCGGCCGAGGAACAGGCGCAGAGGAGGGCAAGGAGACAGGCGCGCGTCATGTCCGCGCCTCGGAGCAAAAGACGCGATGGATCCGCGAGCCGTGCCGAAAGCGGAACAACTCGCCCTGCGGCAGAATGCGGTCGGCAGAGCGGATCAGGCGGAACACTGCCTGTCCATCCAGGGTGGTCAGCGCGGCCGGGTGCGACCCCGCGGGCGAGGGGGGAGGGCCCTTGCCGCGGCGGGAGAGGATCGACCGCGCTGACCGGGGGCGGGACGGTGTCCTGGGGGCTGTTGGACACCGCCCCGGCGCCACGCCGCCTGCGGCCGCCAACCTGGCTGTGGCGGACAGACCGGGCACCTGGCCGGGCTGGCGTGGAACGGGGGGAAGATGATCGGCTCATGGCGTCGAGATCCCGGCGCAACAGATCACCTTTTCGAAGACCATGAACTGGGCATTGTCCTTGCCGGGTGCGTGCTTGGCCGAAGACCAGAGCGCGCCGGGACGGCCGACATTGACGCAGGAGCCGCCTTTGACGGGCTCCATCAGCTGATATTTATAGCGGGACTTCGTCCAGATCGGCGCCGCCTTGAACGAGCAGCCATCCGCCGAGCTGATGGTGGCGGCCCCGAGCCGGCCCATCATGAAGGTGCCCCGCGCCGCGAGGCCTGCCCAGGCTTCGACCGAATCGTCGAAATGGATGTCGCCGGCGATGGGATAGGTCGCCCCCCAGCTTCCCATGCACCAGAAGAGCGGATCGATGACCTTGCCGGCGGCGGCCGCTGCACTGTCCGCCATGCAGGCCAGCCCGGCGGCAGGATTGCCGAACAATATTCCCTCGGGCTGGATGATGGCGCCGAGCGTGCCCGACTGCCAGGTCGGCAGCACCTCGGTGATCAGCGCGACGTCGAACCCGTCATCCTCCAGACAGGGAAGATCGGTGAACATGTCGAGCATCGCCCAGACGGGCGAGATATAATAGTGCATCTGCGCGAACATCTTGCGCGTGTTGGTGCCGTCCGAGATCGAGGACTGGCTCCCTTGAAGCTTCCCATGTGTGGGCATCAGATCCGCGCCCAGGGCCATCATGCAACCGGGTTCGGTCACGACGTCGATCATGCGGTTGGGCGACCAGAAGCTGACTTTCACCCCGAACCAGAAGGTCGCGCCCTTGCGGCACGCACAAAGCGGCTTCGATGAGGATTGCGCGTCCAGTTCCTTCGAAAGCTTGTCGAACGTGCCGATGCGCACGCCGCCGATGGTGATCGGAAAGATGCAGGTCCAGCGGACCTTGGTGATCGGATTGAACACGGCGCCCACGGGACAAGACGAGGCGTGCGCGGCTCTTGGCCAGGCAAGAGTGCCGGCGAGACCGATTGCCAAGCCGATGAGGAAGATGGGCAGCCGCCGGATCATGAAGCCACCTCGACGCGGACGGCGGCCGGGCGGACGGGCCTCGAGATGAGCCTGGCAGGGTGCCGATGTCGCCGCCATAGGACGAGGATGCATCGCTCAAATTCATCGAGCGTAGTTGCCTTGTGCGTACTTTCGACGTACATGGCAACCAACCGCGTTACAGAAAGGAATGGGCGATGAATGCCCGGCACGACATCAATGTGAACATCGACGAGCGCGCAACCGAGCGCATGAATTTTCGCATGAAGCCGCGCGTTAAGGACGCGATCCAGCGCGCCGCAGCCCTGTCCGGCGTCGACGATTCGGTGTTCGCGATCAATGCTCTCTATAATGCCGCGCTCGCAACAATCTCGACCCACGAGCACACGGCCGTGAGCGCTAAGGATTTCGCAGCGATCCTCGATGCGCTTGATAATCCTCCAGAGCCGACCGAGCTGATGCGTAGAGCGGTCGAGGGCTACAAGCAGCGCGTTACGAGCCGTTGATCTCCAACCCCGATGGCTGACAGGGATTTGATCATCGAGCCGCTCGATACGAAGCGGCACGACAGGCGACGCTTCTCTTCCGGCGTCAGCCAAGTCGATAACTATTTTCAGAAAACCGCAAATAAGCTGGTCAAGGCCGACAATTTGCGCGTGTATGTAATGACCATGGCCGATGGCGACCTGATCGGCTTCTACGGTCTGAACGCGCACAAGATAGACTATGTCGAATTGCCCGACAGTTTCGCGCGGTCCCGTCCGGGACATGGCGACATTCCAGCCGTTTATATTTCCATGATCGGGGTCGACGTCCGATATCAGGGACAAGGCCTCGGCGGGTTCCTGCTCTCCGACGCGCTCCGCCGGATTCTCGTCATTTCCGAAATTGTCGGCGTTTCGATCGCGCTGCTCGATATCCTCGATTGCGGTGATCCAGACCGCGTCGCGCGACGCCGCGATCTCTATCTCCGTCATGGCTTTCAGGCCCTGCCGGATGCAGGATTGCGCCTGTTCATGCCGGTCGCTTCGATCGCCACGCTCCCTTTTTAGGGAGGCGTCGTAATCGGAAATTGCCCGACAGCGGTTCATGGCTTCATTCTCTCGGCGAGGGTCCGGCTCTTCGGGCCATATTCGGTCAGGACAAGGCGCTGGCCGGCCTGGGCGACGATGACGGGGGCGACGGCCAGGCCGAGCCGATCCTTCACCCTCTCTTCGAGAATGAAGAGTGGGCGCCCGACCTTTTCTCCCAGCGCGATCGGGTCAACCGCTGCACTGCCGCCGGCAGCGAGCAGGATCCAGTCTGTCGCAGCCGCTGTTTTCAGCGCCCAGCCAAGCTCGGATGGGTGAACGATGACGAGCCGCTGCGGCAGCGAGACATAGGTGAGCGGATTGAACGTAAAGCCCTTGGGGTAAAGCACGCGCCCGTCCGGCAGGGTTACATCCATGTCGAGCGTGTAGAAGGGCACGATCGTGCGCACGCGCGTGACGGTGGCAGTCGCAAGGGTCGCCGATTTCATCGCCGACCAGCGCGAGCGTGGCCCGAATTTTGCGCCCAGACCCTTCGGCAGTGTCGCGACCTTCGCTTCGATCTCCGCCAACGCATCGGGTTCGACGATCGGCCAGGTCCGCCCGATCGTCGATGTCTCGCCATGCGCCGCGCCCGCGATAATGGCGGACGCGATCAGCAGCGCCGCGACGGTGCCTGCCTGAAACCAGGCGACGCGCGCATAGAGGATATGGCGTTCAGCGGACATGACGATATCTCCGGCGCGGATCGCCTATCGGTTCGCGGGGCTCACCGATGATCGCGGCGATCAGCGCGGCCGCGCCGACGATGGCTAGCATCAGCACAAGGGCGGCAAGCATCGCGTCGAGCGGCGCCCGACTGTTCAGGACAAGACCGGCCTGGATCAACAGCAGCAGATGGCTGCCGACCAGCAGCCGGATCGCGGACGGCGCGGGCGAGCCGGAGAGTATGCCTCTCACCGCAGCCTCCATCGCCGGTAGATCGACAACAGGTGGCTGGTGACCCCGGACAGGCCTATCAACATCACGCCGCTTGCAAAGCAGCCAGCGCCGACGAGCAATGATCCGCGCACGACAAGCGCCGTCGGCTGCTTGAGCACGATCCCCGCGACCAGCACCAGGCTCGAGATCATGCAGGTCTCGATCAGGACCAGCCGGAAACGCCAGCGGATCGCGTCATTCTCGCAGCGGATCGCCACGCGCGCCTCGATCATGCGTTCGAGGGCGGCGTCCTTCGAAAGATCGAAGGCGAACTGATCGGGATGTGGTTTGCGCTTGAACATCGTTCTCACTCCGCTGCCTCGGCGCGGGGGCCGAGGATCTCCGCCGCATCGACGCCGGCGAGCTCGCACACGGCCTCGAGCGGCGACTTGCCCGCGCGGAGCTTCGCTTCGAACGCCGCGACCTCCTGAGGCGCCGACGTGTTGATCCAGTAGGAAAAGGGGTCGACTACGAGCCGCGCGATTCCCAAGCCGAGCGGCGAATCTATAAAGACTTCAGAGTAGTGGGGCTTGGAGTTGCGAACGGACTTCAGCAGATCGAGAACGAACCCTGAATAGTCGAGGATCTTGTTCTCGACCGCTTTGTCATAGGTCGAACCCTGCAACAGAAAGCGGGTTGCCGCATTTTCGAGGATCACCTGCCCGGTGCCGCCGAACAGCAGCAAGTCATTCATCGACTGCAGGACGATGCCGAAGCTTCCCTGATATTTGCGCGCGCGGCGGTAGCCCTGGCCGAAGGCCTCGGCGAGACGCGAAAGATCCTGCCCCTCGGTCTTGGTCATGAACTGGGCGGCTTCATCGCAAAGCACGAAGCGGGGCCGGTCGCGGGCGGAGAGATAGAGTTCCTGGGTGACCGCGTTCACCACCACCATCACGATGACGTTGAACAGATCCGGCATCGCCTTGAGGCGCTCAAGCTCGAGCACGACAAATTCGTCCGAAGAGATGTCGAAGGTCGAGGGGCCGTTGAAGAAATGGCCGTAGGCGCCCTCGCTGGCGAAATCGCGCAGGTTGAAGGCGAGTTCGCGCGCGACCGGAACCAGATGATCGACGCGGTCGAGATCGGACGCGGCGAACTCGGGATAGGCGCCGAGCCAGGCCCGGACGGCGTCGATCCCTTCCTCGGCATGACCTTCGTCGATCGTCCACTGGACCGCCGACTTCAGCAGGTTCCATTCCGATGTCGAGACACCTTTGCGGGTGGCGGCGTTCGCCATCTCCGCGACGATCGCGACCGCCATCGAGATCGCCGATTGCTTGTCCTCGCCGTCCAGGGCAAAGCCCATGTCGAACGGGTTGAGAACGAGCTGCTCCTCGCCCACGTCGATGTATCGGCCCGAGCAGAGCGTGCAGAGCTTGCGATAGCTGCCGCCGATGTCGATGATCCGGATGAGTGCGCCCTGGGCATAATATTGCTGGCAGAGATTATTGAGCAGGAAGCTCTTGCCGGCGCCGCTCTCGGCCGAGACGATGAAATTGTAGTTGTTGATGCGCGGATCGAAGAGATCGAGCGTGATCAGCTGCCCCTTGCGGCCTGTATAGAGGAGGGCGGGGCGGCCGCCGCCGCGAAAGTCGGTCTGAATCGGCGCCATCAGCACGGCAGCCTTCACAGGCATGCGAAAGTCGCGTTCGAGCATCCGCATCGTGCGATTGTCCGGATAAAGCCCGAAGGGGAGGCTCATCGGCAGCAGGATCGGATTGAGATAACTCTCTTCCTGCATCATGAACGGCAGGGGCTCGCTCTCCCACAACCGCTTGGCCCGTGCGGCCATCTCGCGGGCGTGGGCGCTGTCGCGGCCGAACACCCAGACCGTCGGGATGACACGGACGAATTTCGAATTGCCGGCTTCGTCGAGAACCCAGCCGATCTCCTCTATCTGCTTGCCCACCTCTACCGCGAAACTACCGGCCGCTTTCTGCGCGGAAAGTACCTGCGCGCGCTTGTGGATCTCGAACGCGGAATGATCGAACAGGACGTTGAGCGTGTAGAGAAACGGGCCACCGATCTGGTCGCTGTCCTCAGCCGATCCGCGCATGCCGCCGGTCAGCCGGTTGGCGCGCTCGGCCGAGATGCGCCGCGCCGGCGACTTGGGGGTGAGGCAGCGCGCCACCTGGTTGCCGAGGAACACCTCCGGCCCGTCGAACAGAAGATCAGGTCCTGCGTCGATGATCTGCTTGCGGATGGGCGGGGCGGATCCCTTCGCATTCGGCTCGCTCGTGAACACGCCCGGCGCAGCGGCATAGACGCCATTGAAGATTCGGCGATAGAAGGAAACCGTCTCTTCCGGCGCGAGCCGGGTGATGCCGAGCTTATCAAGCTGCTCCTCAATCTGCCGCTTCATGTCGCTCGGCATCGGCCGCCGTGTTTTTACCGACAATATGGTGCGGAAATCGCGCAGCGGTATGCCGTGAAGGGCGCGCAGGCCGTGCCGGCCCATCCCCAAATAATCGGCGGTACGCCGCGCCGACGCCTGAATCAGCGTGTCCGGGCGGGTCTTGAGATCAAGGAAGGCATCCAGCGCGCCATCAATCAACGGATCGGCGAAGCTGTGCAGTTGCAGAACGGTACCCGGTCCGAAATGAATATTGAGCAGGCCGAGCAGCGCCTGATGGACGTGCGCGAACATATAGGCCGACGGCACCAGCTCCCAGGCATAGCCAAAGCCATCATCGATGCAGAGAAACGCTTCCTCGTTCTCATCCCAGGCCACAAGCGGAATGAAGTCGGAGAAGCGGTCGCGCGCGACGCTCTGGCGCAGGCGCGTGAACGTCAGGCCTCCGCCATGCCGGGCTCCAGGCGCCCTCACGGCCGTGCGTCCGACGATGAAGCAGGAGCACCGTCGTCCGAGGGCTTGTCGCGAACCTGGCCGAGGACGGGCGCCTGCGCGGCGGGCGACACCGGATTGACCAGATAATCGCCGACCACCCAACTCGGCGCCTCGAGAATTGAATAGACATAGCGTGGCATATAGAGCCGGTCGGGCCGCTGGCGGTCGGCATAGGGCAGGATCAGCGTCCGGATCGTGCGCGGCGACTTCAGCATCGGCGTCACCGGATCGTCGATCAGGCCCTGAAGCTCGCGATAGACGCTGTCGCGGTAGCCGGAGAATGCGTTCGCGCCTGTCGCGCCGCGCTTGCTCGCGCGAGGATCCACGGCTGGGGTGCCAGCTGCGGCGCTGCCGCTGCCCTCCGCCTTCAAAAGCTTCCGATCGTTCGTGACCGCAGGTTCCGATCGAGACGGGCGACCAGCGACGGCGTCCTGATAAGCCTTGTCCGGATGGATGCATTGGCCATGGTCGCTGTTCTTGCAGCTGAACTTCTCCGAATAGGGAGACATCAGCGAACCGACCGTCGCGCAAGACGATAACAGCGCGAGGGCGGGGATTAGGAGAGCCACGCGAGCGTTCGGAAACGTCGACCGACAGATGATGGATAGGGCGTGCATCAGAATTTGCTCCCCGCGGTTGGCTTGATCTCGAGGGTCACGCCCTCCTGGATGACGACGACCACGTCCTTCGCGGCGCCGACCTCGACGATGGGTCCGGCCTGGCGCGCGAGGTCGAGATAGAAGTCGGTGAGCTTGTCCGAGGACTTGGAAAGGCCGCCCGCGATGCCGGACTTGGCGGCATCGCCGGCATCGAGCGTCCGCACGGTGCCTAGCGCCGAGGTCGAGGTGTCGCCGAATGTATTCTCGACCGTCTGTGCGATACCGCTGATGGTGCCGGCGATGAAGGTGCGCGCGAGCGCGGCGCCGGCGCGGGTCACGACCTTACCGCTCAAGCCCTTTTTGCCGTCGGCGTCGACGAAGAAGCCCTTCACCGGCTGGTCGACCACTGAATGTTCGTCGAAGTCGACGCAGGAGAGCGAGACGAGCTGGATCTCGACACGCTCCTTGGCGAGGCTGCCGGTCGCATTGCCGATGACGAAACAGCCCGAGAGGTTCGCTTTGACGTCATTGGGGAGCACGGCGGGCGCCTGCACGCGGGCGATGATCGGTTCCGGGTTGGACGTCGCGTCCCGGCTCGCCAGCGCGTCGATCCCCGTCAGGAGCCTCGCCTTCATGAAACCAGGCGGCAAATAGATCGTCCGATTCTTTTTTTTCGAATCTCCCGAACCGCCGTTCGCCGAGGCGTCCTTTGGGGCGAGAGGCGTCGTCGCCTGCCCGATCGCTCCGACGACCTTTTCGACCGGTGGCGCTGGCGGTGCCGTGGGCGGTACGGGAGGCGCGGGCGGCGCGGGCAGGCTTCCGTCAGCGCTGCCGATTTCGGACGGGGAGGGCGGCGCTGGCAGATCGGGCGGACTGCCCGGTAGCGCAGGCGGAAGTGGGCCACCATCGGCGTCGCTCCCCGGTGCGGCATGAGGGACGATCGGGGTCTTGCCTTCCTCGATCGCGGTGATGCGGTCGCCGAGCAGATTTTGGCCGTCGAGGACCTTCTTTAGATCGCCGCGCAGCTTGACCTCAAGGCTGTCGCCGCGGAGCCCCGCGCCCATGTCGAGCTTGGTTGCCGCCGGTGCGGTGGCGGCCGGTTTATCCGAACTGCTCGCGGAATAGAGGCCATAGCCGAGCACGCCAATCGCGGCAGCGACGCCAAGCTGCTTAGCCCGAAGCTTCTGGCGTGAGCTGAGCGACTCCCATCGCGCTCGCGCGGCATCCCAACTCGATCCGGGCGGCGGTGCGTCGAGATCGACAGCGGCCTGCTCGGCGAGCCGTTGCTGATACGGGCTTTGCTCGATGGATGCGCCGTCCCCTGGTACGATATCGTCGCGCTCGCCGCTCACTGTACCGCTCCCCGGCGTACAACGATCAGCCGGGCAGTGTCGCCTGCGCGGAGGTCGGTGCGATCGAGCGTGACCGCGAAGATGTTCGCGCCGAGCGACGAGAGCAGGAAGGCCCGCTCGTCGATGCGCTGGGCGGCCGAGACGCGGACCAGATATTCGCTTGCGGAAAGGCCGGCGCCGTCAATCGAGATCCGCCGCCGCTCGTGCAGCGATGCCGACGGTAGCGAGGGCAGGGCGAAATCACGGGCCACCGGGGCGACCTCGGAAAAGCTTGCCGGCACGCGGTCCTGCAGCAGCGACAATGTGATCGAGACCGCGCGTTCCTCCTCGACCAGAGGGCCAAGCAGATCGGCATTGGCCCGGGCGCGCTGCGCGGTGCCGGGCGTCAGGATCACAGTCTGCGCCGGGATGTCAGACGGTTCGGCATAGAGCGGATAAACCGCGCCATTGCAGGTGACGAAGAACTCCGAAGCCGCGGTCGCATAAGTGCGGGTCGGCACGCCCTCGGTCTCGACCTCCTTTACCAGGAACTTGATCCAGGCGTCCGATCCCGCGCGCTCGACGGTGATCGCCTTCTCCGCCGAGAATCTGACGTCGTCGATCTCGCCACCCTCACAGACGACATGATTGATGTCGCGATTGGAGAGGTGGATGCTGCTCGTCTGATCAGGCAGGGCGGTGATAGACTGGGCCTGCGCCTGGCCCGAAATGGCCGCTGCAAAGGCCAGCAGGGCCGCCGCCTGGGCATTCGGGCGCACGCGTGCACCCCGATCAACGATCGGCATCGAAATTCTCCTCATGAAGGGAGGTGAGCCAAAAGCGGCCATTCTCGAGCGCGTAACCGATGCGCAGATTACCGCGGAACTTGCGGATCACGCCGCCGATGACGCGCACCTTTTCGACCGGCACCAATATGTCGGTGTTGGTGGTGAGGACCGGCTGATCGGGACGGATATAGGTCGCGATCGAGAGCGTCGGGTTGTCCGAAAGTTCGTCGAGGATGCCGCTCAGGTTGTCCCGAAGGCCGTTATAGGCCGACGGATGGGCTATCGCGAGCAGCTCCTGGAATTGCCGATCCGCAGAATAGGCCGAATAGGTCCCCGCGAGACTGACGATGTTGCGGGTCATCATCCTCAGGTAACCCGCCGACGGCGTGTTGCCGGTGACGTAGAGGTCGCCACCCGTGCCGAACGGCACGATCACGGTCCGCTGATTCTGGTTGGAGGTGTAGATCAGGGTGCCGAGCACTGCGGTCACGCCGAACAGGCCGACGATCGCGAACTTCAGCAGCCGGTTCTCTTCGAAGAGGTTCGATGATCCCTGCAAATAGCGGTGGATGCCCCAGCTCGCAGGCTTGCCCAAAAGCGGGTCGGCTTGGGCTTTGGCCCAGGATTTGAGGAACGACATGGGGCGCCTCACTCGAAGAAGCGGGTCTGCGTCGGACCCGGATAATGACGGAAGCGCAGCAAGCCCCAGCGCCAGGCGAGGTGCGGGATGAACCCGCGCGGCTTGGTGCGCTTCCAGGGGATGAAAAGGAGAAGAGCGCCGATCAGCGTCCAGCCGATCACGCCGCCGACGATGACGGCGACGAAGATGGTCGACATGACCAATATGAACTCATCCGAGCCGAACCATAGGATCTGGACGGGCCGGTGGAGATATTGGGGCAGACGCTCTTCCAACGCTCTTCTCCTCCTGCTTCAAGACACACCGGCCAAGCCGGTTGTCCTCGTTCGGGCCCGTCATGGACCCGACCTGCGCGCGGCGGCGCCTTCGACGGCGCGACCGCCGATCTTCAGATCACCATTCCGAAGGTTTGGAGGATCGTGTCCGACTTGATCAGGCACACGGCGGCGACGATGGTCGGAATGCCGATCATCACGTTTGAGAACAGCCGCGAGACGCCGAACAGGAAGGCGGCAACGCCAGCAACAAAGCCGAGCGGACCCTTGACGCCCTTGTTCACGACGATGTCGTAGATGTCGTAGCCGAGGTCGCCGGTAGCAGGCGCCGTGAAGGCGTGTGCGCCACCGCTCATCGCCGCGAACAGCGCCAAAGGGACGCCGACATTCGCGATCGATACTGCCTGTTTTCCAATCTTTCTGATCATTTCACTCACTCCGCTGGATGGGGAGCCGTCCGAAACCATGCTTGGCCGCTCAACGAGGGATCGGTGGCGGCCGACGGCGGCGTTGGACGGCCCCCGAGGAGCTCGCTGCCGTCGGCATTCCGGTCCATCGATGCTCCGTCCCACGTGAGCCTTCGCATTCAATGGCCGCCAGAAATGGCTTGCTTGCCTGTCCGGTCGCCCGCTTAAGGCGACGGCTTGACCGGGACTTTCGGCTGTTCGAGAAATTTCTCGAGTTCCCCTTGCTGGAAGCCTGAGATGAGCCGTCCATCGACGATCAGTGTAGGGGTGCCGCTGACGCCGATCTGGCGGACGATGTCGGCATCGGCCTCGACCTTTTCCCGACCGGGCACACATTTGTGGAGCTGCTTGGGCGTGGCGCCGGCGTAGATCGCCTTGAACTCCGCCGCCTTGTCCGCGGAGCACAGAATATGCTCGGCTTTCGCGGCTGCTTCTGGATGGATGCCGCTCACGAAATAGATCAGCCGCCGGACGGGCTTGCCCTCCGCTTCCTTGGCCGCCCAGAATTTCTCAAGCGTCCGGCAATAGGGGCAGTCGGGGTCAGTGAACTCGATCACCGTCGGCGCACCTGCCGGACCAATGGCCAGCGCTTTCGCCGGATCGACCGCGCCAAGCTTGCGCCGCGTGCTCGCATCCTGGGCGAGGGCAGTCAGATTGACGCCGTTCTTATCGTAGATCGCGGCAAACAGGATGTGACCGCTCTGCGGCGCATAATAGATGATCTTGCCGCCGGCGACCGCCTGGTAGATCGGACCCTTGACCGGCGCGGGGCCGAAGTCGTCGAACTTGAGGTTCGTGAAAGTCTGGTGGAGCTGCTGCTCGGCTTCCGCCGCGGCTTTTGTGAGCTCCTTGTCTGGCGCCGATGATGACTGCGCGGAAGCAGGCGCTGCCGAAAGGCCGATAAGCGCCAGTGCACCGCTCGCCCACAGGACCGCTCGCCTGGCGCCAGTCATTCGGCTGCGTTCCGTGCCGGCAGCTTGCGCTGCACAAGGATCGTCTTGTCGATCCTTACCGAACTGCCGACAGACACCACCACCGACGGGGGTCGGATGTCCTGCGACGGCGACAAGGTGTAGATCGTGAACCCGCCTTCGGCCGCGCGGATCTCCGCACGGTTCATCATCACCGGCGTGACCTGAGACGGACGCGTGTCCCGCGCCTCGACGGTCGAGCCCGATGCCACCGCGCAAACAAGAGCGGCCAGGCGAAGCGAAAGTTGATACATTGGACACAGCACCTCCTGTTCGGAAAATCGGCAATCCCGATCTTCCGTCTTCATGTTTTCGGGTTCGGGCTGGGAGCTTGGGCTTCTCGGACTGTGCTCGCCGTCCCCCTGTCGGGATGGCGAATTCATGATCGAATGCGCAAAGGGTCCGCAAGGGCCAAGGCACCCCAGGCGCCGGTTAAGGCACTGACGCCGCCGGAAGCGGCTCTACTGGAACCGCAATCGGCACTGCAGTGCCGGCTCAGCATGTGTCTTGAGCTTCAAGCGCTGGCCATTTCGACGCAAGCTTCGTCTTGCGAAGGAGAAGGATGACGAGTCGGAAACTCGGAGGAAGGACAGCCATGGCGCAGTCGCGGACTTACAAATTACGGCTTTCGAAAGCGGGCATAGACCTCTTTCTTCGATGTCATTGCCGTCTCGCGCATTTGCTGCAGGACTTTATTCCTTACGGCGTTACCCTGATGGTGGCTGTCGCGATATTGGAGTGCCAAGAGGTCTGTGAGGTCGCTGCGGAGCTTGACGCGCGGCGGTGGCATCACTGTGTCGGCGATAATATCCGGTTCGTAGGCGCTTCGACCGCGCTTATCGATGCGGCGAGACGCGTCTCCGACAAGCTATTGATGCAACAAGAAATTTCGACTTCGCCGCAGACCGGCCATCTCTATATCGTTGCGCTCTTCTCGCTGGCAGCGGCAGAAGATCGCCAGCTTGTCGAGGCCTTTGGGCGCGTAGCCGCGCCGCGGCGGAGAAGCCGACAAGGCTAATCCCCAGTTCACTCTGCTGGGTAAGATTTCCGAGGAAGTTCAGTAGCTTCATCTCCCAAATTGGGAAAGAAACTGTTTGACGCAGGGAGTGAATAACACCCATCGTCGATACTCGGACTGCGCATGGGATCTTTCGGGCAAGTTTCAGGGAGTACCTGGACATGCCGCTTCGAAGTACAACCCAAGCGAGAGAACCCGAACGTCTCGGCCAGATCAAGCTGTTATCCGGCAAGATCATCGAGGAGCGGCGTAAACATGTACGGATGACGCAAAGCCAACTCGCGGCAAAAGTCGGCATCGGTGTACGCTGGCTTCGCGAGATCGAATCAGGAAATCCGAAATCGACTATCGAAAACCACTTCCGATGCGCGTTTGCGCTCGGGATGGCAGCCTCACATTTGATCTTTCCACTTATCTTCATGGAGAATGATATGAAGTTTCCACTCCAACTGCTCCTCGATGACCCGGATGCTCTCGAAAAGCGATGCATCCAGTGCGTTCGTGACTATTATATGGAAGCCATCGCGCGGCAATTTCGGCCCAACGGCGAGTCCGGTGATCCGCTCACCGCTGCATGACGACTCACCATGTCGCCCGAACCCATCACCGCGGAACGCACCTACCAACAGCTCAAGCAAGAGATCGTCGCTGGCGGTCGCAAGCCGGGCATTCAATTGAATCTGCAACGCCTCGCGGATCGCGTCGGCACGAGCGTCACGCCCGTGCGTGATGCCGTTCACCGGATGGTCGGAGAACGACTTCTCGAGGTTCATCCGGGCGGTGGCTTCCACCTTCCTATTCCGACACCCGCGTGGCTTCACGACCTATATAGCTGGAACGATCAAGTCGTTCGTCAGGCGCTTCGGCGCCCACTACCAGAAGAGGCGATTGTCACCCTGGCTGAACTCAAACCGGACAGCGATGAGCCTGGGAAGCTTGCTTGCTGGGCGTCGACCTTCTTTTCCTTGATCGCTGTCCACTCCGGCAACGCCGAATTCGTTCACACCATCGCGAATGTATCGGATCGGCTGTTCTTCGCCCGACTAAGGGAGCCAACCTTTATCAAAGCGATGACCAGCGAAATCGATTCGATTCTTTCTGTAGCCAAAAGCGGCTCCGCCAGCGCCATTCGACACGCTGTTTGGGAATATCATCGGCGCCGCCTGCGCCGAGTAGACCGAATTGCTGCGGCTCTGACGTCAGGTTAAATACTTCAAGAAGTCGGCCCATTTCTAGGTCTGGAATAGTTCACCACCGGTTAGCCCCGCTGCAAACCGTCGCCATTTCAAATATGCTGCCGGTATGGGAGAATATAAGCTCAGATATATTCTCGCCGGTCGATAGCCTTCAGCCGCCGCAATCCTGTGGCGAATGAAGGAGATGCGAGATGGAACGCGACAACGAAACGCGCGAAGAGCTGATCGATCTTGGGTCGGTGGTCGAGGAGACGAAGGGGGCCGTCCGCGGCGGACCCGACTTCATCGGTCTGCCGCTGAATCAGACGGGGATCGTTGACGACTGAGTGCCGTGCGGCGCGCATCGCGCTGCGGTGCGCGCCGGTTACACCTCCCGATCAGGGCCTCGAACATGCTTAGTCACGCCGTCGGCAGCTATCAGATTCGCGAGGGCCTCGCATATTGTGTGTCTAACGATCGGGCGATCTTCCTCGATATCATCGCGAACCGCTATTTCAGCTTACCGCCGATGCTCGACGAGATTTTCCGAAGACTCATCTCCGAGGAACCATCCGAGCCGGTCCAACCGGCTGAACTCGCGCGCTTGGTGCGCGCGAACGTCGTCCTTACCCACGGACACCAAAATTTCGGCCTTTCGCCTCTGCCGATTGTCCATCCGCTGCGCGAACTTCGACGTAGCGGCGCGGCAACGAGCAAGCTAATGCTTGCCCATTGCCTCTTTGCGCAGGCGTGCGCGTCAATCAAATTGCGCAGGCGATCGCTCGCATGGCTGCCCGGCTGGGCAGAGGAGCGACGGCAACAGTCGGTCGATAAAGGGCGAGCCTATTCCGTCTGGCAGGACGTGGCGGACGCGTTCGCTTGGACTGCGGCATTGTGGCCGCGATCGGACAATTGTCTAAGCAGTTCGATTGCCTTCCTCGATGTGGGTTTGTCCCGTGGTCTTGATGCGCAGCTCGTCTTCGGGGTCTATTCGTCTCCTTTCTCAGCGCACTGTTGGGTCCAGGTGGGCGACACTGTCCTCAACGATCGTATCGAGAATGTGAGAACATTCACGCCGATTCTGGCGGTCTGATGATCACGCGCTATATGCTCCTGATCGGCGAGACCGACGAGGCCATCGACGCAATGGCGGAGCGGACTGCGCAGACGACAGGGCTTCAGCTAGGCTATCGTGGCGGCAGGACACGGGCTCTTGTTGGGCCCAGGAGCTCCGTGCTGGCGCTGCCAAATAACCGCGGGGTCGTCATAGGAACCGTGTTTCCCCGCTTCGGGCCGAACCGGTCCGTCTCGCAAAACGATTCCGCTGAACTGGATCGCCTTGCAGCCTGCGACACACACTCGCTGCTCGAGCGATACTGGGGATCCTACGTCTACTGCGGCGGACCCGATCCGGCGCTGATCATCATGCGCGATCCTAGCGCATCGCTACCCTGCTATTATGTGGCCATCCCTGGCGGCTATGTCCTGACCTCGGATGTAAAGTTACTCGTCCGATCAGGGCTGTTGAAACCCTCGATCGCCTGGGAACAGATACCGCGATATCTGAGCGCCAAAGATCTACCCTGCGGGCTGACCGGCCTGCTTGGCGTAAGGGAGATCCTCGCTGGTGAAGCGCTCATTGACCGCGCCGGCCGTTTAGAACCGGCCGAGGCCTGGTCTCCATGGGATCATATTGGCGACGACGGAGCCTCGACCGTCGACGAACTTTGCGAGAAGCTTCGCAGAACGGTGGCGAATTGCGTGGACGCCTGGGCATCTGAGGGTGATGCGAACCTGCTCATGCTCTCGGGCGGTCTCGACTCCTCCGTGGTCGCGTCCTGCCTCGCGGGTGCCAATCCTCGCCTGACCTGTATGACGATGATCAGCGGCGATGGATACGGCGATGAGCGCGGATATGCGCGGACGATGGCGGCTGCGATAGATGCGGACTTGATAGAGCACCGCTATTCCATGAGCGACATCGACCTTTCGCAGTCCGTCGCTGAACACGTTCCAAAACCGATTGGCTCCGCTCACGAGCGCGCGCTCTTTGTCGCAATTGCCAGGAAGTGCAACGAGATGGGCACCGCTGCCGTGTTCACTGGAAATGGCGGTGACAATGTTTTCTACAACAGTAGCTCGGTGCGCCCGTTCTTCGATCGGGCGCAACATGGTGACGGATGGCTTGGTGCGATCCGCACAGTCCGGGATATCAGCTGCGTTACAGGCGTGACGCCAACTGCCGCGGCGCGTGCCATTGTGCGCTTTTGGCCGCAGGTCCACCGGCGTTACGACTGGCCGCGGGAAGTTGATTTTCTTACCTACGAGATTGCGGAGATCGCGCGCAGTTTGCAGCTCGACCATGCCTGGCTACGCAGCCCCCGCGGCGCACCGAGCGGCAAACAAGGGCACATTGCCTTGCTGCTCCGAATGCAAAATCATATTGAAGGATATCTACGATCCGCCGGACTGGCGATGATCAATCCACTCGCCTCTCAGCCCGTTCTCGAACTCGCATTGCATATTCCGACGTGGCGACAAATCCAAGGCGGCGTCAATCGCGCTATAGTTCGCCGCGCTTTCGCCGACAAGCTACCGGAATCGATAAGAGAGCGGTATTACAAGGGGAGTCCCGGCGGATTTGCCATGGCAATTCTCGAGAAGAAGGCCAGCGAAGTGACCGAAAGGCTCATGGAGGGACCTTTGGCAACACGCGGTTTCATCGACAGGGAAGCCGTCAGAAATGCTCTGGCAAAGGGGCCTGGGATGGGGTTTGGCTATATGCGGCTGCTCGCATTCCTCGATCTGCAGGCCTGGATCGAGCAATGGGGAGGCGTTGCTTCGCAAGGGTATGTGGTCCCGGGTGAGTCAACCGCCTCAGGGTGACGGCGCCGCGCACGGCTTTGGCCGGGTAGAAGAGACCAAAGTTCCACACAGGGCCTGCCAGCGTTCGCCGGCCGCGACGTGATCGGGCGCGAGCGTTGGAGAACGGCCGCGAAGCCAGAAATCGAACCAGTCGAGGTTCCGCATATAGATCGCAAGCCGATGAGCGGGCTGCCGCTTCACATGATGTTCCTCGGGGAAGACATAGAGATCCACCGGCCGATCTGCGTCGCGCAAGGCGGTGACGCTTTCCAGCGTTGCAAGATATTCATCATCCGAAACCTGAAGCAGCAAGGGTGTCGCAATATGTTTCGCGGCCCGAGCGATCGAGATTGGCCGCCAGAACTCTGGGCGATCTTCCGTTGGCGATGGCCATCCGATCTCCCGATAATAGGCTTGGATCGCCGGCCCAAGCGTCCATGCTTGCGATGGTTCCCAGCAGCAACTGCTGACCGACGCGGCGCTGAAGAGCTTGCTGTTCACGAGCGCGAACTGGACTGTTGTCGCACCGTCGCTGAGGCCGGTAATGCCTATCCGGGCGGGATCTGCCTTGCCGTCCGCGACCAGCTGGGTCACCTTTGTCTCTATCGCCGAGAGGATGCTGCGGCGCTCGCGAAATCCCTCCATTTCTGCCTTCAGCCTCGCGTTGGACGGCAAATCCTCCTGTCCCGCGAGCGGCGACTGCGGCCGCTGCACACTGAGCACGAGATAGCCACGGTTCGCGAAAAGCTGGATCGGATACTCGTCGCCGGTTCCGCCGCGGAGAAAGCCCCGGCTGGTATATTGGACTATGATCAGCGGATAGCGTTGTCCCTTGCGGTATCCCACAGGATAGACCAGATCGCCGAAGCACGGGACGCCTTCGGCATTGCGCCACCGGACACGCTCGGTTCGCCCGAGCGAAAGTTTTCCAAAGCCGTCATTGGGATCGAACAGGACTGTGACGCGACCATTTCTCGTATCGATCCGTACGAGATGGCGCGGCCGCCTAGACGTCTCGCGGGCGCAGATGATGCTGCTGCCAGCCGAGGTGCAGTCAAGAAGCAAATCTTCCGTCGAGTAAATCTTGCGCGGCGTGCTCGCTCCGACCTGCCAGTCGAAAATTGCGGTTTTGCTGCCGCCCCAGCCCTCTCGCCGAAGAAAGCCGACGCGGTCTGGTCCCATATCCCACGGAAGTCCGACCACACGCCTGCAAAGCGAGCTTGAGCAACCGCTCTCTTCGCCGTGACGTTTGGCGACAATATAGCGAGCCCCGTGCGCATCGTCCTTTGTCCCCGCGATCCAGCTTCCACCTTGCACGGCCGATCCGCTTTCTTGGAAAAGGGCAGCCTCTTCCACAGTTGCCGGCCGCTCATCGCCGCCGTCGATCGTCCAGGTGCGATAGATCGAGGGGAGTGGACCTCGAAGAAAGGGCTTGTTGGTTGCGACCGGAGAAAAGCGATCATCATAATGATAGCCGGCGAGCCCTTCGCTCGCGAGCCCTGCTAACGCCGCGGTATCGTCGGCGATCTTGACCACCACGGCCTGTCCGTCCGCCGTCAGCCGGAAATCTTCGACATCCCGCTCGCTGCGTGTGATCGGGCGGCCGGTTGATTTGTCGACGGCGACCTTCCAGACCTGGGCTACGCCGTTGATCGACTTGAGATAGGCCAGCGACCGTCCGTCAGGCGTCCAACGCGGCGTTATCACCAATGGGAAGCCGGTTGGAAAGTTCGCCTTTCCCAGGACGTTCGGGAACTTCCAGAAAATCGTGCCCTCGCCGCTATCCACGAGACGCGGGGCGGAATCGCGCCCTATCACGTACATTCCCGTGCAATAGGAGTTGGTGGCGGTCATCGCGCGGCGGACACCCACCGCGATAAGATCCCTCTTAGGCGAGAGGGTGAACATCTGGTCGTCGTACAAATCGGCAAGCGACCCTATGTCGATCAAGCCGATGAGATCGTCAGCTTGTAAAGGCCGCGCGCGCGCATGCTGATCAATAGCCAGCGCCGCGGCGCAGTCGGTGTGTGCCGCTGCTGAGGAGGGAATCGCCCACGCCAGCAAGGTCCCTGCCAGGGCTGCGGTAGTCAGCTCTCTCACCATCGTCAGAAGCGCTTGATCAGCGTGAGACTGAGGACACGACCAACGCTGGAGTAGTTAGTCGCATCGTAAGGCGGGCTATTGCCGCCGGACGTGCGAATGAGCGATGGCTTTTCATCGAGGATATTGGACGCCGACGCGAGCAGCTCGATCCCATTGAAGACGCCGGACGCCTTTGGCCTTACCCTGATCGTGGCATCGAAGGACAGGAAATCCCCGACCTCCACCGTCGGCGCGTCTCTATTGTCCTTCGTTCCCCCGATATAGTTGGCCACTGCCGTGACCTCGAGAGTATCATGCGTCCATCCAGCAGTGGCCTGCGCGCGCCAGTGGGGAGGATTGAAGATCAGGCCGGCGCTCTGCCGGACGGGCTGATCGGCGCTCAACTTCTGGTTGCTCTCGAGATAGCTCGCATTCGCGTTGAAGTTGAATTGGTCGCTTCCGATCGCGAATTCATAGGTTGCGACGATGTCGAACCCCTTGATGTGCTGTTGTGCGGCATTCTGGTACTGGTTGCCGATGATCGCTCCCACGAGAGCCGGGTCGTAAGGATCGCTCGTCTGATTATCGACACCAAGCGGAAGGCTCGACGTGGCTTGCAGCACCTGGGAGGCAGTTGGGTTGAAAGCGATGAGGTTACGATAGGTCGAGCCGCTGAAAGCTTGCGTATAGTTTAGAATCGGCACTACGACGCGGTCTCGGTAGCGGACGTCGAAGCGGCTGATGCCCAGCGATAGGCCGGGCACCGTTCTCGGCTTGAATTCGGCTGATATCGTCCAGGCTGAGGCCTTTTCCGGCCGCAGCCGTTCGCCGCCGCCGGTCAATAGCAGGATGTTTCGACCATCGGGCGGAAGTGGGAAGAAATCGGTCGCGGGCACCAGGGTCCCACTCTGTGCCTGATTTATTTGGGCCAGCGTTGGGGCCTTGAACGATCGCCCCCAACTCGCCTTCAGCGAAATATCATCGACCGGAGCATAAATGATCCCCAGTTTCGGGGTCGCTAGCCCGCCGATTTCGCTATAGTGCTCATATCTCACGGCCGCCGAAAGGATAAGGCGCCGAACCAGGGACATGGCATTGGCCGATCCGACCACCGGAACCGATAGCTCTCCATAGCCGAAAGTCACGGTTCGACGGTCGTGATAATCTACCAGCGCACTTGTTGCAGCGGACGTCTCCTGCTGGATCGATGCATCCAACTCGATGACCCGAATGCCACCGCCGAGCGCAAGTCGAGCGTCACCGCCAGGCAAGGAGATCAGAGGCCCCTCGACATTGGCCTCACCCGACCAGAGGCCGTTGTCGTATCGGACCTTGTTTCGCGCGAAGAGTGCACCTCCAAAATAAATGGCGGCTTGCACCTTGCTGTCGCTGCGTGCGCGCGTTCCACGGACGGTAAGCTGCCAACCCGATGGCAGATCCACCTTGATCATGGGGCTGATTGAGTAGCTCAAAACCTTGGGCGTCGTGATCACTCCCGATTGATCCGCGTCGAGAGCCGTCGTGAAGGGAAGTGCGGCCCGCGACCGATGATCGTTGAGATGCGTATCAAGGGATAGCTCAACGCCATCCCCAAGGGTCTGATGCGCGGACAGCACCCCACTGAGCGAGCGTTGCCACGGAAAGAGCGTCATGTTGGGCTGCAGGCTCTTCGTATAGGATCGCTGCCCAGCCGTGATGTCGCTGCTCTTGTTGTACTCCGCCGAAAGGACAAAACCTCCCGAACCCCATTTGTCGCCGGCAATGGCGCTATATTGCTGCTGCATCGCGCCGCCGTCGGTAGCCGCGCCAAGCCGTGCACTCGCAAGAAGCCCTTGATAATCCTTTCGAAGGATGATGTTCGCGACGCCGCCGACCGCGTCCGACCCGTAGAGTGCCGAGGCGCCGTCCGTCACGATTTCAATGCGATCAACTGCGATCAAGGGAATGGCGGAAATGTCGATCCCTTGATTGGCGGCATCATAGGCAAGCCTGTGGCCATTGAGCAAAGTCAGTGTGGCGTCTGCCCCCAAGCCGCGCAGATTGAGTGTGGAGGAGGCGTTAACGTTCTCGGAACCGGCCTGGACGCTGGAAATGACACCCGGGTTCTGACCCCCGGCGTAATTCTGCGCGACACTCCGGGCATAGGAACCCAGATCTGTAAAACCTGCGCGCTCGATCGCCTCGCGGGAATCCCGCCGCACGGGCGAGACCGGCTCAAGGCCTCGGATCTGGGAGCCGGTCACAACGATGTCGGCGTTAACGTCTTCAGCGGTCGCCGCCCCGACCGGCGGCTCCGATCGCCCCCTGATGAAGATCGTGCCTTCGTTGATTTCAGCAGTCAGGCCCGTGCCCCTGAGAAGCACGTTCAGAGCCTCAGGGGCGGAATAATGGCCACTAAGGGCCGGAGCTTTCCTGCCCGCCAGCGCCTCGCTCGGCGCGATTAGTTCCAGCCCTGACTGTCGCGCAAGCTCGCGCAGCGCATATTTGAGATCCTGTGCGGCGATGTTGTAGTCGCGCTCGCCGGGCTCCTGGGCGAAGCTAATATTGCTGGTGACGAGTGCAAGGGCGGCTACACCGCCTAGAATAACGCTCTGATAGTGTTTCATTCCGCGCCCCCGATTGAGGCCGTCCCTTTGTTCGGGACGGCTGCATTGGGTGAGACGGAAAGCGCTCGAAAGCGGTTAGTGGCTTTTCAAGAGCCGAATTCGCCCAGCTATGCTGCGGTCGATCGTCAAGCCGAGGCTCGCCGCGATCTTCCGGGCCGCCGCATCGGCATCATCGACGTTGAGTTCGGCAAAAATTCTTTGCTGGCCGGCGGCCGGGTCTACCAGTTCGATCTTGGTCGCAGACCGCCTGTTGACCTCGTCGACAATGACAGAGGCGGGTACGTCATCGAACGTCTTCAAGTTCCTCGTTGATGTTTGCCTTTCGCTGATAGCGGGCCGCGGCGCTGGATCTGGCTCGGGTGAAAACGAGGTTTGCTGGCCGGTGAAAAGAAACACTTCTCGCCCCTTTGGCTCATGAATTTTCGGCGGCATTGCGACTTTTATGCGTCCTTCAAGCAGCTTCACCTTGACCTCGTTCTCGACGCTCACCTCGAAAAGAGTACCAACCGCAGTGACACTTCCTCCTTTCGCATAGACGACAAAAGGACGCCTGGGATCGTGCTTCACATCGAAACGTGCCTTGCCGCTCAGGAGATCGATGGCCCGTTCTGCGGAATCGAAGCGAATGTTGAGCGTGGTTGCTCCGTGCATGAACACGGTTGAGCCATCGACGAGCCTTAATTCCTTTTCACCTTCGGCTATCGCTACGGTTTGCACCTGCTCGGGAGCTCCGGGAGAGACTATTGTGTCAGGAGAATAGAAATGCCAACCGACAGCCAGGAGGAGTCCGCCGACGATCGCGGTGGCTGCGGCGAAATAGGTCGGCAGTTGCCAGGTCCATCGGCTGGATTCAATGCTCGCGCTCGCGCGTAGCGACGGCATGAGTGTGGCGGCATCGCTTGCATAGCCGACCTCGGTCACGATCCGCTTGTAAGCGGCCTGATGATCAGGGCTGATAGCCATCCAGCGCTGTAGTTTTGCGGCATGACGTTGGGGATCGTCGAGCATGCGCATAGCCCATTTATACGCTTGCCGGTCGATACGACGTGCCCTTGAGAAATATGATAGATCGCTCACCGGAGCCTCCGATGGCGATCAATATGCTCGATCGCTTTCAACATGTGCCACTTGACGCCAAAAAGGGTCATGCCCAATTTCTTTGCTACTTCTTTATATGTGTAGCCATCGACGCGGCTCATCAAGAAGATCTCCAACGTACGCGGCTTCAATTGCTGAAGGACAACATTGAAATGCTCGAGTTCCTCGCGACCGACAAGTTCGCGATGTTGATCATAGGGCGTGGGGGGCTCCATACTCTCGTCCAAGGGAACTGACAAATCCGCCAAACGGGTCGATGCGCTTTCCGCCCGGTCGCGCAGTAGGTTGCCGGCGATGCGTCTGAGATAGGCTTGCGGCGTCAAAATTTGCGTCATGGGGGAGGCGCGCAGAAAGCGGGCAAGCGCCTCCTGCGCAAGATCTTCTGCTTCATCCGGCGATCTCAGCCGTCTCCGGAAGAAGCGCACCAGAGCAGGCGTTTCCTCCTTATAGAATTCTCGAAAATCCGGAGGCTCAGCGTCATCATGGGTCGTTTCCGCCAAGGCGCCGTTTGGAGGAGCGTGTCCGTTCAACCGCGGCGGCATTACGCACCCGCTCTCGGCCGATGCCGCGGGATACCGCCAAGTTCCACCGATGTGTGTCCCGTGCTTTGGTCCATGTCGTCGCGCCTATGTCCACTCGGGGCGACGGCCAAAGCCGGATGTTCGAAACCTGCCTAACGTCAGGCGCATGCGCCTTTACCGTTGCCGGCTGGACATGCGCGCATGCCACCCGGCCGCAGAAAGCTGTGACCGAGCAACGTTAGGAGGGGTTTCGACGCCCCATTCCCGCCATTTTCACGGGAACGCCGCTAGATTGCCTGATCGCGGGGCTGACGCAAGCCGAATGTGGACCACACCGTCAAGCTTTTGGTGTAATCCACACCCGATCATGGGGAAGGGGGCGAGCGAGCCGGACCTTCGTTCCACAGACGCGGCACCGGCCTTGTGCTGCGACCATCTGAGGCATATATCTGCCTCATCTGAGTTCGGGAGATCGCTTATGGCGACGCAAGCAGCCTCTATAGAATCGCTCCTCGGCGTGCCTCCGAGCGCTGCGGGAACGCGGCTTGGCCTGGCGCATAAGATCTTGGACGGGCTGCCGGTGAGCGCAGTGGGCACGCTTGCGGACATCGTCGCGCCAGACGATAGCAGCTTCAAATATCGCCTGATTCCGCGAGCAACTCTCGAGCGCCGGAAAAAAAGCAAGCGTCTGACGAGCGAGGAGGGCAATCGCCTCGCCCGCCTCGCCAAGGTGGTCAGTTTCGCGCTCGAAATCTACGGCGAGCACGGCAAGGCCAGAGACTTCCTGTCTCGCCCACACGCGTTGCTCGACGGGGAGGCTCCGCTCGACGTCGCGCTGGCAACGGACCTTGGCGCCGATGCTGTCATCAACCTGCTCGGAAGGGCGGCCTACGGAGCCGCTGTGTGACCGCACGGAAGACGGATCGCGTCCTCACCAGCTATCGGATCGGTGATCCTGACGGTGCATTTCCAATCTATGACAGCGAGGGAGCCAGGCTCTACCCTGGCCGTTGGAATAGACCTTCAAGTCCCCTCATTTATACGTCCGAGCATTATTCGACGGCGATGCTGGAAAAGCTCGTGCATTTCAGTGCCGTGCTTCCTTCGAACCAGCATTATATCCGCATCACCATTCCGAACGGCGTAAGCTACGCGATGTTCGATCCCGCCGCTCATCCGGGCTGGGATGGTAAGAATGAGGATATTTGCAAGGCATTCGGAGATGATTGGTATCGCGAGGGCCGGAGCGCCCTGCTGATCGTTCCCTCCATTCCAGCGCGGATCGAGCGGAACATCCTGATCAATCCCCGGCACCCAGATGCAACAGGGATTTCCCACGACCTGCCGGTGCCGGTCTGGTGGGACGAACGGCTCCTTGGCGCATCGGCCACTGCCGGGGCACCGACCAGGCGTAAATCCAGACCTGCGACATCCAAGACGAGATCGAAGGCTGCTCCTGGAACGTGACAGGGAAATTTCCACTGAGCCGAGTTGCCATCTGACGAGGGCGAAGCCGCTTTGGCGAAGGCTGGATGGGAACGAGGTCGGGCAGAGATTAAGCGAGTTTGTCCGAGGAGTGATCATGCGCCGATCTGGATCACGCTTTCGAACCAAGCCAGCCGCAGGTGCAACTCGCAGCCCGTATCAACTGCGACCGCAACGTATCATCGACTGCCAAAGGCCGCTGGTCGCTCACATGCTTCAATCCAGCGCGTAGGGCCTAGCTCGAAAATCGAAACCTTCTATGGGAACCGGCGGCCTTCCTCAGTGAAGGCTGCTCACTCCCGACGATGGCCAGCACGGATGCGGACGCTGTCGTCGGGAGACCAGCCCACCCCGTCGAAACTCCGCTACGCTTGCCCCGCGCAAGCCTTTGGGCCTCAACTCTCGGCCGCTGCGATGAATGACCCACGCCCGTTGCGGAAAACTCCGACGACATTCCCACCGCCCCAATAGCCGCCAAGGACGGGCGAATGCTCATCGTTCACGCCCTGGTCCATGCCTGGCTACTCACCCGAGACCCCCATCCTCGTGATAGCGGTTGTCACAGGCCGCTTCATCTGATCCCAGGTCGCAGCGATGGATTGCCTGTTGCTTCACCGCACACTGAGCAATCGATCCCCGTAGACGGTTGCTCTGCGGCAAAGGGGTCAGCGCGCGCCTTGTGCTTCTCCGGCAATTCCAATATCTGATTTGTTACGCTGTGCTCCCGGTCAGGACTGCGTTGGCCGCATAAGACGAAGTGATCCAGACCGTCGGAATTTGAAAGTATGCCGGGGAGCCCGAGTAAATCTGATCTACAGGCCAGCCTTGCCGAAATCGCAGCCCGCGAGGCGAACAGTCGGCGGGAAGCGTTCGAGGCAAACGCCTGGTTGGCCGCGATCGTCGAGAATAGTGACGACGCGATTCTGTCGAAGACCCTCGATGGCGTCATCATGAGCTGGAATGCCGGCGCGGTGCGCTTGTTCGGATATACGCCCGAGGAAGTGATCGGGCAGTCGATGACGATCCTCATTCCCGACGATCGCCTGCACGAGGAAGAGGCGATCATGGAGCAGCTTCGCGCAGGACAGCGGATCAGTCAGCTCGAGACAGTGCGATGCCGGAAGGATCGCACCGCGATAGATATCGCGCTGACCATCTCGCCAGTGAAGGATGCGACGGGCCGGGTACTTGGGGCCTCGACCATCGCGCGCGACATCACCCCTCACAAGCGCGCCGCGGAACGCCAGGCGCTGCTCCTTCGGGAGATGAATCACAGGGTCAAGAACCTGTTCGCGCTGACGTCCGCGTTGGTGTCCATCAGCGCACAATCGGCGGAAGACGTTGGCGAACTGGCAACCGACCTGACTGCGCGCCTGGCGGCGCTGTCGCAGGCTCACGCGCTAATGCTGCCGCATCATAGCAGCGAGACAGCCGAACAATCGGATGTCACGCTGGCGGCATTGTTGAAAATGATGTTGGCAGCCCACGAAGGGCGCGGGCCATCGCGCATCACGATTGAGGGCGGCGACACGCCGATCGGCAGGCAGGCGCTGCCGACAATCGCGCTTGTTCTTTATGAGCTTGCGACGAACGCTGCCAAATATGGCGGCCTTGCCTCGACCCACGGCAGGTTGGCCATTTCGATCGCAATTCAAGGTGAGCTGATGACTTTGACCTGGCGCGAGACGGGCGCACCGGAACGGCCCGACCCAACCGGGTTTGAAGGCTTCGGCAGTCGGCTCGAAAAAGCGAGCGTTCGGAGCCTCCGCGGTACGATCGAGCGGAGCTGGCTCGAACGCGGGCTGGAAATCGTGCTGCAATTCCCGATCGGCGATCTTAGTCGTTGAACGCCGCTGGACCGGCCTGATCGTCGGGCGCGCCACCCGTGGCGCGCAGGAGTGCGCTCGCGCGATCGGTTGCAGCCTTTGTGGTCATCGACAGCGTCTTGACCTCTGACGCGACGACGGCGAAGCCTTTGCCGGCCTCGCCGGCGCGTGCTGCCTCGATTGTCGCATTGAGCGCGAGAAGGTTCGTTTGCTTGGCGATGTCGTCGATCGCCGCAACGATCGGCACCAGGTCGCGCGTCGTGGCTTCCAATGTGAGCCGGCGCTGTTCCGACTGCTCCTGCAGCCGCTGCAACCGCTCGGCCTCCGATCGCTCCCGGTGCCGCGTTTCGGTGACGTCGTTGGCGATTTTGAGAACCTTCGCAGCGCGGCCGTCGGCGTCGAGGATAGGGTTGTAGGTTGCCTGCAACCAACGCTCGGACCCGTCCTTGGCGAGGCGTCGATATTCTCCGCTCTGAAACTCGCCGCGATTGAGACTCTGCCAAAACGCAGCATATTCCGGCGTCTCCCGCGCGGCCGCAGGCTCGAAAATGCTGTGATGCAGCCCTTGGATTTCGTTCAACGTGTAGCCGGTCAGCTCGAGGAAGTTGGCATTGGCGTTGAGGATCGTTCCCGAAAGATCGAACTCGACACAAATCTGCGAGCGATCGATGGCGACCAGCTTGCTCCGATATTCCGCGCTGCGGGTCCGATCGCGGGCAGCGCGGGCGATGCCGATGCCGGCAAAGAGTAATTGCGCCTCCCAGGCCGCGACCTTTCCGAAGGCGACGAGAAGCGCTCGGCCATCATCCCGATCGCCGAGCTGATCCCACAGGTGATCGCGCAACGCAGTATAGATTCGGTCCCTGACGCTGAACACGGTGCTCGCCTCTATATTGTGCTCGACCAGGCCGCGGCCGCGCTCAATGATGGAGCCAGCCCAGGCCGCATCCAGCACGGCCGGGGCAGATTTGAAGATCATCCCCGCCATGATATAACCTTGCACAGTCGGCGCGACACCTTCGGATGAAAGTGAAGTTCCTTCTTCCTCCATTGTCGCGCCTGCACCATCGCCGATCAGCAAAACTATTTCCCGAAGGTCAGACGCTAGATCGCCATCGGGATCATATGTTTTCCGCTGTAACACATAGCCCGCAGGCGCGCTCTCGCTAGAGGCCATCCTCAATCCCCCCATCAGGCATCCGCCCGACAGTGCGAGCTGTTTGTGCATTCCCTCTCATAGCAGGACGCTTTTCGCGCGCACTTCAATTTAGAAGGGCGGATAGGTTTGCGGGCTTGCACCGTGCAAGCTCGCGCATCGTCATTCAGGATATGCGTGAGGGAAGAGGGACGCTATAAGCGAAGAGCGGCGGCCGCTCCGCATGATGGCCGACGCCGAGCAGGAAATTCGCCGAGACAGGGGTCTCCGCTGACGGTGCGGCATGGGCGCGCTCTTGCCGGCCCAATTGCGACGCCGGAAGTGAATGTTTGATGGCCGTGTCCGATATGATGATCACCGCCTGGATCACGGCCATAGAGCGCTTCCGCCAAGCTCGCAGCGCTTGGATGAAGTGGAATGGCAGCAACCCAAGTCCGCCGGAGGATCCGCTTCCTGAAGATATGAGCATAGAGGAAGAAGCGGCTATCTTCGCGGATTGGGAAAAGGGATCCGATGCAGCCAGAGGCCCCTATGATGAAGCATGCGAAACGCTCTACGCACTTCCGGCGCCGAACCTTGAAGCCGTCATCGTGAAACTGCAATTGGTCCGTGAAGTCTTGGAGGGTCGGGACGTGGAGCTCGAGCTGGCGCCGATCCTGCAGCTGGTCGAACAGGATCTCCGCCGTCTCGCCGACGAACAAGGCTCTGTTGATGGCGGAGATCAACTGAAATCAGCCCCCAGGGAAAAAGCATCCAATCTGGGTTGGGTCGGTGGATTTCTTCGCAACTGCTCTTTATCATCGTCGGCCTCTACGCAGACGTAGAGGGGCGTGGAAACCTCCTAACCAGAGCCGGCAGAGCTGCGGCGAATGGCCAACGGTCGCTTAGGACCGCTCGGCTAAAGGGTACCGCGCCTAGCTCAACCCCGGGTCTTCCACATCCGTAACACCGCGGTGAGGGCCATTTGATGGTGGTTAAGGCAAGGGCGCTACTGACGGCGCAGACTTTGATGGAGCAAGCCTTGGACCTGCTCGACGATGTGGGTGAGGCCGCGCCGGCGGTTCATCTGCAGATGGCGCTCGATGTACTGACCGGCGCGCCGATCCCGCGCACGCTCGAGGAAGCCGAAGCGATGCTGGATACGAAGGAAGCGCGCGCGCTGTTCGCGCGTCTCATGGGCCCGCAGCCCGCGATCAAACCGGCGCGCCGTCGCCTGTGGCGATCGACCGCACCGCGTCGATAGTGAAGCTGTACGCTGGCAGGGCCGTGGGTCGCGCCCGAATGCAGCTCTACGAAGCTCTGGGACGGCGCGACACCGAGGAGGTCCATCAGCACTTAACGGTCTGCAGCATCCTCATGCGAAGTGGCTATCGGACCCGGTATTGGCCGTGGACACCCTTTCGCCGAGGCTGGCCAACCGATACCATCGGGAAAATTGGGCGAGTTGCACCGGGCAAGCTCTCTGCGAATTAGGCGAACAGGCCATGTTCGTCATCCTGCGCGATGGGCTCCGGAACGGGGAGTTGCCCGCTCGCACGACAAAGGGCGTGATCGCACGGTGGCGGGGATAGTAGGAGCGCCGCAGCATTCCAAGCCGCGAAATGGGTTGCGATCATAAGCTCCATGCTTTGCTCAATGAGCAGCGGAGCTGTGAACAACGACCTCGCTTCAGGGGGTAGATACTCTGACATCGCAACGTCAGCGCGCGGCGCGAATACTGACGGTTGGCCGCTTCGCACGGCCGGCGATGCCGTTTTGCTGTCGCAGCTTTCGGGCCTTGGCGGCAAAGCGCCGCGCCAGCTGGCGATGGGCTAGTGTGGCTTCCATGCAACTCGCTCGCTCCGCTGCACGATCTTCTTCCCGGGCGCGCCGCTCGCAATAATGTAGGCTTTGGTCGGACATGTCGGCCTCCTCGGCGCCGTCCCTTTCTGACGGATGACAATACATTCCTCTGGGCGGTCCTGCAAAGCCGCAGCGGTGGACCGGTCGAGAGACGGGGCGCACCCACTTGCTCGCCGCACGCCAACCTGTATCGGTGCTCCCCGTCGGCGAGGAGCGCTGATAAAGCTCAAGTGTTGAGCTTGTCTTTGACGCCTTTTGCGGGCGCGAAGACCAGCTTCCTGGATGCCTTGATGCTGATCGCCTCCCCGGTAGCGGGATTGCGACCCTCGCGTGCTGGATTGTCCTTGACCTTGAATTTGCCAAAGCCATTGAGCGAGACCTCGTCACCCTTGGCTGCAGCATCGCCGATTGCAGCGAAGACGGTATCGACAATCTTTCGGGCATCCGACTTGCTGACGCCATGTGCGCTCGCAATCGCGTCGGCGAGATCCGTATTATTCATGCGTCTCTTTCCTTTTACTCCGAACAGTCCTGACCTGCGCTCTTTGACCGTTCTGGTGTGGGCCATGGCAGGCACTATCTACATTGATGCGCATCGATCAAGGTGTGTTGCGGCTGCTTGCCGGCGGTGCCCTGCTTTCGGCTGGCCCGGAAGGCTCGCAGTGAACGATACCGTCTGCGATAGCCGTGTCTCCAAGTTCGTCAAACAGCCGATCCAGCTTTTCTAAATAAGGCGCGGTGAGGCGGACCATGACCCGGCCGCCGTCCACCCCGCGGTGGAAGATTCCTTCCTCGACCATTTCACCGATCTTACGATGGGCTGTCGATGTCGGGATATTGGCTGCCAGGCACAGCGACCAGATACTGACCGCTCGCCCTTGATGGAAGGCAAGGTAGAGGTCCAGCATCATATCCCAGGCAGGTACTGGGCAGAGATCGAAGCCGAGATGAATCCCGACGCGTTTGCGTTCCTGCACAAGGAGTCGACAAATCCGCACCCGGCGGGATGTGTTGGGGTCCATCCCGATTTCTGAATCGATCACAGACTCTACTCGCCACTCAGATACCGTCAGGAGATCGCGCGGCTGGCCACCGGTGCCAGGGCGCCTGAGCGATACAGGGCGATCAGTTCCTCCTGCTCCGGCAACAAGGCATCGATTGCGCCGAGCGGCGCTTTCGCGCCGGAGAGAAGATGTGACGGACATCTGCCCTCATGCGTACCCAGGTTGGGCCGATGCGCCCGGTATCCAGCGAGTTCCGCCAATTCTGGCGGGAACGCGCGCGCAATCTCCGGCGGATAGGCCAACCACGGCAATTCATATGGTTTGAGCCAGCCGAGACTGTAACTCACGATCATTCCGCGGCGCGGAGCATCGGTTCTGTTCGCCCCGCCCGCGTGTAGCGTCGATCCTAGAAACAGCAGCGCAGACCCCGGTTTCATCTCGACCGCCACGGCATCGCGGTCATCGATAACGATCTCCTCTTGCTTGCAATGGCTTCCCGGCCAGACGATCGTCGCCCCGTTCTCGGCAGAATAAGGCGTGAACGGCCACATGACGTTGACGAGATACTCCACCCCCGGCGTCCGTATCGGCCACATATCCTGGTCACGATGCGGCGGCTGCGGTTCACCGCCAGGCAGGATCTCTATCGCCTGCGTGAGGTTCAGCTGAATGGCTTCGCAATGGTTTCCCAGGATCGATTTTACGGCGCCCAGGATGTCCTGCTGCAAAACGAACGGCGCCATGTGCGGGCTACGACCCAGGAGGCCATGAAAGCGCTTCGTGGCATCGCCGTAGAATGGTCCGACCGATCGCCTCGTGCGCTCGAACGTCGGCTCCAGATCCCGTCGTAACGCGCCGACGTCCGTTTGCGTGACGGCATCCTTGAGGACACAATATCCGTGAGCACGAAGTGCCGTGACGATATCCGGGCGCTCGGCGTGGCGAATTCGCGATTGACCTGAAGCCATCATATTCATGCCGCGACCCTTTCGGCTGCAGACGCTATGACGAGAGGGGCTGGCACGTAGGTGCCTGCTTCTCGCAACCTGTGGGGCGTATCTGATCCGATATTGATCCTGAGCGCGCCGGTGAGAACCCGGCCGACTTTTTGCGGGAGACCAAGCGGCCAACAATCCCAGCCAAGCGAAAGGATCTGACTCAGCCAGCCGGAATCCGCGATGCAGGTGAAGGCATGGATCTCGTGGAGTAACGCATATTCCACCGCCGCGGTCGTGAGCGCGTTTCGCACGGCAAGACGCTCGGGCGCCCGCAGTCGCGGTGACAGGCAACCGCGGCTGATCTCGAAGATGTGCTGCGATCGCGGAACCTCCCCATCGCACAGCCAGGGGAAAACAGAGCCCAGAATATGCGCGCCCTCGGTCGGCAGCAGCCTGATCGAACCATGATGATGGCCATCGGGGTCCACCGCTATCAAATAAACGGCGCGATCGTCATCGAACTGATCGATCTCGAAGCAGTCCTTGACGACGGGCACGTCCCATTTCAAAAGATCGACGAAGATCCGTTTACGGTCTCGATGCATCGCGTCGAACGTCGCGTTGACACCAACTGCAAGCGCACCTTGGAAAACTTGGATCATGCTTTGGCACTCCTTCTTCAAAGAAGAGAGAGCGTTGCCCACCGCAAAACATTGTTCATCCCGCTACCTAGAGGGTTTCAGCGGCGTTCGGCCGAGTCGGCCGTGGCTACGAGCCGGGCGGCACGCTTGGCCGCTACTCATTATTGGCAAAAAGGGGAGGGGGAGAGAGGAGGCGACCGGACTTTGTTCGATCTCACACTCCACGCCGCCACAGTGCGGCCTCCGCACAGGACCAGATCATGCGTCGCGAAAATCTCATCCGCTGCCTTCGAGCGTTCGCCTTCCTTGGCCGATCGCATCACGCTTCTCGCCCAGAAAGAACAAACGGCGAGGAAATCAGCGAGCGAGCTGGCCCGCCCGCCATTTCCTTTGCCCGCATCCGCTTCGCGGACCGCGCGGACGTCGCGATTGATCCGCTCGAGACGAAGTTCCGCGTCTCGCCCTCCGGGGTCGCTGTTCGCGCGTGGCTGATCCTGGATTCGACGGAGCTTCCCACCGCGCTTTTCGGCAGCATCGTCTCTGCCGACCAGAAGCTTGCGGATTTACCGCCTCAGGCACGTCGAGTATTTTTTCTGGCTGCCGCCTATGGCCTGTCCATCACCGACATCGCGCGGCGGCTTGGTTTGAGCCGGCGCAGGACGCGCCGCTGGCTGCTCCTGGCAATCGCATCTCTCGGTGATCGATCGCTCTGAAGTCCTTTTCCAAGCAGCCGACTAGCGCGAGCTCTCGCGGCAATCTGGCGATACGCCCCACGGACACGTCGATCAGCTCGAACGCGAGGATTTGAACACGATCCCCGCGATGATCGAAATCCCGGAGGCACGCGGCTGGCACTCAATAGAGATACGGGGTTCGGCCGAGTTCAAGCGCGAGGCGCGGATCGAGGCGAGCGCGCGGGCCTGAAAGGGCGAGGTTTCACACCGTCCGATTCCGATCGCCAGGAGGCCGACCGCCGACGTGCCGAGCGCGCCCAGGCTATAGGCAAGCGAAAGAGCCGCGACGGCAGGTTCCACGGGGCGGGCAATACCATAGGGCAAGGTAAGCCGATGGTTGAAATCCAGCACGAAGTCGCTAGGGGCAAAGCCCTTTCTCGATCAGCAACTTCCTCCGCCGGCGGAGGGCGGCACCGTATACGAGATCCGCAAGCGATCTCCTCGCTTCCGCCATGCGGATCGTCAGTTGAGCCAAGACCACGTGGGATCGCCGGTCGGGACATTGGTGCCGGCGCCTGCTGGCACCCGCGCTCAGCTTCGCGGGTTCGGTGTCGCCGGCTTCGACTTGGCGCTGCTGGGAGGGGTGCGAGATGCGACTGCATATCCCACGCGCCTTTTCGCGCGCGCTGCTCGACGGCCATTGCGGACGCTTCACCCGCGCCGCACGCTCGGCCGGAGGCAGATTCGAAAAACGATCGCCTGCCTACGTGCGCCTTCAAGGCGCACGCGCTTGACGGGGCGCTGCGGAATCGTGTTCTAATTGAAGCCCCATATGTGGACGACCCCCTCCTCACAAGGCAGTGCAGCGTAGTTAGATCAG
>NZ_JALDYQ010000138.1:0-4954 GCF_032153725.1 Sphingobium sp. | reverse complement strand
GGATCACTTCGCCGCGCCGCGTTTCGCAGAAGTCGATGTCGAAGTCGGGCATCGAAACGCGTTCCGGGTTCAGGAAACGTTCGAACAGCAACCCCAATTGCAGGGGATCGAGATCGGTGATGGTGAGCGCCCAGGCCACCACCGACCCGGCGCCCGAGCCACGGCCCGGTCCCACCGGAATATCCTGATCCTTTGCCCATTTGATGAAGTCGGCGACGATCAGGAAGTAACCGGGGAAACCCATCTGGATGATGATGTCGGTTTCGAACTTCAGCCGATCGAAATAGGGCCGCCGCGCCTCCTCGCCCATGATGCCCGCCTTGGCCAGCCGTGCCTCCAACCCCTCGCTCGCCTGTTCGCGCAGCATTTCGGCCTCGCCCTCGATATCGCCCGCAAGGCTGGGGAGGATGGGCTTGCGTTTCGGGGCCGCCACCGCGCAGCGTTGCGCGACGACCAGCGTATTGGCCAGCGCTTCGGGCAGATCCTCGAACAGCCGCTTCATTTCAGCAGCCGGTTTCATCCAGGCATCGGGCGAGCTGGTGCGACGGTCGGGCGTCTCCACATAGGCGCTGTCAGCAATGCAGAGCATCACATCATGCGCTTCATGGAAATGGGGCTCGGCAAAACAGGTCGGGTTGGTCGCCACCAGCGGCAGATCGCGCGCATAGGCAAGGTCGAGCAGATCCGGTTCCGCCTTTCCTTCGACCGGGTCCAGACGACGGCAGATCTCGATATAAAGCCGCCCGGGGAAGAGCGCCTCCAGCTTTTGCGCATAGGCCAGCGCGGCTTCGGGTTGATCTTCGGCGAACAAGCGCGCCAGCGCGCCTTCACCGCCGGCGGTCAGCGCGATCAGGCCGTCCGTCCGGCCTTGCAGCGCGGCCAGGCTGACATGCGGCACCTCCTCCACGGGCCGGTCCAGATGCGCCATGGAAACCAGCGCGCACAGATTGTCATAGCCCAGGGCATCCTGCGCATAGAGGGCGATCCAGTCATGCACGGGCGCTGCTTTGGCGGGGCGATCAGGCCGCGCTATCCCGATCATCGCGCCGATGACCGGTTGCACCCCCTCTCCCTTGCAAGCGTCGGAAAAGGCCATGGAACCGTAAAGGCCGTTGCGGTCCGTGATGGCGGCCGCCGGAAACCCAAGCGCCTTGGCCTGTTTCGCGATCTTCTTGGGATCGATCGCCCCTTCCAGCATGGTGAAGGAAGAGAAAACGCGAAGGGGGACGAAACCGGCATGAGGCATGGCGCCAATCTAGGCACCCCGACCGATTCGGCGCCAGCCCCTGCGTCAAGAAAATCGCGGGTGCAATGGCGAGCCGGGCGAAAGAAGCGCCGCGATCGACCGATGGTTAACATATCTCCAAGGATTCGGATTTAAGTTCAGGCGGATCATGCGCCTATCGACCATCACCAACTATGCCTATGGAGCCACCGTAATCCTGACGCTGGCATCGGGCACACTCATGCTGATGGCGTCCGGCAGCGAAGAGAGAGAGCGGGCGGCAGTCGAGCAACGGGCTGTTTTCGATCAGACGACCGCCACGCTGGAAGAGGACGTCTATCGCCAGACCGAACAGGCGCGCGCCTATGCGATCACGGGCGATCCCTCGCACGTCATCGCCTACCGCCGGGAAAAGGCGGCGCTCCGTTCGGTCGAGCAAAGGACTGTCCATCTGCGCGACCGGGGCGCCAGCGCCGGCGAACTCGCGGCGCTGCGGCAAGGGCTGCACTGGGCCGACGGACTGAACGACGAGCAGGAAGCCGCCATCGATGCAGCGGAAAAGGGCGATCGGGAAACCGCGCGCGCGATCCTGTTCGGCGATGAATATGGCCGGGAACTGGACCGCGTCGCCGCCCAGATCGGCAAATTCCAGTATATGCTGGACCAGAGGACGGAAAGTGCCGTTCGACAGGCGACCGAAGCCGCCCGGCAATGGCGCTTCATGTCGGAAATCATGCTGGGGGCAACCGCCCTGCTGTTCCTGTGTGTCCTTTATTTCATCCTGAAGCAGCGCATATTGCGCCCGGTCGTGCGGCTGAGTGATGTGGTCACCCGGCTGGCGGCGCAGGACTTCGCCGCCATCCCGCCGGATTTCCCGCAGGTGGACGAGATTGGAGACATGGCGCAAGCCGTGCGAGTCTTTCGGGAGAACGGCCTGGAAAGGCAAAGGCTGGAGCGGGAGCGGGACGCGGATCGGGTCACGCGCGATCAGCTTTCCCGGATGACCCAGCGTTTGCAGGGTTGCGACAGCATTGGCGATCTGGTCGAGGTCGTTCGACGCTTCGCGCCGGAGATCGCCCCCGATTTCGCGGGTCGGCTGTACATCCAGGACACGCGGCGCAACATGATGTTGCAGGCCTGCGACTGGCTGACACCCCGTCAGTCCAGTCGCGAATTTCCGCCGTCAGCCTGCTGGGCGCTGCGCCGTGGGCAAAGCCACAGGCCCGCGGGCGAACAGATCGATATTCCGTGCGAGCATCTGGGCGGAGAGATCATCGTGCCCACCATCTGCATACCGCTGACGGCGCAGGGGGAGAGCATCGGCCTGCTCTACGTCGAACAGCCCGAAGATGGCCCCGCCGATCAGATCAGCCGCACCGAAAAATATCTGGAGATGCTGGCTGAAAACATCAGCCTGGCTCTGGCCAATCTGCGGTTGCGCGACGTGTTGCGGCATATGGCGATGGCCGATCCCCTGACCGGCCTTGCCAATCGGCGCCGTTTCGATGCGGTGTTCAGGGAACAGGTCGCCCATGCGGAAAGCGAGTTGACGCCCCTGGCCTGCCTGATGGTGGATATCGACCATTTCAAGCGCTTCAACGACACCTACGGCCATGATGCCGGTGATGCGGTGCTCCGCGCCGTGGGGGCTGTCCTGGATGAAGCGGTGCGTGAAAAGGATTGCGCCTTCCGCCTTGGGGGCGAGGAGTTCGTGCTGCTGATGCCCGGCTTTGCGCAGGATCAAGCCATTGATCGCGCGCTTCAGGTGCAACAGAAAGTGCAGGACCTGCGCGTCGAACATCGGGGCGAAGAGCTGGGGCCGATCACCGCCTCCTTCGGGCTGGCCATTTTCCCCGACCACGGCCGGGCGGACACATTGGTCCGGACAGCCGACGCAGCGCTGCTTCGGGCGAAGAATCAGGGTCGCAACCAGATCGTCATCGCGACGGTCCGGGACGCGGCGTCACATCTGAGCTGACGTTTCCTCCAGCAGGCCTTCATGAAGACGGACCACCCGATCCATCTTCTCGGCCAGCCGTTCATTATGCGTCGCCACCAGCGCGGCGGAGCCTTCCTCCCGCACCAGGCGCAGGAACTCCGCCAGCACGACATCGGCCGTTCGCTCATCCAGATTGCCGGTCGGTTCATCCGCCAGCACCAGAGCGGGCCGATTGGCGAGCGCCCGGGCGACCGCGACACGCTGTTGTTCGCCACCGGACAGCTGGCTTGGCCGGTGGTCGAGCCGATGGCCGAGGCCCAGCGATCCCAACAGGGATTCGGCGCGGGCCCGCGCCCAGCGAGGTCAGCAGCAGTTCCGCCCGCGCCTTCGCCGCCGCCATCTCCACGTCGCGGATCACCTGCGGAAGGACGACATTTTCGGTCGCGTTGAAATCGGGCAGCAGATGATGGAACTGATAGACGAAGCCCAGCGCATCCCGGCGCAGCCGCGTCCGCCCGTCATTGTCGAGCTTCGCCGCCTCCTCCCCCGCGATGCGGATCGATCCGTCAAAGCCGCCCTCCAGCAGCCCCACCGCCTGAAGCAGCGTCGATTTCCCCGACCCCGACGGGCCGAGCAACGCGACGATCTCTCCCGGCCCGACCGACAGATTGACACCGCGCAGCACCTCTATGGTGACGCCGCCCTGGGTGAAGCTGCGCTTCAGGCCGCCGACCTTCAAAATGTCATTCATAGCGCAGCACCTGTACGGGATCGGTATTGGCGGCCTTGAACGCCGGATAAAGCGTCGCCAGGAAACTGAAGACCAGCGCCATCAGGCAGATGATGGCGATCTCTACCGGATCGGGCTTGGCCGGCAGTTCGGTGAGGAAGCGGATCGAGGGGTCCCAGAGATTTTGCCCGGTCAGGAACTGGATCGCGTTCACCACGCTCTGGCGGAAGAACAGGAAGGTGAAGCCCAGCACCATGCCTGCCGCCATGCCCAGCGTGCCGATCGTCACGCCAACGGTCATGAATATCCTGACGAGCCCCGCGCGGCTCGCCCCCATGGTGCGCAGGATCGCGATATCGCGCGTCTTGGCGCGCACCAGCATGATCAGCGACGACAATATGTTGAACACCGCGACCAGCACGATGATCGAGAGCACCACGAACATCGCCACCCGTTCCACCGCCAGCGCTTCGAACAGGGAAGCGTTCATCTGGCGCCAGTCGGTCACGACGGCGCGCCCCGCGACCTTGCCGGCCAGCGGTTCGAGAATGGCGGCGACCTGGTCGGCATTGACCGTCTCGACCTCGATCATGCCCACGACATCGCCCAGCAACAGCAGGGTCTGGGCATCCTCCATCGGCATGACGACGAACGCCTTGTCATAATCATAGATGCCCACTTCGAAGATCGCGGCGACCTGATAGGAAACCTGCCGGGGCACGGTGCCGAAGGGCGTCGAACGCCCTGCCGGATTGATGATGGTGATGCTGTCGCCCAGCTGGATGCCCAGATTCTCCGCCAGCCGCGACCCAATGCCCACCTTCCCGCTATTGGGGGAGAGCGCGCCCAGATTCCCGGCAACGACCTTGGCCTTCAGCGTCGCATTGTTCCGAATGTCATTCACGGTCATGCCGCGCACCAGCACCGCTTCCACCCGCCCCTGAAAGCTGCCCAGCAAAGGCTGCTCGATCAGCGGCGTGGCGCTCGTGACGCCGGGAGTCGCCTTGGCTTCCTTCAGCACGGCCTTCCAGTCCGGCAGGCGCCCGCCATAGCCCTGGAC
>NZ_JALDYQ010000137.1:0-5015 GCF_032153725.1 Sphingobium sp. | reverse complement strand
ATAAAGTAGCGGATTTTCCCAGCCTTCAGGCCTGCTGGGCGGCCTTTGCCGAGGTTGAAGGGGGCACGCTGCCGACGTCCGCTTCCATCGCCTTTGCCACCGCCATCGGGCGGGACGTCATCAAGCTGACCAACAGCAGCTGGGTCATTCGCCCCGATACGCTGGACGAGGAACTGGGCCTGAAGCATCTGCGGCTGGTCAATGATTTCGAGGCGGTGGCCCATGCCGTCGCACGCCTGCCGCAGGAGAATCTACCGTTGCTGTTCGGGGAGGATAAACCCTTTCCGCGCGATGGCGGGGTGACGATCCTGGGACCGGGCACGGGCCTGGGCGTCGCCATGATCGCCTTTGACGATGGCGAACCGCATGTCATCGCGACCGAGGGCGGGCATCTGGACTTCGCGCCGCTCGATCCGCTGGAGGAGAAAATCCTCGCCTATCTGCGCGACAAGTTCCTGCGCGTGTCGACCGAGCGGATCGTGTCCGGGCCGGGCCTCAACAATATCTACAAGGCGATGGCGACCATCGGCCATGACCGGGTCGTGCTGATGGAGGATGCCGAGCTTTGGCAGGCGGCCATCGAGGGGACCGACGAGTTTGCACGGGCAGCCTTTGATCGCTTCTGCATGTCCTATGGGTCGGTTGCTGGCGATCTCGCGCTGGCGCAGGGGCCGCATGCGGTCGTCCTGGCGGGCGGCCTGACGCAGCGGATGCGCGAATTGCTGCCGCATAGCGGGTTCCATCAGCGCTTCACCGCCAAGGGTCGGTTCGAAAGCCTGATGAAATCCGTGCCGATCCGCCTTGCCCTGCATGATGAAATCGGGCTGTACGGCGCCGCCGCAGCCTTTCGGGAGAAGAAATAATGGTCTTGAGCGTTGAACAGGTGATGGAACTGGCCCCGGTGATCCCGGTGCTGGTGGTCGATCGGGTCGAGGATGCTCTGCCGATCGCGCAGGCGCTGGTGAAGGGAGGGCTGCCCGCACTGGAAGTGACGCTGCGGACACCGGCCGCGCTGGAGGTGATCCGCGAAATGTCGAAGGTCGAAGGTGCCGTGGTCGGGGCGGGCACAGTGCTCAATCCGGCGCAGCTCGACGCCGCGATGGAGGCGGGCGCGAAATTCATCGTCAGCCCCGGTCTGACGGAGCCTCTGGGTAAAGCGGCGATCGCGGCGAACATTCCTTTCCTGCCCGGCACCGCGACGGCGGGCGACATCATGCGTGGCATGGACATGGGGCTGTCGCACTTTAAATTCTTCCCCGCGGAAACGTCGGGCGGGTTGCCCGCGCTCAAGGCTCTGGCCGCGCCTCTGCACACGGCGCGCTTCTGCCCCACCGGCGGGATCACACCGGAAAGCGCGCCCAAATGGCTGGCCGAGCCCTTCATCAAATGTGTCGGCGGCAGCTGGGTCGTGCCCAAGGGCCCGATCGATGCGGCAAAGATCGAGGCTTTGGCGCGGGAAGCGGCGGCTCTACCGCGCTGAGAGCAGTTGCTTCCCAGGCCTTGCGATCCTAGATGCACATCATGAACCTACGTCGGCTGCTTCCTTCCCTGGCCCTGTTTCTGTCTGGTTGCGCCAGCACCTTCCAAGGCTATCCGTCGCTCGCCAAGCGGGCCATAGAGGGCGCGCCCATTGCCGAAGCAGCGCCACAGCCTTCACCGGTCGCGCCAGAACCTGAACTGGTGCGGAATGTCGACCGGCTGACAGCGCAGGCGCAGGCAGGCGGTATGGCGTTCGACAAGGCCTGGCCCGCCGCGGACAAGGCGGCTCGCGCGGCTTCCGGATCGGCGGTTTCCAGCGAAGCCTGGGTAGCCGCGCAGACCGCCTTGAGCGCGCTGGAATCGGCGCGCAACGACAGCGTGTCGGCGCTCGCGAGCCTTGACGTGCTTTATGTCGAGCGCAGCAACGCCGTGTCCGAAGGCAAGGTCAGCGGCGGGATCGACACCATCGATTCCGCGCGGGTTTCGGTGCTGGCGATCGTCGATGGGCAGAATGACCGGCTGGATGCGCTGAAGGGGCGGTTGGCGCAACCTTGAAGCGTCTTTGTCATCCCCGCGAAGGGGAGGAACGGGGTTGACCCTATTCGGCCGAAAACGCCGCTTTCACAGCACCTTTATGCGCCTTCCCATTATGGACATAATGCTCGACGCCCTCGCGCATGTCGATCAGCACTTCATCGGACAGATCGCGCATATATTTGGCGGGGCGGCCAGCCCAGAGCTGGCGGTGAGGAACCGTCTTCCCCGGAGAGAGCAGCGCGCCCGCCGCGAGCATGGCGTCGCTTTCCACCGTGCAGCCGCTCATGACGATGGCGCCAAGGCCCACAAAGGCGCGATCCTTCAGGATGCAGCCATGGACCATCGCCATATGGCCGATCAGCACATCCTCTCCGATGATCGTCGGCCAGCCATCGGACGGGCGGCCATCAATATGGTCGCCGGGGCTGTCGCAATGAACCACCGTGCCGTCCTGGATATTGGTGCGCGCTCCGATATGGATGAAGTTCACGTCGGCGCGGATCACGCAATTATACCAGATGCTGACGTCGGGACCGATCTCCACATCCCCGATGATCCGGCAGCCGGGCGCAATGAAGGCGCTCGGGTGGATGACCGGCGTTTTGCCGTTGAAGGGCAAAATGGTCACTTCAGGATGATCCGTCATGTCAGGCTCCCAGAAGGCGCGCAGCGTGGAGCGCATGATAGGTGAGGACGCCCGAGCAACCGGCGCGCTTGAACGCCATCAGCGTTTCCAGCACCAGCGCATCGCGGTCCCCTGCCCCCGCGGCGGCCGCAGCCTCCAGCATCGCATATTCGCCTGACACCTGATAGGCGAAGACGGGCACGGCGAAGGCGTCCTTCACCCGCGCGATGATGTCGAGATAGGGCAGGCCCGGCTTCACCATCACGCTGTCGGCACCCTCGGCAATGTCGAGGGCGACTTCGCGCAGCGCCTCCTCGCTGTTGGCGGGGTCCATCTGATAGGTCTTCTTGTTGCCCTTGAGCAGTCCGCTGGAACCTACCGCATCGCGGAACGGGCCGTAAAAGGCGCTCGCATATTTGGCGGCATAGGCCATGATCTGCACATTGGCATGCCCCTCTTCCTCCAGCGCCTCGCGGATGGCGCCGACGCGGCCGTCCATCATGTCGCTGGGGGCAATGATGTCGGCGCCCGCCGCCGCCTGATTCAGCGACTGGCCGATAAGGACGTCGATGGTGGCGTCGTTGACGACATAGCCCGCTTCGTCGAGCAGACCGTCCTGACCATGGGCGGTGTAGGGATCGAGCGCCACGTCGGTCAGTATCCCGATATCGGGCACCGCATCCTTGATCGCGCGGATGGCGCGACACATGAGATTGTCGGGATTGAGCGCTTCCGCCCCGTCGTCGCTGCGACGGTCAGCCTGGGTATTGGGGAAGAGGGCGAGGCAAGGGATGCCAGCTGCCTGGGCTTCCTTCGCACGTTCGACCAACAGGTCCACCGACCAGCGGGAGATGCCGGGGAGCGACTTGATCGGCTCTTCCACCTGCCTCCCTTCGGTGACGAACAGCGGCCAGATGAAGTCGCTGGGGTTCAGGCGATTTTCGGCGTGCATGGCCCGGCTCCAGGCCGAGGCGCGGGTGCGGCGCAGGCGAAGCGCCGGATAGGAGGCGTTGGTCATGGGCGGGGTGTAGGCTCCTCCTCCCACTCGATCAAGCGCGAGAAACCTATCGGGCGAAGCGACGGAAGAAGCTGTCCCTGTTCCACGCCGGGCGTCCCGGCGCATTGGCGACACGTAGGGTAACGGCGGCGACATAATCGTTCAGCCTGACCGATTCCGCCGGCATCACCGGCTGATCCGCATCATCCCCGGGTGAATGGTAGATATTGGCGCGCCAGGCCTTTTCCACCTGCGCTTCGGGTGTTCCGGCCTTGAACCCATATTTGAAGAACAGCGCGGGTATGCCGGCGCGGATGAAGCTATATTGATCGGAACGGATGAAAACATTCCGGTCCGGGAACGGATCGGGCGTGATCGGCAGGCTCATTTCCCTGCTCACCGCCTCCGCATCCTTGCCCAGACTGCTCTGATCATAGCCGATCGGCGTCACGCTGGTCAGGGGGAAGATCGGCAAGGCCATGTCGAAATTGAGATCGGCCACCATCGCCTTGCGCGGCACGGTCGGACGCCGGGCGAAATAGGTCGAGCCGAGCAGCCCCTTTTCCTCCGCCGTCACGAAAGCGAAGAGGATCGAGCGCTTCGGCTTCGCCTTCCCCTCGCGCAGGGCGCGCGCGATTTCGAGCAGGCTCGCAACCCCGGAGGCATTGTCGAGCGCGCCGTTGTAAATGGCGTCGCCCTTGACCGGGGTGCCGATGCCATAACCGTCGAGATGGGCGGACAGGACGACATATTGGCTTTTCAGATGCGGGTCCGATCCCGGCATGACGGCGATGATGTTGGGCGATGAGAGATCGGCGCGCCGGGCCGCAACGCTGGCGTCGAAACGCTGGGCCAGCGGGAAAGAGGTCAAGGGAGCGGATCGATCGGCGGCGGCGGCGATCTCCGCGAAATCATGGCCGGATCCGGCAAAGAGCAGCGCCGATCGGGCAGGGTCGATCTGCGCATTCACAAAGGGCGCGGCGGTGTCGCGCAAGGCTGCGTCGCGGAAAAACAGGGCGGGCTGACCGGCCAGCGCCATGCGGCGGCTCCATGGGATTTCCACCTGACCGGGCGTGACGAGCTGGATCAGGCCAAGCGCCCCCTGCTTCGCCAGCCAGGCGGCCCGTTCGGAGCGGGCGTGGGATTTGAGCGCGCCGGAAAGGGTCGCAGGACCGCCGGAGACGACCACCACGATCTTGCCCTTGAGGTCGAGGCCGGCAAAATCATCATGCCCCGCTTCGGGCAGATGCAGGCCATAGCCCGCGAACACCATCGGCGCGTCGATGCTTTCGGGCACCGGCCCGCCGCCACCCGAAAAGATCAGGTCACCCGGCACCGCCAGCGATACCGCGCCCTGCGGCCCGACCAGCGAAGCGC
>NZ_JALDYQ010000136.1:0-5047 GCF_032153725.1 Sphingobium sp. | reverse complement strand
TGTCGCGGAAGGTGCCGGACTGGCGGAAAAGCTGGTCGACGAGCGTGGTCTTGCCGTGGTCGACGTGCGCGATGATCGCGATATTACGCAGGGACATGTCTTGCCTTCGGGATTTAAGGTTTTCCCGGCGGGCACCGCGCCTGTCCAGGAGGTTTGGGCGCGCCCCTACAGGAAATGACGCGTTGCGGCAAGCTTTGCGGGCGGGCGGCACGATTGCAATGGCGGGGACAGGCCTCTAGCGTGCGGCACAGGCTTGCAGCCGCACTGTTCTATATACATATAACAGTGCGAACCCTTGATGGCCCCTGGGAGATGACATGGCTTCGACCGCGCCGACCGCAACCGCTGACACGCTGAACCTGACGCCGCCCGATCCGGTGCCGCCCGTCGCGCCTGAAAAAGCGGCGGGGCTGGTGCCGCTGGATGATGAGAAGCGTTCGAAGCTCGATGAGAAGGTCGATGCCTTCATCGACGATCTGGTCGCGCAGGACGCCAATTCGCCGGAATTCGGCCAGCGGGTCGACCAGCTGACCAATATGGGGCGCAAGGAGATTGCGGAGGCCGCGGGGCATTCGAACCGCTTCCTCGACCGCCCGGTGCGCGCGATGGACAGCGACAACAAGGTGGGAGTTGACCTGGCCGAACTGCGCCGGACGATAGAAGACCTTGATCCGGGCAAGCGCGGCAGCCTGACCGCGCCGAAGAAGCTGTTCGGGCTGATCCCGTTCGGCAACCGGATGCGCGACTATTTCGACAGCTATAAAAGCGCGCAGAGCCATATCAATTCGATCCTCGGCAGCCTCGCCAGTGGCAAGGACGTGCTGATCAAGGACAATGCCGCCATCGATGTCGAGCGGCAGAATATGTGGGCCACCATGGGTCGTCTGGAACAGATGATCCACATCTCCAAGACGCTCGACGCCCGGCTGGAGGCGAAGGCGCTGGAGCTGGATTCGACCGATCCGGCCAAGGCCAAGGCTGTCCGGGAGAGCGCGCTCTTCTACATCCGCCAGCGTACGCAGGACCTGCTGACGCAGATGGCGGTGACGGTGCAGGGCTATCTGGCGCTGGACCTCGTCAAGAAGAACAATGTCGAGTTGGTGAAGGGCGTGGACCGCGCCGGGACCACCACCGTCGCCGCTTTGCGCACCGCCGTGACCGTGGCGCAGGCGCTGGTCGGGCAGAAACTGGTGCTGGAGCAGATCACCGCGCTTAACACCACGACCGCGAACATGATCGATTCGACCGGCGAGATGCTGAAGAACCAGACCGCACAGATTCATGAGCAGGCCGCGTCCAGCACCATCCCGATCGAGACGCTGCAACGCGCCTTCCAGAATATCTATGACACGATGGACAATATCGACACCTTCAAGCTGAAGGCGCTGGAGAGCATGAAGACGACGGTGGCCACGCTGTCTAACGAGGTCGAGAAGTCCAAGGGCTATATCGCCCGCGCTGAGGGACAGGCCCAGGCCGCGCAGCAGGCACGCGTGGACAATCCGCTGCTGAGTTCGATCGAGGCGTGATGCGATGAGCCGATCCGACCGCGTTCTTGCCGACGCCGAGGCGGTGCTACGCCGCCATAGCGAACGCGGGCAGAGCCTGTCGGCGCGCGCCCGGCAGCGGCGCAATGCGGCGCTGATGCGGAAGGTCAAATATGCCTTCTGGGCGGTGCTGGCGGTGCTGATCGGCAGCACGGTCGCGGGGTTCGTGACGCCGCTCGGCACGACCGGGGTGATGATCGCGCTGGGCGTGATGATCGCGGCTGTGCTGCTGATCGGGCTGAGCCCAAGCGAGCGGCGGGTTCGGACCGAGGCGCTGGCCCAGACCGAGTTGACCGCCCTTCCGCTCCAGACCGAAATCTGGCTGGAAAATCAGCGCAAGGCGCTGCCCGCCCCCGCCGTCACGCTGGTCGACAGCATCGGCGTCAAGCTGGAGACGCTGGGGCCGCAGCTTGAACGGCTGGGGGAACAGGACCCGGCGGCGCAGGAAATCCGCAAGCTGCTGTCCGACCACCTGCCGGAACTCGTCACCGGCTATCAGTCCATCCCCGAACCGCTGCGGCGGGAGGAGCGTAATGGACGCGTGCCGGAAAGGCAGCTGATCGAGGGTCTTGGCGTCATCGATGCGGAAATCGCGCGGATGAGCGAAAATCTGGCGAGCGGTGATCTCGACAAGCTGGCAGTGCAGAACCGCTTTCTGGAACTGAAATATCAGGAGGCGAAGGAACTCGGGCAGTAGCACCGTTTTCCTTGTCTCATGATCCATCTGACGCTGATCATCGTCGACTTCCTGACCGGGCTGCTGGCGGCCGGGGCATGGGCGCTAGCCTCGGCCGGCGGGGCGATTGCGGCGTTGATCGGCTGCGGATTGCTGAGTGCGTCGCTGCTCCGTCGATGGCGGCGTAAAGGCTAACGTCCCTCGATCCACCTCGTCATCATGGCGGGCGTCAGGGGGGTGTTGAACTGGATGCCGAAGCGTTTGCCATTGATCCAGATGACGCGACCCCGGGCTTCCAGTCCCAGTGCTTCGACCGTCAGGGAGGCGCCGTCCGTTGGCGGGGTTTCGCTGTGAGCCAGAGCGCCGGAGCAGGACAGGTCCAGAAAATGCGCGCGGAAAGCTATATCGCCGGTGCGTAGGGCGACGGGCCCGAACATCTTGTGTCGCGGATCATGGCGCCGTTGCGTGGCGCTGCCGGTCAGGTCAGCCATATCTGCCTCTCCCCCAAGGCATCACATCATGAAAAGGTCAAAAACGCGCGCAGAATCATGGTTGTCAACCTGTTTACCTTCTTGCGCGAGGAGAAGCGACTGGCCAGGATTTTAATACGATCAGGATCGCAAAGTGCAGGGAACGATCGCGCCGGGGGCCGGGCGGGCGGCAATGCGCCTGAACCGGGCGAAATAGCCCCCCGCGGTGGGCTTCGGGATCAATTCCTCCAGCCGGAATCCCATGGCGGCCAGTTCGCAGGCGAGCAGACGCGGCGGGGTGCCGTGCTGGCCGGTGGGCCGGTTGGCGTCGACCACGATCAGTTCGCCATCGCGTTTCAGCGCCGGGCTGAGGTTCCAGAGGAACGCATAGGGCTCCGCGATTTCATGGTACATGTGGACCATGAGGATGCGGTCGAAGCTGTTTTCGGGCAGCTTCGGGTCTTCCGGCGCGCCGAGGCGGACGCTGACATTGCGCCAGTCCTCCCGGGTGATGCGGCGGCTGAGCGCCTCGATCACTTCCGGCATGATGTCCTCGGCCAGGACGCGGCCCCTGTCGCCCACTCTTTTCGCGAGGCGGACCGTATAATAGCCCTCGCCCGCGCCAATATCGGCCACCGTCATGCCGGGGCGGATGCCGGCGCGGTTCATGATGTCCTCGGCCTCGTTCACCCGGTCGCGCGCTTCCTCGCTGGACCAGCGGGTGGAGACGATCGGCGCCACCGGGCGGTCGGCGCGCGGGAAGGCGCGGGCCGCAACCGGGCGGTCTTTATTCCTGTCCGACGAGAACGGGCCACAGCCCGCCAGCAGCAGCAGGCATCCCGCCAGCGCCGCCCCTCCCGCCGGAAGAAGCTTCATCAGTCGACATCCTCCACATCGACCTTTTCGCCCGTCACCTTCTGGCTCAATGCGGCGGCCATGAAGGGATCGAGCGCGCCGTCCAGCACATCGTCGGGCGCGGTGGAGGTCACCCCTGTCCGCAAATCCTTCACCAGCTGATAGGGCTGAAGCACGTAGGAGCGGATCTGGTGGCCCCAGCCGATCTCTGTCTTGGCCTGATAATCGGTCGATGCGGCTTCCTCGCGCCGACGCAGTTCGGCTTCGTAGAGGCGTGCCTTCAGCATGTTCATCGCAGTCGCGCGGTTCTTGTGCTGAGAGCGGTCGTTCTGCGAAGCAACGATGATCCCCGAGGGGACGTGGGTGATGCGGACGGCGGAGTCGGTGGTGTTGACGTGCTGCCCGCCGGCACCCGAAGCGCGATAGGTATCGATCTTGAGGTCGCTTTCCTTCACTTCGATATCGATATCGTCGTCGATCACCGGATAGACCCAGACCGAGGAGAAGCTGGTGTGGCGCCGCGCCGAGCTGTCATAGGGGCTGATGCGCACCAGACGATGCACGCCGCTTTCGGTCTTGGCATAGCCATAGGCATTTTCGCCCTTGAACAGGAAGGTGGCGGACTTGATGCCCGCCTGATCGCCCGCCTGATAGTCGACCAGTTCCACCTTGTAGCCGCGCCGTTCCGCCCAGCGGCGGTACATGCGGCTGAGCATTTCGGCCCAGTCCTGGCTTTCCGTGCCGCCCGCACCCGCGTGGATTTCCAGATAGGTGTCGCTGGCGTCGGCCTCGCCCGCCAGCAGCGCCTTGATCTTGTCTTCATCGGCACGGTCGGCGAGGGCCTTCAAGGAGGCGATGGCTTCGGCCACCATATCCTCGTCACCCTCGGCATCGGCCATTTCGATGAGTTCGGCGGTGTCGGTCTTTTCGCTGTCGATCGCGCGGGTGGCGCCGATCGCGGCTTCCAGCCGGGTGCGTTCGCGCATCACTTCCTGCGCCTGTTTCTGGTTATCCCAGAGCGTCGGGTCCTCGACGCGGGCGTTCAGCTCGTCAAGGCGGCGAAGGGCGCGGTCCCAGTCGAGGAAGCGGCGCAGCAGGTCCAGCGCGGCGTCGATGCGGTCGATATATTGCTGCGCTTCGGCGCGCATGATCTCTTCTCCAAATTCCGCGCCACGGGCGCGAACGGTCCTGATGCGGTCCTTTCTTGCGGCGCGGGGCGCGCGTCAAGAGAAAGTCTGCAGGATTTGGGTGACATGAGTGACACGACAAGAGGTAGCGAAACGGGGATTTGCGGCGAAATTTCCTACAGCGACGGCTCTGGGGGCGACCATAGCGCCGGGAAGGCTGTGTAGGACAGCGGAAAGTGGGGGCGGGATATGGCCATTTGTAGCCATTGAGCGCGACGTGCTCCTGCGCAGGCAGGAGCCCAGTTCAGACGTTGCAGTGATGAGGCGAGGGCGGGACTGGGTTCCTGCCTGCGCAGGAACACGGTGCGCTTC
>NZ_JALDYQ010000135.1:0-5084 GCF_032153725.1 Sphingobium sp. | reverse complement strand
CGTCGAGACCGCGCCCATTGGTCATTGAGGCTGGGGCGCCATCGGTGACGGCGCCCCCATGCCATTATTGGGCGGGCGGTGCCGCCGCCGCCGCATTGGCGGGCAGGCCGCCCAGCTGGGTCACCAGCTTGGTATAGGCGTCGAGATAGGCGAGTACGATGACCTGGCCGATCTCGGTATTCTGATAGCCGCCACCACCGGCCGCCGCGAAACCGCCCCACCAGCCGGCACCGCCGCCTGCGCCGAAGCTCAGGTCCGACTTGCGGGCATAGCCCTCGGTCAGCGCTTCTTCCTCGGTGGTGCGGGCATTGACGATGGAAAGCGTCACATTCGCCTCGCTCTTCTTGATCGAGATGCCGCCAGCGAGCGCGCCGAAGGTCCGGCCGCCAAGCATGCCGCCGAGCATCCCGCCCAGCGCATTGCCGCCCGAATTCTTGTTGGAGGAGACGATGTCAGGCTGGAGGAAATAATCCGCCGCCTTCACCTGTCCCTTGCCCAGGTTGGAACCCGCCTGCAATTCGCCGGAATCGGCCATGGCGCGCTCCATGTTCCGGTTCATCATGGCGCGGCCACGATTGACCAGGCCGAAGCAGCCCGATTGCTGGATGAACACCTTGAGGATCGCCTCCGGGCTGCCCAGGTTCAGCTCCCGCCACCACTGATTGTCCGGCTCGACGATCGCGACGGTGCCCAGGCGACGGGTGCAATGAGGGATTTCCGCCGTTTTCTTGGCCTGCTGCTGCCGCGCGGATGAGCCCTTGTCGGCCGCCATCGCCGGAGAAGCCGCGACAGCCAGGCCGGCTGCGGCAGCGACGAATTTCGTGAACACACGCATGATCATGCACCCCTGAAAGTTGCTGAAGTCATTTTGATTTTTGGCGCCCCGATATTTGATCCAAGCTCTAGCACAACCGCGTGGGCGCGCAAGTAATGCGGATGGTTATCACCGCAATGCCCATGGCTGGTCCGCCATGTGCAAGCGCTGCTGACAGCGGCGCAAATGGCTGCTATCGGCGCGGGCCATGACTGATCTCTCGCACATCCGCAATTTCTCGATCATCGCCCATATCGACCATGGCAAGTCGACCCTGGCCGACCGGCTGATCCAGCGCACCGGGGGCCTGACCGACCGGGAGATGTCGGCGCAGGTGCTCGACAATATGGATATCGAGAAGGAGCGTGGCATCACCATCAAGGCGCAGACCGTGCGCCTCGATTATGTCGCGAAAAATGGCGAGACTTACGAGCTGAACCTGATGGACACGCCGGGCCATGTCGACTTCGCCTATGAGGTGAGCCGGAGCCTGGCGGCGTGCGAGGGCGCGTTGCTGGTGGTGGACGCCGCCCAGGGCGTGGAAGCACAGACGCTGGCGAACGTCTATCAGTCGATCGAGCATGACCATGAGATCGTGCCCGTCATCAACAAGATCGACCTGCCCGCCGCCGAACCGGAGAAGGTGAAGGCGGAGATCGAGGAGGTGATCGGCCTCGACGCGTCCGAAGCCGTGCTGGCCAGCGCCAAGTCGGGCATCGGCATCGACGACATCCTCGAAGCCGTCGTCGCCAAGATCCCCGCGCCCAAGGGCGACCGGGAAGCCCCGCTGGAGGCGATGCTGGTCGACAGCTGGTACGATCCCTATCTGGGCGTGGTCATATTGGTGCGCGTCATGAACGGCGTCATCAAGAAGGGCCAGCAGATCAAGTTCATGATTGGCGGCACCGAGCACCTGATCGACCGCGTCGGCTGTTTCCGGCCGAAGATCGAGCAGCTGGGCGAACTCGGCCCCGGCGAGATCGGCTTCATCACCGCGCAGATCAAGGATATCAGCCAGACGCGCGTCGGCGACACCATCACCACGGTCAAGAATCCGGCCAAGGCGCCGCTGCCGGGCTTCAAGGAAGTGCAGCCGGTGGTGTTCTGCGGCCTGTTCCCGGTCGACGCCAATGATTTCGAGAAGCTGCGCGATTCGATTTCCAAGCTGCGGCTCAACGATGCCAGCTTCTCCTTCGAGATGGAGACGTCGGCGGCGCTGGGCTTCGGTTTCCGTTGCGGCTTCCTGGGGCTGCTGCATCTGGAGATCATCCAGGAGCGGTTGACGCGCGAATATGATCTCGACCTCATCACCACCGCGCCTTCGGTGGTCTACGAGATTCACATGAATGACGGGACGACGCGGCATCTGCACAATCCCGCCGACATGCCCGACGCCAATCATATCGACTTCATCGAGGAACCGTGGATCGAGGCGGTGATCTACTGCCCCGACGAATATCTGGGTTCCATCCTGAAGCTGTGTCAGGACCGGCGCGGCATCCAGAAGAATCTGACCTATGTTGGCGGGCGCGCGCAGGTGACCTATGAACTGCCGCTCAATGAGGTGGTGTTCGACTTTTACGACAGGCTGAAGTCGATTTCGCGCGGCTATGCCAGCTTCGACTATCATCAGATCGGCACGCGGGAGGGCGATCTGGTCAAGATGGGCATCCTCGTCAACAATGAGCCGGTCGACGCGCTCAGCATGATCGTCCATCGGGGCAGCGCCGAATCGCGCGGCCGTGGCATGTGCGAGCGGCTGAAGGACCTGATCCCCCGCCATCTGTTCAAGATTCCGATCCAGGCGGCGATCGGCGGCAAGGTGATCGCCCGCGAAACGATCGCCGCAATGCGCAAGGACGTCACCGCCAAATGCTATGGCGGCGATATCACCCGTAAGAAGAAGCTGCTGGAGAAGCAGAAAGAGGGCAAGAAGCGGATGCGCGAATATGGCAGCGTGCAGATTCCGCAGGAGGCTTTCATCGCGGCGCTGCGCATGGGGGATGAGAGCTGAGCCGCATCCCGTCTTGACCATGGAGCCGCTTCCGTGGTCAATTCAACTGGTTAGCGGCAGGGGACCGGCATGAGCGAGACATGGCTGTATGATGAGCATCCGGCGATGTTCCGCGCGCATCCCTTTCTGTTCGCCCTGTTGCTGATTTCCGTCGTCGGCATCCTTGCCATCGGCGTGTGGTGGGTGCTGCGCAAGGGCGAACGGCTGGCGCTTTCCGACCGGGAGGTGCTGTTGGAACGCGGGTTGCTTGCCAAGCAGCGGACGGAAATCGCGCTTTCCAGCATCCGCAGCGTCCGCATCACGCAGACGCTGGGTCAGCGCATCTTCAATGTCGGCAATGTCGAGCTGTTCAGCGCGGGCGACATCGCTGAAATCGCGATCAGATCCATGCCCCGGCCCGATCGCATCCGGGCGATCGCGGCCTCGCGCAATCTGGACCTGCTGCCGCAGCGATGAGGGAGTGGAGGACTCTCTTGACTTGTCCGTATTTATTTCAACGATAGTGCAATAGCGAGAAGGGGCATGTCGAGTGCCCCCGGCCATCAGGAAGGACGCCGAAGGAACGCCGATCCGCAAATGGTGCGGGTGCGGCTTGCCAAGGGGTCGTCGTGCATGGGCTTGCGTGTGATGCCGTCGCTGCCAGAACTGACCGCGCAGCAGCGGGACGATGTCCGCCAGGCGTGCGGTTTCGCCTGTGTCCGCTGCGGCGTGACCATTTATCGCTATTTGCGGTTGCCGGAGAGCAATGGTGTGACCTTGCTCTGCCCGACCTGCCACGGCCTGGTCGAGGAAGGGCGGCTGACACCGACGCAGGTTCAGGGCTTCCACACCAATCCGGTCGTGCGACAGCGCCATTTCGCGCGCGATCGCCTGCCCTTTTCGCCGGAATTGCCGACGCTGATCATGGGCGGCTCCCGGCTGCTGCGGGATACGCCGATTCCGCTGACGCTGGAAGGGGAGCCGATATTGATCTTCTCCCCGCCGCGCCGGAGCAATGGCGCGACGCGCATCAGCGTGCGCATGGGCAATGCCGATGGCGAGCCGGTGCAGATCGTGGACGGCAATGAGTGGATTCCGACGGACGGCAGCTGGCATTTCCTGCTGCGCGGCGACCGGTACAGCATGATGGCGGCACGCGGCGATGGGATGGCGGTGCTGCGGATCGTGGCGCGCAACCGGATCGCGGTGGAGCATTTGCGCACCACCATAAGGGGACGTCGGCTGGAGGTGACGCCGGACTGGCTGGAGATCGACGGCAAGCGCCATGTCGGCCGGATCGGTAGCGGGTCGTTGATCGGGCTGGAGTGTTGACGTCAGCCCTTCTTCCGGGGCCTGGCCATGTTGAGCGTGACCGCCGCCCGGATGAGCGCCCGGAAGGCGTCGGCGTCGATCGTCTCGCCTTCATGGATGTCGATGGCGCGGCGGGTATTGCCCTCCAGACTGGCGTTGAACAGGCCTGACGGGTCCTCCAGCGACGCGCCCCTGGCGAAAGTCAGCTTGACCGCCGCCTTGTAGCTTTCGCCGGTGCACAGGATGCCGTCATGCGACCAGACCGGGACGCCGCGCCATTTCCATTCCTCCACCACGTCGGGATCGGCTTGCTTGATCAGCGCGCGGACCCGGGCAAGGGTGTCGCCGCGCCAGTCGCCCAACGCCGCGATCCGGGCATCGATCAGCGCTGGAGGCGTGTCCTTATCGTCCATCGGGTCGCTCCTGTTGCCACGCACCCTGATACCAGGCTGCGGCGATGCTGACGCATCGCAGCCGGGCAATGCCCAAGCACCGCACGGTGTAACAGATTGCAGCGAAACGGGAATGGCGTAGCGATGGTGCCGAGAGGGGCCTAACCTCAGTGCGCCACCGCTACGCCGCCCTATGGGGACCACCCTTGGGGCTGGCTGGACACGATCAGGAGATCGCGACGGCTGCCGGGGAGAATACGATTGAGGCGGGTGGTTTATTCCATCCCGATTCCGTCCGCTCGATGAAATCGGACCTAGAGCAGTTTCCGATCCGATTGCATCGGCTCGGCCGCTCTAAGTTTTTGGTTTACCGCGTTTTCCGAGCCAGCAGGTGATTCCACCTGCTTGGAAAACGCTCTAAAGCATCGTGCGCAAAAGTGGGAACCGGTTTTGCGCTTAAAACGATGCGATAACAAAAAATGAGAGCACGCGGCATGCGTCAGATTTAACGCAGCGTGCTCTAGTCACCTGGAACTGAAGTAGGTTATATTGTAGAGTGCTGCCGTCTGAACGA
>NZ_JALDYQ010000134.1:0-5107 GCF_032153725.1 Sphingobium sp. | reverse complement strand
ACAAGCTGGGCATCGACCACAGCCGCCGCGTTCAGGACCTGTCGGACGCCGAAGTCCTGCAGATCCGCGAAGCCATCGACGCCGACCTGACTGTCGAAGGCGATCTGCGTCGCGAAACCGCGATGAACATCAAGCGCCTGATGGACCTGGCCTGCTATCGCGGCCTGCGTCACCGCAAGGGCCTGCCGGTTCGCGGCCAGCGCACGCACACCAATGCGCGCACCCGCAAGGGCAAGGCGAAGCCGATTGCCGGCAAGAAGAAGTAATCGTTGAGGGGGCGCGCCTTTGGCATGACCCTCCGGCAACTTCTGCTTTCAACGATTTCAGTAGGATAGAGCAAAAATGGCACGCGAACCCCAGCGCATCAAGCGCCGCGAACGCAAGAACATCTCGGCCGGCGTCGCGCACGTCAACGCCAGCTTCAACAACACGATGGTGACCATCACCGACGCCCAGGGCAATGCGATCAGCTGGTCCTCGGCTGGCATGATGGGATTCAAGGGCAGCCGCAAGTCGACCCCGTACGCCGCGCAGGTCTGCGCCGAAGACGCTGGCCGCAAGGCCGCCGAACATGGCGTGCGCACCCTGGAAGTCGAAGTGAAGGGTCCGGGGTCGGGTCGTGAATCGGCTCTGCGCGCACTGCAGGCCGTCGGCTTCCACATCACCTCGATCCGTGACGTGACGCCGATCCCGCACAACGGCGTGCGTCCTTCCAAGCGTCGCCGCGTCTAATCACCGGCTCGTTCGGTATTGGCGGGCGGCGGACGCGTCGCCCGCTTACCCATTTGCATCGGCCGCAACGTCCTGTCGGGTCAGGAAATAAGCGTTTCGGCCCCATCCCCAGGGGAAATACATGACTGTCAACATGAAGAACTGGCAGGAATTGAAGAAGCCCAACAGCCTTGAGATCAAGGTCGCGGGCGACGGCAAGCGCAAGGCGACCTTCGTTGCCGAACCACTGGAGCGCGGCTTCGGTCTGACGCTTGGCAATGCGCTGCGCCGGGTTCTTCTGTCCTCGCTTCAGGGCGCGGCGGTCACCTCGATCAAGATCGAGAATGTCCTCCACGAATTCTCCTCGCTTGCCGGCGTGCGCGAAGATGTGACGGACATCGTCCTCAACATCAAGCAGGTCGCGCTGCGCATGGAAGGCGACGGTCCCCGCCGTCTCCAGCTGTCTGCGACGGGTCCTGCCGAAGTGAAGGCCAGCGACATCATGACCGTGGGCGACATCGAAGTGATGAACCCCGATCTGGTGATCTGCCACCTTGACCAGGGCGCGACGCTGAACATGGAACTGACCGCTGACGTCGGCAAGGGCTATGTTCCCGCCGTCGCCAACCGTCCGGCGGACGCTCCCATCGGCCTGATCCCGATCGATGCGCTCTACTCGCCAGTCCGTCAGGTCGCGTACAAGGTCGATAATACCCGCGTCGGCCAGGAACTGGACTATGACAAGCTGTCGCTGACCGTCGAAACCGACGGCACCGTCACGCCGGAAGACGCGGTGGCCTATGCCGCCCGCATCCTGCAGGACCAGCTCCAGCTGTTCGTCCACTTCGAAGACGCGCTGCCCGTCGCCGCGCCGGCTGCCGGTGCTGCCGCTGGCGGTTCTGCCGGCGAAGCGGAAAGCGACGCGAATCAGATCAACCGCTATCTGCTCAAGAAGGTGGACGAGCTGGAACTGTCGGTCCGTTCGGCAAACTGCCTCAAGAACGACAACATCATCTATATCGGCGATCTGGTCCAGAAGACCGAAGCCGAGATGCTGCGCACCCCGAATTTCGGCCGCAAGTCGCTGAACGAAATCAAGGAAGTGCTGTCGTCCATGGGCCTGCGTCTGGGCATGGACATCCCCGGCTGGCCGCCGGAAAATATCGAGGAAATGGCCAAGAAGCTCGAACAGGAGCTGCTGGGCTAAAGGTCCGGGGTCGGAGCGATGCTCCGGCCCGGTTCCTTATGGGCTGTGGGGCGGTGGCCCTTAACACCGCCGGGTCTGGGGTACCTCAAACGGCCCCTTAACGAACGAAGGAAGAGACTATGCGTCACAAGGTTGGTCATCGTAAGCTGCAGCGCAGCGCCGGGCATCGCAACTCGCTGCTCCGCAACCTCGCCGCTTCGCTCATCAAGCATGAGCAGATCCAGACGACCACGCCCAAGGCGAAGGAACTGCGTCCCTACGTCGAGAAGCTGATCACCCTCGCCAAGAAGGGTGGCCTGTCGAACCGCCGTCTGGCCCATGCCCGTCTGCAGGACGACGCCCAGCTGACCAAGCTGTTCGAAGTCCTGGCCGAGCGCTACAAGGATCGCAACGGCGGTTACACCCGCGTGATCAAGGCCGGCATCCGCGCTTCGGACGCGGCGCCGATCGCGATCATCGAGCTGGTCGATCGCGACGTCGATGCCAAGGGTCAGGACTCCGGTCCGGTCCAGGGCGCCGATGCCGAGGAACTGGAAGCGGCGTGATCCGCTGATACCGCTGATCCCGAAGCATTGCGCGCAAAGGGTGTGAACCGGTTTTGCGTTTCAAACGATGCGGCGACAGGACGCAGTGGTAATTTGATTTCAGAACAGGCCGTGGCTTGATAAGAGCCACGGCCTGTTTCGTTTTGCTTTCATGGGGATAGGGGAAGTGGAGAGGATGCGCGCCTATGGCTGCCTTGCGCTGGCATCGCTGTTGCTGGCCGCCGCCGCCCAGGCCGAGCCGGATGCAGCCGTCGGTGCCGCCGCGGCCGGCACCAAGGCTCCCGCGCTGGACTATCCCGCCGCCAAGCGGCTCGATCTGGTCGAGGATCATTTCGGGGTCAAGGTGATCGATCCCTATCGCTGGCTGGAAAACGACCTGCGCAGCGATCCCGCCGTCCGCGACTGGGTGGCGGAGGAGAACCGAATCACCCGCCACGTCATGGACGGCCTGCCGGAACGCGACATCCTCAAGATGCGGATGCAGGCGCTGTTCGCCCATGGCCGCTACACGATCCCGCGCAGAGCGGGTGGCCGCTATTTCTATGGCTATAACAAGGGCCTGCAAAACCAGACGCCGCTTTATGTGCGCGAGGGGCTGACCGGCCAGCAACGCCTGCTGATCGATCCCAATGACTGGGCCAGGGACGGGTCGGATGCGCTGGCGGAATGGACGCCCTCCCCCGATGGCCGGTTCCTCCTCTATGCCGTGCAGGAGGCCGGAAGCGACTGGCGCACGCTGAAGATACTGGACGTCGCCACCGCCAGGCCGCTCGATGATGTCGTGCAATGGGTGAAATTCTCCCAGCTGGCCTGGGACGGACAGGGGCAAGGTTTCTTTTACTCCCGCTTCGCCGCCCCGCAGGACGGAGCTGCCTTCCAGTCCTCCACCATGGGGCAGCAGCTTTGGTATCACCGGCTGGGCACGGTGCAGGCGCAAGACCAGCTTATCTATGCCACCCCCGATCAGCCGAAACTCGGTCACACCGCCCAAGTCACGCAGGATGGTCGCTGGCTGATCATCAGCAGCTTCCAGGGCACCGATTCGCGCCGCGAACTGCATGTCGCTGAACTGACCGGCGGCAAGGTGAAGATCCGCTCGCTGGTCAGGGGCTTGGCCAATGATTGGCGGCTGATCGGCAGCCGGGGACCGACGCTCTATTTCATCACCGACCAATATGCCGCGCATCTGCGCGTCGTCAGCATCGACGCCCGCCATCCCCGGCGTAGCAGCAGGCAGGTCGTGGCGGAGCGCATGGACACGCTGGCAGGCGGATCGCTGGTCGGGAGCCGGCTGATCCTGGCCTATCTGACCGATGCGGAAACGGTGGCGGAACTGATCGAACTGGATGGACACAAGGTCGCAGACGTGCCGCTGCCCGGCATGGGCACGGCAGCGGGCTTTGGCGGGCGCGACGGCGATCCGGAAACCTTCTTCAGCTTTTCCGGCTTCACCACGCCGTCGAGCATCTATCGTTTCGACACCTCGACGCTGCGTTTCGAGTTGTTCGCGCGGCCCGACCTGCCTTTCAATCCCGATGATTATGGCATCGAACAGATCAGCTATCCGTCAAAGGACGGCACGATGATCCCGATGACGGTGATCCGCAAAAAGGCATTGGCTCTCACCAGGACTCCCGCGCCGACCATCCTCTATGGCTATGGCGGCTTCAACATCGCGCTGACGCCCGGCTATTCCGCGACGCGCATGGCCTGGCTGGAGCAGGGCGGCGTCTACGCCATCGCCAACCTGCGCGGCGGCGGGGAGTTCGGCAAGGCGTGGCACGATGCCGGGCGCCTTGCCAACAAGCAGAATGTGTTCGACGATTTCATCGCAGCCGGCGAATATCTGAAGGCCAATGGCTACACAAGCAAGGGTGGCCTCGCCATAGAGGGGCGGTCCAATGGCGGCCTGCTGGTCGGCGCGGTAGTGAACCAGCGGCCCGATCTGTTCGCCGCCGCCCTGCCCGCCGTGGGCGTGATGGACATGCTCCGCTTCGACCGTTTCACCGCCGGGCGCTACTGGATCGATGACTATGGATCGCCGGACAATGAACAGGATTTCCGCCTGCTCTACGCCTATTCGCCCTACCACAACATCCTGAGCGGCAGGGATTATCCGGCGATCCTGGTGAGTACCGGCGACACCGACGACCGCGTGGTCCCCGCGCACAGCTTCAAATATGCCGCCGCGCTTCAGGCGGCCCATCTGGGGCCGAAGCCCCGCCTGATCCGCATCGATACCAAGGCGGGGCATGGATCGGGCAAGCCGATCGACAAGCTGATCGATGAATATGCCGACAATTACGCCTTTGCCGCGCATTTCACCGGCCTCGGCATTAGCGACGAACCGAAATAGCCGTTCAGCCCTCCGACAGCGACGCGGGCCTAGCCATCACCGAAATCCGGATGAGGGACGCGGACCATGAACAAGACCAAATGGATGACGGGATCGCTGATGGCACTGGCACTGCTGGCGGGCGATGCATCGGCGCAGGCGCAACCCCGGCAAGCTTATCCGCAGGATCAGGGCGATCTGCCGGACGAAGCGCAGCCGCCCGCTGACGAAGCCGCCGTGCCTGAGGATCAGGCCAACCCGTCCCGCGCCGACGACGATTTCTCGGATGTCGTCGCGGCCGACCAGGAC
>NZ_JALDYQ010000070.1:0-26132 GCF_032153725.1 Sphingobium sp. | reverse complement strand
GCCAAAAAACCGAACAAACTTTATGTGGCGAACTTTAGATTCAGGTGACTAGCCAATAGGCTCGCCCATTGATGCGGGCCTGCACGATTACGTGATCGAAATGCTGCATGAGCGGCAGGCGACCGTCAAGGCCGTCCCCATTTTGTGTGCTCACCAGCGCCGGTGTGGCTTCTATCTGCAGTCCGTGAAGCAGCGCAACCAGCAGCGCCGACTTGGCCTTGCAATCGCCGAACCGTCTTGCCCATGTGGTATCCGCGTTCGCGGGAACGTAACCGCTGACGCCGACGGCCAGGTAAACATATCGAACCTGATCCTGTACCAGCCGCAGCGCCGCCTCCGCGCGTTTGAGCGGATCGGTGCTCGATGCCGCTATCTTCGTTATTTCGGCTTGAAGCGGACTCTGGGGACTGAGCGTGGCGGCGGTCGCGTAGAGCGGCCTCATCAGACCAGCGATATCGCTCCAACTGACAGCATCCGTGAATTCCATGCTCGACAGGTTTGAGTAGCGCGGCGGCGCGCCTTTGGGGGTTCGCTGGGGCAGCACGCCTCGAGCATTATATTCGAGCGTCGTCAGCTGCCCGGTTGTCGTGAGCACGGGTCTTGGAAGGCGCGAGCCAAGCCGGAATCGAACAGCTTCTCCTTTGGGCCATGAGACTCGCATGCGAAGCTGCTCAAGCGGCGTCATGTTCAGCTCACCCGTCAGAAATTCGTCATGTGATCCCAGTACGGCGTCTCTACGCGTGATCGTGTAGGCAAGGTCAATTTGGTCGCCGACCTGTACGCCTTCGGGCTGAATTACCGCCGTCAATGTGCCGTCGAGCATGGCCCGTTCGAGATTCGCTTCGCGACGGAGCACGGTGAACTTTTGTCCCTTGGTGAGAAGGTCGAGGGTTTCTCCCTTCCGAAGAATGTGAATCCAATGGACCGTCAGTTCGTCTGTATCTGGACGCCAAGGGAGAGCTATGGTCGATACGGCCGCAAGCCCTTCGGGCTTGCGAATTTCGAGGACCGACCGGCTGAATATGCGGGTGAAGCCATGGTCCAATTGGATTTGGCTATCCTGCACCAAGCTGCGTACCGGTAGATCGTCATCCGGTTTCGCTTCAGGCGCGACCGTTGCCGGTAAGACCCACTTTCCTGGGGGTGCAATCACGAAGCTGTCGGCTGCGAGCAACGGCATCGCAAATGCACTTAGAGCGAAAACGAACACAAACTTCAGCATGCATGCTCCCCGACCGACTGGTACTGATCTAAGCGGCTAAAGTTTAAATAATCCAGGGCGGAATGGGAAACTTGGGCAGTTTGCCGTCTGTCCGATTCAGGGTGTGATGATCAGAAAGGTGCCCTTGGCGTTTATCCGTAACGCGATGTCAGAAACGCCGACATTGCGGTCGTATGGTGCTCCTTGGGTTGACCTCGGAACCTGTCGTTCGTTCATTTGAAAGCGTGTGCCTGGAGTGCCAAAGTCACATGGCTTTGCTAGGGCTATCCTCAGTCGTTGTGGGAAAGGGCCAGCCGATGATTACCGTGTGGGGTGGGCAGACCTCGCGATCCATCCGGGTCGTCTGGGTGTTGGAGGAGATGGGCCTTCCCTACCGCGTGCGGCAGGTCGACATGCTGGCCGCCGAGCAAGACCCCGAATTTCTGGCGGTCAACCCCGCCGACTATATCCCGGCGATCCAGGACGGCGATGTCATCATGGTCGAGTCGATCGCGATCATGGAGTACCTGATGGCGCGCTACGGGCCGACGCCGTTGGCGCCGGCGCCGCACGATCCGAACTTCGCCGCCTACCAACAGTTTCTGCACCTCGGTGAAGCCGGCCTCGCGACTCTAATGATGCCCGTCGTCGTCAGCCGCTTCATTGCGCCCGAGGCCGAGCGGGAGAACTGGGGCGCGACCTGGTGCCTGCGGTCGTTCCAGAAACGGCTGAAGCTGGTCAGCCAACGGCTTGCCAACTCGCCCTACCTCGCGGGCGAGTCATTCACTGCGGCCGACATTTCGGTGACCTACGCGCTGAACCTCGGCCAACGGAACTGCGGCATCACCCTCGGCCACGCTGAACAAGCCTATATCGCGCGCACGACGGGCCGCGACGCCTATAAGCGCGCTATGGAGCGTTCGCACGAAGGGGTGAGCACCTAAGCCTCTGCCTACTCCGCGCGCTGGGGCGTGAGACGGTAGCACCCGCCGACATAGCCGTCGCTCGTTGGCCCAGGTTAGCTCGTCGAAACCTGCCCTACGTACATGCCTATTCAAAGGCTGCAACGGGGCCGTGTCCGGACAGGCAACTTCCGTGACCCGATATAAAGCTGTCGCTCATCCAGTCTCGTATGCGGCGGAACCCTAAGGACGGGGTGGAGAGTTAAAGGGGTTTGAACTGGGAGATAAAGCCATGGCCGATGGTACCGCCCTGCAACCTGCCACCGTAATCGCTCACAAGAACCGCGCCCGTCAGCCGAATGAGAGCGCCGAGTATCGTAAGGCCCGGGAGGCCCTGTTGGCCGAGGAGATCGAACTCAACCGCTACATCGCGCGCGTCGCCGCACAGCGTCGTGCATTGCCGCCGGGCGGTGAGGCGAAGGGTGACTACCAGTTCCTGGGCGAGGCCAGCAGCGTAAAGGGCGCCAATCCCATCGGTTTCGCCGACCTGTTCGGTGATAAGGACACGCTGTTCGTCTATAACTGGATGTACGGCCCCAAACGCCAGCGCCCTTGCCCCATGTGCACGGCATTCCTGAGCAGCGTGAACGGCAACGCCGATCACATCCGCCACGCGTGATCCGCGATGGCACTCTTTACCATATCCCAATGATGTGTCGCAACCAGACAGCTACCCTAGCATCACCTACTAGGACGTCAGTCCGGTCTTCCGCGCCCACTCGCGCGTCGCTAGCCCGAGCACAAATCAGGCATGGCTAGTCGATCCAAAGACCATGCGCCCGGTGCCAATCCTCCAGCGCGTTGTCCGGATATTCCTCGAAACACTGGTCGTCCGGGCCGATCTCAGGTTCAACCCAAGCTGCCTTCGACGATAGCATCATGTGGACGAGCGATGGGGCCTTCGGCAGTTTGCTATCGATGGCTGACGCGAAGGGGTGAAACAGTTCGGGATACTCTGGACTGAATACCCACAGCGCGCTGGCACAAGCGGCACAGAAATGCCGCTCACCCGTGCTAACATGGCACCCGCCCGGGCCGTCGTTCAGCTCGGCATGAAATACAGTCGTTTTACCCTCGACCTTGAGCGTGCGCTTGTCGGCGTGAAGGTTGACTGCGTATCCGCCAAGATCGCTGGAAACTGGCCTTCATCCCGCTGGGATGAACTGATGCCGTGGAACTGGCGGCCAGATCAGCAACCCATCGCCGAAGCCGCCTGACCCGCGGTCCTCAGGCCACGCTTACGGCGTATTCGAGGTAGGCGGGGTGATGCGACTGATGACGACATGGAGGTCCGCAAGTTTTCTTATGTGGCGCTCGGGGCGGTGCTTAACCGGGACGATAGTTGGCTGGCATGGATCGATGAGCCCGTGGGTACGACTCTGATGCGTGATTTCGATACCGGCAGATACGTTCCGCAGAGTTAGTGCCAACCTTTCCAGATCCGCCGACTTAGCCGACGTTGAAGCTAAAATGACGACTTTCTAAAAACTGCCATTTGTTCAGCCCCCGGTAGCGCCATGCTACATTGGATCGCGACGCTTACGACTGTCTTTGAGGCCGTAGAGCGGCATCGAGCCGACGAGTTAGTCTGGGCACGCGCGCTGTTTGCTGCGCTCTTCAACGCCGATCGCAAACGAAAGGTGGAAAAGTGCAGACCGCGCCAGCTTCATAAGCCGGAGGGCCTTTGCTTCGAGGTCATCGCTGCCAACCTCGATGCCAAGGCCCTGGTAGTTCTTCGCGGTTATCGTGAATGGCTTGGCCCATCCTTCGCTGACGCGAAGATATGTATGTTCGAGTGCATTGCGGATGGTGTGCAGGTCGCGCGCGTCGGCGGCCGTTGTCATCTGGAAATCATCGTCGAAGAGTTCCTTCGACAGCCAGAACAAGCCGCGCAACGGGAGATTCTCACGAGCCTCAAATTGCGACAGCAACCGGGATTTTCCCTCAACCATCCAGACGCTTTTGAAACTGATCCGATCAGGAACCTTCGCGAGCTTCCAGTAGTGATCGACGACAAAAGCAACCTTGTCGAGCAGCGAATAGGCGATGCGGAATGCCATTCGAACACGCTCGCTCGCAAGCGAGTATAGCGGATAGTCGAGGGTGTCGGTAAGCGATACGCCACGATCAGAAAAGTGAACGGCGGTGGAGCTTACGCCCTCGAACAGTGTGAAACGCTTAGACACGTATTCCTGCTTCAACTGGTTGAAGACGCCTAAGATCGGTGGGGGAAGATGGCCATCGGGCCGGTCGCCAAATGCTTCGATGATTGGGGGGAGCATCCAGTCGTCAGTCGCAGCGGCCACAAATGCACCGAGGTCATTGAGCGGGGACAGGAAAAGCTGATTTTGCAGACACCACTTGCGATAAGTGCGCTCGCAGTTGGAACGACCAACACTCCCTTCGTCGAGCCGCTGCATGGCGCGGGCCGCATCGATGTTGACGGCGTTCGCAAGTTCGGATGCTTTGCTCGCAAAGAAAGCAATGGCGTCGGTTGGATCAGGGGAATCGTAGATGGCGTCGTCGGCCATCGTAGAGCGAAGGCCATCATAGGCGTGCAGCGCAAAGATCGCCCGCTCGCGGTCATCAACGAGCATTCCAGCAAGCGTCTTGAGGCCATATCCCCGATTGCCCCGTGTTATCGCGAAACCGGGAATGATCTGTAGCGCAGCATCCCACCCCGCGATCGCATCGATGGAGCGACCGACGGTATTGAGCACATTCGCCCGATTCGTCAGAATCTGACAGCGCCGAACCTTGTCGAGGCTGGCGAATCCCGGATGGGTTGCGGCACGGGAAAGCGCCAGCAATTCTTCCTGCCGCTCGACCGATTCCCAAGACCATGACTGGCGCACCTTTGCGATGTGCGACCGGGCCGCCCAGGCATTTGCCCTGAAATATTCGATCAACGCACCGTCTTTGTCGTCAAGCGTCCGCTTGCCGAGATCGTCGAGCAGGAAAAGGGCGCGCTTCGCGCCCCGCTCATGGAAAAGCTGAAGCTGACGGTGAACGAGGAAAAGACACGTATCTGCAAGGTGCCGGACGAGATGTTCGACTTTCTGGGATACACGTTCGGTCGGATGTACTCTCCGATCTCCGGCAAAGCCCGCATAGGCTACCGGCCATCGAAGAAAAGCATCCAGCGCGTGGTCGCAACGATCCACGAACTGACGGACCGAGCGCGTACGTGGCAGGATACCACATATCTGGTGGCCAAGATGAATCGGGTGCTGCGCGGATGGGCCAACTACTTCTCGGTTGGGACCACGAGCAAGGCATACCGCGCCATCGACAGCTACACAGCGGTGCGGTTGCGCCGGTGGCTACGTGCCAAGCACAAGAACAGACGAAAGCGAGAGGGAGCCTATCACACCCCCGAGCTATACGAACGCTTCGGCCTCGTGCGTCTGGCGGATTTGGCCGCAGCCCGCCGTGGGTGACGGCGTGATGTCTTGTCCGAGAGCCGGATGCGGGAGATCTGCATGTCCGGTTCGATGAGCAGGGAGTGGAAACGGGCCGTCTGGCAAGCCCCACAGGCGCGCCGCACGACACCGCGCCACTTCCTGACTCTACCGTTAGCCCCGATCGCTCGCAATCGACCAGTCCAGTTCGAAACGTGCCAGATATTTTCTCAATCGATCCGCATCGTTCGAGCTGCTCCGACGTGCGCGGGATGCACCGAACAGCACCCGTCCTGCCTCAGACAGTGAGCGGCTGGCCCGGCATATCCGGATCGTTTCGGCCAGCTGGACGCGATCGAACAGGTCGAGTTCGGCGATCTGGTCGGCATCCAGCAGTTCCGATAATATGTCGGGGCTATTACCGACCTGCCCCGACCAGAGCTGGCGCAGCCGTTCGATCTCCTTGTCCACACACTCGACATCGATGCGCCCCTTTGGACTGAGCGTGGCCATGCGGGTTATGCTCGCGGCGAGATCGCGGAAATTGCCCGGCCAACGCGCTTCGCTGGATGTTGCAAAGGCCAGATAACGCTGGCGCGCTTCCTTGTTGAAACTGGCCTGGTCGCCCTCGCGCTCGGCGAACCTCTCCAGTTCATAATCGAGATTGGGCTCGATATCCTCGCGCCGGTCGGCAAGGCCGGGCATGCGAAAGGTCCAGAGGTTCAGGCGCGCATAAAGATCATCGCGAAAGGCGCCCGCCGCCACCGCCTCGCCCAGATCGCGATTGGTGCCGGCAATGAGCTGGAAGTCCGACGCGACCTCCTTGTCCGCGCCGACGGGCAGGAAGCGCTTGTCCTCGATCGCCCGCAGGATCATCGCCTGCTCGTCGAGGCCGAGCTCGCCAATCTCGTCCAGGAACAACATGCCCTTGTCGGCGGCACGCAGCAGGCCGGGGCGTTCGGCGACGGCGCCGGTGAAGGCGCCCTTGCGATGGCCGAACAGCGCCGACATGGCGCTGTCACCCTTCAGCGTGGCGCAGTTCACTTCGACAAACGGCCCGGCGATCTGATGCTTGGCTTTCTTGAGCTCGTATATCCGCCGGGCGAGTTGACTCTTGCCCGCGCCTGTCGGCCCCATCAGCAACACTGGCGCGCGCGACCGCAGGGCAACCTGTTCGATCTCGTCGATCATGCGATTGAAGGCGGCGTTGCGCGTATCGATACCAGACTTCAGGAACGATGTGCTTTCCGCACTGGCGACAGCAAAACGGGTGGCGATGCTGTCATAGCGCGACAGGTCGAGGTCGATGATGCTCCAGCGGCCTGGCGCGCCACCATCCTCAGCGCGCTTGGTGGGCTGGGTCTGCAGGAGTCGGCCAGGCAGGTATCGCGCCTCGGTCAGGAGGAAGAGGCAAATCTGCGCGACGTGGGTGCCGGTGGTGATGTGAAGCAGATAGTCCTCCACGTCCGGATCGAACGGCTCGGCGCGGGCGAAGTCGAGCAGTTTTCCATAGACCTCCTCGAAATCCCAGGGATCGCGAAAGTCGAGGACGCGCATATCGACGTGGGTTTCCGGCGAGATGTCGGCGATATCCTCCGCCACATGTGCGGCGAGGCGGCGATGGGGGCTGCCGTGCAGCAATATCAGCCGGTCGACCCGCAGATCCTCATGCATCGTCAGTGCGACGGTCGGGCGCCACTTGTTCCAGCGCGAAGGGCCGAATTTGCTCGCATCGAGGGTGGAGCCGAGGAATCCGATCACGGTCAGAGGTTTCATGTTTATATTATGGGATAAAATCATATCCATAGCGATCATATTTTTGCTGTTTCTTCGGGATAGGATTTTCCTCTGTTTCAGAAATAATTCATAAATATCAAAGAAATAGAAATATTATGAAGACTGATGCGATATCTGGCACGGTGCATGCTTAGTGGGGATACGTCGGCGAGGCGGATTACTCGCCGGCATGCGGCGAAGCGGGTGGCCGGAATGGGCCGGCCACCCCAACGCCTTAAGGATAGAATGATGACCGAGCGCACTTACGATATTCAGCATGTCGAGGGCAGTAAGCCCATCAAGCTGTGGACGCGCGGCGTGCCGGTCGACGAGAAGGCGCACGAGCAGCTCCGCAAGGCGGCCCGCATGCCCTTTGTGTTCAAGCATGTGGCGGCCATGCCGGACGTGCATGTCGGCATTGGCGCCACTGTGGGCTCGGTGATCCCGACCAAGGGCGCGGTAATCCCGGCTGCCGTGGGCGTGGACATCGGCTGCGGCATGATGGCGGCTCGCACCTCGCTGATGGCGAGCGATCTTCCGGATAATCTGGAAGGCATCCGGTCGGCGATCGAGCGGGCGGTGCCGCACGGTCGTTCGGTTGGCCGTGGCCAGCGCGATCACGGCTCGTGGGGCGACCCGCCAGCCGAGATCGTGTCGGCCTGGGCGACGCTCGTCGAACGGTTCGATGGTATCACGGCGAAATATCCGCGGTTCAAGAACACCAACCAGCTGACTCATCTGGGGACGCTGGGGACAGGCAACCACTTCATCGAGCTGTGCCTCGATACCGAGCAGCGTGTGTGGATCATGCTCCACTCGGGCTCGCGCGGCGTGGGGAATGCGATCGGCACCTTCTTCATCGAACTGGCCAGGCAGGACATGCGCAAGTGGTTTATCAACCTGCCCGACGAGGATCTTGCCTACTTCCCGGAAGGGACCGACCATTTCAACGACTATGTCGAGGCGGTTGAGTGGGCGCAGGACTTTGCGGCGCTGAACCGCCGGATGATGATGACCAATGTGATCCGGGCGCTCCGTTCCCAGATCGCCCAGCCCTTTGACGCCGAACTGGAGGCGGTGAACTGCCATCACAACTATGTGACGCGGGAGAACCACTTCGGCGAGAATGTACTCGTGACCCGCAAGGGCGCGGTTCGCGCCGCAAAGGGCACGATGGGCATCATCCCGGGTTCGATGGGCGCGAAATCGTTCATCGTGCGCGGTCTCGGCAATGCCGAATCGTTTGAGAGCTGCAGCCATGGCGCGGGGCGCGTGATGTCCCGCACCCAGGCCAAGAAGCTGGTCTCGCTCGACGAGCATATCGCTGATACGGCAGGCGTGGAATGTCGCAAGGACGAGAGCGTCATCGACGAGACGCCCAAGGCCTACAAGTCGATCGAAGCCGTGATGGCCGCGCAGGCCGATCTGGTGGAGATCGTCCACACGCTGAAACAGGTGGTGTGCGTGAAGGGGTAACCCTTCGCGCATATCCAGGGGGAATTATGATCATCATCGACGGATCGGATGGCGAGGGCGGCGGGCAGGTCGTGCGCAATGCGTGCGCGCTCTCACTCGTCACTGGCAAAGCCGTCCGCATCGAGAATGTTCGCGCCAAGCGGTCGAAGCCGGGGCTCATGCGCCAGCATGTGACCGCGGTCGAGGCCGCGTGCGTCATCGGCAATGCCGAATGCGAGGGACTCCATGTGGGCTCGTCTGCGCTCAGCTTCACGCCGGGCCGCATTGTGCCGGGGAAATATCACTTCGCGGTTGGCACGGCCGGATCGACGGGCCTTGTCCTCCAGACCGTGCTGATGCCGTTGCTGCTGGCCGACGCCCCATCTCGGCTGGTGCTGGAGGGTGGCACGCACAACATGCTCGCGCCGCCGTTCGATTTCATCGCGAAATGCTTCCTGCCAATCATCAATCGCATGGGGCCGAAGGTGGAGGCACGGCTCATCCGCCACGGTTTCTATCCACGCGGTGGCGGTCGGATCGAAGTCGACATCAGTCCGGCGCCACTGCGACCGATCGATTGCCTGGAGCGTGGTTCGCTGATGGGCGTCAGCGGCCAGGCCCTGTTTGCTGGCCTGCCGTTCGAGATCGCGGAGCGCGAGATCAACGTCGTGCCCCGCGATCTCGGCTGGTCGGAACGGGAGGCCTGTGCGCGCGAATTGCCTGAAGACCAAGGGCCGGGCAATATCCTGTTGCTGGAGGCGCGGTTCGAGCATGGGACCGAAATTGTTAGCGGCTTCGGCCAACTGGGCGTGACAGCTGAGCGCGTGTCCAAGAAGGCGGTCGGCCGGATGCTCGGGTTTCTGGAGTCCGATGCCTTTGCCGGCCCCTACCTGGCCGATCAGCTGCTCCTTCCCTTCGCGCTCGCTGGCGGTGGCAGCTTCACCACGGTCAAGCCGAGCCAACACAGCCTGACGGCCATTGACGTGATCGGGCGCTTTCTGGATCGGCGGCTTGGGTTTGCCCAGCAGCAGGGTGGGACGCATCTGCTGACCATTCGATAGAAGGAGCCATGCTCTCACATCATCGGGAGCGTGGCTGCCACTCACCCAAACTTCATGAATGAACGTCCGCTTGTGGGAAGCGAATATTGACCTATGAGTGGTCGATAAGGGTCGCGCCTACTCAGGCATCAGCCACCCTCGATAGTGCACTAGCTGCCCGATGATCGGCAGCTTTATAGGTACATCGAAATAAAAGCGCCCGTCCTCGACCCATTCACGAGCGACCGATCGGGGTGCCAACCATAGCGGTAAGGGAAACGAACCTAGCGACCAGCGGCGCATGACCATTGTAAGCCCATGATCGTCGCTCGGCAGAGCGAAGGCGAAGTGGAAGGGGCCGAAGCGTTCGACAAGCAAGGGACCGCGCTGGCTGAGGTGACTGCGAAACTGTCTTCCCCCAAAATTGCGGGTCCAGATTTCCTGGCCATCCGCTTCGCTGAAATGGACGTGCAGCTTGTGGTGGCCGGGGCGAGGAAAGCTCACGATGCGCGCGACAAGGGCGGCAACCGGGTTTGCGGCACCTGCCACCTCCGCCTCGCCTGTGGCTCCGCCGTCGCGAAAGACATGGTGCATGGCGCGCACTTCCGGTGGCAATTGCGCGAAGCGGCCGCCCATAACGCGGGCATAGAGCGGCGGTGCGGCGGGCTCCTCCTCCACGCTGTGCCGGATGGCGAGACCAGAAAAGGCGTCGCTATAATCGCCGAGGGTCAGCGCCATACCCGCGTCCCGCGCTCCGGCAGGCTCCTGCCCCGACAATATGCGTGCCACAATCGGGGGCACGGAAAGGCTCGGTATTTCGGGACCATCGCCATGATCGGCGATCAGGGTCCAGCGGCGCTCTACCCGTTTATCCTCTATATCGCCGAAGAGGCGGACCGTCATGGCGGACCTGTCGCCGCCCCAGTTGCGGGTCAGCCCCTGAAGCGGACGGAGCCAGCGGGCCAGCGGCGCGAGCGAGACGACCAGCCCCGCGCGGACCAGCCAACTCGCCAGCCAAAGCGCTCGGTTCTGGAAGGCGAGTTCCGTCCCGGCGCGAAAAATGACCGCTGGCTTGCCGGGGAGGCGGCCCGGAAGAAGCGCGAGATCGGGCACGTCCACCAATGCCGCGGCGCGTCCCGAAATCTCCTTCGTGCCCGGACAGGCGAAGCTGAGGCGGCGTATTTCCTGCCATCCGAACGCGCGGACCCAGCGGCATCCGCGCCAGATCTGCACGGACTTTCCTGCCTGCCCCAATATCGCGGCTGCGACGGCGGGGCCTGCGGTCGCCTTGTTGGAAGCGCTGATCGCCATCTCGACCGCGCGCACCCTGTCCATGCCCTGGGCGAGCCGGCGAACAGCCGCGCCGGATAGCGCGGGGACACTTGATGCGCCGGAAAGGATGACGACGCCTGCGGCCTTCGCGGCCTGATCCAGCACGCCGATGCCGCATACGAAATCGCGCCCATCGGCAATGTCGACATAATGGACGCCCGCCGCAATGCAGGCCAGCGGCACGTCATAGCCAAGCGCCTGAAAGGGGCCGGAGGCGTCCACGACCATATCCGGGCGGTGTTCGGCGAGCGCTTCAGCAATCTCGCCACGGTCGATGGCCAGCGGCACCAGCCCCGGTCGGTTCGCGCAAAAGCGGCGCGCCTTGTCCAGCGAGCGGCCCGCGACCAGAATCTCATGACCGGCGGCGATGAGACGCGGCGCAATGCGGCCCCCAAACCCGCCATAGCCGCCCAGAAGCAGGATGCGCGTCACAGGATGCGCCGCGACTGTTCCGGCGACGGCAGCCAGCATGCTTCCCGCTTGCCGAAGAGGCGGTAGCGGTGCCGGGCGATCCAGCGATAGACAGGATCGCGCAGAGCGCGCGGCACCAGCCGCAAGGCCGCGAGCCCGTGCCACGGCCAGTCCAGCCCCACCCATATGGCGAGGACCGCATCGCTGTCACGCAGCGCGCAATCGCCGTCGACCACGATCAACGTCTCCGGATTGGCTGGATCGATCCCGAAGCGGCGGCAGAGAGCGGCGCCAACATCCCCCTGCATCGAGGCGAGCCGGAACCGCCCGGCGCGGTCATGACGCAGGACGAAGGCGGCATTGGCGGAGCAGAGTACACACAGCGCGTCGAAAATGATGATCGGCCCCTCGCTCTTCATACCGCCGCCAGCCTGTGCCGCAGACCGAGAGGCGCGAGCGGATCGGCCACCAGTCCGCTCACCATCGCGGCCTGAATGCGGGTCGCGGGCCAGAGCTTTGACAGCGGCCCGACCAGACGGTCACGGATGAGCGGCAGCAGGCGGCTGTCGGACTGGTAAACCGGGGTGAAAAGAGCAGTGAGCCACTGGTAGACCCCTACATGGCGTCGGCGCAGAGTGATGGCGCGCCTTACCCCCTCGTCTACGCCGTCTGCATCCTCCAGTCCGCGAGCGAGCGCCCAGGCGTCGAGCATGGCCATGTTCGCGCCCTGTCCAAGCTGCGGGCTTGCGCTATGCCAGGCATCGCCGATGTGGATGAGCGCCGGTTCTGCCGGGCTGGAGAGCGTGCGATGGGCATAGGCAGCGAAGGTCAGTTGTTCCGGCTCCCGGATCTGATCGAGGAGTGGAGCGCAAGCGGGCCAGAGCGCGGCGACCTGCTCTTTCCATTGGACAAGGCCCGCGTCGCGCCATGCCTCCAGCCTGTCCGCGCGGATCGACCAGAAGAAGGCGACCTTGGCGTCTCCGTGCCCGGCGGGGTGCCGATGGGCAGGACTCCCGCCATGATGCTGGCGCGCTCATAGCGCTGTTCGAGCCGACGGGCATCGAAGCTTGCATCCGGCGGCAAGTCCAGGCTGGCCCAGAGCGCGCCATAGGCAAGGCTCCGCCCGGTGGGCGGTGCCAGCGGCGTCCGCGTGCCCAGCGCATCGACGATCAGGTCGAAAGGCGCGCTTCGTCCGGTGGTGAAGGAAAGCGACCGCCGCTTGCCCTCGATGATGCTGCCTGTCACCTCATGATCGGTGCGCATCGCGATGCCTGAGCGCAGCACCGCATCATGCAGGATTGCGAAGAGGCTGGCGCGGTGGATGCCTAGTCCGAACGCGGCTTGTCGCTTCAGCGCGGCGTACGCCACATCGAGGACGACGCGCTTGCCCGCCTTGCCGAACAAACGGTCAATGCGCGCGCCATGCCGTATTGCCTCGTCCAGCAAGCCGAGTTCGGCAAGGACCGCCATGCCCGTGGGCTGGAGCATCAGGCCAGATCCGACCGGCCGAGGCGCGTCGAAACGCTCGAACAGCGTCACCCGATGACCGGCGCGATGAAGGAGCAGCGCGGTCGCCATGCCGCACGGTCCGCATCCTGCAATCGCGATGTCGAGCCCCCTCATGTGCGCTACCTAGACGATGAGGCCTACTTTTCCAATGGACTGCGCTCTCCCGCGAAGGCCCATCTTATGGTGCCGGCAACCAGCCGCGTGGAAAGCCTGATGGCAGGCAGGCGGAGGTTGCGGATGGGGAGGCCGTGCATGACTCGCGCCCATCGGGGAAGAAGATCGACCGCTGCCTCCATTACCATCCTCTGCACCGGCATGGCGGCAGGTCCGGGGGCTTTCTGGTGGAGGACCATGCGCGCGACCTCCCGCGTGCGGGGATCGGCGTGGAGTTCGGGGTGCATCCTCCCGGCCAGTGCCTCCGCTTCGGCGCGGGTTCTGGGCACCGGATTTGCTCCGAGCATGATCGCAACCTCCGCGAACTGGGCGAAGTAGCTGTCCTGATCCTTCCGGCTCATGCCCGGTTCCCCATAACGGATCCAGGCATCCAGAAAGCATAAGGCTTCCGTCACATGCACCCAGGCGAGGAGATGGGGATCATTGGCCGAATAGGGCGTGCCATCCGCCAGAATGCCGGTGACGCGGTCATGCACATCTTTCACCCGCTCGATGGCGGCGAGGGCGTCGGCACGGTCCGCATAGGTTGTGACGGCAATGAATCGCGCCGTCCGCCGCAGCCGTCCCAGCATGTCGTCGCGAAAGGTCGAATGATCCCATATGCCGGCTAGAGCGGCCGGGTGCAGCATCTGGAGCAGCAGGGCGGAGACACCGCCCACCATCATCGTCGTCACATCGCCATGCACACGCCAGATCACGGAATCGCGTGGGAAAAGCGCGTTGGACGAGCGGACCACAGGCTTTTCGCCTTTGGCGCGGTCGTTGAACACCGCGCGGACACGCCGAACCAGAGCGCGGCGGAGAAAGGCGGTGGCCGGAAGGAACGCGCTTGTCATTAGATATTAAGCTCGCGAACGGACATTGTGGTTGCCATCGGCAACAGCCTTTTCCGCGACGTCGCGCAATACCCGCGTGACGTTCAGATGGATCGCCCATCGCGCCACGGGTTCCCAATAGAGGACCGGGTCCATCTTCAATATATGGTTGGCTCGCGCCGTAAGCCTGGTCCTGCCATCGGCAAGGAATTCGAGGTCGAAGCGGGTTTCGGCAGTGTCGAAATATCCGTGCACATGAGGTGCGTGGACTTTCCGGTAGGGGCTCATTTCCTCCATGGCTGGAGGCTGCTCGACCACGATGAAGGCAAAGCGCCTTCCTGGCTCCCATTGCGTCACCCTCTCGCGAGCGATGCCGGTTGAGAATTCGCCCAGGCGCTCCGCGCCGACGCCCGTGCCAAGCAGCTGGTCACGGATCGGGTAGGCAAGGCCGGATAAGCCAATGATGCCCGGCCCGGATGCTATGGTCCTGCTGTCCGTCAGAGCGCGCCAGACTGCCGAGGGCGGTGCCGCGATTTCGATGGATTCAAAAGTCGCAATCGGCGCATTGGGGGGCATTGCTGCCTCCAGTGCGAAAAGGGCGGGCAACAGGGCGAGGCTCATGAGCGGTTGATCTTTTTTCCTGCCGATACGCGCAGCAGCACGGCCCAGACCACCACCCACAATCGCGACAACCCCGCCGAGCGGGGCGGCCATCAAGATGCACAGCATTCCCTCCAGCGCGAGCAGAATCAATGCCAGCGATCCGATCCCCGTGGCGCCGAAAACCAACAGGCTCGTTTGACCGAAACTCATGGATCTGCGCCGATTGGCGAGAAAGCCGGTGGTCATGCCGACCAAAAAGGGTGTCATGACAAACAGGCCCCAACCGTACGCGCCGAAAGAGACTGCCGAGATCAGGATTGCCAGAACGATGATCGCAACGCCAGCAAGGACGCCCTGCATCATATTCCTGACATCCAGACCCGCTTCGGGTTCTGGATCGGTTCCCGTGGACAGGCGTGGCAGGATCAACAGCAGGGCCACAGCGGCGATCTGGACCATAGGCACGATTGCGAGCGCGGCGAGAAAATAGCCGCCGCCGGACCACGCCGCCCGGCGGAAGGAAAGCAGCGCCAGCCCCCAGGCTATGAAAAGGCTGATGGCGAACGACACAGCCGCGGTCGTCATGCCCAGACCGGGAAGCAGGGTCAGGCTGCGTAGCGGTAAAAGCCAGAAGCTTGCACCGAGGGGGATAGGATAGCTGTCCCTGATGAAAGCCACCGCTACCACGGCGTGCTGCGTCAGAAGTAGAACCGGAGCCAGTACGGCGTAGAGGAGAGGCGAGATTTCGCCACGAAACGAAAGAGGATGGCGCATGGGCTATATCCCCCTCATAGTTATCGGGCTGGCGCGTTCGGGCTGAAGCGCACTCGCCATCTGCGTCACGGCCGCGGCGCGGTCCGGATGGTGTGGGAGGATGATGTCCCATGCCAGACCCAGCTTCTGAAGCAGCTTGATAAAGGCGTAGCCCCAGTCGCTCTGATCCGGATGCAAGCCTATCCTCGCCGATCCCGGAAAGGCATGATGGTTATTGTGCCACGCCTCGCCCATGGTCGGGATCGCGGCCCACGGCACGTCATGCGCCTGAACACCGGCTCCCTTGACCAGCCAGCTTTGTGGTCCCGTGCGATGCGCCAGATGGCCCACGAACCAGTGTCCGGTCACCGAGATGCTGACACGGACACAGATACCCCAGACCACCCAGCTACATCCTCCACCCATGAACAGCAATGCGGCGACAGGGATTTGCTGCGCCATCCATGTCGCTTCCAGAAAGCGGTAGAAGGAGTCTTTGCCCGCCTCGCCGTAATCAAAGGCGGGCGGGTGCTGGAGATCCAGTCGGCAATGGAGTTGCCAGACGGCATCCCTCAGCATCGACTGGCGGTGGGCGAGATAGTCATGGCAGTCAGCCTGACGTTGTGCCCAGTCGCGCGTGTCATGTGTACGGATCATCCACAGTGGGCCGCTCATGCCCACACTCGTCCCGATCCAGACCAACGTCCGCTCCAGCCATTTGGGGCAATCGAAGCTGCGATGGATCAGTCGGCGATGGAAGCCGACGCTGTGCCCCAATAGCAGCGAGGCGCCGGTCAGGAGGAAAAAGACGGCGACGGCGCTCCAACTGAAAAAGATTGGGGCGAGGAAGACAGCGCTTAGAAGCATGCCGCCATTCCATAGGGAATGCACAGGATCCCACCGGACGATCCCATCCACAGGGTTGCAACCTGGCACTTCCCTCAAGCTGTTCACGCTGCAACGGTCGACGATGTCCATGACGGCAACCTCCAAGGTATTTAACTTATTTCTTAAATGATGATCAGGGCTTGTCAAGTGATTAGCTTATTCCTTAAATATATCCCATGCAGAAGGTCTTCGAAGCTCTCGCCTCCGCACCGCGCCGTAAGATATTGGCGTATCTAGCGCACGCGGAACTCAACGCTGGCGACATCGCCTCGCGGTTCGCCATGTCCAAGCCTGCGGTTTCCCAGCATTTGGCAGTGTTGGAGAATGCGGGGCTGATCACCAGTGAAAAGCGGGGCCAGTTCGTCTATTACAGGCTTGTCCCCGGCAGTCTCACGAACACGCTGAACGCCTATGTTCAGGAGGTCTGCCCTGTGTCACGGCCACTCAAGGCAGAAAGTGCGAAGATCGCGAAATCCCGGAAGCCTCCTTCTGGCGGCTAATCAGTGAACCGCCATTTGTACCGAAGCAGAATGTCCGCTGTCGGCACTGAGATTTTTGTAACGCGAGCGACCGGAATGAGTCGGACGTATCGGATAGTTGCATCCTGAAATGCCAAATCGTCCGGCGCCCGCTTTTGTCCAATCGGTCCGCGATATATGATCGGCGTCGATAGTGTCGGCAGGGGGGCGGTGAATGGATGGACGCGCAGGCGACAACCCCACGGAATTTGGTGCAGCACCAACCGTGTGCGCATTCCGCGAAATCCTGCTCTACCCTTTGCAACTCGCGGCACGCCCCGGGACGATAGCGCCCGCGCCAATTTGGGAGAGGCTTGCAGTGCCCGGCCCGTGGCGCGACGTCGCCTGTGACTGGGGTCAAGCCAGTATCGAGGACCGCGAACAGCATTATGCCGAATTCCTCTCGTTCATGCCTGACGTGCAGCGTTTCCTCTATGGCGAGGGGATCGGCGCATCGGCGCTCGCACCAGCAATTCGCGTGTTCCGACGGGATGACGTCGCCTCGGCTCGGGTGACGCTGCGATCCGGTGATGCGCCGATCGTCTTTGCGATTCCGCGGGTGGAACTCTATTTCTTTCATGACATCGATCTGGCGATCCTGGCCGTCGAGTTTTGCGCACAAGACCTTGGCCTGGCGTCGGCTCAGGACGCCTTGTTCCGCATCGCCCGCGCCTATCCGGCGTCGTGGGATGAGGCCGGATATGGCCTCCACTGTTGCAACGGAGTCGAGTTGTTGGACAGTGAGGGCCGCATCCTGGCAACTGCCGATTATGCCGATAAGCAGCGCTTCATCTCGGCGGTATGCGACCGGCGTTCAGCGGAAATTGCCGCGCATTGGGCGTGGCTACTCACACCGCTGGTGCCGGCGCATGGAGCGGGCGCTGACGCAATTGCTTTCCAATTGATCGAGCAGGAGCGCATTCCGCTGCTTGGGTTCCTCGCGTGCGACGATCCGCAATGCATTTCCCGAGACGATTGGGTCCGGCTCGGACTCGCTGCGGCGCCCGGAAAGCCCGGTGATGCGCCATTCGGCGCGCGCTATATCGACGATTTCGAAGCACGCTATTGCTATGACCGCTTCTGGGACGCTGAGCGCGGTCACGATCATATTGCGACGCGGATGATCTGCTCGGGCTATGCGTTCCTGATGGTCGGCGACGCCGCCAACCCGCGCTTCATCGACGCGGAGCATGGCATTCTCGCAAAATTCCGCCACCAATATTTCCTGCTCGCGCTGATCGCGCATTTCCACCGCGCGGCTCTCATGGTGTTCCGCGACCGGCTGGTCACGGCGATGGGCCTGCTTGCTGACTATGCGCCCGAGACGGTCAAGAGGTTCAAGCGCGAGATTCGCCTCATCCACGAGAATTTCCTGCGCTTCACCCATCGCTACTGGTTTAGCGAAGTCACGACCCAGGGGCCGGCGCACGACATCTTCGCACGCTGGTCTGCCCAACTGGGCACCGAAGCACTGTTCCATGAGGTGCGCGAGGAGGTCAACGACATGATGGACTATCTCGACAGCGACGGGCTGCGCCGCCAGGCCAACTCGGTCGTGCGGCTCACAGTGGTCACCTTTTTCGGGCTGATCGGTACGGTCGCGACGGGCGTTCTGGGCATGAATATTTTTGACTTTGGCCACGCACCCGTACTCCAGCGCCTGCTCCTGTTCGTCCTGGTGTTCATTCCTGTTGCGGCGCTGACTTTCTATACGGCGGCGAAATCCCAGCGGCTGTCCGAATTCCTCGAAGCCTTTTCCGACCGGCGGTTGTCGATGCGCGCCAAGCTCCTCGCCCTTGTCCGGGTATGGCGGCGCGGTTGAGCGGGCCTGCACGACAAGGCAGTCAAGGATCGCCCTTGAATCGAGGGGAGTTGGACGACAATATGGCCGCATCAGCAGAACAAGGACGTTCCGCTGATTCTATAAATTCAGTGCCGCAATGCCGTGGCGCTGGGTTTGCTGATTGAGAGCAGTGGCAATGGCGCCGCGCTGCCTGGAACCAAATGTTTCGGGCTGCGCGGTTTTCTGTGTTTTGGGAACGGGCGATGCGGGAGAAATCAAAGATGGGGAGCCAGCGTGGTTTGCACCGCGCTGCCCATTCGCTCCCCATCCGTGGCGTCAGCCTATCGATGGAGCAGCGCAACCATCAGGGCGACGAGCAGGATCGCCGAAATCGCTTGCCAGAAGCGCACTGGATCGCTTTCGATCAAGGGTTTAAAGCGCATCTCCACCCTCTCCACTGCCGCCCCCGCCTCCAGGGCGCGAAGCAGTTCGATCGCATCGCCGAAGCGTTCGCCAGGATCGACGGCGACGCACCGCATCAGGGCGGTGTCCAGCCAGCCCGGCACGTCCGCCCGCTTCTTACTGGGCGCTTCCAGTTTGCGAAAGCGCGGCCGGGTAAAGGGTTCGATCTCGCCATAGGGGAAAGTCCGCGCAAAGGTGCGCCAGAGCGTGACCCCGAGCGCAAACTGGTCGGTGCCCTCATCGCCAAGGTTGCCGGCAAACATTTCCGGGGCCATGTAGGTCGGTGTGCCGGGGATCTCCCTAGCCGCGAATTCGTCGATGCGGGGCAAGCGGGCGACGCCGAGATCGACCAGCTTCAGGCCGCCGTCGGGCAGCAGGATGACATTTTCCGGCTTGATATCCCGGTGGATGATATCGAGCCGATGCAGCGCGGCAACGGCGCGGGTGAGCTTGATGGCGATTGCAAGGCCATCGGCGATGCTGAGCGGCCTTGCGAGACGCTGCTCCAACGTGATGCCGTCATAATAGGGCTGGACGCCATAGAGCCGCGACTGCCGGTCGGACGGAACGATGACGACCCCGCCGACAAAGGGACTGGATACGCGGCTGCCGACCAGCATTTCGCGTGCGAAGGCAAGCTGCGCGCCGGTTCCCGAAAGCGTCGCCGGTTTGGGGAATTTGATCACCACATCTTGGCCGCCGATCATGTCGGTCGCGCGGAACAGGCGCGTATAGCGTCCGTTCGACAGCAGCTGGTCGAGCCGAAAGCCGTCCACGCTGTCCCCCTCTTTCGGCGGATTGAGGATCGGCAATCTGGCGATATCGCCGGCCACACTGTCCTGATCCATGGCTGGCAGGGTCACGATGTCGAGTACCACCGCGCTCGCATTGTCCTTGCTTCCGGCCGCCAGCGCCGCCTCGACGATCGCCTCCGCATCGGCCTGCGCGGAATTGCGCGCGGCGAGCAGTTTTTCCAGCCTGCGCGCCGACAGACTGCCATGAACGCCGTCGCTCGTCAGCAGCAGGCGGTCGTGCTCGGCAAGGACGATCTCCTGATGGTCGAGCCGCAGCCGCTCCTCGATGCCCAGCGCGCGGTAGAGGATGTGGCGCTGGTCCGGGTGGGACCGGCAATGGTCCTGGGTCAGCAAGGTCAGGTGCCCGTCGCGGAAATGCCAGGCCCGGCTGTCACCGACATGCAGGACATGGCCCTTGCGTCCCTTGAGAACCAGCGTGGTGAAAGTCGTCGCCGCATTGGCCATGGCTTCGGTCCGCCCCATCGCCGTCAACCAACGGTTATAGGGCGCCATGACATGTTGCACGGCCGCCGCAGGACCGATCGTGTCGGGCTGGGTATAAAGCCCGTCGATCAGTTCTCGGACCGCCAGCTCGGCCGCGATCCGGCCGCCTTTGGCGCCACCCACGCCGTCGGCCAGCGCCGCCGTCATGCCGTGCAGCCGACGCTCGGTGTCGGTGCCTTCGTAAATGGCGGCAAAATCCTGGTTGTCCGGGCGCACGCCCTTGTCGGAAGCAACTCCGCCCGACACCTGCAAACGCCCCTCTGGTCTCACGCCAAGCCCTCATGCGCACCCATGCGCGTGAGGGGAGCCAACATTTTCCGTAACCGTCAAGTCCTCTCGCCATTTTCGTTCAGGAGCCCGTTGTGATGAGCAGCAAGTCTTTCTGGCAATCCGGACACAGGCCGACGCTGATCATGGCGTTCCTGTATTTCGATATTGCCTTCATGGTCTGGAACATGCTCGGCCCGCTTGCGCCGATCATCGCCAAGCAACTGGATCTCAATCCCGCCCAGAAGGGTTTCATCGTTGCCGTACCGACCTTGGCCGGGGCGGTTCTGCGTTTGGTCAACGGCCTCCTCGTGGACCGGATTGGTCAGAAAGTGACCGGCGCGCTCGGCCAGATCGTGGTCATGGCGGGTCTGGCCGTCGCGTGGCATTTTGGTGTGAGTAGCCTGGAAGGCCTTGTTGCGGTTGGCGTGATCCTTGGTTTCGCTGGTGCCGCCTTTGCCGTTGCCTTGCCGTTGGCCTCGCGCTGGTATCCACCCGAACATCAGGGCAAGGCGATGGGCATCGCGGGCATGGGCAACAGCGGCACCGTTCTCGCCGCGCTCTTCGCCCCGATGCTCGCCAAGGCTTATGGATGGAACAACGTTCTGGGCTTTGCGCTGATCCCGCTCGCGGCGGTCTTTGTGCTTTACATGATCTTTGTGAAGGACAGCCCACATCAGCCGCCCGCCAGGACGACGAGCCAGTATATTGCGGGATATTTCAAGATGCTGGGCGAAGGCGATGCCTGGTGGTTCATCCTCTTCTATGGCGTGACGTTCGGCGGGTTCGTCGGCCTCGGCAGTTCGCTGCCGAGCTGGTACACCGGGGAACTGGCGATGACGCCGGTCCACGCCGGTTATGCCACTGCCGCCTGCGTCTTTGCCGGTTCGCTGGTCCGTCCCTTCGGCGGGGCTTTGGCCGACCGGATCGGGGGCATCCGGACATTGTCGCTGGTCTATATGGTCGCAGCCGCTCTGCTGGCCGCTATCAGCATGGCACCAGTAAACTTTGTGGTCATGTTCCCGCTGTTCTTCGCGGTCATGGCAACGCTCGGCATAGGCAATGGTGCGGTTTTCCAGCTGGTGCCGCAGCGTTTCCGGCACGAAATCGGCGTGATGACGGGGCTGGTCGGCTTCGGTGGCGGTGTTGGCGGCTTCTATCTCGCTTCCTCGCTCGGCCTTGCCAAGCAGTGGATGGGTTCGCCCGCACCGGGATTCCTTGTCTTTTCGGTGCTGGCACTGATCGCGCTGGCCGGGCTGACCTCGGTCAAGAAGAGGTGGCGCACCACCTGGGGCGCCGCCATCCAGGGAGTGCAAATCTGATGTCCACGGAGGCCAGCACAGCAAAGCCGCATCTCGTCGTGATCGGAAACGGCATGGCCGGGTGCCGTGCCGTGGAGGAAATACTCGCACGCGATGCGGGGAAGTTCCGCATCACGATCTTCGGGGCCGAGCCGCGCGTGAATTACAACCGCATCATGCTCTCGCCAGTGCTGGCAGGTGAAAAGTCGTTCGATGACATCATCATCAACGACGCCGCCTGGTATGCCGACAATGGCATAGAGCTGATTTCCGGCGATCCGGTGGTGGCCATCGACCGCGATGCGAAAACGGTGACGGGACAGTCCGGCACGTCTGTCGATTATGACAAGCTGCTGATTGCCACCGGGTCCGATCCCTTCATCATCCCCGTTCCGGGCAAGGATTTGCCCGGCGTCGTCACCTTCCGCGATCTCGACGATGTGGACCGGATGCTTGACGCGGCTGGAAAGCGTGGCCCCGATGGAGAGTCGGGGTGTGCAGTCGTGATCGGTGGCGGCCTGCTGGGCCTTGAGGCTGCGCACGGTCTTGCGCTCCAGGGCATGAAGGTGACGGTGATCCACCTGATGCCGACATTGATGGAGCGGCAGCTTGACGAGGCGGCGGGCTATCTGCTCAAGTCCGAACTCGAACGCCGCGGCCAGACTATCCTTACCCAAGCGGATACCGCCGAAATCTATGGCGAAGGCAGGGTCGAAGGCGTGCGTCTGAAAGACGGGACCGAGATTCCGGCCTCCATCGTCGTCATGGCGGTTGGCATCCGTCCGTCGGCCGGGTTGGCACGCGACGCGGGGCTTGAGGTCAACCGGGGCATCGTCGTCGACGATCATATGATCACCTCCGATCCGGACATCCTGTCGGTCGGCGAGTGCGTCGAACATGATGGCATGATCTATGGTCTGGTTGCGCCGCTTTGGGAAATGTGCCGCAGCCTGGCGGACGGGCTGGTGGACAATGAGAACCCTTATGGGGGCTCGGTGACCTCCACCAAGCTCAAGGTCTCGGGGATCGACGTATTCTCGGCAGGCGATTTTGCCGGTGGCGAGGGGTGCGAGGACATTGTCCTGCGCGATGCGACCCGTGGCGTTTATAAGCGTGTGCCCGCTCCATAGCTGGCGCATCTCACTGATCGACGGTCACGCCCTTGGCGACGATGAGGGCTGCGTGCCCGTCATCCCGGTCAAGGTCGACAATGGCCGCATCTTCATCGGCCGGAAGGAAGCATTGCAGGGGCTGGCGTGACAGCAATTCGAACGACATGCGCCTATTGCGGGGTAGGGTGCGGCATCATCGCCGTACCCGGCGAGGGGCGCAATGTCGTAATCAAGGGCGACCACGAGCATCCGGCCAATGCGGGTCGGCTCTGCTCGAAGGGAACCCACCTGGGGGAAACCGTTGGTCTCGAAGGGCGGCTGCTTCATCCCGAGATTGGTGGGCGCAAGGTCGGGTGGGATCGGGCTATCCGTCATGTGGCGCGGAGATTTGAGGATATTATCGCGCGCCATGGACCGGATAGCGTGGCCTTCTATGTATCGGGCCAACTGCTCACCGAGGATTATTATGTCGCCAACAAGCTGATGAAGGGCTTCATCGGTTCAGGCAATATCGACACGAATTCTCGCCTTTGCATGTCGAGTGCTGTCGCAGGTCACGTTCGCGCGTTCGGCGAGGATGTGGTGCCGGCCACTTATGAGGATCTTGATGAAGCCGACCTCATCGTGCTGGTGGGTTCCAACACTGCCTGGTGTCATCCCATCGTCTATCAGCGGATCATGGCCGCCAAGGCAGCGCGCGGCACGAAAATAGTGGTCATCGATCCCCGTCGCACCGAAACCTGCGAGGATGCCGACCTTCATCTGCAGCTCAGACCCGGCAGCGACGTTGCGTTGATGAACGGCCTGCTCCAGCATTGCCGCGCCGCTGGCATTCTGGACCATGCCTATCTTTCGGCCCATGTCTCGACACCGGAGGAGTTCTGGGAGGAACTCGAAGGCTGCACGCTCCAGGCAACCGCACAAGCCTGCGACTTGCCGGTCGCCGATTTGAAAGCCTTTTACGACCTGTTTGCCACATATTCGCGCACCGTCACCTTGTTCAGCCAGGGGATCAACCAGTCGATCCGCGGCACCGACCAGGTCAACGCCATCATCAATGTGCATCTTGCCACCGGACGTATTGGCAAGCCCGGAGCTGCGCCCTTTTCGATCACCGGCCAGCCCAACGCCATGGGTGGGCGCGAGGTTGGCGGGCTGGCCTCAACTCTTGCGGCGCACATGGATTTCTCACCCGGAAATCTGGAGACGGTTCAGCGCTTCTGGTCGTCGCCTGCCATTGCGTCGAAGCCGGGCCTGAAGGCAGTCGATCTCTTCCGTTCGATCCGTGAGGGTCGCGTCAAGGCGCTATGGATCATGGCGACCAACCCTGCTGTGTCATTACCCGATGCCGGATTGGTGCGGGAGGCGTTGGCGGCTTGCCCGTTCGTTGTCTTGTCGGACTGCATCGCAGATACCGACACCAGCCGTTACGCCCACGTGAAGCTTCCAGCCGCAGCTTGGGGCGAAAAGGACGGCACCGTGACCAACAGCGAACGGCGTATCAGCCGGCAGCGCGCCATTTTCCCTCCCGCTGGAGAAGCGCGGCCCGACTGGTGGATTGTCGCTCGCGTGGCTCAGGAAATGGGTTGGCGGAACGCGTTCGTTTATGATTGCGCCGCTGACGTCTATCGTGAGCACGCACGGCTTTCAGCCTATCGGAATGACGGAACGCGGCTGTTCGATCTCAGGCGGCAGGCCGCGATCTCGAACCTCGATTATGACGCGATGGAACCGTCGCTCTGGGGCGGCGTGCCGTTTGTGGATGGGCGGTTCTCCAACCCGGATGGTAAAGCTCGGCTCATCCCGGTCAAGCAAATCGCATCGCAAAAGGCGCTTCCCCTTTATCCGCTGACCCTCAACACGGGGCGTTATCGCGATCAATGGCACACGATGACGCGCACGGGCTTGTCGCCGAAATTGTCTCAGCACCGGCGTGAACCACAGGCGGAACTCCATCCTGCGGACGCACGGGCGCTGGGTATTGCGGACGGAGATCTGGTTCGCGTGGCGACCGCGCAGGGAGAAAGCATCTTCCGGGCTGTCCTTAGTGACGGCATGCGCAAAGGAGAGCTGTTCACACCGATCCATTGGACGGACCGGCAGTCGACAGGCGGGCGCACAGGCCTGCTCACCCGGGCCTTGGTCGATCCGCATTCGGGCCAGCCGGGGTTCAAGAACACGCCGGCCAATGTGGAAAAGCTGACCGTGGAATGGAACGGCTTCCTGATCAGCGATGTTGCGCCCCGCGACATTCCGGCGGCCTATGCAACACGGGTGCGCGTGTCGCAGGGCTGGCTTGTCGAATTATCGGGGGACGGCGACCCGGCACGGCTTGCCAAGGGGTTGATGCCGGAAGGCGATCGGATTGAAAGTGCCGACGCTGCGCGCGGAACGTTGCGCATGGCAGTGATAAAGGAAAGGCGGCTGCGCGCCGCATTATACATTACCCGCGACGGCCGTTTGCCTTCACGCGACTGGCTCGTCAGTCAACTGACCCGTTTCGAAGCATCGCCGGTCGAGCTGCTGGCGGGACGCCCGGCGATGCCAGCTCCGGATCGCGGTCCAGTCGTCTGTGTTTGCTACGACGTCGGCATGAACACGATTCTCGATGCAATAGCCGCTCAGTCATTGGTCACGGTCGAAGCTGTCGGCGCGGCGCTGAATGCAGGAACGAATTGTGGCTCGTGTCGACCCGCTATCGCCCGTCTTCTCACAGATGGCTCCGCACCCCAGCGGGCATGATTCCGGCTTGATTGGCTTGCTTGCGTCAAGACACAGCAACATGAACAAGCGGCAGGAATCTGGAACGCGAATTTTGCCCGGGAACGGCTACTTTGGGTCGCACTTGGCGCGTGCCACCTCTGCGATGAAGCTGCCGAGCATACGCTGACCGCCTACTTGAGCACGAATATTTTGGAGCTGAATGATCGAGAAGAGTCGCGAGCTTGCTGAGCGTGATCTTCTCATCGTGCTTCATCGTCGCCAACGCAGATGGTCGTCATTCAATTGGCCGATGCTAGGCCGTAAACTCATAAAATGGCTTGAGGATTGGTCGTTTGCGTGATTCAGGA
>NZ_JALDYQ010000133.1:0-5256 GCF_032153725.1 Sphingobium sp. | reverse complement strand
TCGTTCAGACGGCAGCACTCTACAATATAACCTACTTCAGTTCCAGGTGACTAGATGGCACAAGGACCGGAGACCGCTCGCCTGATGCCGTCGAGACGCCGGGCTTCCGGTGGGCGTTGCCGCTCGATGGCGCAGCTGGGCTAACGCAGCTTATCCAGGCCGCGCCTGACAAACCCCAGGAGATCCGCAATCTCAAGCTCGATGCATCCGGAGGCTTGAACGTCCCCGCTATGGCTTCGGCCGAACGCATCTATCGTGGCGATGCTGCCGTGATGATCTGGCAAGGTCTGAATGTCCTGACAGCGGCGGATCGGGACCAAGCCATTCGCCGATTTTGGCAGCAACATTACGATTGGATCAAAATCGACAAAGTCTCTTTTAACTTCGATGACGCGCGCCGCGAGATAAGGTTCGCCATGGAAGGAAAAGGGAACATGGGTTGGCAGACAGCGGCCGGAACCACACGGCGACGTTACTGGTCAAATGCCAGCGTAACAGCTTATCGCCCCGATTTTGTGCGGGAGGACGGATCCGACAAGTCCGCCCCGTTTGCTGTGAATTTTCCGAGCTATAGCGAAGATCATGAGACTGTCGTGCTACCAAATAAGGGGGACGGCTTTTCGCTGGTGGGCAAAGACGTCGACCAGAAACTTGCGGGGGTGGCGTATCGTCGTGCATCGACGCTTTCGAATGGCGTCGTGACAATCGCCGTGAGCAAACGCTCCCTCGTACCCGAATTCTCCGCGGCCGAAGCTAAACGAACGGAAGTCCTGCTCCGCGAACTGAACGAAGATATGGTCTATATCTTGGCACCAGTCACTTATGGCAGTCGCTGACCTCTTACAGCGCTCCTACTTCATTTCGGTAATTGCCATCGCACCTGTTGGGAATAGCCGACACATTGCGCCGGAGACCGCTTGAACTTTGCTGGCGCGAAGCGGAATGCTGAAAGCTTCTCCGCCGTCAAAGCATCAAATAGGCCCGGTGGCGAGGAGACGATAGAGCGTAGATTTTTTGGAGTGCCATCGGAGGTTATGTCGAATTCCATCGTGGTCAACCCTCCCATCGCTGCCGAGATCGCCTCTACCGGGTAGTCTTCGGTCGTGATGTCTCCGGACAAGCGCTTGGGCTGTTCATCGGCAAATTGGCAGATACGGTTGCTGCCGCCAACCGGAGTGCCCAACGTGTCCCGTTTGAACAAGGCGATCTTCAACTGAAGTGCTTCTAAAGTCGGGTCGTCCTTCTTAAGCTTACCTGCCAGAATTTTGGCGACGTGTTCGGCGAGTGCGAGCTTCTGTTGAACGCTTCCCGGTGCGTTCTCGGCCAGTGCTTCCGTAGCCAGGCGGGCCGCTGCTGGCGCCATTTGATCGTCAAGCAGCAGTAGATCGGTACTTGCCTGAACTTGCTGGTAGGCGAGAGAGGGATCGCTCTCCCCCAACGCCAGTTGGGCCAATGCAATCCACACCTTGCTATATGCCAGATAGGCGGCGGGCGCTTTTGCTTGCTCGCCGATGGTTAGTTGCTGCTGGTGAAGTTGAACCGCCCGTCGTAGATCGTCCGGGCCGGTCTTGTCGTTCGATCCATACATCTCAATCAGTTGGCTCAGGATCGGCAGCAATGCGGGCGAATTTGATCCGAAGCGACCTTCGCGTTGCGCCAGCTGCGCCTGCAACTCGTTAATTTTGGCGTCGCGCTCGTCAGTGTCGGTATATGCGGGATATAGGCCCTCGCTGATGACCCAGCGGGGGATAATTCCACTGCCGCGCGACCCGCCGATGTAGTCCGGCGATACGCCCGTTCTGCAACGAACCGTGACCGGCGTGGCGGACGGTGGAGAATCATCAACCGACTGAAGGCCGGTGTAGGAAAGACCAGCAAGAAACGTGGGAATGACCTCTGCGCGGCTTGCTGCGATCAGTTCGAGTTTCGCAAAATTGTTGGTTCCGGGGCTGCGCCAGATTGACACCGTCATCCAATCACTTGCGGTGATTCCATTTCTCCCACAGATCGGCAGCTGCGGCCGAAGCTTTCCGAGTGCTTTGGGAGAAACGGCATCCGTCAGCGACAGCCCGAAAAGCGATATCGCGGAGCCTTGGTTTGCCAAAGCGAGATCAATGGCAGTCCGTTGGACTGCGCCATGGCGCTGCGAGACATCGGGTGCCAGCACCCAAGCTCGGCGCAGCGCAGCCTGTTGTCCCTGCTTATCGCCTAAAATCCCCATCGCTCGGCTATCGACCAACTCAGCTTCCCAGCGGATGTCCACAGGAGGATTTAAACGGAGCAGCGTCTCGATCAGTGGATGCACGTTTGCCGGCGATTCGATCAACGCGATACGCGCGAGGCCGAGCCTCGCCGCTTCTAAAGATCCAGCATTTGCCTGAACGATCTCCATATAAAGGCGCCGGGCATCTGCGAGCGAACCAGATGCTTCGAGGCCCATAGCCAGGTCCGGAAGCAGGCGTAGCCGGTCTGCAGGAGTCGGTGCGTTGTCTGCCGCAAATTGGAGGAATGCAGCACCTGTGAAATGATCGCCCTGAAGTTCGCTCTGTTTTCCAATGAGGCGGGTAAGTTCAAACTCTTGGTGGGGACCACCCGATAGTTGCATCCGTTGGTCAACAAGCGCACTCAGCTCCATTCCCGCCTGACGGAGCGCCCCCCGATCGAGAGCGCGATCGATGGACACAACGTCCGCCGCTGTAAGTAGCTTCACTGCTGTCGGTGTTGCGCTGTTTACGGAACTCGCCGTCATCACGAGCGAGATTAAGGCTATGGCTTTCAAGATACCCCCCAAGCTTATGGTAGCTTGGTACACTCACCGCAGTCAGCGTCAATTTCGATTTTCGAGGATTCAATCCGGAGGAATCAAAAGATTCGGGTCCAACATGGATATCGCCTTCTTCGAGCCGGCCCCTCAAAGGCGGATCGGGAGTAAGGCTATCCCGCCTTCGCCGTAGACATGAACGAACGGCAGGTTCCAGGCATGATAAAGGGGCTGTCGAACGACCACAATGTTGGCGGATTACGACGTCGCTCCGAAACGATGATAATCCTCTTCATCTCCCTGACCCGCAGGCTGCCCGGTGATCTTGCCCCAAGCGCGCCCGATCGCTTCGGCGAGATGCTGCGGCAGGAGTCGCTCGCCATCTGGCCGCGAATGGAAGGACATGAAGCTATTTCCCCACGGCCGATATGGCTCCGGCGCCGCAAGCGGGGTTTCGACCAGAAGGAGTTGGTCGATGGAGCGGCAGCGATTGTCGCGCATCGCATCGCCCACCAGGGCGACGATCGAACGTCGGTCCAGCCGAAAAGGCGGGGTGATCAGTGCCAGCAGCCCCAGCGCCTCGGGCCGGGCCAACGCCACCTTCGTCGCCTTGAGTTGCGCGTTCGCAGCCTTCGCCTCGGCTAGAACCCTTTTGCCAGCGATCCGCAGCGTGTTCATGGCGATCGCAGGTGGCAGTTCGTGCAGCTTCACCGTCACGGTGCCAAATATCACCGGTGCTCCCATATGCGTGTGGCGCGAAAACATCTCGCCAACCGCCTCCGATGTCTCGCCCGACGCCGCCCGATCCGTAGTGAGCGACTTGACCTCGACGATCACATCGGCTGCCGGAAAAAGGATATCCGCGATCTTACCCGTATAGCTAGGCGCTGCATGATCCTCGGTCGGTTCGCCGCCCGCAGCGGTGAGCACCGACACCATCAGGTCATGCTGGTTCATCGGCCTTCGCCTCCTTCCCGCGCGGCTTTGCGGCATTGCCGCTTTGCCGCTTTGCCGCTTTGCTATATCGCGCTGCAGCGTGGCTGTCGCCTATCGATCATCATGGCGATCAACGAAAGACTGCTCTTGAGAGGCGGAGTTCACCTCGCGAACGTCCGCTATGTTTGCGGCTCAGGATGGAAAGAGGATCGTACTGTAATTCTGGGCACCGTGCAGAATGTGGATGATGACCACTTTCTCCACCTCGACCCGGAAGAAGATCAAATAATCCCCATGCACGCGCCGTCGCATGCCAGTCGCCTCATAGCGCGGCACAAGCGGGAATCGCTCCGGCATATCGGCCAAGCCCAGGCATTTTGAGCGCAGCTCATGTAAGAAGCTCAACGCCCGTTCCGGATTGTCGCGTGCGATATAGTCGCCAATCGTCTCAAGATCATATTCGGCCTCAGCCGACAGATGGACGATCATTCGTCGCCCGCACTCATGGCGCGGTATTTCGCCTCAAGGCGATCGAACACCTCCTCGGCCGACGTTGTGCGCTCTGCATCCGCGTCTGCAAGGCCCCGTGCGATCGAGGCATCCAGCGCGGCCAGGCGGGTTTCCCTATCGTGGATCAACCGCACGCCTTCGCGTAAAACCTCGCTTTTCGAGTTGTAGCGTCCCGTCGCGACGAGTTTGGTGACAAAATTCTCAAGCTGCTGTCCGAGATCCGCACTAATCATATCGAGCCTCCTTTCGGAAGGACATATCATGTTATCAACAGTTGATAAAGCACTGGCGGTGCCATGGATCAGATCGCCGACGATACCTTCTTAAGCCGGGGAATCCGACGCACGGGATCCGGTATCCTGCCCATGGCCATTCCGGCCATGGGAGAAGCACCATGGGATACTCGGACCTCGACCCTGCCGTGCATGAACGGCGCCCTTGGAATGCAGGCCAGAACGTCGGCCCCAAGCGTCCGCTCAAACCGCGCGACATCTGGGCCATCCGGTTCTACCTCGACGAACACAGGCGGCTGCGCGACCGGGCGCTGTTCGATCTGGCAATCGACAGTAAGCTGCGCGGCTGCGATCTTGTGAAGATCAGGATCGGCGATATCACCTGTGGGGGAATCATCCGCAACCGCTCGACGGTTATCCAGCAGAAGACCGGCCGACCAGTGCAGTTCGAGATCATGACCGAAGCCAGAAGGAGCCTGACGGCGTGGCTGGAACGCCGTCACGGCGCCGCTCAAGATTTCCTATTTCCCAGTCGGGTCGATTACCTCGGACACTTGAGCACGCGGCAGTATGCGCGCCTTGTCGATGAGTGGGTTTCGACAGTTGGTCTGGACAGACGGGAGTACGGCACCCACTCGCTGCGTCGCACGAAAGTATCGCTCGTTTACAAGGCGACTGGAAATCTGCGGGCGGTGCAGATCCTGCTCGGTCACACCAACATCGAGAACACGGTCCGCTATCTTGGCGTCGACATCGACGATGCACTGACGCTCTCAGAACGTACCGATATTTGATCTGCCATCGGCTTCCCGATCC
>NZ_JALDYQ010000069.1:0-26467 GCF_032153725.1 Sphingobium sp. | reverse complement strand
GGCCGAGCACGGTTATGGTCCGCACCAGCAGAAATCGGAGCCTTTAAACGGGAAGAGGCACGCGCAGGGCTCGCCGCCTTTGCACGGGAAGGACGCGGCGTCGTTGGTTTCGCCAAGGCTTTTATCCTTTTGCGTGGGTGAGGATGGAAGGAAGGCCGATATAGCGGCAGACCGCCCCTAAATGCAACGCAACACAGGTCCTCAAAACACAGCAAAAGCGATCAGTCAGTCGTCCTGTCGGATCAGTTCAGCGGGACGATCACTTCGTCATGGTGAACGACCCCCAGCTCCCGCCGGATCAACTCATCGGAAAGGTCGGGATCGACGCGCCGGGGATTGAGCAAATCCACCCGGTTCCTAAGCTCTTGCCGCTGCGTCTGGACCTGCTTCAACTCGGCCTGCGCTCCGTGCAGTTGTCGCTTGTAATCACCCCAGGCAAGTACCCCATTCGACCCCAGGATTACATAGCCGGCAAAGAAAAGAAGAAGAAGCACCGCAATAGCCGGACCAAAGGCCGAGAAAAGCAACATGCGGAGTTTAGCGATATGCGCCATGGATCAGTTGAATCACAGGGACGGGCTGACCGCAAGCAAAATAAATTGCCGCTGTGGCCAGCCCGTCGAAAATCGTCTTAACGGAAGATGGAACGGCCCGCGAAAACGGCGACGTCGCCCAACTCTTCTTCGATACGGATCAGCTGGTTATACTTGGCAAGCCGGTCCGAACGGGCAAGCGAACCGGTCTTGATCTGACCGCAATTAGTGGCCACGGCCAAGTCAGCAATGGTCGCGTCCTCCGTTTCGCCCGAGCGGTGCGACATGACCGCCGTATAGCGGGCGCGGTGCGCCATATCGACCGCCGCCAGAGTCTCGGTCAGCGAACCGATCTGATTCACCTTCACCAGCAGCGAGTTGGCCAGACCCTTGCCGATGCCCATTTCCAGACGCTTCGGGTTGGTGACGAACAGGTCGTCGCCCACCAACTGGACCTTGCCGCCGATCTTGTCGGTCAACGCTTTCCAGCCTTCGAAATCATCTTCGCTCATGCCATCCTCAATCGACTTGATCGGATAATCGGCGCAGAGGGCAGCAAGGTAATCGGCCATTTCGACCGGGTTGAGCGACAGGCCTTCGCCCGAAATCTCGTACTTGCCGTTCCTGAAGAACTCGGTCGCCGCACAATCCAGCGCCAGCACGACGTCGTCGCCCGGCCTGTAGCCCGCCTTCTCGACCGAGAGCATGATGAAGTCGAGCGCATCCCGGGTGGAGGCAATATTCGGTGCGAAACCGCCTTCATCACCAACCGAGGTCGCCAGCCCCTTGTCGTGCAGGCCCTTCTTGAGCGTATGGAAGATTTCCGAACCGATGCGAACGGCGTCGGCAATGTTTTCCGCGCCGACCGGCATGATCATGAATTCCTGGAAATCGATCGGATTGTCGGCATGCTCGCCGCCGTTGATGATGTTCATCATCGGCACCGGCAGGACGTGGGCGTTGACGCCCCCGACATAGCGATAGAGCGGCAGACCGCGCGCGTCGGCGGCGGCCTTCGCAACGGCCAGGCTGACACCCAGTATCGCATTGGCGCCCAGGTTCGATTTATTCTCCGTGCCGTCGAGCCCGATCATCGCGGCGTCGACTTCGGCCTGATCCTCGGCATCCAGGCCGATGATCTGCTCGGCAATCTGGTCGTTCACGGCGGCCACGGCAGCCAGCACGCCCTTGCCCAGATATTTGCTCTTATCGCCGTCGCGCTTTTCAACAGCCTCGTAGGCGCCGGTCGACGCGCCGGACGGCACGGCGGCGCGCCCGAAGCTGCCATCCTCCAGCATCACGTCGACTTCGACGGTGGGATTACCGCGGCTGTCCAGAATCTGACGGGCATGAATATCGAGAATGGCGGTCATGGATCGCTCCCTTGGGATTGGCTCTAGGTGCCTTTTCGCGCCCCGCTTAGCCACCACCTTCCCGCTTGGCAATGCGAGGGCTTGCAAGGACTCGAAAAATGCCGATGCTCAAATTAGTAACGGCAACGGAACTGTGGGCCGTCGCGAAGCATTTGGAAGAAAGCCGCCTGCCCGCTTCGCGATACCACCACTCTAAAAGGGAGATATAGGACGATGGCCGACACCCCGGATACCCCACCCGTCAAGCGCGCCAGAAAAGCCAGCCCGGCCAAGACACCCAAAAAGGCCGCTCCTGCCGCCAAGCTCGTGAAGGCAGCGCCGGTAAAAACCGCCGCCACCCGCAAGGCGCCCGTTGCAAAGACGACCGGCAACGGCGCCAGTTCGCATGGCTGGACCGCGCAGATCGCGCCGTTGAAGGCTCAGGCCGAGAAGGCCGCGAAATCAGCCGCCGACAAGCTGAACGCCGTCGATTGGAAAGCCCATATCGATCCGCTGAAGGATCAGGCGTCGAAGACCGCCAAGTCCGCTGCCGGCGTCGCCAAGGACAAGACCGGATCGGCGATGCAGAGCCTGGCCAAGCTGATTTCCGACACGGCCGGGACGGTCGATGCCAAACTGGGGCCGCAATATGGCGATTATGCCCGTCAGGCCGCCGAATCGGTCGCTGGCGCCGCCAAGACCCTGGACAGCAAGGATGTCGATCAGTTGATGACCGAAGCGCGCGATTTCGTGCGCAAGAGCCCCTCCGTCGCCATAGGCGCGGCGGCAGTGGTCGGTTTCGTGCTGATGCGGCTTGCCAAGGGTTCTGATGACGACGCCTGAGCACGGCCTGCCTGATTGATGGACGATAAGGTCCCGACCGCCGGGGCGGAGGAAGTTTTGACGCAAGAGCCGATGCAGACAGAGGCGCAGGACGAGTCCGTCCGGGACGTCTTCGCACGCCTCTACACCGACGGACGCGCCTATGCGGAGGCGGAGGTCGAACGACAGAAGCTGCGCGCAGGTATCATCGGGGCGGGACTGCGCGATGCACTGATCTTCGGGATGGTGGGGATCATGCTTGTCTTTGCGAGTGTCATCGCCTGCCTTGTCGGGATGATCTTCGCGCTGGCGCCTCATCTGGGCACGGGCTGGGCGACTGGCGCGGTGGTGGGCGGCGGGCTGCTGATCGCGTCAATCCTGCTACTGATCGCCAAGAGCCGGATCGGCCGGATGATGAAAGCTGCGAAGTCATGAATCGGGAAGACGCTTATCGCGACGCGGCAGCACGGGTTGATGCGCGCAAGGCGGCGCTGATGTCCAGCGCCCTCGCCGCCAAGGCGCGCCTTGCTCCGGCGCGCATCAGGCAGGATGTCAGGGACAAGGCCACCGAAACGCTGCTGGACGGCGCGGCTTATGCCGCCGCGAAGGTCCAGCAACGGCCGGCCGCAACGGCTGCAGCGCTGGGCGCGTTGGTGCTCTATGTGATGCGGCGCCCCCTTGGGACCCTTTTCCGACGGATGTACGTTCGGATGAGAAACGGCACAGAAACGACTTCGGAGACTGACGATGGCTGATATCCGCGCTCAAATCACCCGCGCCCGTGAGGCCGCGAACGACATCACCGAAACCGCGTCGGGCAAGTTTCGCGACACCACCGATCGCGCCTTGGACAGCGCCGGCGATCTGATCCAGACCGGCCGCGATCGCGCCGCGGACGCTCGCGACAAGGCCAGCGCCGCCTATGCCGATGCGCGGGACCGCGGCCAACGCGTTGCCGCGCGGGCCAATGAGATCGTGCAGGAGCATCCGATTGCAGCCGTCGCTGGCGCTGTGGCCGCTGGGGCCGTCATCGCCTGGATGTTCCCCAAGAGCCGCAAGGCAATGCAGGCCCTGCCCGGCCTTGCTTCGAGCGCGGGAGCGAAAGTGCTGGAGGCCGCCCTGACCGCCAGGACCGCTGCGGCGGAAGGGGCGGAAAGCCTGAAATCCAGCGCGGGCGACGTGCTTCACGCCGCCAGCGAAGGCACCAGGGACGCTGCCGTGTCCGCGCGGGAAGCGGTGGTTTCCGCCGATCTGCCGGGCAAGACCTCTCGCCTGGCGGACAGTCTGGTGGCCTTGGTCGCCGCCAGGGTGGACGCCGTCAGCGAAGCGCTGAAAGCCCGGTTGCCCAAAGCGTAATCGCTTCATCGTCAAAAGCATGCCAACTTAGCCGCCCGCCCCCCTTGGACGGGTGCGGGCAGCCTGCTAGGGTATCGGTTCACGAACAGGAGAACATAAGATACCATGAGCAAGCTGCATCTTGTGATGGGTGGTCGCGTCAAAAATCCCCAGACGCTCGAATTTGAAGATTTGAGTTCCATCGAACTGGTGGGCGTCTTCCCGGACTATGCGACGGCGGAAAATGCCTGGCGCGGAGCCGCGCAACGCACGGTCGATGACGCGGAGATGCGCTATGTGATCGTGCATCTGCATCGGCTGCTGGAACCGGAACTGCCGACCGGATAAATCTCAGGAAAGGGGCTGGGGCCGCTTGCGAAAACGCCAGCGGAGCAGCGGACGCGTCAGCGCCAGCCCCACCAGAAAGCCGCCGATATGCGCGGCAATCGCGATCTGACCGAGATCGCCAAATCCTCCAGCCGTGGCAACGCCGATCATCAGCTGGATCGCAATCCAGCTCGCCGCGAGCCACAGCGCGCGGACCAGACTGGCCGAAAGCGGGCCTATGCGCCGAACATTCTGCTGGCTGTAGAGCAGCGCATAAGTGGCAATGATCGCAGAGATCGCACCGCTTGCCCCTACCATCGGATTGGTCGAGTGCGGATCAATCGCCCATTGCAGCGCCGTCGCGCCATAGGCTCCGGCGATGTAAAGGATCAGCGTCGCGCCCTTGTCCAGCACATGCTCCACCTGCCGTCCGCAAAAGACGAACATGAACAGGTTGAAGGCGATGTGTAGCCAGTTGGCGTGAACCAGCGTGCAACTGATCGGCGTCAGCCACACCGGCACCGCCGCCATGCCAGCCAGCAGTGAGCCATCCTCGACCCGGGCTGGGATGAAACCAGCCATGATCGCGGCATTATCGACCTGCCCCGCCAGAGTGAGCAAAAGAAACGCGACGAAGGTGATCGCCGCAATTCCGTTGGTCATGCGCCCGGCAGGCAGTTTCATCTTCGGGTCAGATGAAATCGATCTTGTCGACAAGGTAGAATTTGTCGCCCGCAGGGACCGACACTTCGACCTCCTCACCGATCTGACGGCCGATCAGCGCACGGCCGAGCGGGCTGTTGTAGCTGATCATGCCGACCTTGGCGTCTGCCTCAGCCTGACCCACGATCTGATATTTGACCGGCTTGTCGTCTTCATCGAGCAGCGTGACGGTCGCGCCGAACACGATCTTGTCGCCCGACAGCATGGTCGGATCGATGATCTGGGCGCGGGACAGCTTGTCTTCCAGATCGGCGATCGTGGCTTCGACCTGGCCCTGACGTTCCTTGGCCGCATGATATTCGGCATTTTCGGACAGATCGCCGTGCGCACGAGCTTCCTCGATGGCGTCCACGATCAAGGGCCGCTCGGCCTTCAGTTCGCGGAGCTGCGCATTGAGCTTGTCATAGCCCATTTGCAGCATCGGCATCTTCTCGACGGTCGCCATTATTGCAAATCCTTCGTCAAAACTTCCCTTTGGCGGCCCCGACCTTGGGGCCACCCGCAGCGTGCTTCCTTATGCAGGGGATCAGGCTTGCGACACGGGATAATAGGACTGGAGCGACCGCACTTCAAGGGCATGCCCCCGAAGAGCCTCGATCGCATCGGCCGCAGCAACCGAAGCAGCCGCCGTGGTGAAGCTGGCAACCTTCGCACGCAGCGCGCTGGTACGGATCTCCTTACTGTCCTTCAGGGACTGCCAACCTTCGGTCGTGTTGAAGATCAGGTCGACATCGCCATCGATGATCTTGTCGACAATATGCGGACGGCCCTCCGCCACCTTGTTCACCGACTGGACAGCGATGCCCTGCTCCTCCAGATAGCGCGCGGTGCCGCCGGTCGCGATGATGGTGAAGTCCATCACCGCCATCTTCTGCACCGCAGGCAGGATCACCGGCTTGTCGCTGTCCTTGACCGAGACGAACACCGTGCCGCTCTTGGGCAGGACCGTGCCGCCGCCGAGCTGCGACTTGGCGAAGGCGGTCGCGAAATCGCTGTCGATGCCCATGACTTCGCCGGTGCTCTTCATTTCCGGCGAGAGGACCGGATCAACGCCGGGGAAGCGCGCGAAGGGGAAGACCGCTTCCTTGACCGCGATGTGCGAGATCGCGTTGCGGTCGATCTTCGGCAGGTCCTTGAGCTTCTCTCCCGCCATCACGCGGGATGCGATCTTGGCGATGGGCGTGCCGATCGCCTTGGCGACGAAGGGCACGGTACGGCTGGCGCGCGGATTGACCTCGATCAGATAGACCACACCATCCTTGACCGCGAACTGGATGTTCATCAGGCCGCGCACCGACAGCGCGCGGGCGAGGACATCGGCCTGACGCTCGATTTCCGCGATGATGTCATCCGACAGGCTGTAGGGCGGCAGTGAGCAGGCGGAATCCCCCGAATGGACGCCCGCCTCTTCGATATGCTGGAGCACGCCTGCCACGACCACATCGTCGCCGTCGCAGAGCGCATCGACGTCCACCTCGATCGCGTCGCGCAAATACTGGTCGATCAGCACCGGGGAGTCGCCCGACACCTGAACGGCGGTCGCGATATATTCCTCCAGCTGCGCCTGACCGTCGACGATCTCCATGGCGCGGCCGCCAAGGACGTAGGACGGACGCATGAGGACCGGATAGCCGATGCGGTTGGCGACGGCGATCGCCTCCTCACGGCTGCGGGCGATGCCGTTGGCGGGTTGCTTGAGCTTGAGCTTGTCGATGAGGGCGGCGAAACGCTCCCGGTCTTCGGCAAGATCGATGGCGTCGGGCGAAGTGCCCAGGATCGGGATGCCCGCATCCTCCAGCGCCTGCGCCAGCTTGAGTGGCGTCTGGCCGCCGAACTGGACGATAACGCCCGCCAGCATGCCGTTCGACATTTCGACATTCAGGATTTCGAGGACATCCTCGGCGGTTAGCGGCTCGAAATAGAGGCGGTCGGACGTGTCATAGTCGGTCGACACGGTTTCCGGGTTGCAGTTGACCATGATCGTCTCATAGCCGGCTTCGCTGAGCGCGAAACAGGCGTGGACGCAGCAATAGTCGAACTCGATGCCCTGCCCGATGCGGTTGGGACCGCCGCCGAGGATGACGACCTTCTTCGCCGAGCTGGGCTGCGCCTCATTCTCCGCCTCCCCGAAGATCGGGGCTTCGTAGGTCGAGTACATATAGGGCGTCTTCGCCTCGAACTCCGCGGCGCAGGTATCGATGCGCTTGAAGACCGGACGGACGCCCAGCTTGTGGCGGAGGCTGCGAACCTCGTCCTCGGTGACGCCGCCGGTCATCGCCTTGACCGCGTCGTGGATCAGGCCAGACCCACGCGCAATGCCCCGCTCCATCCCGGGCAGATTGGCGGACTTGAGCGCCAGATAAGCAAGGCGCTTGTCAGAGAAGCCCATGGACTTCAGGCGACGCATGCCGTCCGCATCCTGCGGCAGGCCGTTGCTGAGGATTTCGCCTTCCGCGTCGATGATTTCCTTGATCCGTTCCAGGAACCACGGGTCGAACTTGGCGATGTTATGGATTTCCGCGACGGTGAGGCCTTCGCGCAGAGCCTGGGCGGCGACCAGCAGGCGATCCGGAGTCGGCTGGGCCAGCGCGGCGACGATGTCGTCCTTGGGCGCGCCCTCCAGATGCTCGACATTGTTGAAGCCGCTGAGGCCGGTTTCCAGACCCCGCAGCGCCTTCTGCATCGATTCATGGATGTTGCGGCCGATGGCCATCACCTCGCCCACCGACTTCATCGCGGTGCCGAGCAGCGGTTCACTGCCCTTGAACTTCTCGAAGGCGAAGCGAGGGATCTTGGTCACGACATAGTCGATGGTCGGTTCGAACGACGCCGGGGTCGCGCCGGTAATGTCATTCTCGATCTCGTCCAGCGTGTAGCCGACGGCGAGCTTCGCCGCGACCTTGGCGATCGGGAAGCCCGTCGCCTTCGACGCCAGCGCCGAGGAGCGGGAGACGCGGGGGTTCATCTCGATGACGATCAGGCGGCCATCCTTCGGATTGACCGCGAACTGCACGTTCGAACCACCTGTTTCTACACCAATTTCACGCAGCACCGCGATGCTCGCGTTGCGCATGATCTGATATTCCTTGTCGGTCAGCGTCAGCGCGGGCGCGACGGTGATGGAGTCGCCGGTATGGACGCCCATCGGATCGACATTCTCGATCGAGCAGATGATGATGGCATTGTCGTTGCGATCCCGCACAACCTCCATCTCATATTCTTTCCAGCCGAGCAGCGATTCCTCGATCAGGACTTCGGTGGTGGGCGAGGCGTCGAGGCCCTCCATGACGATCCGCTTGAACTCTTCCCTGTTATAGGCAACGCCGCCGCCGGTGCCGCCAAGCGTGAAGCTGGGACGGATGATCGAGGGAAGGCCCGTGAATTCGAGCGCTTCCAGTGCCTCTTGCATCGTGTGCGCGATGCGCGAGCGGGCGGATTCAAGGCCGATCTTGTCCATCGCGTCGCGGAACTTCAGACGATCCTCGGCCTTGTCGATCGCTTGCGCGTCCGCACCGATCATCTTGACGCCGAACTTCTCCAGCGTGCCGTCGTTGAACAGCGCCAGCGCGGTGTTGAGCGCAGTCTGGCCACCCATGGTCGGGAGGACGGCGTCGGGGCGTTCCTTTTCGATGATCTTCGCCACGATTTCAGGCGTGATCGGCTCAACATAGGTCGCGTCGGCAAATTCCGGGTCGGTCATGATGGTGGCCGGGTTGGAATTCACCAGAATGATGCGATAGCCCTCTTCCTTGAGCGCCTTCACCGCCTGCGTGCCCGAATAGTCGAACTCGCAAGCCTGACCGATGATGATCGGGCCAGCGCCGATGATGAGGATGGAGGAGATGTCGGTTCTTTTAGGCATCTAAAATTTCTTCCTTAACCCGCTGCCACGAGCGGTTGTCGGGATAACGTCGCACGGAAGCGCGATAAGCGATTTTCAAGCGAGAACTCATCGCCGGTAGAGGCGGAGCGTCCGGCCTTACGCAATAGTCGCTCCAGTTGATCTTTTTCTCTAATCTAGCTTTGACGAATGATCGCCCTTCGTCTGTCAAACCAACGCTAGAGTCTGGATTTTCTACTAACCATCCGTAGGAAATCATTTCGCTTATCAGTAGCTGCTCTAATCCTGGGTCCATCCAACAGAAATCAGAAGAGATCATCCTTTCGAGATCAATGGGGTTGGGATCGCCATAATCGAAATCGCCAAGCATATGGTCCCGTGGATCAGCGATCCACGAATACTCACTATCCTTGTAGTCGGTCACTTCGACCATCAATGCACGCCCCCCCGCGCCTCACAGCCCCAGCCGTCATATTCGACGCCGCAGAGGATTTCGATCTGGAGGCATTTTTTCGTCAGGGCGCGGATCGATTGTTCATCGACCGGCTGCTCGCATTCGAGGAAGAGGAACAGGTCGCCATCCTCATCCTCCTCGCGGTCCAGCTCGACGAAGCCGAACTGGCTGGCGATGGTCAGGAGGCGCTCGAAATCCTTTTCGCTGCCCCTGAAGCTGACGTCGACCGGGCGCGCCAGACGCGCCACGTCGCCATTGGCGGCGAGGTTGGCGAGGACTTCCTTGTCCGCCTCCCACTCTGCGGCGAGGCGGGCTTCGTCAACCGGGGGCAGGTTGAGGCTCATTTAAGCCCCTCAACGAAGCGCTGGAACAGATAGAAGCTGTCCTGCGGGCCGGGCGAGGCTTCGGGGTGATACTGGACCGAGAAGGCCTGCTTGTCGGTCAGTTCAATGCCGCAATTGCTGCCGTCGAACAGCGACACATGGGTGGCCTTCACATTGGCGGGCAGCGTGTCGCTGTCCACCGCGAAGCCGTGGTTCATCGAGGTGATCTCGACCAGCCCATCCTCCAGCCGCTTGACCGGGTGGTTGGCGCCGCGATGGCCTTGATGCATCTTGACGGTCTTGGCACCGGCGGCAAGCGCCAGCATCTGATGGCCGAGGCAGATGCCGAAGACGGGCTTGTCGGCTTCCAGCACCTTGCGGATCACGGGGACGGCATATTCGCCGGTCGCGGCCGGATCGCCGGGGCCGTTGGAAAGGAACACGCCGTCGGGATTCTGCTCCATCACCTGTTCGAAAGTGGCGGTGGCGGGCAGCACGGTGACGCGGGCGCCTGCCTTTACGAGGTTGCGGAAGATGTTGTTCTTCGCGCCATAATCGAGCGCGACGACATGAGGGCGGTCGTCGGCGGCTTCATCCAGGCCGTAGCCGAAGCCCAGCTTCCACACGCCGTCTTTCCAGAGGCGGTTTTCCTTGCCCGACACTTCGATGGCGAGGTCCATGCCTTCAAGGCCCGGCCACGACGCAGCCTTCGCGGCAAGGGCTGCGAGGTCGAACTGGCCTTCGGGATCATGGGCGATCACGACATTGGGTGCGCCCTTCAACCGGATCATGCGGGTCAGCGCGCGGGTGTCGACGCCGGCCAGGCCGATGCGACCCTTTGCCTTCATCCACTGGTCGAAAGGTTCGACATTGCGGAAATTGCTCGGCTCGGTGACGTCCTGCCGCACGACGCAGCCCAGAGCGTGGGGCAGGTCCGCCTCTACGTCATCAAGGTTGGTGCCGACATTGCCGATATGCGGAAAAGTGAAGGTGACGATCTGGCCCGCATAGCTGGGGTCGGTCATCACTTCCTGATAGCCGGTCATCGCCGTGTTGAAGCAGAGTTCGCCCACCGCATCACCGGTCGCGCCGAAACCGCGGCCGAACACCGCCGAGCCATCGGCGAAAACCACGACCCCTGTCGCTCCTTTGGGCACAATGAGGGTCTTGGCGTCAGCCATGGTCGTGTCGTCCTTTATGCTTTTGCGGGAACCCGTCTGCTGCGGGTTAAACGGCCGGTCACCTATGCTCGTGAGGCCGCGCGGTCAACTCCTGTTAAAAATCTCTTTTGGCGTTATATCTGATCCTTTCCCAACAAACAGGATTCATTCGCATGATTCGCGAGCAGCTCAAGAGCGCCCAGATTGAAGCCATGAAAGCCGGGGAAAAGGATCGCCTCGCCGCCGTGCGGCTGATCCTGGCGAAGCTCAAGGATCGCGATATCGAACTGCGCACGGCTTCCAGCGTGCCGGATGACGATACGGTCGTGGTCGAGGTGCTTCAGAAAATGGTGAAGCAGCGCCGCGAATCCATCGAGATGTTCAGGAATGGCGGGCGCGATGAGCTGGCCGCGAAGGAACAGGTTGAACTGGACGTGATCGACAGCTTCCTGCCGCAACAGCTGAGCGAGGATGAGACGAAAGCCGTGATCGAGGGGATAAAGGCGGAAGTCGGCGCGGCCAGCGTCAAGGATATGGGAAAGGTCATGGCCGTGCTGAAGGAGCGCCATGGCTCGGTGATCGACATGGGCAAGGCCAGCGGCCTCGTAAAGGCTGCCTTGAACTGACAGCGGCCGCACCAAGCCCCTTTCGCTTGCGAGAGGCGCACTTTAGGCAAGGCATATGAGTCTTTCTCCGGCCTTTCTGGATGAGTTGCGGGCAAGGACTTCGCTGTCGACGCTGATCGGCCGGACGGTGAAGGTCCAGAAGGCCGGACGCGAATATAAGGCCTGCTGCCCCTTTCATAATGAGAAGACGCCCAGCTTCACCATCAACGACGAAAAGGGTTTCTACCACTGCTTCGGCTGCGGGGCCCATGGTGATGCGATCCGCTGGATGACCGATCAGCGCGGCCTGCCCTTCATGGAGGCCGTGAAGGAACTGGCGCAGGCAGCGGGGATGGACGTCCCTGCGCCCGATCCCCGTGCGGCGAAACGGGCGGAGCAGGCCCAGGGCTTGCACGATGTAATGGCGGCCGCGCAGGGCTTTTTCGAGGAGCAGCTTGGCGGGATCGAGGGCGCGGAAGCACGCGCCTATCTCCAGAAGCGCGGGATGAGCGCGGCGACCGCCAAAACCTTTGGCTTCGGTTTTTCTCCTGATGGTCGCGGACGGCTCAAAACAGCGCTCAAGGATTTTGGGGAGCCTTTGCTGATTGAGGCAGGATTGCTGATCGACCCCGATGGCGCCGAGCCGGACGGCGGCAAAACCAGAAAACGCGATAGCTATGACCGATTCCGGGGCCGGTTGATGCTGCCGATCCGGGACATCAGAGGTCGCGTCATTGCCTTTGGCGGGCGCATTCTTGGCACCGGCGAGCCGAAATATCTGAACTCGCCCGATACGCCGCTCTTCGACAAGGGGCGGACACTCTACAATATCGACCGGGCGTCGCCGGCCAGCCGTCATGCGGGGCGCATCATCGTCGTCGAAGGCTATATGGACGTGATCGCGCTAGCGCAGGCCGGCTTTGGCGAAGCGGTGGCGCCGCTGGGGACCGCGCTGACCGAGCATCAGATCGAGCGGCTGTGGAAGATGGCCGATGTGCCGATCCTCTGCTTCGACGGCGATTCGGCGGGACAGAAGGCGGCGATCCGGGCAGCGACGCGTGCCCTGCCCCTACTACGGCCGGGCATGAGCCTGGCATTTGCCACCCTGCCCGGCGGGCAGGACCCAGACGATCTGATCCGCGCCGATGGCCCCGCAGCGATGGAAGCGGTGTTGAGCACGGCCGAACCCCTGGTCGAACGACTGTGGAAATTTGAGCAGGCTGCTGCCCCCCTCGACACGCCGGAACAGCGAGCCGCGCTCAAGCAACGGCTTTCGGCGATCACCGATGCCATTGTCCATTCTGACGTGCGGGCACATTATGTCCATGCTTTCCGCGAGCGTTACGATGCCCTGTTCTTTGCCCGGGCGGCTTTTGCCCCCCGGCAACAGCGTGGCGGCGGCGCGCGATCCGGCTGGCAGCGGGATAAGAAGGGCAATTGGAAGCCCCCTATCCCGCCCGCTGGAAACGAGGCGCGGGCCATTGGCGCGAGCGGAATGGAACAACGGCTTTTGAGGGCCGTCCTCGCCAGTCTGCTCCGGCATCCGGAGCAAATCGCTCTGCATCGCGAAATGCTTTCGGGCCTGCGAATCGGAGATGCCGCGCTGGCCGAATTGCTGAACGTGATGATCGCGGCGTCGTTCAGCAAAGAAACAGTTGAAACCGATGGCCTCCTTACCATATTGAGGCAAGGTGAAGTGTATAATATGGCAAAGGGGATGCTCCGGGCCGACACGTTCACATTCACCCCCAACAGAAGCAAGACCGACTCGGATCGCGTGCAACGCGATCTGGACGAGGCCATTCGGGTGATGGCGCAAGGACCGGAGCTGGAGGCCGCGTTGGCTGAGGCTACCCGGCGAGCGAGAGATGATCTCAACGAAGAAACCTTTGCGGAACAGCAAAGGGTTCGGCAGTTGAAGCTGGATCATGATCGCCGCCTGGCGGAACTGGCGCAGTCCGAAGATATTGTGTGATTCAGATCGATCTTTTCGGGTCGACGAAGTTAAGGCGAATAAATGGCGAGCAAGGCGAACAGCAAGGGTGCGGGCGAGGATCAGGATACGGGCGATGCACCGCTGCTGGATCTGAACGAAGCGTCGGTCAAGAAGCTGATCGCGCGCGCCAAGAAGCGCGGCTACATCACCTATGACGAGCTGAACGACGCGCTGCCGCAGGACCAGATGTCCTCCGAGCAGATCGAGGACATCATGTCCGCGCTCAACGAAATGGGCGTGAACATCGTCGAAAATGAGGAAGCCGGCGAGGACGGCGAGGATCAGCGCGACGATAGTGACGACGACAGCTCGGACGAGGGCGCGGAGGATGACGGCTCGCCGCGTCCTGTCACGGAAAAGAAGAAAGAAACCGTCGATCGCACCGACGACCCGGTGCGCATGTATCTGCGCGAAATGGGTGCGGTGGAGCTGCTCAGCCGTGAGGGCGAAATCGCCATCGCCAAGCGGATCGAGGCCGGCCGCGACACGATGATCCTGGGACTGTGCGAAAGCCCGACGACGTTCAACGCCATCATCGAATGGTCGACCGCGCTCAACAATGGCGAGATGCAGCTGCGCGAGATTCTCGACCTTGACGCGATGCTGTCCAAGGACCCCGCTCCGGAAAATCTGGAGGAAGGCGCCGAGGACGATGATGGCGAAATCAGCGAGAAGACCGCTGGTCCCAGCTTCAAGGAAGAGGAAGAGCCGGAGGAAGAACCCGCTGATTCCGATGAAGATGAAGACGGCCTGACCGAACGCCGCACCCGCCGGATGGAAGAGGAAGAAGAGGAGGACAACACCCTCTCCCTCGCCCAGATGGAAGAGACGCTTAAACCCATGGCGCTGGAGAAATTCGCGACCATCACCGAGATTTTCCGCACTTTCTCCTCCGCGCAGGAATCGCGCATGATTGCCATGGCGATCGGCGAGACGCTGAGCCAGAAGGATGAGGACGAATATCAGGAGCTGCGCGAGCAACTGACCGCCGAGGTCGAAAGCGTCCAGTTCCACCAGCAGAAGATCGAATATCTGGTCGATCAGCTCTATGCCTATAACCGGCGGCTGACCGCGCTGGGCGGACAGATGCTGCGCCTGGCAGAGCGTCACAAGGTCAGCCGCAAGGATTTCCTCGACCGCTATGTGAACCATGAGCTGGATGACGGCTGGATGGACAGGGTGTCGGGGCTGGACAAGAAATGGGCCGCCTTTGCCGCAGCCGAAGGGCGTGCGGTAGAGCGTATCCGCACCGAGATCAGCGAAATCGCTCAGGCGACCGGCATGTCACTCTCCGAATTCCGCCGCATCGTCAACATGGTGCAGAAAGGCGAGCGTGAGGCGCGCATTGCGAAGAAGGAAATGGTCGAGGCGAACCTGCGCCTGGTGATTTCCATCGCTAAGAAATATACGAACCGTGGCCTGCAATTCCTTGATCTTATTCAGGAAGGTAATATCGGCCTGATGAAGGCAGTCGACAAGTTCGAATATCGGCGCGGCTACAAGTTCAGCACCTATGCGACCTGGTGGATCAGGCAGGCGATCACCCGCTCGATCGCGGATCAGGCGCGGACCATCCGTATTCCGGTCCATATGATCGAGACGATCAACAAGCTGGTCCGCACCAGCCGCCAGTTCCTGCACGAGCAGGGCCGCGAGCCCACCCCGGAGGAGATGGCCGAGCGCCTGTCCATGCCGCTGGAGAAGGTGCGCAAGGTGATGAAGATCGCCAAGGAGCCGATCAGCCTCGAAACGCCGATCGGTGACGAGGAGGATTCGCATCTCGGGGATTTCATCGAGGACAAGAATGCGATCATCCCGGTGGATGCCGCCATTCAGGCGAACCTCAAGGAAACCGTCACCCGTGTTCTGGCATCGCTGACTCCGCGTGAGGAGCGTGTGCTGCGCATGCGTTTCGGCATCGGCATGAACACTGATCACACGCTGGAGGAAGTAGGCCAGCAGTTCAGCGTGACCCGCGAGCGCATCCGTCAGATCGAAGCAAAGGCGCTGCGCAAGCTCAAGCACCCCAGCCGCAGCCGCAAGATGCGCAGCTTCCTCGACCAATAGGGCGCGCTTCGGAAGGAGGGCCTCGGCAGGCCGAGGCTAGGGCACGGTAAAATGATCCAAAGGGGCGGCTTTCGGGCCGCCCTTTTTCATTGGCGTAAACTCCTCTTTTACCTCGACTCTCTAGGGTCGATTCAATGAGGCCTCGCCAGCACCGGGGCGCAGGGGAAGATGATGAGCGAAGCAGCACCGCGCTATCAATTTGGCGATATATCGCAGATATTGGAGGCCGTCGTGGCCGCCGACGGCACCGCTGGCCATGGTTATCCCGGCGGCGCGCGGGCAAGCTTTGGACCACATGCAACGCTGTCCCTGCCCGATCTGGCCGATGCAGCCTATTATCTCTGCCTGCTCCATGGCCGGCATCCGGGGGTGATCGACCATGCGGCCACCCGATCGGCCGATAATGCCGCGCGTGGATGGCTGATCCAGGCAGCGGACGCCTTTGCTCGTGAGCGGGCTTATCTGACGCAGGTGACGGTTGCAGTCGGCCCCGCCCCCAGCACTGCGGGACAGAGCGATTGCGAAACGGTCGTCAGCCAGCAACGCCATGCGCTCGACATGCTGGCTCAGTCGGACAGGCGCGGCTGCGCCATGGGCGCGGCAGTGGCGCTGGTGCTCGATTGGCGCGCGGTGCGCCATGTGCTGGATATCGCCGCGATCCGCGCCGGGCTGGAACCCCATGCCTGCGATCTGCCGGATCGCGCGGCCACACTGGAGGTCGCGCAGGCGATCGGCGGCGATGACGCGATCGACCGCGCCATATTGTTCGGGGGCCGACAATTGCTCAATCAGCATCGCGGACTTTGGGACGTTCTTCAGGCTCGCGCCCGGGTCCGCGCCAGCAAGAGCTGATAAAGGCTTTGCGCTCCTCCCCTGCTTTGCCATAGTTGGGCCAGTGCAGGCAGGAAGAGTGAAGCAAAATATGCGGTTTGAGGGCACAGAGGATTATGTCGCCACCGATGATCTGAAGGTGGCCGTCAACGCTGCGGTGCTGCTTCGTCGCCCCTTGTTGGTGAAGGGCGAGCCGGGCACGGGCAAGACCGTGCTGGCACAGGAAATCGCCAAGGCGCTTAGCGCCCCGCTGATCGAGTGGAACGTCAAATCGACGACCAAGGCGCATCAGGGCCTCTATGAATATGACGCCGTGGCTCGCCTGCGCGATGGCCAACTCGGTGATCCGCGCGTCCATGACATCGGCAATTACATCCGCAAGGGCAAGCTGTGGGAGGCGTTCACCTCCCCCACCCTGCCGGTGCTGCTGATCGACGAGATCGACAAGGCCGATATCGAATTTCCCAACGACCTGTTGCAGGAACTCGATCGCATGGCCTTCCATGTGTATGAGACGGGGGAGACGGTTGCGGCCAAGGAGCGGCCGGTGGTCGTCATCACCTCCAATAACGAGAAGGAACTGCCCGACGCTTTCCTGCGCCGCTGCTTCTTCCACTATATCAAATTCCCCGACCGGGAGACGATGCAGGCGATCGTCGATGTGCATTTCCCGGGCATCCAGAAGATACTGGTCAACCGCGCGCTGGAGATTTTCTACGAAATCCGGGATGTGCCGGGCCTCAAGAAAAAGCCCTCCACGAGCGAACTGCTCGACTGGCTGAAACTGATCCTGGCTGAAGAAATGCCGCTGGACGTGTTGCAGGATCGTGATCCGACCAAGGCGATCCCGCCGCTGCATGGTGCGCTACTGAAGAACGAGCAGGATATCATGATGTTCGAACGCCTCGCCTTCATGGCGCGGCGGCAGGGGCGCTGAACCATGCCCCATCACGCCGGATGCCTATGCGGACAGGTGCGGATCAGCATCGATGCCGAACCGATGACGGCGCGCATGTGCTGGTGCCGGCTCTGCCAATATCTGGGCGGCGGTTCGGGGACGGTGAATGTCTGCTTCCCATCGGACAGGGTGACGACCACGGGTGAAGTGCGCTGGCACCAGAGCTTTGCGGACAGCGGCAATGCGATGCGACGGGGCTTTTGCCCTGAATGCGGGACGCCGCTCTTCAGCCTCGCCGAATCGCGACCGCATCTGACCTTCATCCGCGCCGGCGCGCTGGACGAACCCGGCCTTATGGCCCCGCAGGCCATCATCTGGACCGATGCGGCACCCGATTGGGCGCATCGGGACCCGGAACTACCCCATTATCCGGCGCAAATTCCACCGGTCGCCTAAAAAGCGCTCTTGCCTGACGCCTGCATTTCCGCTCAACTTTCCTCCTGACATTCAAAACCGCGCAAGACGGTCATGAATTAGGGAAGGATGCCAATGCCCAAGCGTGCGTTGTCCCTGTTATCAGCGGTGCTGGCCTTGTCAGCGCCTGCCTTTGCGCGGCCGCCAGAGCGGACGGACGAGGAACGGGAAGCCTGGACGCCCACTGCCACCACCCTGCGCGCCGACGCCGCGGGGATCGCCTTGCCGCAAACGGTGGCGGGCCTGTCTCTCTCCAAGAGTGGAGAGGTGTCCAATGGTGGCAAGGGCATCGACAATTATGCCCAATATCTGTCCGACGATGGCGCCGTCCAGGCGACGCTTTACATCTATATGCCAAGCTATGCCGACGCGTCGCTGGCCGCCTATATGACCGACAAGGCGATCATGGCCCGCTTCGGCGGCAAGACACGCCGCACGGCTTATGCCGGCCAGCCTGTCGCGGGCCGGGCCAAAGGCGCGATCCGGGCGGTTTATGACGATGCCGCGGACGGCGCGCTGACGACGGCGGCGGCCTTTGTCCACGCAGGCCGGTGGATGGTGAAGCTGCGCGTCACGGGGCCGATGGAACGGCGCAAGGAGGTTTTGGCCGGCCTGGACGGCATGTTGTCGGGCCTGCATTTTGACAAGGCCACGGACATCCATGCGACAAGGGCCGCCACCTACGCCGCATGTCCCGTTGCCGACAGTCCCGATGCGCGCATGACCGGGCCAGCGGCTGCGGCGCCCATCGACATCGCGATGCCCCGCGAAGGACGTGCGCCGCTCTGCATCCGGGGACGAGTGGATAGCGCGGATGGCAGCTATGAAATTCTGCAACAGGCCGGGGTGAAGGACGGCGCGATCATCGTGCCGGTGGACGACGCAGGCACGGTGCTCGCCTTCGATCCGGCGGCAAAGGGCCAAGGATATCAGCTTTCCATCCATTCTGTAGGCCAGACCGATATTTATGGCGTCTACGACAGGGTGCCGAGCCCGCGCCAGATCGCGGAAATATTGGATGGGAAGGACCCCCAGACCGCGCAGGCGGGCACAGTGGCAGCCTTCGCGGCCAATGGCGAGGTGACGCTGCGCAGCGGGAACGGACCAGGCCGCTGACCGTCAGATCAGATAACCGACCTCATACAGTCCCCAGCGCCGCCCGCGGATGATGATGGGCACGAACACGCTGCGCAAAGCCCGGTAACGCCCCTCGCCCATATCCTGGCGGTAGGAGAAAAGGAAGAAATCCCCTTCCCCGTCCAGCGCGCGGCGGGTTTGACTGTCCATGAAAATCTGACGGTTGCGGGCGTTTTCCATGTTCCAGCGTGGCTGATCCGGGCGCTGCGGCTGGCTGCGCGCGCTGATATGGGTGGGCAGATAGCCATTCATGTCGATCAGACAGCAACCGACGATCGCGGCGTCCTGTGCCGTCCGCCGATCAAGCAGAGGCCGGACATGTTGGTCGGCAAAGGCGTTGAAGCCATTTTCATATTGCGCCGGGTTTGATCCCGGAAGCGGCCGATAGGCCGTGTCGAACACTTGTTCCATGTCGATCTGCCGCTGTTCCAGCGCGCCTTCGACCAGCGCCATGACTTCCTGGGCGCCGTCTTCGGCAAAGGCGATATAGCGGCTGTTGCGGGTCACATGGCCGCCATGGGCTGCGCTGTTCAGCATGTCGTTCGCCATGCCTTCCAACCGTTCGAGCTGCCCGCGGGCCATTTCCACCCGCGCGGCGCTTTCGGTGGATGACTGGCTGAACCGCGCCAGCCCCTGCCGCAACGCGGCGACATCGCCATCGGCTTCATCGGTGCAGGTGACGATCGTGTCCGATCGGTCGCCAAACTGAGTCACCATCGAAGCGATCTCGGCCATGCTGACGCGCAGCGTATCGATATGGGCACCGACATCGCGTCCCCTGCTGATATTGGCCTCCACGCCACCGATCAGCTGGCGGGCATCACGATCGAGCTGCCCCAGCCTGTGACCCACGGAGGCGGCGGATTCGCCGGCCTGTCCGGCAAGACGCCGGATTTCGTCCGCGACGACGGCAAAACCCTGCGTCGCTTCGCCACCGCGCGCTGCTTCGATCGCGGCATTGACGCCCAGCAGGCGGGTCTGGCGGGCAATGGCGCCAAGCTGCTCCGAAATGCCATCCACCGCCTCGATCACGTCCAGGAACCGGCGCAAATGACCTTCCAGCCCGGTGACATTTTCGATCAGTTCCGTGATCTGTCCCAGCGACAGGGTAATCGCATCATGCCCTTCGGCAATGATCCTGCCGGCGCGGCGGGCGGTGAGGCTCAATTCCTGCGCCGCGAGGACGCTTTCATTCTGGCTGACGGCCAGCGCTTCCATGTTCGACTGCAATTCGCCCAAGCGCGCTGAATCGCTCTGGATACGGTGGGTGAGTTCACTGAGAAAGCCTGCGGTTTCGCTGCATTGCAGCGCAATATCGCCCGAACATTCCCCCAGATCGGTCAACAAATGCCCGTTTTCCAATGATGCCCCGCCTGTTTCGCTCAACATGGATACTGCCTTATTAACGATGCATTGCAACACTTAACATTCCGACAATGCGCGGGCCCCTTGCATCGTCCGCCAAGCTGGCAGACAAGAGCCGCGCCATGATGCTCAATTTTCTCGACGCGCTCCGCGCTGCCGGCATTCCCGCCAGCATCAAGGAGCATCTGCTGCTGCTGGAAGCACTTGATCGCGATGTGATCGGGCAGTCTCCGGAGGACTTCTATTATCTCGCCCGCGCCACCTATGTGAAGGATGAAGGGCTGCTGGACCGGTTCGACCAGGTCTTTGCCCGCGTGTTCAGGGGCGTGCTGGGGACCGGGGGCGTCGAAGCGGAAATCCCCGAAGAATGGTTAAGGCTGGTGGCGGAAAAATTCCTGAGCCCCGAGGATATGGAGAAGATCAAGTCGCTGGGCAGCTGGGACGAGATCATGGAGACGCTGAAGAAACGGCTGGAGGAGCAGAAAGGCCGTCACCAAGGCGGCAACAAGTGGATCGGCACGGGCGGCACCTCTCCTTTCGGTCATGGCGGCTATAATCCGGAGGGTGTGCGGATCGGTGGTGAAAGCAGGCACAAGCGGGCGATCAAGGTCTGGGAGAAGCGGGAGTTCGCCAATCTGGACAGCACGAAGGAACTGGGCACCCGCAATATCAAGGTGGCGCTGCGGCGGCTGCGGCGTTTCGCGCGGGAGGGCGCCGCGGACGAGCTGGATCTGGACGCGACCATCCGGGGGACGGCGCGGCAGGGCTGGCTGGACATTCGCATGCGGCCGGAGCGGCATAACGCAGTGAAGCTGCTGCTGTTCCTGGATGTGGGCGGATCGATGGACCCGTTCATCACGCTGTGCGAGGAGCTGTTTTCGGCGGCGACCAGCGAGTTCAAGAACATGGAATTCTTCTACTTCCATAACTGCCTGTATGAGGGCGTGTGGAAGGATAACAGGCGGCGCTTTTCCGAACGCACCCCGACATGGGACATACTTCACAAATATGGGCATGATTATAAGGTGATCTTCGTCGGCGACGCGGCGATGAGCCCCTATGAGATCAGCCATCCCGGCGGGTCCGTCGAACATATGAACGAGGAAGCGGGCGCGGCGTGGCTGAGCCGGGTGCTGCATACCTATCCGGCGGCGGTGTGGCTGAACCCCGCGCAGGAGGCGCATTGGGGCTATAGCCAGTCGACGAAGATCATCCGCGAGATCATGAACGGGCGCATGTATCCGCTGACCATCGAGGGGATTGACGAGGCAATGCGGGAACTGACCCGCAAGCGGTGATAACAGGATCCGGGTGACACAGGTGACACGATGATTATTAAGGAAACGGCGGTTTTGCGCCGTTTCCTATTGGGTCACTGTCGTTCAAAGAGCCGAGGTGGTCCTAGCTTGTCCGGATCGTTGTAGGACAGCGAAATCGTAGGATAGGGAAATCGGGGCGGGTTTTCATAGTTTCAGGCTGATCATCGATCCGACGCCGTAATCCGCGGCGCCTTTGCTGAGGCCGGCGGTGCCGTAGAGGGTGAAGGTCAGCTTTTTCACCACCGGCGTGCTGAAGGCGCCGAACAGTTCCCGGCTGTCGCGGGCCAGGTCGCTGGTTGCTTCGCGATAGTCGTAGGAGGCGATCAGGGCCGATTTGCCCAGCATCATGCTGGCGCCGCCCGATGCGGTCCAGCCATTATGCAGGTTGAAGCCCGACGGATCGCCCGGCATGCGGTAGCCCAGATTGGCGAAGGGGGTGATGGCGCCGAAGCTTTTGGAAATCTCCGCCGCGACCGTGACGTCGGTCTTGCCGGTGCCCAGCGCCCTGGAACGCGAGGCGGTGGGAAGCTTGACGCGGGCGGAAAGGTCGAGGCCGAAGCCGAACTGTTCTTCCGGAATCTGGTAGCCGACGCCCAGGGTCAGGTCGCCCAGACCGCTGCGGGTGGTGCGTGGCGCGTCCGGATCGATGATGACGCCGCCCGATCCGCCGCCGACGATCGCGGACGAGCCGTTGATGCGCAGCCAGGGCAGCGTCGCAGTGAAGCGGAGCTGGCCGGTGCGGTAACGCAGGCTCATCGGCACGACGAAAATATGGGTGTCGGAGCCGGTGCCGTAATCGCCGCTGCTATAATCAATGCCGGTGATGGCGGTCAGGCTGCTTCCTGTGGATGAAGTTGTGGATAAGCCTGTGGATGGTTCTTCGGCCTGGGCGGTCTGCGGGCCGCTTTGCGCCGCGATCTGCGCCAGAGCGGGCGGTGCGCCCATGGCCATGGCAGCGCCGGCGGCCAGCGCGATGGTCCCCTTCATGGATTTCCCTCTCCTTATGCCAAGCGGGGCGAGCCCTTGGCAGGCCCGCCCCTTGCTTTTCATGCTTTGACTGTAATCAGCTGCCGCGGGCGGAACGGGCGGTTTCCCGGGCGGACGTCGCCGTTTCGCGGGCGGTGCTGGCATTGGCGCGAGCGTCCTGCGCGGCGCTGCGGCCTTCAGCGGCCGAAGAGCGCGCTTCAGTGGCGCTGCTACGCGCTTCGGTGGCGGCGCTGCGGGCTTCCGTGCTGCTGGAACGGGCTTCCGTCGAGGCGGTGCGGGCATCCTGCGCCGCCGTGGCTGCACTCTGCGTATCCTGCAGCGTGCCCTTGACATTGGCGTCCTGCAACGTGCCCTTTACATTGGCATCCTGAAGGGTTCCCTTTACATTGCTGTCCTGAAGGGTCCCCTTGACGCCGCTGTCCTGCGCCTGCGCGCCGGTGGCGGCGGCCAGAACGGCAAGGCCGATGAGGGGAAGGATAAATCTGGTCACTGCGACTCTCCTATGATGTGACACCCCGGGGCACTTCCGACTGTCCGAAGGCCCGGCCCTATGTTGCTGTTTTCTTTCCCCGGCGGAATCGACCGAAAGAATTAGTGGGGAAATAATCAGGATGAACATCCGTTCAGGAAGCTTCATCATCGAAAATTCATCATATTTCCCGGTGAGATAGAAGGACATGATGTTGCCGTACCGGGATTCATCGCATGCGATTATTAGATGATATGTGCAAAATGGGCGATCAAAAGGGCTTGATCGACTGTGGAGATGCAGTTGGTCTTAAAGACATCGCTCCCTTGGAGCGGACACCTTAGGCAGGGTCGAAGAAAACGCCACCGGTCATGGGTTGCGGCGCGCCGGTGGTGCCGGGAAAGCTGATCGGCAGGCCCTTCAGATGGCGGACGGCCATATAGGCGAACCCCTGGGCTTCCAGCGCATCGCCGTCCCAGCCCAGTTCATCGACCGGGCGGACTTCGGCACCGGTGAAGGTCGCCAGCATCCGCATGAGCGTGACGTTGTGGCGGCCGCCGCCAGCGGCATAGATGCGGCCCGGACGCTCCGCGAGGTGATCGAGGCCCTTTGCGACGGCTGCGGCGGAGAAGGCGGTAAGGGTCGCGGCTCCATCCTCCAGCGACAGGCCCCGCAAGGGTTCGATGGTGAAGGCTTCGCGATCGATGCTTTTCGGAGGGATGGCGGCGAACCAGGGGTCGGACAGCATGCGCGCGAGGCGGCTGTGGTCGACCTCCCCACTGGCGGCCGTGGCGCCGCTTTCGTCGAAGCTGCGGTCGCTGTGGGTCTGCATCCAGTTGTCGATGAGGCCGCTCGCCATGCCGGTGTCGAAGGCGACGATCTCTCCATCGGAGGCGATGGCGGTGATGTTGGCGACGCCGCCAAGGTTCAAAATCGCGACGGGCTTGGGCAGGTCGTGCGCGAGGGCGCGGTGATAGACCGGCAGCAATGGAGCCCCCTGCCCGCCCGCGCCAACGTCCGCGCTGCGCAGGTCCGCCACCACCGGGATGCCGAACGCGCCGGCAAGCGCGGCGCCGTCGCCGATCTGCCAGGTCCAGCGCCGTTCGGGCCGGTGGGCGACGGTATGGCCATGGAAGCCGATGACGGCGATGTCTTCGGTGACATGGCCGCTGCGGGCGAGAAGGTCGGAAACCGCCTCTACATGCAGTTCGGTCAGTTCCTCCTCCACCGCGTGGATCAGAGGTTCGAAGCCGGGCTTTTCCATCGTCATGGCGCGCCCGCAGGCCTCGGCCAGGCGCAGGCGGAAGCCGTCAGCATAGGGCATGGCGTGGAAGGCCAGCCCCTTGCCGGCGCCTTCCCCATCGGTTTCGATCAGCGCGGCGTCTATGCCATCGCGCGAGGTGCCCGACATCAGGCCTATTGCCAGCATTTTTGACGACACACCATTTCCTCCGTTCGGGAAGTTCCTTTTTAAAGAAGTGCAGGGCTTCGACAAGCTCGGCCCGAAACCGGGTGGGGTTTTTCCGATGGCGAAGGTTCCCGGTTGTGGAGGGTTTCCGGGCCGATGATGCGGTGCTACAGGGCGCGGCATCATGACCAGCTATTCCTCCGATCTGCTCCGCCTGCTCGAAACGCGCGGTTACATTCATCAGCTGACCGATGCGGAGGGGCTGGACGCCATGGCCGCCAGGCAGATCGTGCCGGGCTATATCGGTTTCGACCCGACGGCGCCCTCGCTGCATGTCGGGCATCTGGTGTCGATCATGATGCTGCGCCAGTTGCAGAAGGCCGGGCACAAGCCGATCGTGCTGATGGGCGGCGGCACGGGCAAAATCGGCGATCCGAGCTTCAAGGACGAGGCCCGCAAGTTGCTGACGACCGACCTGATCGCGGAGAATGTCGCGAGCATCAAGCGGGTGTTCGAGCGGTTCCTGACCTTTGGGGACGGGCCGACCGATGCGATCATGCTGGATAATGCGGAGTGGCTCGACAAGCTGGAATATATCCCGTTCCTGCGGGATATCGGGCAGCATTTCTCCGTGAACCGCATGTTGAGCTTTGATTCGGTGAAGCTGCGGCTGGATCGGGAGCAGTCGCTTTCCTTCCTTGAATTCAACTATATGATCCTTCAGGCCTATGACTTTCTGGAACTGTCGCGGCGGTCGGCCTGCCGGTTGCAGATGGGCGGATCGGATCAGTGGGGGAATATCGTCAATGGCGTCGAACTGGCCCGGCGCGTGGACGGGACACAGGTGTTCGGGCTGACCACGCCGCTGCTGACCAATGCGGACGGCACCAAGATGGGCAAGACCGTGGGTGGCGCGGTGTGGCTCAACGAGGACCAGCTTTCCAATTACGATTATTGGCAGTTCTGGCGGAACACCGCCGACGCCGATGTCGCGAACCGGCTGCGGCTGTTCACCGACCTGCCGATGGATGAGGTGGAACGGCTGGCCGCGCTTCAGGGCGCGGAGATCAACGAGGCGAAGAAGATCCTCGCCAATGAGGCCACCGCGCTTTGTCGCGGGGCCGGGGCGGCTGCTCTGGCGGCGGAAACGGCACGGCGGACCTTTGAGGAAGGCGCTTCGGATGCCAATCTGCCGACGGTGAGCCTTGGGGCCGAAGGACTGAATGTGGTGCAGGGGACGACGGCTCTGGGCTTTGCTGCCTCCAACAAGGAAGTGCGGCGGAAACTGGCGGAAGGCGCCATTCGCGTGAATGGCGAGGTCGTCAGCGATCCGGCTCTGCAGTTGAAGGCCGGCGACAGGCTCAGCTTCGGCGCGAAGAGGCATGGGCTGGTAACTGCCTGAAATCAAAGAGGGTATACGGTGCATTAACCAGATGAGGTAAGGAAGGTTCTAACTTCCTTACCCTAGTCTGTTGGCATGCCTTCGACGTTCGCAAGCCTTGCCCATCTGAACCAGTCGCGCGATCCTTTGGCCAATCAGCGGCGGGTGAAGCGCGATCTGGTCGATATGGTGAGCCATGTCACGGCGCGCGGACGGTCGCATGGAGTGCGGATCATCAATATCTCCGCCTTGGGACTGATGTGCCGGACCGAGGCGGAAGTGACGATCGGTGAGCGCGTGACCATCTGGCTGCCGGTCGTGAAGAACCTTGTGGCCGAAGTGCGATGGATCGAGGATGGCCGGGCGGGCGTCGAATTCCTGAAGCGGATCGAGCCGCCCATTTATGATGCGATGCTTGCCCTTATCCCGCCGCGGCAGACGGCCTGGTAAAACCCTCCCCTGACTTCGCCGAACTGGCGTTTCCATCTGGCTCGAAATCACGCTGGAGCACGCTGCGTTAAATCAGACGCAGGCCGTGTGCTCCAGTTCTTTGTTATCGCATCGTTTCAAGCGCAAAACCGGTTCCCAATTTAGCGCATGATGCTCTAGTCACCTGAATCTAAAGTTCGCCACATAAAGTTTGTTCGGTTTTTTGGCAGA
>NZ_JALDYQ010000068.1:0-26522 GCF_032153725.1 Sphingobium sp. | reverse complement strand
GGTCGCGCGCATCAAGGTGATCTTCCGCCGCGTCGCGACCGGCGGCCAGCGCGTCACCGCGCCCGACGGCGCCACCTATGCCTTCGCCAACTGGTTGCTCAAGACGCAGGAGCGCACGCTGGTCGACAGCGAGAGCGTGGCGCTGCCACTCTCCACGGCGGAGTATAATCTGATGCTGGCCTTCGCCACGCGGCCTAATCAGGTGCTGAGCCGCGATCAGTTGCTGGACATCACCCAGGGGCGGGAGGCCAATGCCTTTGACCGGGCGATCGACAACCAGATCAGCCGCCTGCGCAAGAAGATCGAGCCCGATCCCAGGAACCCGACATTGATCAAGACCGTATGGGGCGGCGGCTACACCCTGTCCGCGGATGTGCGCAAGTTGTGAGGCGGCTTCGTCTTTGGCCGCAAAGCGTTATCGGCCAGATCATCATTCTGGTCGCGCTGGCGCTGTTCGTGGCGCAGGCGATCAACTTCGCCCTGCTGTTGCGGGAGCGTCAGCGGATCGAGCTGACGTCGCAGACCGCGCCGGGGGTCTATCGGATCGTTGATGCGCTTGATAATCGGCCGGCGCGGCGGGGCGGTGACGATGCCGACCGGCGCAGTCGCGTCCGTTTCCTTGGCGCGGCGCCAGTGCTGCGCGGCACCGCGCGGCCCGATGTCGAGCAACGCGGCAAGGCGATGTTCGATGATATCGGCCTTTCGATCCGGTCCATCCATGTGGTCGAACAAAGTCAGGCGATGCCGTTGCGGCGCTGGGACAATTTCCGCCTGCGGGCCGCGGGGGAAAGGCCAGGCAATCTGCGCATGGGACGCTTGGCCATGGCGGTGGAATATGAGCCGGGCAAATGGGCGCTGACGCAGACGCGCATCGGGGATCGGCCCCCGCGCTTTGGCGGATGGCTGGTCGGGCAGACGCTGATCCTTTACGTGATCGTGCTGGCGCCGCTGCTGTGGATCGGGCGAAGGCTGGCGCGGCCGTTGAAGCAACTCACCCGTTCAGCGGAGCAATTCGCCCGCACCGGATCGGCCGACCCCGTCGAGGAACGCGGGCCCGGCGATGTCCGGCAACTCACCACCGCCTTCAATGCGATGCGGAGCCGCATTTTCGCAATGCTAAGCGAAAAGGACCGGATGCTGGGCGCGATCGGCCATGATCTGCGCACGCCGCTGGCCTCGCTGCGGGTGCGGACGGAATCGGTCGAGGATGAGGGCGAACGCGCCCGCATGTCCGAAACGATCGATGAAATGAATCGGATGCTGGAGGACATATTGTCGCTCGCCCGCGCGGGACGCAGCAGCGAGGCGCGGCAGAAGGTCGATCTGTCGGCTCTGGCCGATGCGGTGGTCGAGGATTTTCTGGAACTGGGTTCTCCGGTCGATCTGGCGGACAGCGAGCGGGCGGTGGCCAATGTGCGTCCGCAGCAGATTCGCCGTGCGCTGCGCAACCTCGTCGAAAATGCGATCGTTTATGGCGAGCGTGCCCATGTCTCCGTGGAACGTGGCGAGGGCGCGATCCGGCTGGTTGTCGCCGACGACGGGCCGGGCATATCCGAGGATCGGATGGAAGAGATGATGGAGCCGTTCACCCGGCTGGAAGGATCGCGCAATCGGGAAACAGGCGGCGCCGGCTTGGGACTGGCGCTGGTGCGGGCGATCATGGCCGAGCATGGCGGGGCGCTGAAGCTCGCCAATCGCGCGCAGGGCGGGTTGGAAGCGAGTCTGGTATTGCCAGCCTGAAATGGCCAATACTGGTCATTAAGCGTAACGTGCTCCTGCGTAGGCAGGAGCCCAGTTCGGATGTTGCCAGGACGAAGTGAGGGCGGGACTGGGTTCCTGCCTTCGCAGGAACACGGCGCGCTTCAGGGAACGCGCGGCTAAGTGGCCCGTCCGCCATCCACCTAAGTCTGCCGTGCAATCATTCTTACTGGCTGGCGACTGAAAAGGGGACCATAGACGTCGCGCGCCTCCACTAACCCCGCATTTCCCGAGGTGAAACGACAAAAAAGGGGCCGCCGGGCAGGCGACCCCTTCTATCCTCTCCCGCAAGCGGGCAGATATTTTCTTAGTCGGCCTTCGACTGAAGGTTCACGGCCGCATATTTGCCGCGACGGTCGACTTCCAGTTCGAAGTCGAGGCGGTCGCCTTCATTGAGAGCGCTCATGCCGGCGCGTTCCACGGCGCTGATATGAACGAATGCGTCGGGCTGGCCGTCGTCGCGCTGAATGAAGCCGAAGCCCTTCATGGCGTTGAAGAACTTGACCGTGCCGCTGGCGCGCTCGCCGGTCAGCTGGCGCTGCGGGCCGCGGTCGCCGCCCGGGCGATCGCCGAAACCGCCGGCGCGGGGTTCGCGAGGAGCCCGGTCCGTGACGGGGAGCGGTTCGCCCTCGATCTTGAGGTCGGTCGCCGACACCTTGCCACCGCGATCCACCAGCGTGAAGCCGAGCTGCTGGCCTTCGGCCAGGCCGGTGAGGCCCGCCTGCTCGACGGCGCTGATGTGCACGAATACGTCTTCGCCGCCATCGTCACGGACGATGAAGCCGAAGCCCTTCTGACCGTTGAAGAATTTGACTACGCCAGTGCCTTCACCGACGACCTGGGCGGGCATGCTGCGGCCACCGCCGCCGAAACCACCGCCACCGCCGCCGAAACCACCGCCGCCGCCGCCAAAGCCGCCGCGGCCACCACCGCCGCCGCCGCCGCCGAAGCCGCCACGGTCACCACCGAAACCGCCACCGCCGCCACCAAAACGATCACCGCCGACGCCACCGCGATCGCCGCCGAAGCCGCCGCGACCACCTTCATAAAAACCCTCGTCGCCGAAACCGTCGCGCTTGTCCTTGCCGCGCCCGCCGCGGCGACCTCTATCAAAACTCATGCCCTGTTGGTCACTTTCGCTTCGCCCCAGACTAAACCGGACAAACATGTCGGGCGAATGACATGCAGAATCCACCGCCAAGTCGCGGTTTGGGACTCACTATATCAGCTTTTCAGGGGAGCGCGAATGATTTTTGAGGCGGGCGGAAGGCCCGAAAATGGCGTCATTGCGGCGCGTTGATCGCCTTTCGTTCATCGGTGCAGCGGGTGATTGCGATATGGCGGCTTTCGCCATAGAGGGGAATCATGACCGTCCATTTCCATGAAGAGGATCTGCCCGAGGGCGTCCTTGCCCCCGGCCCGATCGCCGTCGATACCGAAACCATGGGGCTGATCACGCCCCGCGACCGCCTGTGCGTCGTGCAGATCAGCGACGGCAAGGGCGACGAGCATCTGGTGCGCTTCAACCCCGGCAGCGATTATGCCGCGCCCAATCTGCGCGCCGTACTGGCCGATCCGGAGCGGTTGAAACTCTATCATTTCGGCCGGTTCGATATTGCGGCGCTGAAACATTATCTGGGCGTGGTGGCGGCGCCGGTCTACTGCACCAAGATCGCCTCGCGGCTGGTGCGGACCTATACCGACCGCCATGGCCTCAAGGAACTGGTGCGCGAATTGCTGGGGCAGGAACTGTCCAAGGTGCAGCAGTCGAGCGACTGGGGCGGGCCGGTGCTGTCAGAGCCGCAGAAGGAATATGCCGCGTCGGACGTGCGGTACCTGCATGCGCTGAAGGCGGAGCTGGACAAAAGGCTGATTCGCGAGGGACGGATGGAACTGGCGCAGGCCTGTTTCGATTTTCTCCCCCATCGGGCCGAGCTGGACCTGGCCGGCTGGCCGGAGATCGATATCTTCGCGCATATGTGAGGGTGCATGTCGATTCAGGCCGATCAGCAACGCGATGTGCGCCGCCACTGGGCACGGCCGGGGGGGAGCCATGACCGGCTGGTCGGGCTGCTCAAGAACTGGCTGCCCGCTGCGGTCGGCGTGCTGGCGGCGTTGCTGGCGACGGCGCCCTTTACCGGCGGCGACAAGGTCAGCTTCGTGCTCGACAAGAACAAGGTCGAGGTGGCGAAGGAACGGATGCGCGTGACCGAGGCGCTTTATCGCGGAGAGGACAGCAAGGGGCAGCCCTTCTCGCTGCGGGCCGGCTCCGCCGTGCAGAAGAGTTCGCGGGAGCCGATCGTCGATCTGAACGACATGTCGGCGCGAATCCTGCTGTCGGACGGGCAGGCGCTGCTGCGGGCGCAGAAGGGCCGTTACGACATGGATACGGAGCGGGTCGCGATCGACGGGCCGGTGCAGTTCCAGTCGGAAGGCGGATACAGGCTGACGACGCGGGATGTGGGCATCGACCTCAAGACGCGACGGATGCAGAGCGCGGGGCGGGTCGATGGGCGGATACCGATCGGCACGTTCAGCGGCGACCATCTGGAGGCCGATCTGGGCGCGCGGACGGTGACGCTGAATGGGCGTGCGAGCTTGCGTATCGAACAAAATGGCCTCAAAGGGCGGAAGTGATGAAAAAGCCCCTTCTTCTGTTGTCCTTGGGTGCGCTGGGTACGGCTGGCCTCGTCTGTGCCGGGGTTGGGGCCGGGGCCGATGCGCAGGTGCTGAAGAATCATGACAGCAATGCCCCAGTGAACTTCACCGCCGACCGGATCGAGGTGCAGGACCGCGCGGATCGCGTCGTCGTGTCCGGCAATGTCGAGGTGACGCAGGCGGGCATGAGGCTGAACGCAGCGCGGATGACGGTGGCCTACCGCAACCAGCCGGGCGGCGGGACCGGGACCAACGGGGTGGAGATCGACCGAATCGATGCCTCCGGCAATGTGGTCGTGACCAAGGGGACGGAAACGGCGAAGGGCAATGTCGCCATCTATGACCTCAACAGCCGGCTGATCACCATGTTGGGCAATGTGTCGCTGACGCAGGGGACGAACCGGCTGACCGGGGGACGGCTGGTGATCGATCTCAACAGCGGGCGCTCAACCGTCGATGGACGGGCCAGCGGTGGCGGGATATCGGGCGTGACCGGCGGTTCCGGCGGGCGCGTGTCGGGAACCTTTACGGTGCCGCAGCGGAAGAATTGAGGCTTTTCATCTTCTGAATGCCGATCAGCCTCAGGGGCGTTCATCCCAACGGATGAATTGCGTCCGTCCGGTTGCATCGATCGCCAGTTCACCGAAAGCACCCGTCCGCAGTTTGAGGGTCGGGCGTGGCAAGTCAAGCGCAAGCAGGGCGAAGCGCGCCGCGCCGTTGCTGGTGACGAAAAGGTCCACCCCCTCCCCTTCTTCAGTGAACCAGGCCTTCCACGCGGCGATGCGCGCGTCGGCATCGACCGTCCAGTCCCTGGGTGCGATGCCGTGCTCGTCCCATGCGGCAAGGGCCTCTGTCCCAAGGCGGGCCAGAACCCGGGCTTCGGGCTGGCCTTCATCGGGACCGTGGTCGATCTCATTGAGCCAGGGGAGCGTGCCGTCGACGGGATGAGCCGTGGCGGTCGCGATGCGATCGGCCGTTTCCCGGGCGCGAAGGAGCGGACTGCTGTGAAGGCGCCGGATCGGAAGGTCCTGCGCGGCGAACCAGGCGCCCAGCCGGTCGGCCTGGGCGCGGCCGCTTTCCACCAGCGGAATGTCCGTGCCCGCGCCGATGCGGCAGGCGTCAGCGCTGCTTTCGAAGGTGTTGCCGTGACGGATGATGAAGATACGGCGCATGGAGTCAGGGCGTGGGATCGCCATGGAGGTCGATCAGCGCTTCGACACGGGCGATATCGGCTTCGGTATCGATGCCGGAGCTGTCGAACCGCGATGGCGCGACCGGAACCGTCATGACGGGAATGCCCAGTTCAAGCAGGCGGAGCTGTTCAAGCCCTTCCAGATTTTCAAGAGCCGTCGGCGGCGTCGCTTCGAAGCGGGTCAGGGCGTCGAGCGTATAGCCATACAGGCCGACATGGCGCCAGACGGGGGACAGCTTCCCCTTCTGCCGCAGCGCGTCTTCGCCCCGGATGGCCGGGATGATGGTTTTGGAAAACCAGAGCGCGCGGCCGTCCGGGGCGCGGGCGCAGGTCGTGCCGCTGAAGGGCGAGCGCGTCTTGTGCTCACGCAGGGCGTCGAGCGCGGGCCAGTCCAGCGCGATGACGGGGGTAGCAACCTCCGCCCCCGCTTCCAGTGCCGCGATCACAGCGCTGAGCGCCCCCTGGGGCTGGAAAGGACTGTCGCCCTGAAGGTTGACGACGAAGCGCGGCGGGTTCCCGCGTTGCAGGGCGGCGGCGAGCGCGCGGCCGGAGCCGGTGGCGATGGCGCTTTCGGTCATCGCCGCGTCGCATCCGGCGGCACGGGCGTGGGCGGCGATTTCATCGTCATCCGTCGCGACCAGCAACTGCGCATGGGGAAGGCCCGCCGTCGCGGCGCGGGCCATGGCGATGGTGCGATGCAGCAGCGTACGCCCCGCGATCAGGCGCAGTGGCTTGCGCGGCAGCCGGGACGAGCCTGCGCGCGCCGGAATGACGATGAGCGTAGGGGTGGCCGGCATGGCGTTTCAGAAAGCGATTGTCGCGCATCGGCGCGCAGCGCGTGCACAGCAAAGCGCGGAGATCGGAATGAGACGCACGGCCCGCTTCACCTGTCGCCGGCCCGGGGCTGCACGTCGGCTGCTCCCACTCAGGCGACGCCTGCGTGCAACAGATCGTGCATATGGATGGCGCCGACCAGGCGATCCTTCTCGCATACGAAAAGCAGGGTGATATTATGGTCGTGCATCAGCCGCAACGCTTCGGAGGCCAGCTCTTCCGGCCCGACCGAAACCGGCTCCGCGCTCATGTAGCGGCCCACCGGCTCGTTCATATGGCGGGTGCCGGTAACGGTGCGGCGCAGGTCGCCATCGGTGAAAGCGCCGATCAGCGCGCCCTTGCCGTTGACGACCGCCGTGCCGCCCAGGCGGGCGCGGGTCATTTCGATCGTCGCGTCCAGCAGCGAGGCATCTTCCTCCACCCGGGGCACGTCCTGGCCACAGGCCATGAGTTCACGTACCTTGACGAGTTGCGCGCCGAGCCGCCCATTGGGGTGGAATTTATGGAAATCATCCGCCGAAAAGCCGCGCATTTCCATCAGCGCGATGGCAAGCGCGTCGCCAAAGGCCATCTGGATCGTGGTGGAGGTCGTCGGCGCCAGCGAATTGGGGCAGGCTTCCTTCACATCCGGCATCAGGATGCAGATGTCCGACGCAATGGCGACCGTACTGTGCGGCCGCGCGGTCATGCCCAGCAAGGGGATCGCGAAGCGCTTGCAATATTGGATGATGGGACCAAGTTCGTTGGACTCGCCCGAATGGGACAACATCAGCACGACATCGTCCGGCGTCACCATGCCCAGATCGCCATGACCGGCATCGGCGGGGTGCAGGAAGATGGCGGGCGTGCCGGTGGATGTCAGCGTCGCCGTCATCTTGCGCGCGACGATGCCGCTCTTGCCCATGCCGGTCACGATCAGGCGGCCGCGCACATTCATGATGACACCGACCAGCCGCAGGAAATTGGCCGAAAATTCCCGGTTGCTGAACTGGTTTTCGAGCGCGTTCAGCCCTTCAGCGGCGATGGACAATGTCCGGCGCGCGGTTTCCGCGATCCGTCCGCCTGAGCCAAATGGCACGATCTTCGTTACTGTCGACACGCGTAAGCCCTTTTTTCCACCATCGCCGCCGGTTTTCCCAGACTGACGACAGTGGCGGCGAGCCACCGTCCCACGGTGTTCCGCCCTTACCTCGTTCCGCGACCCGACCGATTGAACCCAATCGGTACCCGGATGAAATGGATAGGCGTCTTCCCTCGGGCATGGCAATCTATTTCGCAAGCGCGAATGATGATTTACGCGCCATTAACACCACAATGGATGAAAAAGCGATCAATCGATCAACGGGATCGGCAGGGCGCGGAACCTTTTACGCCGAAGTCTGTTGTGGCTCGCCTTGTGCGCTGCGCCACATTTACCCGTGATAGGCGCGATACCAGTCGACGAAGCGCGGCACGCCGATTTCGATGCCGGTCGTCGGCGCAAAGCCGATATCCTGCGCAATGGCGCTGATGTCCGCGAAGGTCGCGGGAACATCGCCCGGCTGCATCGGCTGAAAGTCGATTTCCGCCTTGCGCCCGCAGGCTTGCTCCAGAACGGAGATGAGGTGCATCAGCTCCTCGGGACGGTTATTGCCGATATTGTAGAGCCGGTGGGGCGAGCGGCTGCCCCCCGCCTTGGGCGCGCCATCATCCTCCGGCGCATTGTCGAGGCAGCCGATCACCCCGCTGACGATATCGTCGATATAGGTGAAATCGCGCTGCATCCGGCCATGGTTGAACACCGGGATCGGCTGGCCCGCAAGGATTTTGGAGGTGAAGATCCACATCGCCATGTCCGGGCGGCCCCATGGTCCGTAGACGGTGAAGAAACGCAGGCCCGTCATCGGAATGCGGAAGAGATGGGCGTAGGTTTCGCTCATCAGCTCATCCGCCTTCTTGGTGGCGGCATAGAGCGAGACGGGATGGTCGGCGCGGTCCTCGACGCGGAAGGGCAGGCTGTCATTGCCGCCATAGACGGAGGAGGATGAGGCATAGACCAGATGCCGCACCCGCCGTTCGCGCGCCACTTCCAGCATGTTGACATGGCCCGCCAGGTTGGAGCGCACATAGGCGTGGGGATTGATCAGCGAATAGCGCACGCCCGCCTGCGCCCCCAGATGGATGATCGCGTCGATCGGATGGTCATGCAGCGCCGCCTGCAAGGCGTCCATATCAGCGAAGTCCAGTTCGGCGAAGGTGAACAGGCCGCCATGACGCTCATGCAGGGTGGCGATCCGGTCGCGCTTGAGCGAAACCGGATAATAATCGTTCATATTGTCGATGCCGAACACGGCCCGACCCTTGGCAAGCAGCCGGTCCGCCACGGCCATGCCGATGAAGCCGGCAGCACCGGTCACGAGGATTGTCATGGCATGGTTCCTGTCTTTTCGTGCGCTCGAACCTTCACAGACAATCCGGCGCGCGATGTAAAGGGCTTTCCCCATAAGCGCCGCATCAGGCCCTGAAATTGCCGATGCGGCTTGCCCGCGAAGGCGACAGGGCGGTTGTGGGGTGGAAGGCGGACGTTATAGCTTCGTCATCCCGGACTTGATCCGGGATCCCACTTTCTTCTTGAGCGCACATCTGAAAGGCAGCGGGACCCCGGATCAAGTCCGGGGTGACGAGGGTGGGAATGGCCACAAATGACCAAAAAACGCCGTGATATGTTCGGATTAGCCTTTCCCTAATCATTGCCGGCTAAGGCCGGGCCATGGACATGGCTTCCCATCCCGCCTGGGCGACCGCGCGCGCCTATGCCCCTTCGCAGCGGCAGCGCTGGACCGCGCTGGCGGAGGAGGCGGCGGAGGCCAATGCCTTCTACATGCCGGAAATGCTTTGCGCGGCGCTGGATCATCTGGCCGACGCCGCCAATGTGCGGGTGCTGGAGGTGCAGCAGGGCGGCGAGCTGATCGGGCTGATGCCGGTGGTGGTTTCCGCGCGGCATGGGCGCCTGCCGATCGGCTGCGTCGTCAACTGGATGCATGATCACTGCTTTTTCGGCGCGCCGCTGATCCGGCGGGGCGAGGAAATCGCGGCATGGCGCGGCTTGCTGGAGCAGCTGGACGAGGCACGCTGGGCGCCGGGTTTTCTGCACCTGCGCGGGCTGGACGCGGCGGGCGCCAATGCAGCGGCGCTGGAAGCGCTGTGCGTCGAGCAGCGGCGCGGACGGCGCGAGGTGCATCGCCATGACCGGGCAATGCTGCGGTCGGACCTTGACGCGGACGCCTATTGGGAAGCCAATATGCGGCCCAAGAAGCGCAAGGAATTGCGGCGCCTGCAAAAGCGGCTGGCCGATCTGGGCAGGGTGGACAGCCGGTTGCTGACGCAAGAAGCCGAACTGGCCGGCTGGTGCGGGGAATTCCTGGCGCTGGAGGCTTCAGGCTGGAAGGGATCGGAAGGCACGGCGCTGGCCTGCAAGGCAGACGATGCGGCCTTTTTCCGGGCCGCCTGCGCGGCGGCGTTCGAAGCCAAGCGGCTGCATTTCCTGCGCATGGACCTGGACGGGCGGGCGATCGCGATGCTCGTCAATTTTCGGCATGGCGAAGGGGCTTTTTCCTTCAAGATCGCCTTTGACGAGGCGTTGGCGCGCTTTTCGCCGGGCGTGCTGATCGAGCTTGCCAATCTCCACGCGGTGCAGGGCAATCCGGCCATCGGCTGGATGGACAGCTGCGCGGCGGCGGACCATCCGATGATCGACAGCCTTTGGGCCGAACGGCGGACGATCACGCAATATCGCATCGCTCTGCGGGGGGCAGGCAGGAGCGCCGCCTTCGCGCTGGCCAATGGCGTGGAGGCGCTTGGACGCCGATTGAGAGGACAGTCATGAACGCCCCCGCCCCCCTCGAACCATTGGTGTTTCCCGATCAGGCGCGCGCGGGCTTTGCCGACGCCTATCCGGATCGGGCGGCAAAGCTGAGCCATGAGCTGGCCGGACATGCGCTGCTGACGCTGGAGGCTCTGGCCGGGCTGGCGGAGCGGATGCCGGCGGCGTCGGTCGAATATAATCTGGGCAGGCTGCCCCTGGGCGTGCGGCCGGAGGATACGCCCGCCAACGGGCTGACGCTGGGCGAGACGATCCGGACGATTGAGACGAACGGCAGTTGGGCGGTGCTGAAGAATGTCGAGCGGGACGCGGCCTATGGCGCGCTGCTCGACCGGGCGCTGGGTGAGCTGGCGCCGCTGGTGGATCGCCGGACCGGTCCCATGCTGCATCGGGAAGCCTTCATCTTCCTGTCCTCGCCGGGGAGCGTCACGCCGTTCCACATGGACCCGGAGCATAATATCCTGCTCCAGATCAGGGGCGAGAAGACCATGACGGTGTTTCCGGCGGGCGACGAGGAACTGGTGCCCGCGATCCAGAGCGAAACCTTTCATGCGGGCGGGCATCGCAACCTCAATTGGCAGGAGGGGTTCCGCGATCGGGGCATGGCGGTGACGCTGCGGCCGGGCGACGCCATCCATGTGCCGGTGAAGGCGCCGCATTTCGTGGAAAACGGCCCGTCGGTGTCGGTCAGCCTGTCCGTCACCTGGCGGTCGGAACGGAGCGTGGCCGAAGGCGAACTGCACAGCTTCAACGCGCTGCTGCGGCGGCGGAAGCTGCCGACCGGACCGATCGGCGCGACGCCCGAAGCGCAGGGCGCGCGGCGGCTGGCCTATCGCATCATGCGGAAGCTGGGCGTCTAAGGATTTTGCGGAGAAGCGCTTCAGCCTCCAGCCGGGGACTGAAACGGTCGATCTGCCACCATTCCAGCGCGTCCTCGCAGGTGGCGAGGCTTTGCTTGTAGCGGTCCTTGCCGGCAAGCAGGGAATAGAGCGCGAGGCCGCGCGCCGCATAATGCTCTACGGCGGCGGCGTGGCAGAGCAGGCCGGGCTTGTCCCTGGCGCCACGTGGGGCGGCGAAGGCGGATTGATAGTTCATCGCCGTGCCGTCGTGGAGGAAGTTCAGGAGCAGGCCCACGACTCCCCCGCCATCCGTGAAGCGGAGCAGTTCGACCGCTTCGCCGCGGGTCGCGAGCGTGGCGGCAAAGCGGCGGAAAGCGGGATCGTCCCAGGCATTGTCGGCGTGGCGGCCGGCGTTGAGCGACTGCATTTCCGTCAGCCATGGTTCGATGTCGGCGGGGGTCGCGGCGGTGATCGCGGGGAGCGCGCCGCCATGATCCCTGATCGCGCGGCGGATCTGGCTGCGGCTGTTCCCGCTGAGCAGCGAGAGATAATCGGCGGCGCGGACGGCCGCCAACTCGACCTGATAGACGGGGGACAGGTCCAACCGGGTCTTGCGGCGGGCCGGAATGTTCAGCAGCGGCGATCCGGGCGCGATGCCGCTGAGGCGCAGGGCGCGCCAGTCCCGGCGCCGGGCAATGGCCTGAAGGGCGGCTTCGGTCGCCTCCCCTTCCCTGCCCTTCGCGATCAGCAGGCCATTATATTCGATGAAGGGGCGGTCGGCGGCGGCATCGCCCGACTGGTTGAGCGACAGGGTGGCGCTGCGGCCCAGCAGGCGGGGGTGAAGGCCATGGCCGAACAGGGCGAGCGCGATATCCTGGCCCTGCGCGTCGGTGACGGAGAGGAGTTCGGGGCGGACGCCATAGCTTTCCAGCCAGGCTCCGGTCCAGTTCCAGCCCAGGAAGAAACTGGACGATGCGCGCGCTTCCAGCGCCTGCCAGCGGGGGGCGAGGGTCGCGGGACCGATCAGGCGGGTGAATTGGGCGGTGAGGGCCATCGCGGCTTCTTTTGGCAGAGCCGTGGCGGGGGTCAAGCCGGACCACCCTCCCCGCTTCGCGCAGGAAGGATCAAGCCACCCTATAATTCGCAGCGCAGCGCCGGGTCGATCGAACCGTCAGGCCGGACCCCTGCCCGTTGCAGGTCCCGCCCCATCCGCCCGGTCAGGAACCGGAACCACATCACGAAATCGGCGCGCAGCGACCAGAGCGGATAGCGGAAGGTCGCGGGACGGTTGCGTTCGATCAGGCTGTGCCCCATCCACGCGAACCCATAGCCGGCAAGCGGCAGCGCGGCGACCATCCACCAACGTCCGGCCACCGGCAACGCGGCGAGCAGCAGCACGACGAGACTGGTGCCGGCATAATGCATCGCCCGCGTGCCCGCATGGGCATGCTCCTGCAGATAATAGGGCCAAAAGTCCCCGAACGCCGCCTTGCCCGCCATCGCACGCCCTCCTCGATCCCCAAGGTTATAGGGAATTTTGATCGAAGTTAAGGTGCATGCGTCAGACCGTGTGCCGATCAGGGGCGAACAGGAAATAATCATAAGCGGCCCGCGCCGCTTCGGCCATGATGCGGTCGCGCATGGCATGGCCCCGATAATCCTTCATCACGAACACCGAAATGACGAACATCCGGCCGTCCGGCAGCGTGACGATGCCCGCGTCATTGCCCAGGCCATTGAGCGTTCCGGTCTTGTGCGCGATGCGCGTGCCGGGCGGCAGCATCGCGCGCAGCCGGGCCTTGCCGGTCTTGCAGCGCTCCATGATCGACAACATCAGCGCCGTGCTCTGCGGCTTCAATATCTTGCCGAGCCGGATCGCGGCGAGCAGATCGTCCATCGCGCGGGGCGTGGCGGTGTCGCGCGGGTCCATGGCAAAACCGATATTGGGCATGTCGCGAGCGTCGCGCTGGCTGGCGGACAGGCCGGATTCCATCGCCGTTTCATCGCCGAAATCCACGCCCGCCATCTTCGCGCGGGCGAGCAGGTCACGGGTATTGCTGTCGACGCGCAGCCCCTTGACCCCGGCGGCATGGACCCAGTCATTGACCGCCTGCGGTCCGCCGGCGCGGGCGACCAGCGCATCGGTCGCCTCATTGTCGCTCAGGGTCAGGCTCATTTCCAACAGGGTGCGCACCGGCAACGGACGGCCAAGGCGGATGAGCGGTTCATCGAGGCTGAGGCTGCCCGCGTCGAGCAGCGAGAGGATCTTCGCCGCCACCGCGACCTTGTAGGTGCTGGCCATGGGGAACAGCGTGTCGCCATTATAGGCCAGCGTCTCCCCGGTGCCGAGATCGCGCACGGCGATGCCCACGGTGCCGTCGGTCAGCGTCGCGAAGCGGGCGAATTCCGCCATCAGGCGGGATTCCGCGCTGTGCTGGACCGGGTTCGGCGCCGGGCCGAAAGCGTCCGCGGTCGGCAGGGGGGCCAGGAACAGGCCCATGAAGGCAATCAGCTTGGTGCGAAGGCGTGGCATCCGTCCCCTTTTCCTGATTCGGGGGTTCAGGGCAAGGGCTGTTGACAGCGGCTCGGCGCGCGGTTCATCACGCCGGGCCATGAGCGATACCATCAAGCTGGACGAGAGCTGGCGCGCGCCGCTGCTCGATGAATTCGAGAGGCCCTATATGCAGGGGCTGAAACGCTTTCTGGAAGAGGAGAGGCGCCAGGGGAAGCGCATCTTCCCCAAGGGCAGCGAATATTTCCGGGCGCTGGACCTGACGCCGCTGAGCCAGGTGAAGGTGGTGGTGCTGGGACAGGACCCCTATCATGGCGAGGGGCAGGCGCACGGCCTGTGCTTCAGCGTCAAGCCGGGCGTGCGCACGCCGCCCTCCCTGGTCAATATCTACAAGGAATTGCACAGCGATCTGGGCCTGACGCCACGCCGCCACGGCTTTCTGGAACATTGGGCGCGACAGGGCGTGCTGCTGCTGAACAGCGTGCTGACGGTGGAGATGGGCAAGGCCGCCTCGCACCAGAAGCGCGGCTGGGAACAGTTCACCGACGCCATCATCCGGCTGGTCAACCAGCAGGGCGATCCCGTGGTGTTCCTGCTCTGGGGCGCCTATGCGCAGCGCAAGGCGGAATTTGTCGACCGGACGAAGCATCTGGTGCTGAAGGCGGCGCATCCCTCCCCGCTGTCCGCGCATAACGGCTTCCTCGGCTGTCGGCATTTTTCGCAGGCCAACACCTTTCTGGAGGCGAAGGGCCGCGGCGCGATCGACTGGGGCTTGCCGGAAACGGTTGTCCAGCCATGAATTTCGACGATCAGTTGCACCGTTATTTCGGGGTGCGGGAACTGGACGCGCTGACGCCCGACGCGCTGGCGGCGGGGCTGGAGCATATGCGCGTCGATTTCGGGCTGGAAACGGACAGGCGGCGGCGTTTTGCGCTTTGGTCGTTGATGTTCCTGCTGGGGTCGGCGCCCGATCTGGATGACGCGTTCGAGGACCCGGCCGATCGGGATGCGGCGCGGGACTTCATGGAGATGATCGAACGGGCCGAAGAGGGCGGGTAGGAATCGGATGAAGCGCTTCCTACCTTTGACCGATGCGAATCTTCACCATCGGTTATGAAGGCGCGACGCAGGATGAGGTGATCGCGGCGTTGCGGGCGGCAGGCGTCACGCTGCTGGCCGATGTGCGCGCGGTGCCCCTGTCGCGGCGGCCGGGCTTTTCCAAGAACATCCTGGCCGCCGGACTGCGCGCGGCGGGGATCGATTATGTGGGCCTGAAGGCGCTCGGCACGCCCGCCGCCGGGCGCGAGGCGGCGCGCAAGGGGCAGCATCAGCGGCTGGCGGAAATCTATGCCGGCCAGCTGGAACTGCCCGAGGCGATGGTGCAAGCGGCGCAACTAATCGACATGGCGCAGGAGCAGCCGACGGCGCTTTTATGTTTTGAGCGGGACGCCGCCGCCTGTCACCGGTCGCTGCTGCTGGACGCGATCATGCCGGATGCGGAGCGGGTGGATCTGGTGCCGTGAGGCTTTGGCATGACATGTGGAGATTTGGCTTAGGGACACAAAATCGGGGGGGCAGGGCATTCCCTATTTCGTCACCCCGGGCGTGACCCGGGGTCCCGCTTTTCCTTCTGCGCCGCATCCGCCTCAAGAAGCGGGACCCCGGATCAAGTCCGGGGTGACGAACGCAATATTCTATTCGAAATCATAGCCCAGCTTGAGCCCGAAAAATTGCGGCTTGGTCGGATAGGTCCGCGCATAGGCGCCGCAGATTTCCGTGGCGCAGATGGTATTCCTGCCCAAGGTGCCATGGCTGTTGAAGGCATTCTGGATGAACGCTTCGATCCGCCAGCTGTCCCAGTGCGTGCCGATCGAGAAATCGGCGGTGGTGAAGGGTCTGGTCGGCCCCACCGCCGCATAATCGGCATCGGTCAGGAAGGTGCGGGTGCCACCCTGATGCGACACCGACCCCTGTACGAAGGCCGTCATCGCGCCGAGCGGCCATTCATAACGCGCCGTCGCCGTCCCCTTGAAGCGGGGCATGATCGGCAGCCGCGTGCCCTTTGCCGCAGCCGGAGGGACGCCGGGATTGCAGACGATATTCTTGGTGACCGGATCGACCTCGCAGAAATCGCTGGTCAGTTGCGCGTCGACATAGGTGGCGCTGGCCGACAAAGTCAGGCCGCCGAAGCGCGCGGACAGGTCGCCTTCCACGCCATAGATGCGCGCATCGCCCGCATTATAGGTGTTGGTGACGCCATTCTGCCCCACCGGCACCAGCCCGAACTGAAGGTCGCGCCATTTCTGGTAGAAGGCCGCGCCATTGAAGGTGAAGCGCCCGAAACGGGTTTTCCAGCCCAGCTCGAAATTGTCGAGCTTGTCCGATTTGAACGGATTGACCCCCGGCCGCCGGTTGTTGCCGCCCGGCCGATAGCCGCGCGAAACGGTGCCGTAGAGCATGACGTCCGAACTCACCTGCCACTTGATGCCGCCGCGCCAGATGACGCCGGTTTCGACCTGTTTCTTGTGGACATTGGCGCAGGGCACGTCCGGGATGCTGGTGGGCAGGCAGTTGGCGGGGTCAAGATTGCTGGCGCTGTTGGTCCCGGAAAAGCCGTAGATGGTGTTATCCGCGATATAGCCGCGCACGCCCGCAATCAGCGTGATGCCGGGCACGATGTCATATTCGCCCTGCGCAAACATCGCATAGTCGCGGTCCTTGCGCTTCACGCGGGTCAGGAACACTGTGTCGGTGTTGCCGAAGGGCGTGAGCCACTGGGGCGTCGGAATCTGGCTGATGCCGACAGTCTGATAGTCGGCGCCGATCTGGTCGGTCTGAACCTGCATGAACATGCCCGCAGCCAGACGGAAAGGCTTGTCGGTGGGTGAGTTCACCCGCAATTCCTGGGTGAACTTGGTATATTTGTCGAACTGGTGCGCTGTTTGCGTCGGGTCGATGAAATTGCCGTTGGCGTCGGGGAAATAAGTGGCGAAGCCGGGCTGCACCACGCCATTGTCGTCGATATAGGTGTAGGTGTCGTAAGCCACCGAATAATAGGAATAATCGGCGATATTATCGACCTTGCGTTCGAAATAGCCGCCCGAATAAGTGACATCCCAGTCGCTGAGCTTGCCCTGGATGGTCAGCGCCGCCTGCCACCAGCGGTCCTTGTTGCGGCTGGGCAGATAGTCGGTGACGTTCAGATAACCCTTGGTCGGATCATAGAAGAAGCCGCCATGGGCGATCTGGCTCTGATAGAGGAATTGCGGCGTGACCGTCCAATTGTCGTCCAGGTCGATGCGCAGGGCGGCCCGGCCACCCCAGGTTTCGACGTCGTTATAATCGTCCTCCACCAGTGCATGGTTGTTGACGGTGAGGTTGGTGCCGGGGTCGTTGTCGTCCAGCGTGAAGGTGCGCGTACCGGGGATATTGTCGATATAGCCGCCGGCCCGGTCATAGAAGCCGACGATGCGCAGCGCCGCATTGTCGCTGATCGGCAGGTTGATGTAACCTTCCGCCGATCCGCCGAAATCGCCCTTGCTGAACTTGTTGACCTGAAGGTCGATGCTGCCGGTGGTCTTGCCCAGTTCCGGCCGGTTGGTGATGATGCGCAGCGTGCCCGACAGCGAACTCGCGCCGAACAGCGTGCCCTGCGGCCCCGCCAGCGCCTCGATCCGGGCGACATCGTAGAGATGGACGTCGACCATGCCGCCAATCGTCGTGACCGGGATTTCGTCGACATAGGTGCTGCTGGTCGGCAGCGGCCCGATATGCAGCGGCGGACCGCCCGAACCGGTCGCAACGCCGCGAAAGAAGACCTGCGCCTGACTGGGGCCGAAGGACTGGATCGAAACGCTGGGCAGCAGCTTGGCATAATCGTCCAGCGCCTTGGCATTGGCCTGTTCCAGCTTGGCCTGGCCCAGCGCATTGATGCTGATCGGCACATCCTGCAACCGCTCCTCGCGGCGCTGCGCGGTGACGACGATCACGGCGTCATCGACGCGGGGCGCTTGCGCGGCTTGTTGCGCCGGTTCCTGGGCCCATGCTGGAAATGCCATGGCCGTGCCGGCCAGAAGCGCAGACGAAAACTCCATCAAGCGAATGCGACTTGACATCGGCTACCCCCCTCAGGTGCACGAGTTTCTGGGAAGAATTGTCATCAACTGTCGGGCGGGCGCAATGAAAAATCGTTGCGCGGCGATAATCATGCGCTTTTTCGGGCGATTGTTACCCGAAAGCCACGATCACGGCGCGTCGGGATAATGGTCCAGCACTGGGCCAAGCGCGGCGATCAGGGGTTGCAGCTGCGCTTCGACCGCGCGCCATTGCCCCTCCCCTTCGCGGTTGATCGGGCGGCGGACCTGCTCGCTGCTGGCGGTGCGTACGGCGCGGCGGTTTTCGTGGAAGGACAGGCAGGCCTGCTCGAACGGCAGGCCGAGCGCGGCGAGCAGGGCGCGAACCTCCCCTTCCGGATCGTCGAGCAGCCGTTCATGGACGACGCGATGAATGCGCCCCGGCAGCACGGCTTCGAAATGCGCCATCAGCCGGACATAGTCCACATAATAGCGGCCGATGTCGCCCAGGTCGTAGCTGAACGCCTGCCCCCGCGCGAAATGCTGGCGAAAATTGGAATAGCCGCAGTCGAGCGGATGCCGCCGCGCGTCAATGATCCGCGCATTCGGCAGGATCAGCCGGATAAGACCGGCATGCAGCCAGTTGTTCGGCAGCTTGTCGATGAAAAAGGGCCGCCCCTCGCGCCGCTGGATGCGGGTGCGCTCGACATAGGCTTCTCCCAGGGCGCGCAGCCGGGCCGGATCGAGGCCGCGCAGCATTTCCGGCCAGTCCCCCTCCTGCCGCAGTTCCGCGACAAGAGCGGGCAGATCGGGCAGTTCCATCGTGCCTTCGACCTGGCTGTGGCTGGAAAGTATCTGCTCGATCAGCGTGGAGCCGGCGCGCGGCAGGCCGATGATGAAGATCGGATCGGGCGCGGGACAGCCCATGCCCTGCCGCGCCGCGAGGAAATCAGGCGTGAAGAGGCCGATCGCCGCATCCACCGCCCCGCTGGTGCGCGCCGCATCATGGGGCTGAGCGACGCGGCGCAGGCGGTTGCCCTCCGCATAATGAGCGAAGGCGGCTTGCGGATCGCCCTGATCGCCCAGCGCCTTGCCAAGCGCGAAATGCAGGTGGAAGCGGTCCTCCGCACTCGCCTGACGATCGGGCAGCGCATGTTCCATCGCCGTAATGTCCGCCGCGCCGAACGCGGCCGTCTTGAGATTGGCGATGCTCCACCATGCCTCCCCGAAGGCCGGGCGAAGCGCCGTCGCGCGGCGATAGGCGGCGATGCTGTCCGCCGTCCGCCCCACGGTCTTGAGCGCATGGCCATAGCTCATCCAGATTTTCGGCTGGCCCGGCACCCGCGCCAGTATCTCCTCGTACAGCGCGATGGCTTCGTCGAAATCGCCCAGCCGCCCCAGCACCGCCGCGCGCAAATTGGCATGCGCGGGATTGGCCTGATCCTGCAACCGGTCCAGTTCCTCCAACGCCTCGGCCATCCGGTTCTGCCGATGCAGCGCCGTCGCCAGATTGGCGCGCGCGGCGATGAAGCCGGGGGCCAGTTCCAGCGCCCGGCGCAGCAACTTCTCCGCATCGGCGTTACGCCCGATCCGGCCCGCCAGTTCGGCCAGCATGCGGATCGCCGCGACATCGAAGGGATTGTCCTTCAGCCGCCCGCGCAGGATCGGTTCCGCCAGATTCAGGCGATTGTCGAGCAGGGCGACGGCTGCCTGCCGTAGCGCCGGATCGGCGGCGGACGCATCGATCGCGGCGCCTTCATGGCGCTCCGCCTCCGCATCCCGCTTCAGGGTCCGCAAGGCGCGCGCGGCGAGTCGATGGGCTTCGGCGTCCCCCTCATCCTGCCGAAGCTGGTCGAGGCAAAGCGCCAGCGCCTGCGCGGGGTCCTGCGCAAGCAGCTGCCGGATGGAGGAATAGCGCGCGCCCCGCATCGCCTTTCCATGTCAAGCCGCGGGCGGCTTGGCAAGCGACAGCTTGCCGGACGGCTTGACCCCTCTCTCCAAAAACCGGCATGTCGCTTGGCATGAGCATCCGCGATCCGCACTTTGGCCATCCCGTCTATCGGGACATGCCCACCACGATTTTCGAGAAAATGTCCGCCCGCGCGCGGGAAACCGGCGCGATCAACCTGGGGCAGGGCTATCCCGATGCCCAGGGGCCGCAGGATATCCTGCGCGCCGCCGCCGATGCGCTGCTGGAGCGATCGAATCAATATCCGCCCATGGCGGGGCTTGCCGAACTGCGCGAGGCGGTGGCGGCGCATTATGCGCGGCATCAGGGACTCGACCTGCAACCCGCGGAGGTCATCGTCACCTCCGGCGCGACCGAGGCGATCGCCGCCAGCCTGCTCGCGCTGGTCCGGCCGGGCGACGAGGTGCTGGTGCTGGCGCCGCTCTATGACGCCTATCTGCCCCTGATCGAACGCGCGGGCGGGCGAGCGCGCGTCCTGCGCCTCGCCCCGCCCGAATGGCGGATCAGCCGCGAGGCGCTGGAGGCGGTTCGCACCGATCGAACCCGTTTCCTGCTGATGAACAATCCCGTGAACCCGACCGGCATTGCCCTGCGCGACGCGGAACTCGCGCTGCTGGCGGAATTTTGCGTGGCGCACGATCTGATCGCGATCTGCGATGAGGTGTGGGAACATGTCACCTTCGACGGAATCACGCACAGGCCGCTGATCGGCTTCCCCGGCATGCGGGACCGCACGGTGAAGATCGGTTCGGCGGGCAAGATATTTTCGGTCACGGGCTGGAAGGTCGGCTGGATGTGCGCCGCGCCTGCCCTGGCTGCTTTGCTCGCGCGGGCGCATCAGTTCATCACCTTCACCACCCCGCCCAATCTGCAATGGGCGGTGGCGGAGGGTCTGGCCAAGCCGGCAAGCTGGTTTGCCGCCATGCGCCAGGGCTACCAGGCGTCGCGCGACCGGCTGGCGGATGGGCTGCGCGCGGCGGGCTATGTGGTGAATTCCAGCGCCGCGACCTGGTTCGTGACCATCGATCTGCCGGCTTCGGGCATCGCCATGGACGACGTGACCTTCTGCGATCGGATCATCGATGAAGCAGGCGTCGCGGCGATCCCGATTTCCGCCTTCTATCCCACAAATGCCGTGACGCATCTCGTCCGCCTCTGCTTTTCCAAGGCGGACGGGGTTCTGGATCAGGCGGTGGCGCGGCTGGCGGCTTTCCGCGCGTCCCTGGCCTGATCGCGCCGCGGGCGGCATCAGCAGGCTTGCGGGGATGACGTCGCGCCGCTAGGTTCACCTTTCGTTCCATAAAGGGGTAGTCATGGACAGCCTGGCCGTCATTCTTACCATCGTTGCATTGGGCGCGGGGCTGGGCCTTGGCTGGCTGCTCAGGGGCAAGGCCCTGGCGCCCCTGGCGGCGGAAAAGGCCGATCTGGCGGGCAGGCTCGACATGGCGACGGCCCAGCGCAACGCGGCGCTTCAGGAACTGGTGGTGGCGCAGGAACGCGCGGCGCAGGCGGCGGAACTGGCGCTGAAGCTGGATGCGGAGCGTTCGGCAAGGGAACTGGCGGCACGGGAACTGGCGGCGCTCCGTTCCGACACGCAAGCCCGCGCGGAGGCTTTCGAAGCGCAGATCGCCGCGCTCAAGGACGCCAAGGAGCAGCTTTCCGCCCAGTTCAGCGAGATTGGCGGCAAGCTGCTGCATCAGGCGCAGAGCCATTTCCTCGAACGCGCCGACCAGCGCATGGCGCAGGCGCATGAGAAGAGCGAGGCGCAGCTCAGGCAGTTGCTACATCCGGTCAATGAAACGATCCAGCGCTACGACCATAAGATCACGCAGATCGAGCAGCAGCGTACCGAAGCCTATGGCATATTGCGCGGCGAGATCGAATCGATGAAGACGGGGCAGGAAGCCGTGCGGGCGGAGGCTCAGCGGCTGGTCGATTCGCTGCGCCACGCCCCCAAGGCGCGGGGTCGCTGGGGCGAGCAGCAGTTGCGCAATGTCCTTGAAACCTGCGGCCTGTCCGAACATGTCGATTTCGAAACCGAAGTCAGCGTGGAGGGCGAGGATGGCCGCCTGCGCCCCGACGCGATCCTGCGCGTGCCGGGCGCGCGCGCGCTGGTGATCGACGCCAAGGTATCGCTCAACGCCTATCAGGATGCCTATGGCGCGGACGGCGATGAGGAGAGGAAACGCTTCCTTTCCGCCCACGCCGCCGCAATGCGCGCCCATGTCGAGACGCTGGGGCGGAAAAGCTATGCCGACCAGTTCGACGATGCGCCCGACTATGTGATCATGTTCGTGCCGGGCGAGCATTTCCTCTCCGCCGCGCTCGAACATGATCCACAGCTTTGGGATCATGCCTTCGCCCGGCGCGTGCTGCTGGCGACGCCCACCAATCTGATCGCCATCGCCCGCACCGTCGCGGCGGTGTGGCGTCAGGAAAAGATGGCGGACGAAGCCAAGCGGATCGGCGCGCTGGGCAAGGAGCTGTATGAACGGCTGGCGGCGGCGGCAGGATCGCTCAAGAAACTCGGCAACCGGCTCAACGGCGCGGTGGGCGATTATAACGCCTTTGTCGGCAGCTTTGAAAGCCGGGTGCTGGTGACGGGGCGCAAGCTGCGCGACCTGAACATCGAAACGGGCGGCAGGGAACTGGAAGAGCTGGAGCCGGTGGAAGCGCTGGTTCGGGAACCTGCGTCGGCGGAGGCCGTGCGGACATTGCCGGAAGCCCTCCCCAACGCGGCGGAATAGCCCCCGTCGCTTGATTCGCCCGCAAACGATCCCGATGACATTTGCGCCGGACCACGCCAACTGGCATGGGGCGACCGCATGAAACGCATCGGCCTTCTGGGCGGCTCCTTCAATCCGGCGCATGGCGGGCATCGGGCCATTTCCCTGTTCGCGGCGGCCGCGCTGGGGCTGGACGAGGTCTGGTGGCTGGTGTCGCCGGGCAATCCGTTGAAGCCCCGGGCCGGAATGGCGCCCCTTGCCGCGCGGCTTGCCCATGCCCGGAAAGTCGCGCGACTGGGGCCCATCCGCCCCACCGCGATCGAAACGCAATTCCACACCCGCTATACCATCGACAGCGTGAAGACGCTCAAACAGCGCTATCCCCGCCACCGCTTCCTCTGGCTGATGGGCGCGGACAATCTCGCCCAGTTCGGCCAATGGAAGGACTGGCGCGGCATAGCCCGGATAATGCCCATTGCCGTGATCGCCCGGCCCGGTTATGATGAGGCCGCCCATGGCTCATCGGCCATGAGCTGGCTACGGCGCTTCGTCCGGCCCGCACGCCAGAGTGCAGCATGGACGGATTGGAGAACGCCGGCGCTTGTGCTTCTGCGCTTTCGCCCTGATCCAAGATCGGCGACCCTGCTGCGGCAGGCAGACCCCCTCTGGCATCGCGAATATGAACACAAACGCGTGCGCGACCCGCTCACGCGCCGGTTGATTGTCTAGAATGGAGTCCGTTTGACCAGACCGCATCCCGCCAACGACACGGCACAGAATGCCGACAGCGTTGCCGCCCTGCACGACCTTGTCTTGAAGTCGCTTGACGACGACCAGGCGCAGGAAACCATTTCCATCCCCCTCGAAGGCAAGAGCAGCATTGCCGACCATATGGTGATCGCCAGCGGGCGCTCGTCCCGTCAGGTCGCGTCGATGGCGCAGAAACTGGCCGAGCGGATCAAGCAGGCGACCGGCCGCTCCGCGCGGGTCGAGGGGCTGCCCGTGGCCGACTGGGTGCTGATCGATGCCGGCGACGTGATCGTTCATCTGTTCCGGCCGGAAGTGCGCAGCTTCTACAATCTGGAACGGATGTGGGGCTTCGTCGACGCACCGGTGGCAGGCACCGCTTAGAGCATCGTGCGCAAAAGTGGGAACCGGTTTTGCGCTTGAAACGATGCGATAACAAAGAACTGGAGCACGCAGCCTGCGTCTGATTTAACGCAGCGTGCTCTAAGCACCTTCGACAAGCGCGCATTCACGGTTTAGGGGAAGCATCATGCTCCTCCACATCATCGCGCGCGGAAAGATCGGGCGATCGCCCGAAGCGGAACTGGTCGACCGCTATGCGAAGCGGCTGACCATGCCGTTCAGGATCACCGAACTTCCCGACCGGGGCGGCAAGCTGCCTCCCGCCTCGCCGGGCACCGTGACGGTGATGCTGGATGAAAAGGGCCGCCAGCTCGGCTCGATGGATTTCGCCCGACGCATCGAGGGCTGGCGCGATTCCGGCAAACGGGAATGCCGCTTCCTGATCGGCGCGGCGGACGGATTCGACGATGCGGATCGGGACAATGCCGACCTGCTGATCGCCTTTGGCGCGATGACCTGGCCCCATATGATGGCCCGCGCCATGCTGGCCGAGCAATTATGGCGGGCCTGTTCGATTCTGGCGGGACATCCTTATCATCGAGAGGGCTGACCAGCCCAAGCCTCCTGCGTTTCGACTGCGCTCGACACGCAAGGCGATTTGCGCCTAGTCAGGACAGGTCGGTGCTGAAATCCACCGCCGACGGGGGGCCAAGTGAAACGGACGGCGATCATCGGGGCACTCATCGCTGGCGCGGCAGCCCTTGCCGCATCGCGCCTGCCCGCCGCCGATGGTCAGGCGATCATTCTCCCCGGCACGGCGGGCACCAGCCTGTCCGAAGAACAATCCGCGCTCAAGACCGCCCGCCGCCAGTCGGACGAGGCGCGCGAACGCTCCGAACGCCTCGAACGCCAGGCCGCCGTCGCCCGCAGCGAAGCCGATCAGGCCCGGCGCCGCGCCGCCGCCATGGCCGCCCGCATCCAGCAGGCGGAGGCCGACATTCAGGCCGCGCAAGCCCGCATCGCCATCATCGCCCGGCTCCAGCGCGCTCAGGCTGCCCGCCTCGCCGCCCGGCAGGAACCGGTGGTCCGCCTGACCGCCGCGCTCCAGATGATGGCGCAACGCCCCCTCGCCCTCGCGCTGGTCCAGCCCGGCTCGCTGACCGACGCCATTCACATGCGCGCGCTGCTGGGTCAGGTCCTGCCCGTCATCCGCGCGCGCACGGCCGGGCTGCGCGCCGAACTCGACCGCAGCCGCGCCCTGCGCGCCACCGCCGAACAGGCCGCCGGATCGCTGGCGCAAAGCCAGCAGGATCTGAAGCAGCGCCAGGCCGCGCTCCAGACCCTGGAAGCGCGCAAACGGCTCGCGGCGCAGGATTACCGCGCCAATGCCGGGCTGGAGAGCGACCGCGCCCTCGCTCTGGGCGAACGGGCGCGGGACATTGTCGACCTGATGGACCAGCTGGAGGAGGCAGGCGACCTGCGCGATCGGCTGGCCGCGCTGCCGGGACCGCTGCTTCGCCCGGCCCGGCCCGATCAGGTCCGCGCGCCCGCCCCTTCATCCCCCCATGGCCCCAGCGCCGCGCCTCCCTACCGCCTGCCGGTCGTCGGGCAGCTCGTCACCGGCATGGGCGAGATATCGTCGAGCGGCGTGCGTTCCCGCGGCCTCACCATCGCCACCCGGCCGGATGCTCTGGCGGTGGCGCCGACCGCCGGGCGGATCGTCTTTGCCGGCCCTTATCGTGGCTATGGCCAGATCGTCATCATCGACCATGGCGGCGGCTGGACGACGCTGATCACCGGCCTGCTCCGGCTCAACGCCGCCGTGGGCGACAGCGTGCGGCAGGGCGATCCGATCGGCAATGCCGGGCCGGGCCGCCCCAGCATCACGGTCGAACTCCGCCGCAACGGCCGTCCGGTGGACATCATCCCGCTGGCGGGACCTCGCTGACCGGTCCAAATCGCCGCCCATCCGATTTCCCTGTCCTACAGTCTCCCGATCGCGCTATGCCGGGCGCGGCTCCTTCAACCACGCACAGACCCATGGGAAAGCCCCGCGAAACCGTTACCCTCCTCATGATCACCGTGTCACCTATGTCACCCAGACCCCACAACCGCCGCCCATCGACCAACGCTTTTGCGTCTGCCGGGAAATGGCTTATACTGCCCGTTCGATGCCAGGACTCAGGACAAGCATGAAATCCAATTTCTTCCGGGGCGCCGTTGCCCTTGGCGCGCTCGCGCTCATTCCCGCCACCACCGCCGCGCTCGCCGACGGGGAAGCGAGCAGCTACAAGGCGCTCGACGAGTTCATGGACGTGTTCCAGAAGGTCCGCAGCGATTATGTCGAGAAGGTCGACGATGAAAAGCTGATCAAGGGCGCGATCGACGGCATGCTCGCCAGCCTCGACCCGCATTCGAGCTTCCTCGACGCGCGCGATTTCCAGAATCTGCGCACCCAGACCGAGGGCAGCTATGGCGGCCTTGGCCTGTCGGTCACGCAGGAGGATGGCGCGGTCAAGGTGATCGCCCCGACCCAGGACACCCCGGCCTATCGCGCGGGCATCAAGGCGGGCGACTATATCACCCATCTTGACGGCCAGCTCATCTATGGCGGCACGCTGGACGAGGCGGTCGACAAGATGCGCGGCGCGCCCGGCACGCAGATCAAGCTCACCATCGTCCGCCCCGGCCGCGACAAGCCGATCGAAGTGACCCTGACGCGCGAGATCATTCAGTTGAAGCCCGTGAAGTGGGAGGTGAAGGACGGCATCGGCGTCATCAACATCGTCAGCTTCTCGGCCAATACCGGCGCCGATCTGCGTCAAGCGATCCGCAGCATCGACAAGAGCCTGGGCCGCAAGCCCACCGGCTATATCCTCGACCTGCGCTCCAACCCCGGCGGCCTGCTGGACGAAGCCGTGTCGGTCAGCGACGCCTTCCTGGAGCGTGGCGAGATCGTGTCGCAGCGCGGCCGCAACAAGGGCGATGTCGAGCGCTATTATGCCAAGCC
>NZ_JALDYQ010000007.1:0-91097 GCF_032153725.1 Sphingobium sp. | reverse complement strand
CGTTGACAACTCATTCTGGCACATCCGATGCCGTCGGGGGTCGTCCACATCATCATGTGTGAAGAATGGCCAGGAACCCGATCTCGCCACCAAGGTGCCTGGGATCGGCTGCGATGGTCTTGAGCGTCGCTGCGACGGCGTCGAACAAGATCGCATAGACCACCGCCTTGTTGTGGAACGCGATCTCGGCGACTTCGCTCGGCACCGTGAACACGACGTGGAAATAGGGCACTGGCATCAGATCGGCTTGACGGTCAGCGAGCCACCGTTCGCGCGTCGCGCTCTGGCACTTCGGGCAATGCCGGTTGCGGCAAGAGTTGTATGCGACGCGGGCATGCGCGCAGTCCTCGCAGGCCTCGACATGACCACCAAGCGCAGCGGTTCGGCAGAGTTCGATCGCCGACATGACGCGCCGCTCGGCGCGGCCAAGATGGCCGTCATGGGCTTGCGCATAGGCATGACCATGGCGGCGGAAAATATCCGCCACCTCCAGATCGGAACGCATGGTCCCGGCTCAGGCGGGCGGCACCACCTCAAGGGTCAAACGGTCGAGCGGGCTCTGCGCCGCAGCGATCGTAGTCGTGGCAACCTGGGTATAGCGCGCCGTCGTCGAGAGACTGTTGTGCCCCAGCAGCACTTGGATGATGCGGATATCGACGCCGCTCTCGAGCAGATGGGTGGCGAAGCTGTGGCGCAGCGTGTGCACGCGGGACTGTCCGATATTTTGTGCGCGAGGCCGGTTATCGTCATCAGATGACGAACCGTTCGCCGAAGATCACGGCGAACTGGGTCTTTGCCTCGGCCCATTCGCGCGGCGGCCGTTTCCATTCGGCGGCTGCCTTGTTGAGGACGAGGTATAGCAGCTTCATCGCGGCGTCGTCACCCGGGAAGTGGCCACGGGTGCGGACGGCGCGACGCAGTTTCGAGTTCAAGGCCTCGATGGCGTTGGTAACCGGTATGAGGCTCCCCGGTGCCAACGTTCCTGCTGCGACTCTCCGGGTTGCGGTATATGGTGCGACCATCCGGGACAGAGGCACCGGGAGCACGAAAGTGTGGGCAGGCCGATGTATACGATGAGCTGAGAGCTCGAGTTAGTAGCTGGCCGCCTCTGCGACTCGCCCGGTTGCGCCGAGAGCGCGAATCCGTAGGTGTCGTGTCGCCCATCGCTCCCGTCTTTGACTGACAGGAGGACCCAATGCGACGTGTGATCGGAATGGATATCCACCGAACCTTTGGTGAGGTGGTAATTTGGGAAGACGGCAAGCTCAGGCATGCCGGTCGGGTCGACATGACCCGAACGGCGCTGGAAGGCTTCGGCAAGAGCTTGTGCGCGAGCGATGAGGTCGTGATCGAGGCAACGGGCAACTGCATGGCGGTGTCGCGCGTGTTGTCGCCGTTTGTGACGCGGGTGGTGATCGCCAACCCGCTACAGGTGAAGGCGATCGCGCACGCGCATGTGAAGACCGACAAGGTCGATGCGGGCACTTTGGCGAGCCTGTATGCGGCGGGCTACTTGCCCGAAATCTGGACGCCGGATGCGGTGACGGAGCGCAAGCGCCGTCTCGTTGCGCGCCGCTATCAGATCGTCCGGCACCGGACACGGATCAAGAACGAGGTGCATGCCATCCTGCACGCACACCTGATCCCGCCCTGTCCGCATGCCGACCTGTTCAGCAAGGTCGGGCGCGCCTGGCTCGAGCGGCAGCCAATACCTGATGACGAGCAGGTCGCGATCGAACGACATGTGCGCGAACTGGACCGGATGGGCGAAGATCTTGGCGCTCTCGACAAGGAGATCGCCGCTGAGGCGCTCGACGATGCCTCGGTTGCGCGGCTGATCACGATCACCGGCGTCAACCTGACGGTCGCCACTGGCCTCGTCGCCGCGATCGGCGATATCAAGCGCTTCTCGAGTCCGCAGAAGCTGGTGAGCTACTTCGGCCTCAATCCGCGGGTTCGTCAGTCGGGGCTCGGGGCTGCCCATCATGGACGCATCAGCAAGTCCGGGCGCAGCCACGCCCGCGCGATGCTGGTCGAAGCCGCCTGGGCGGCAGCAAAGGCGCCGGGTCCGCTGCATGCCTTCTTCGTGCGGATCAGGGCGAAGCGTGGGCACCAGATCGCCGCTGTCGCACTCGCCCGCAAGCTCACCGTGCTCTGCTGGCACCTGCTGACGAAGGAGACCGATTATCGGTGGGCCCGTCCGGCGCTGGTCGCCACGAAGCGTCGCGCCATGGAACTGCGCTCCGGCCAGCCGCAGAAGAAGGGCAACACGCCGGGTCCGGCGCACGCCTACAACATCAAGGCGCTCCGAGATCAGGAAATGGATGTCGCGCGACACGCCGAGCAAGCATACGAGCACTTCGTGACGCAATGGGAAACACGACCGAAGGTGCGCGGACGCTCCAAGCCGGCAGAGCTATGAAAAGGCGGCCTGGCGGAACTTGCAGCCGGAGTTCCGCTCTTCGCCACGGAGTCGCCCGCGCACGAGGTCCATAGCACATTTTTGCACCTGAAGTCTTGTCGACCTCATCCGTGGTGTAGATGATCCGGCGCACCCCTTCCGGGAACGCGAAGAACGGGATCACCTGGTCCCAGTGCCGCCGCCAGCTCTGGGCGATCGCGGGGTGCCGCTTGCCCCAATGCCCCGCCTCGAACGCGTCGAGCGCCGCCAGGCCGGCCTCGGCGGTTTCGGCGCGGTAGACGCTCCGGAGCGCCTGGGCGATCGGCTTGCGGTCCTTCCACGACGCGAAGCTCATGCTGTTCCTGAGCAGGTGGACGATGCAGGTTTGAACGATCGTTTCGGGGAATGCGGCGTTGATCGCTTCCGGGAAGCCCTTCAGACCATCGACGACCGCGATCAGGATGTCGGCGACGCCGCGATTCTTGAGCTCGTTCATCACGCGCAGCCAGAACTTCGCGCCCTCGGTCTGCTCGATCCAGATGCCGAGGATTTCCTTCGTGCCGTCGGGCAGGATGCCGAGTGCGATGTAAACGGCCTTGTTGCGAACGAAGCCCTCGTCGCGGATTTTGACGCGGATCGCGTCGAAGAACACCAGCGGGTAGCACGCGTCGAGCGGCCGACCCTGCCATTCGGCGACGGTCTCCAGAACGGCGTCGGTGATCGTCGAGATCAGGTCCGGCGATACGTCGATCCCGTACAGCTCCTCGAGATGCCCCCGGATCTCGCGCACCGTCATCCCGCGTGCATACATCGACACGATCTTGTCGTCGAAGTCGGGAAAGCGGCGCTGGTATTTGGCGATCAGCTTCGGATCGAACGTCCCGGCCCGATCGCGCGGAACGTCCAGCGTCACTTTCGACGTGCCTGTCAGCATCGTCTTCTTTGACGAGCCGTTGCGGCGATTTATAGCGCCTTCGGCGCCCTCGCTCTCCAGATGATCGTCCAGCTCCGCTGACAGCATCCGCTCCGACAGCGCCTTCTTCAACTCGTCGATCAGACCGTCTTTTGCGAACAACTCCTGCGGATCACGACCAGCCAGCAGCTGGTCCAGCACGTCCTTGTCGATTGCCATATCGATGGTCCTTCCCGTTCCATCCTATGACCTCGCGCACAAAATTACCGACAGTCCCTGTGCACGCTGACCTTCTTGGTCAATCCCGCCGCCTTGGTGGCTGAGCGGCAAGCCGAATGGAGCACAGTCAGGCTCACCGCCTCCGATACGCGCAGTCCCGCGGCATAGGCAGTGGTCAGCGCGGCACGCGACTTCAAGGACGGCACCGCCTCAAGAAAGCGTACCACCTCGTCAGGGCTCAAGATCTCCGGCAGCTTGCGAGGCGTGCGCGCATAGGCGATCCGCTCAGGTATCTCGCCCCGGTTCAACGTCACGCCATAGAAAAAGCGCAATGCGCATACGGTCTGGTTCAGCGATGGCCAGGAAATCCCCTGTGATACGAGATAGACCTGAAATGCCCGGACATCCTCGAGCCCAAGCCGATCCGGTGAGCGTCCGAAGTAGCGACTGAACTTCGTGACGGCGTGAAGGTAGGAACGCTGGGTGGCCGGCGACAAGTTGCGCAACATCATGTCGTCGATCATACGGCGGCGCAGCGCGCTCACCGCTGTTGTGGTATCAGCCATGGGGTGGTCTCCTGGTAAGGGGTTGGTCTCAGCAACCAAACCTTCCCATCAGGAGGCCATTCCAACCAATACGCACGCCTCTCCCGCGTCAGCGGGTTCGTTCAATCCCCCGCGTGAGTCAGCCTCATCGGGACATGGTATAAGGGCGGTAGCCGCGATCTATGTGGATACGTATGCACACGCAATAAGCCCATGTCGGAAATCGGCCTGATTGTGCCGGACCGACCTACAATTTCGCCACGGCGTAGGGCAAGGCGCCATCGCAATTGGCTTGCCAAGATGGGCATTTGTCTTCCGACCGTCCAGTCCGGTGATCGGTCCGTCAATGCGGGCAATTTGAAAAGCAGAATGGCGCCGCGACCATGGAGCGCGGCGCCATTCGAACGCTTGCCTATGACAGCTTAGTACTTGAAGCCTGCCGTCACGCCGAACTGACGTGGGGCTGCCGGCGCAGCGATGTCGCTTGCGCCGCCCTGACCAGTGTATTGAACGTAATAATAATGGTTTGTCAGGTTGGTGCCCCAGACGCGAATGGTAAACTTGTCGTTCTGGTCAGTCCAGGAGAGAGACGCATTGACCAGTGCATAGGCATTGTTGTGCGTGCGATTGTCTATTTCGAAATAGGACTTCGAAGAGTAGTAGACGTTGCTGGCCAGAGCGAACTTTCCGACAGAGCTCGGGATTGTGTAGACGAAACCTACCGATCCGCTGATCGCCGGCGAGTTCGGCGTGTGGTTGCCCTTCGCATTGTAAGGCACTGTGGTCGGTAGTCCGGTCGATGGGTCGCAGAAGAAGCCGCCGCTGTCGTTCAGCCCTGTCGCAAGATTGAGGCAGGTGTTGGGCGCGCCAGGAAAGTCCCGGAGCTTCGAGTGTATCGTACCGATGTTGCCGTTGATCAGCAGGTTATCCGTAACCTGAGCCAGCAGATCAGCCTCGACGCCATACATTTGGGCGCCTAGCGGGCTATTGAAGGTAACGCCGTTACCCGCAATGATCTTCTGGAACTGCATGTTCTTGAAGTCGTAGTAGTAGCCTCCGACGTTAAACCGGACCTTGCCGTCGGCAAGTTCGGTCTTCAGTCCAACTTCGTAGGCGTTCAGCTTTTCCGGCTGAAAAGGATTGCTCGCGTTGAGCGGCATGGAGATGGCGGACAGGTCAAAACCGCCCGACTTCCGACCGCGATTCCAGGAAACATAGGCCATGATATCCCTGGTGAACTTGTGGTCAAGCGAGACGCGGAAGGTTGGCGCATCTTTCTTCAAGGTTGCGCTTATCGGCCCGCCGATCCCCGGCACGATGACGTTCGTTCCGCCGAAATAGGTGGTTCCTGCAAAATTGACCTTGTCCCAGGTGTAGCGGCCACCAACGGTCAAGTTGGTTTTGTCGAAAATGGGGTATGTGCCCTGGGCGAAAACCGCGAATGACGTGCTCTTGGTATGGTCCCGGAGATCGAAGCCGCCGGTGCTGCTGCACGTGCTCGAAATGGCGCAACCCGGAAAATTAGGATCAAGAAGCTGGCCGAACAAGATTTGGGGAGCGTTACCCGCCTTGTAATTGAAATAATAGGCACCAACCAGCCATTGCAATTTGGACGAGGAGGGCGAAAGGAGATGCACCTCCTGGCTATACATCTTCGCTTCCTGGTTTAGTATGGCACTGAGCCCCGTCCACGGCGAAAGATCTTGGTCAAGGGTCCAGTAGCCGTTCGTTTCGCGATAGGCGCTGATGCTCTTGACCTGGAGGGGGCCGAAATCATTCTCAACCGTTAGCGAGGCACCGCCTGTCTTGACGCCGGATTTCTGTTCGAAATCGTTGTTCGTGTTGTACTTCCCGGGATAGGGATCACCCATGCCGGTTGCCAAAATCAGCGGAAAATTGACATTTGTCGTTCCCGGAGGATTCTGCCCGTTGACGGCGCCGCTCTTGAGACGCGTCCAGTCACCCGCGAGCTTAATCGTAGCGGTGCCGAGATTAAACACGAGCTTGCTGCGGAACCCCAGATTGTATTCGCCGACCGTATCCTTGCCGGTGAAGATGTTCTTACCCCAACCATCACCCTGATTTTTGTAGAGCGCAGCGAAATTGAAGCCGATATTGTCGGTCAGCGGTGCGGAAACATAGCCTTGCGCCGAAAGCGTATTGTAATTTGCGTAGCCGATCTCGAAATTGCCTTCAGGCGAACTGCCGGGATCCTTAGTAAGGATTTGGATCACGCCGCCCGTCGCGTTGCGGCCGAACAGGGTCCCCTGTGGTCCCTTAAGAACCTCAATCCGTTCTATATTGTTGAAGTCAAATAGATTTCCAAAAGCGGAAGGATAATACACGCCATCGACATAGATCGCGACCGAAGGCTCGGCGTTCGGCGCGCCGTTCGACGAACCCAAGCCGCGCAGATAGGGCTGTGCCAGATCCGCCTGATGGGTTATCACCAAGCTTGGCACGGCAATCTGCAAGCTGGCCGTGCCGGTAATGCCCTGCGTCTTGGCGGCATCGCCGGAGATCGCGCTGATGGCGATCGGAACGTCCTGAATCTTCTGCGAGCGCCTGTTCGCCGTGACGACAATATCGCCAATGCTTGTCGTCTCGTTGTCGGTTTTCTGACCGTTTAGGTCAGTGCTGGTAGCCGCGTTCTGGGCAAGCGCCGGAGCGGTGAATGCAACTAACCCCGTGCTGGCCAGGAAAAGTGCGAGAACGCGCCTTAACCTCGGCGCCGAGAGGGCCGACGATTCCTCGTATCTACCAATCATGTAATCCTCCCCTTTTCGAAGTTGTTTTTACCATCAGGCCGCATGCAGCGAGACGTCCCGGCACCGCCTCCGAACGACCGGTCGATATCCTCGTTGCTACAAAATAAGAGGGTTGTCAATTGAGAATGCGGCCGATCCGATCTTCCGTTCCGCCATGTGGCAGGCAGTTGGCGGACGCCCGGCGCGCGACCTGACACAGACGCATTGCTGTTCCGCCATCGTCCCGCATTTCCACGGTTGCACACCGCAACGCCCGCCCTGCCGGGGACTTATACCAAGTCTCAGTGATGGTTACTCATGAGCCCAGTTGCGTAATCCTATGGACATGATGCGCCATGGCTGGTCGACGAGGCGGTTCCAGGCGAAGCAGCAGTGGTCGAGGATGTCGGCGTAGGATCTGAAGATCCTGTTCGAGAGCCAGTTATCGCGCATGAACTGCCTTGCGTCAGGGGAACCCCTGGAAAGGAGAACGGAATGTAGATCCTGAACCTTGCGGACGATCGAATTGACACCGTCCGCGCCGACGATGATGTTCGCGCCCAGCCGGGCGGGGTTTTCGATCTTTACGCCGTGATGCATCGTGACTCCCGCTTTCTCGGCAAGCGCCTGCAGCGTGCCCCGGGGGGGTGACCCTGTAGGTGCTGAACGTTTCGAACGCCCGGCGCAATTCGTCTGCCTTTTCCATCCTGCCCTTATCCTCGTTGCCGGGTTTCACCCGATTCGTGTTCAATCCCGAAACTGTCCGGCCAGCGCCATGGTCCGCTGGAGCACGCCGTCCGCCCGGGACGGATCAAGCGACGCGGGGCCCATCGCCATCATCCCGCCATCGACGACGAAATTCTGGCCGGTGATCCAGCCGGCTTCGTCGGAAGCCAGGAACAAGGCCATGTTCGCGATGTCGAGCGGGGTTCCCGCCCGAGGCAGGAGCTGGGCATCGCCGAAGATCTCCGAGACTTGGGGCAGCATGGCGTCCACCTTGTCCCGCCCGACACCGAAGAAGCCGGTTATGCCGGGCGTCGGGACGATGCCGGGGCTGATCGCATTGACACGCACTCGGTCGAGGCTGAATTCAGCCGCCGCCATCTGTACCAGTTGCAGGACCGCCGCCTTGGCCACCGAGTAGGCCGTGCTCGCGACGCCGGGCCGCAGACCTGCGATCGAGGCGGTGACCATGATCGAGCCGCCGCCCGCCGTGCGCAAGTGCGGCAGCGCGTGCTTCATGCCGAACATGGCGGCGCGGGGAATCAGCGCCATCACCGCGTCCCATCCGGCCTCATCCATCTGCGCGATCGGGGCCAACGTGCCGGCGCCTCCGGCATTGGCGAAGAGGACGTCGAGGCCACCGAACCGGTCCGCCGCGGCGTCGATTGCCGCCTGGAAGCTGTCCTCGGAGGTCACGTCGCAATGGATGTGGAAAGCCTCTCCGCCGATCTCTGCCGCTAGCGCATTGCCCGGCTCGCCCAACACGTCGGCAATTGCCACCCGCGCGCCCTGCCGGGCGAAAAGCCGCGCCGTTTCAGCGCCCAGGCCCGAGGCCGCGCCCGTGATCAGAACGGCCTTTCCTTCAAGCCTACCGCTCATGCTTCTCCCTTTCAGGGGGCGCGGTTCCGGACGGTCGCAGGCATTTGCGCGAGTCTCTCATCCAGCCGGCTCCCACGCCCGGGTTCTCTGCCTCGGGCGAGAGCGACGGTATTTAAATTACCATGGCAGTCAATAAAAATCGCCGGGCCATGTCGCGGGGGCCTTGTCGACGCCTTCGAAAGGTGGTGTCCCCGATCCTATCCGGATTTTCCGTGATATCGCCGGGGGGGGGGGCATATTAACAGTCAATTTAATTTGACGGAGTGGGACTGCATCATGGAAAACAAGGTAACCCGCAACAAGGCTGCGGTGCAGGCATGGCTCGACGTGCTGGCGCGCGGCGCGGTCGATGAATGGGACGCTATCGTCGATCCCGACGTTTCGGTGGACGTGGTGTTCATGCCGGGAAATACCGGACCGCTGGTGGGAAGGGACGCGAATCGAGCGCACATCGGCGAGTTCTGGAAGGTCTGGAAGAGTTTTGCGTTCCACGACGTTGAAATCCACGCGACCGAGAATTCGGACGTGCTGTTCGTGACGGCGCGATCGGAAGCGCAAACCGCATGGGATGCGCCTTATGCCAATACCTATGTCTTCCGGATGAAGCTGCGCGACGGGCGGATCGCGGAGCACAGGGAATTCTTCAACCCGCTTCGGGTGCTCGAAACCTTCAAGGACCATCTGCCGGCCTGAAACGGCCAGCGAGATCGGTGTGTCCCATCAGGATTCCGCGAGTTCCGGCCGGTAGATGCTGCGCACATAGTCCTCGACGCTGCGCGGCTCGCGGCCGAGCAGCCAGCGCAGCACATTGGAATTGCCCATGTAAACGTGGGCGCCATACCAGCGCTCGATCGCCACAAGCACTTCGCGGGCGAAGGCGCGGCCAGCGGGATCGTCCAGTCCGTGCGCCGATCCAATCGGCGGCCCGTCTTCCGCTGCCCATATCCGCATGAATTCGGGCCCGGTCACGGGCTTGGCTACCACCAGCCTGCCGCACACTTCGGAAATGACCTGCGCGAGTTCGGAGGCGTCGATGCTCTGTGGGCGCCCGCAGAGCTCGTACCGCGCGTAATGGTGAGCTTCCCCTTCGCGCAGCACCCTTGCGGCGGCTTCCGCCACATCGCGCAGGTCCACCACTGAATGGCGCTGTTCATGGCCGTACGCGACAGGCAGTTCGCCGGTGCGGAAGGTGGAGGGCGGCACCAGCGTCTGCATATAGTCGCATGGCTGCAGGATGGTCCACTTGAGCCGCGAGGAGACGAGCATCTCCTCTACATCGCGCTTGGATGCATGCTGCAGCAGGTCCGAGATGATCGGGTGCAGCAATGTGCTGAAAACCACGTGGCCGACGCCGTGGCGCTCCGCCTGAAAGATGATCTCGCCGCCGATGTCGCGCTCCCAATAAGCGAGCCCGCCCGGGCAGACGTGGAAGATCGCGTCCACGCCTTCGACGGCGCGGGCAATATCGTCCGCATTGCGGATATCGCCGATCATCACTTCGGCGACCCCTGTCGCGAGCAGTTCCGCCTCGCTGCCGGGCCGCCCCCGAATGGCCCGGATCCGATGGCCATCCGCCACCAGCAGAGGGATTACCTGGCGCGCGACATTGCCGTTGGCGGCGGTGACGAGGACTTTCATGCACGATCTCCCTCTGGTCCGGCTCGTGCCACGGACGAGGCCCTTATAATTATCCTGCCTGTCAATTGTTAACCCTTCTTGTCAAGCGCAACGGACGGATGAAAAAAATTGAGTGCCCTGTAATATATGTTGACGGTCGGCGGCTCGGTCGGCACATTTCGGGCACCGAACGGCCCGGCGGACCAGAATGGCGTAAGCGGCAGGCAGGAAAATTGCCGCCGCACGAGGAGAGAGCGACATGACAGGCCGTCTTGACGGGAAGATCGCGATTGTGACTGGCGGGGCCAGCGGGATTGGCCTTGCCATCGCCAGGGGCTTCGCGCGGGAAGGCGCGCACGTATGCATCGCCGATCTCGATCATGCGAGACGGCAGCGGGAGGCGTCGGCCCGGAGGCCTTCGGCCATGGCGTCGACGTTACCGATCCGGCCTCTGTCGCAAAGCTTGTCGAGGCAGTGGTGGCACGGACTGGTCGTCTCGACATTCTTGTGAACAGCGCCGGGGTGTTCGGCATGGGGGCTATCGTCGATCTGACGCCGGAGGATTTCGACCTGGTCTTCGCGGTGAACGCCAAGGGCACCCTGCTGATGATCCAGGGTGCGGTACGCCAGATGATGGCGCAGGGGACCGGCGGCGCAATAGTCACCATCGCTTCCGATGCGGGCCGGCGGCCGACGCCGGGCGCGGCCTGCTATTCCGCGTCCAAAGCGGCCGCGATCTCGATTTCGCAAGTCACCGCGTTGGAATTCGCGGCAGCCGGCATCCGCTCGAACTGCATCGCGCCCGGCATCGTGCGCACGCCGATGTGGGACCATGTCGAGACGCAGTTTTCGGCCGTGCTGAACGTGCAGCCGGGCAGCGCTGAGCAGGCCCAGGTGAGGCTGACACCGCTCGGTCGCATGGCGGAGCCCGAAGACCTTGTCGAGGCGGCGATCATGTTCGCCAGCCCTGCCTCCTCATATGTCACCGGGCAGACGCTCAACGTCGACGGCGGCATGTTCTGCAACTGACAGTTCGTTCAGACCTTCAGCACTTTCATCGTATCGACGCCAAGATCTTCCATCACCCGGATCGCCACTGCACGACCGCCGCCGTTGATGCCGCCGCCGGGATGCATGAACGGGCCGGACAGATAGAGGCCGTCGGCGCCGGGCACGCGGTAACCCGATAGCTGCGGCGTCGGCCGCATGCCCAGTGACTGATAGACATAGTTGCCCATGCCGAAGACGTCTCCGTTGCGGAACGAGGGGGAATAGCGCGCCATGTCGAGCGGCGATTCCACATATCGCGCCAGCACGTTCGCGCCCTCAAGATTGGCCGCGAAGCGGGAGAGCGAGGTCATATAGCGGTCCGCCATCTCTTCCTTGATCGCGTCCCAGCCCTCGGGCCCGGTGTCCTTCAGCGCATAGGGCACGCCGAAATAGAAGAAGGCGACGTGCTTGCCGTCCGGGGCCATGCCCGGATCGAAGTTGGTCGGGATCACTCCGGCTCCGCTGAACAGGCGCGGCAGCATGCCGTACCGCAAGTCGTCGAAACTCTTGCGGTAGTCATGCATTTCGGCGCGATCGATCAGGTAGAAGTGCTGGCACTGGTTGATGGCGGCGCCGCCGTGCCATTCCACCTTGTCTCCAAGCGCGAGATGGATCGTTAGGTCGGCAATATCGCTGCTATGGGTTCTTTCAGCCGCCTGCGTCAGTGCGGGATCCAGCCCTTCGACCATCTCGCCGAGCCGGTGTGGGGGGATCCCCGCGACAACAGCCTTGCGGGCGGCGATGATCTCTCCGTCATCTGTCTCGACCGCCCTCGCACTGCCGCCCGAATTGACGATCCTGCGTACCCGCACGCCTGTGCGGATCTCGCTCCCGTGATCCTCGATGCAGCGGATCAGGGCATCGGCGATGGCTTGCGTGCCGCCGATCGCGGGGCCGACTTCGGCAAGATGGGTCGCGCCGATCAGGAACATCAGCGAATTGCCGGTACCCTTGCTTTCAGGTACTACCCCGGCATCGCCGACCCACTTCATCATGTGCATGATGACCTTGGGGTGTTCGAAGTTCTCGACGATCAGGTCATAACTGCTCTTCATCATCGAGACGATGAAATCGGCGCCTAAGGGCATCTGTTCCATCAGGCTGATGAAGGCGCCGAAACTGCCCGGGGGACGCCCCATTCCCATGCCCATCAGCGGCATGATGGCCCGCATCCGCAGGGCCAGGCGGCGATAGGCCGCGGCGTCCTTTTCGGACATCGCGGCGATTGACGCGCACGTGCGGTCCAGGTCGACGAAGAAGGAAAGCGTGTCCCCATCGTCGAACATCGTGAGACAGGTGAGTTCACCGCTGGCCATCTTGAGCCCGTATTTGGATTTAAGCTCAAGCTCGTCGTGTGTGAGGATCGGGCTGCCGTGCAGGATTCCCGGCACTTGGGCATGAATGTTGTGCCGGAAGCCGGGGAGCGTCGCTTCGCGCGTGATACCACCGCCGCCGGGCCGGTCATGCTGTTCCAGCACCAGCACGCCAATGCCGGCGCGCGCGAGGTATGCCGCGCAGGAAAGCGTGTTGTGGCCGGCGCCCACGATCACCACGTCGAATTGCGTCATCGAAGCATCTCCCATTCCGTTTCACGGCGCTGGCGCGAGGGGCCCAGGCAGAGCTTCTCCAATAACGCATCGATACGAATGCCGCCGTGTCGCGCTCAATATCCAATATTTTTATTTGCACCCCTGATATAATTATCCCTAAAGGGGCCGGGCATGATCGCGCAACATGTTTCGGGTTGTTCGCTGCATATCGCAGCCCGGAACAGGGAGTGCATTTTATTGATGACGATGATAATATATTGGGTCGGCGGCCCCGGTGGAGAGGAACTGCGCCAGTGACATGTCGCCAGCCTGCCCGCGAAATGCCGGCCCGTCTCGCTCCGTTGGGAAATGTGGAATGACCGAAGCACCGCGAACGCTTTTCCAGAAGGTCTGGGACGCGCATGTCGTTCAGGAACTGGGCAATGGCGCCGTCCTGCTTTATATTGATCGCCATCTCGTCAACGAGGTCACCAGCCCTCAGGCTTTCGAAGGGCTGCTCCTCGCGGGGCGCTCCGTGCGGCGGCCGGGCAATACTATTGCAGTCGCCGATCACAACGTGCCCACGGACAACCGCGCGGCGGGAGTTTCGGCCATCACCGAACCCGGCAGCCGGCTGCAGGTCGAAACGCTGGAGGCCAATGCCGCTCAATTCGGTGTGCCCTATGTGCCGCTGGTCAGCCGGCTGCAGGGCATCGTTCACATCATCGGCCCGGAACTGGGCCTGACCCTGCCGGGCTCGACGATCGTGTGCGGGGACAGCCACACCTCTACGCACGGAGCCTTCGGCGCGCTGGCGTTCGGGATCGGCACGAGCGAGGTCGAACACGTGCTGGCGACGCAGACGCTTGTGCAGCAGGCCGCTAAGGCGATGCTGGTGAAGATCGAAGGCAGGCCGGGCGCGGGCGTGACCGCGAAGGATTTGATCCTCGCTGTCATCGGCCAGATCGGTACCGCGGGCGCGACCGGCCATGTGATCGAATATGCCGGCGACGTGGTGACCGGGCTCGACATGCCCGGCCGCATGACGCTGTGCAACATGTCGATTGAGGCCGGCGCCCGGGCGGGAATGATCGCACCGGACGAAAAGACCTATCGCTGGCTCGAGGGCCGGACGCTGGCGCCGCATGGGGCCGCCTTTGAAGAAGCGCGCCGCTATTGGGAGACGCTAAAGAGCGATCCCGGCGCGCGCTTCGACAAGGTGGTTACCATCGATGCCGCGCGGATCGCGCCAATGGTGACATGGGGCACCAGCCCGGAAGCGGTGACGACCATCGACGGAATCGTGCCCGATCCGGCGGCGCTTGCCGATGCGGCCAAGCGCCGCCAGGCAGAGGCGATGCTCGCCTACATGGACCTGGCGCCGGGCACGCCCCTGAAGGGACTTCCGATCGATATGGCTTTCATCGGCAGTTGCACGAATGGGCGGCTGGAAGACCTGCGCGCGGCCGCGGCCGTGATTGGCGGACGCCACGTCGCCGATCATGTCCGGGCTCTGGTCGTTCCCGGTTCGGGCACCGTGAAGGCGGCGGCGGAAGCCGAAGGACTGGACCGCGTGTTCATCGACGCCGGTTTCGAATGGCGCGATCCGGGCTGCTCGATGTGCCTGGGCATGAATCCGGACAAGCTTGCTCCGGGGCAGCGCTGCGCCTCGACGTCGAACCGAAATTTCGAAGGGCGCCAAGGCCCTGGTGGCCGCACCCACCTCATGTCCCCAGCAATGGCGGCGGCTGCCGCGCTGGCCGGAAAGATCGTCGATTCGCGGGAGTTTGCGTGATGGAAGCCTTTACCTCGCTCACGGCAATCGCCGCGCCCCTGCCACTCGCCAACGTCGATACCGACAAGATCCTGCCCGCGCGCTTCCTCACGACGATCCAGCGTGCCGGACTGGGCAAGGCGCTGTTCGCTTCGTTGCGGATCGATGACGATTTCGTGCTCAACAAGACGCCATGGAACGAGGCGCGTATCCTTGTCGCAGGCGACAATTTCGGGTGTGGTTCCAGCCGGGAGCACGCGCCCTGGGCGCTGCTCGATTTCGGCATCCGCTGCGTGATCGCACCCGGCATCGCCGACATCTTCTACAACAACTGCTTCAAGAACGGCATCCTGCCCATCGTTCTGCCCGAGGCGGAGGTCGAGGAATTGATGCGCCTCGCGTCGGACGCGGGCAGCGCCACCATGAGCGTGGACCTGGTGGGGCAGACGATAGAGGCAGGTGGGCGCACATTCGCGTTCGAAGTTGATCCCAAGCGCAAGCATGACCTGTTGGGCGGCATCGACGAGATCTCCGATACCTTGGTCCGCGGTGCCAGTATTGACGCGTTCGAAGCGAACGAACGGCGGATGCGTCCCTGGCAGCCGCAGATCAGCCTGGCGGCTTTGGCTTAAGGCTGATCCTGGCTCGCTCCACTTCGCCGGGCCCGAATTCCTATGGCTTCGCCTCCGGTGCTCGATCGCCGGAACGCATCATGTCGAGCTGCCGCATCACATAGTCGCCACGGCGCATCCCCTCGAACCAGGCCATATCGCGGTCCTGCTTCAGGATCGCGTGGATGATGTCGTGCCCTTGCTGCTTCCAGGCAGCAGCGCCGGACTCCCTCGTATGGAAAATCAGGTGAAGATCCTCGCTGTATAGCCGCATGGGGACGCGAGCGAGGAGCACGGTCAGCGGACGCTTCACCGTGCGGAACACGATGTCGTGAAACCTGACTTCGAACGCCACGTGCGCTTCGGGCCTGGCGCAGGTGTCGATCACGGCAAGCCGTGGGACGTGGAAAGGCGTCATGTCGAAGGCAAGGCAAGTTATAAGGAAGTGATGTGCGCGCCGGCTCCCCCCGCCGCAGACCGAATTCTTCGAGGGTGGAATCATCAACTTCGTGTTCCGCGAAATGTGAACGCGTCCCGGTCTTGATCAGCGCGCGGGCGCGGGATCACGCTGGTCGGCGTCGCCAATACCGCCGCGCGTACTCCGATCCGCAGCCATGTTTACGGCGCGATGATGAGCAGCAACGCCACCAGGGAACAGATGTTCGATTTCGTGTTGCAATATGCGCCGCATTCGGGCCGGCCAATGGTCTCGGTCGTCCACTCGACGGTGTTCGAACAGGCTCCCCGCGTCGAACAGGGCTTGGCCTTCGAAGCTTGAGGAGCAAATTAAATGAGCACCCCATCGGATATGACCGGTAAGGCCGCGCTCATCATCGGGACCGCTTCAGGTCGGGGGGCGGGCGGCGGCGCTGCGGCTGGCGCGGCCCGGCGTGATGGCGGCTTCGTTGATGTCAACGCTCCGCTTACTGGCCAATTATCTCCCTCGGCATCTGTCGTCCGGTCCGCCCCCACCCGCCCTGTCCTTGAGCTTTCCTTCGCACACTTTTGCCAGCACGCAGCAGGCGTCCTTGCCTGCGTTTCTAGCGCTCATCCAGTCGGCTATCGACGAGGGCGCGCACCTGGTGACCGGTGGCCCAGGAAAGCCGGACGGCATGGATCGCGGCTACTTCCGCCCGACTGTCCTCGCGGGGTGAAGCCGGGGATGCGGATCTGGCTCGGCTCTGGCAGTGCCTGCCGACAGTTGGAAAAACACTGATTGCCGCTACGAGTGTCAAGCCGCCTTCATGGCCGCCGGCAGGCGGAAAATCCACTTATTCCCCTGTCCAAATTTCCCGGGCTACCTCTCGACTTCGGGCGCCTGCATGGCACTCGGTAGCTGATCTTTGGCACTTGCAGTGCAGGACGCGGGCTACTTTCACATCCATCATTCAGGTGATGAAACATAATAGCAAGACCTCACGGAGAGGGGCTCCGTCAGTCCGCGACGGACATGCCGATGTTTTCGGCGAGGCGGATCGGGTGGTGCGCACGGTTTGCTCGCCCGATTGCACCGGCACGTGCGGCGTCAACGCCTTCGTGAAGGACGGGCGCCTGATCAAGCTTGAACCCGCGAGTTATCCCGATCCGCGATTTGAGCGCATCTGCCTCAAGGGCATCGCCATGGCGACCCAGCGGCTGCACCACCCCGACCGCCTGACCCATCCCCTGATCCGCGCCGGTGCGCGCGGCGAAGGGAAATGGCGGCGCGTAAGCTGGAAGGAGGCCTATGCCTATATCGGCGAACGCCTGAACCGAAACATCGAGAAATATGGCGCCCGCAGCAATGCGTGGATCAACAGCGGCGCCAATTACGGCTACCGCGCCATGACATCGAGCAAGCGCGTGGCCAATTGCCTGGGCGGGACACACTTCACCACCATGGCGGTCTCGTCTGACTGGGCCGGTTACATCGGCTATTTTTCGATCCTGGGCGATTACGGCCGCGCAAATGATATCTCCGAGGTCACAGGCGCCCGATATCTTATCAGCGCCGGCCGGAACATGGCCGATACGGCGCATAGCGAGATGCATTTCCTGTTCGACGCCATGGAGAACGGAACCAAATTCGTGATGATCGACCCCCGCTTTTCCCGGTCGGCGGCCAAGGCCGACGAGTGGGTGCCGATCCGCCCCGGCACCGATACGGCGCTGGTGATGGGTATGATCAACGTCATCGTGACCGATGGGTTGATGAAGAGCGATTATGCGGTTCGGCACAGCAACGCTCCATTCCTGGTCCGCAGCGACAACCGCGCCATGCTTCGGGCGCGCGATCTCAGCGAGGATGGCGGCGACGCCTACATGGTCTGGGATGAAGCAATCCAGCGCGTTTCGACCGTCTCGGATGCGACGGCGCCCCGCCTGATGAGCCGTTGCGTAGTAACCGGTGTGGACGGCGCGCAGATCGAATGCCGGACTGCATTCGACGCATTATGGGAAGGCTTGAGCGATTTCACGCCGGAGCACGCCTCGTCAGTTTGCGGCGTGCCGGCCGAACAGATTCGCCGCATTGCGCGGGAATATGCGACCACCGAACCAGCCTGGATATGGCTGGGCCAGGGTTCTCAACGCTACCATCACGGCCATATTACTTTCCGCGCATGGATTACCCTGGCCTCGCTGTGCGGCAACATTGGCAAACCATATGCGGGCGCCAGCCTGCTTGACGGTCCGCTGTTCACGATGTTCAAAACCCCGGCGCCGGACTGGCTCTCGCCGGGCGGGAAAGAGGGGCACTCGCTTCCCGGCAGTCGGCTCATGCAGACGCTGGTCGATGATGATCCTTATCCTGTGCGTTCGCTCTGGACCGCAGCCACCGGATTCGCCACGCAGACCCCGTTTTTCGCGCGATTCGTCAAAGAGGCACTACCGCGGCTCGAATTGTTCGTCGTCAGCGAGCAGATGATGACCGGTGCCGCCGAATATGCCGATGTCGTTCTCCCCTGCGTCTCCTATTTCGAGGACGATTGGGATCTCGTCGGAAGTGCGGAAAGCTGGTTCATGCAGCTTCGCCGTCGCGCGGTCGATCCTGTCGGGGAAAGCCGCAACGATTTCGATATCTACGGCGGGCTCTGCGAGCATCTCGGCATAGGCGAAGACTGGCGGATGACTCCAGAGGAATCGTGCCGCCAACTCATCGACACCCATCCTGCGCCGATCATCAACGGGCTGGATTGGGACACGCTGTGCCGCGACGGGATCGTATCACTGCCGGTCGAGCGGCCCTACACGCCTTACCGCGACATGAAGTTCAACACGCCTTCGGGCCGGATCGAGCTCTATCAGGAGCAATTCGCCGATCTGGGCGAGGAAATCCTCGTCTACAAGGAACCTTTGGAAGGCGCGCGCAGCCCGGGCGCCGACAAATATCCGTTCCAGCTCATCAGCTACAAGCATGTCCATACGGCGCACGGCACGCATGTCATGCTGCCGTTGATACAGGAAGTTCTGCCCGGACCCCGGGTCGAGATCGCGGTCACCGATGCCGAGCGGATCGGAATTACCGAAGACGATCTGGTCGAAGTCTTCAACGAGCGCGGCAGCTTTCAGGCGAGAGCGACGATCACCAACGCACTGCAACCGGGCGTGCTCGGGCTCGCCCAAGGCTGGTGGAAAAAGCATTTCCACGCCGGCCATCCTTCCACTCTGGGCCATGTTCCGGTCAACGCCGTGCAGTCCCGTGTGATCGAAACCAACGTGCCGTTATGGGATATTCACTGTCAGATACGACCTGTCGAGACGAGCCCGTCGTAAAGTATCCACGAAGTCACAAAGTAATGATAAAAAGAGGGAGAGAGTTATGAAACACAAAACCAGATTATTGATCACAGCTTGCGCGATATTGGCATCTTCAGAAACAGCCATCGCTCAGGCGCCAGCCGAACGAAAGGCTGCCCAGGTTTCGCAACCGCAGGAACAGGGTGTCCTTGAGGACATCGTTGTTACTGCGCAGAAGCGAAGCGAACGGTTGCAGGACGTTCCGATCGCCATCACGGCGGTCTCCTCGACTGCCATCGAGCGCGGCAGGATCTCAACAACACAGGATCTTCAGCTGCTCGTTCCCTCGCTGCAATATACCAGCCTCGGAACTTCCGCGACGCCGTTCCTGCGCGGGGTAGGCAGCGACATCGCCATGCCGAATGCCGAGGCGAGCGTCGCCACTTATATCGACGGGGTCTACGTCGCACATACGGTGGCCGCCATCCAGCAACTGCTCGGTGTCGAACGGGTAGAGGTGCTGAAGGGACCGCAAGGCACGCTCTACGGCCGCAATGCGACTGGGGGAGCGATCAGCGTCATCACACGGACGCCCATGCAGGAGCTGGAGGCGGGCGGAACGCTCACCTACGGCAATTATGACCGCATCGAGGGCAGCGCCTATCTTTCCGGGGGAATCGCCGACAATCTGGTGGTGGGGGTCTATGCCGCTGGATCGATGCGCGACACCTTCGTGAAACATATCACCCCGGCGACGACGGACCAGCCGGACAAGGAGAAGAGCCTGGCGGTTCGCGGGAAATTTGTCTTCTCCCCCACCGAGACGCTGAAGCTAACCGGCAGCATCGAGCATGTCGAGGTTCGCAGTCCCGAAGGCGGCACCTTCCGGAACGTCCAGAGCGACTCCGTCCTCTACAACCCGCTTGTGTTCGATCAGCCCCGGATCATCGAGCGCCGCGTGGCGGTCAACGATCATCCCAGCTACTCTCGCTCGAATCAGACCTCGGCCGCGCTGCGCACAGAGGCGGATTTCGACAGCGTAAGATTGCTTGCCATTACCGGCTATCGCAAGAGCACATTCCGGCTCTCTTCGGATCTCGATGGCACCCAGCTGCCGTTTCTGGCAATCTTCGGCGATCAGTTCGGTAAGCAATTTTCGCAGGAGGTCCAGCTTCTTTCCGGGCCGGGTTCGCCTGTAGAATGGATTGCTGGCGCCTATTATTTCAACCAGCGCGCCGGGTTCAACCCCGTTACCACCCTGTCCAACCTCCTCTTCCCATCCCCGGTTACCGGGCTGTCGAACATCGCGGCGGTCCGCACGCGGTCCTATGCCGCCTTCGCCCAGGCGACAGTACCGATCAACCAGTTTCGGATCACGCTCGGCGGCCGCTACACGGTGGATAAAAAGCGCATTGAGGACGCCTCCTCGTTCGCAGTCGACGCCGCTGGAAACCTGGTCGGGGCAGCGACGCCTTTTCCCGACGAGGCGAAAACCTGGCGCGCATTTACACCAAAGCTGACTGTGGATTACAAGACGGGGACGACACTCTTCTATGCGACCGCAAGCAAGGGCTTCAAATCAGGGGCTTTCAACATCGCAACCCCCGCCGACAACGGCCCGGTCAATCCCGAAAAGCTGACGGCGTTTGAAATCGGCTCCAAATCCCGGTTCAACGGCGGGCGCATCGCGTTCGAGACCTCCGCCTATTATTACAAAATGAAAGATCTTCAGGTTCAGGTTTTCGATCCGAGCAGGAGCGCATCGGCGCTGTTGGAGAATGCGGCTTCCGCCGAGCTTTACGGCATCGAAGCCTCTTTGTCCGCGACGTTAACAAGCGAGCTGACCCTGAACACGGCGGTCGCCTGGGAGCATACGCGCTACAAAAATTATCCGCAGGCCGCAGGCTTCGTCACGACACCGGGAGATTTCAACCAGTCCTCCACGGTCGACGCCACTGGCTTCAAACTGCCGCAGGCACCCGAGTGGGTGGTGAGCAGTTCACTGGACTATCGCAAGGAACTGGCGAACGGCGGAATCATCGGGGCGAGCGGAAGCTGGTATTATAATGACGGCTTTTTCTGGCATACGGATGGTAGCCGCCAGAAAAGCTACCATCTTGTCAAATTGTCGCTGGATTACACTTTGCCTGGCGAGCATATCATGTTGCGGGCCTTCGTCACGAACCTGACGCAGGCAAAGCGGGCGAACTCGGTCTTCTATACGCCCACATCGCTTCTGTATCAGGAAGCCGAACCGCGCATGTACGGCATCACCGCCATATTCACCTACTGAAGCATCGGTTGCCGGCTGCTTGAGAGGAGCAGCCGGCCCTGCCGGGGGAAGAAAGGATTCCGCGGCCGGGCACAAGAACTTCATCGGAAGCGCGGTATATAGTCGGAGATACGAAAATGAGCAGTGAAGAAAGAAATCTTGCCATAGACAATATGTTGGCAAAGAATGCACTAAATGATCTGGTAATGCGTTTCTGCAGGGCGGCCGATCGACGCGACTATGATCTCCTTCGTACATTCTTTCACGACGATGCCGTATATAAAGTTGGCAATGTATTTTCCGGATCTGTTGATGAGTGCCTGGAATGGCTGTCGGGTGCCATGGAAGCTTTTGAGCTTACCAATCACTTCGTTTGCAACGCCTCATACCGGATCGATGGAGATCGAGCGGATGGGGAGCTTTACTTCATCGCATATCATCGCACCATTGGCGCAGAACTCATAGCAAATCAGCGCACCAGTAGCGCGGAGCCAAAGCATCTCATCGTGACAGGGCGCTATCTCGACAACTACGAATGCCGGCATGGCGAGTGGAAGCTCGCCTGCAGACATCTGGCCTGGGACGCTGCTTTTACTGCGGAAGTGGCGGAAGCGGACGCGCGCCTGCTGCAGTCGTTCGGTGAGACAGGCGGATTGGAGAATGATCTATCCTACAGAGCCTTGCCGTTGATGGCGAGAGGACGTTAGCCGCTCTGTGATCTCCATCAGGAAGTGGGATCTGGGATGTACGGCATCACCGCCAAGTGCGCTTGCTGAAGCTTCGTCGCTGGCTGCTCGAGAAGGGGCAGCGGGAAGGGACGCGCCGAATGCCATGATCATCGCCTGGGACGTCGGGGAGAAGATGTTATGAACAAGCAGCTGGCCTTCGTCATCGACATGAAGCGTTGCATTGGGTGCGATACGTGCGTGATTGCGTGCAAGGTTGAGAATGATGTGGAGAGCGGTCGTTTCCGGCTGAAGGTTCTGGATTCGAACCGCGATCCGATTTTCGAGAAGCCGCAGGGGGTTTTTCCCAACCTGTCGCAGCAATGGCTGCCGACCATGTGCCACCACTGTGTGGATGCGCCCTGCATCAGCGCCTGCCCGACGAACACGCTGTGGCGACGGGACGAGGACGGGCTGGTGATGTTGGACGAGGACAAGTGCATCGGCTGCCAGCGCTGCGGCGAGGCGTGCCCTTATGATGCGCTGTCGTTCGATGCGGAGCATGGCACAGCGGACAAATGCACGGCGTGCGCGCACCGGCTGGAGGTCAATGAAGCGCCGAGCTGCCAGGTCGTCTGCCCGACGCGGGCGATCCACTTTGGCGACATCCACGATCCGGGGTCGAAGGTGGCGCAGTTGCTGGCCACGCGCGAGCACAAGGTGCTGGCGGAGAGTCGGGGCGCCAAGCCGCAAATCTATTATCTGGAGCCTTGAGAGATGGAGAGCAGCGGTTGGCAGACGCGCGACGAGCGTCTGGTCGTCATCGGAGGCGGCCAGGCTGCGGCGCAGATCATCGATGAAGCCCGCCGTCGCGGCTACGAGGGAGGCATTACGCTGGTCAGCGAGGAAGCGGTACTGCCCTATCAGCGCCCTCCGCTGTCCAAGCAATATCTGACGGGCCTGCACGATCAGGACTGGCTGTTGTACCGGCACCGGTCCTTCTACGAGAGATATGCCGTCGATGTGCGGCTGGGGCGCCGTGCGACGGCTATCGACCGCGCGGCTCAAAGCGTCACGCTCGATGACCGCACCGTCCTGCCCTATGACAAGCTGGCGATCGCCACCGGAACCCGCTCCCGCTTGCTCGACCTGCCAGGTGCCGATTTGCCCAATATCTTCTCGATCCGGACGCTGGACGATGTCGACCGGCTGCGGGTGCGCCTCGCCGAAAGCCGCAGCGCGGTCATCATCGGCGGCGGCTTCATCGGGCTGGAAACAGCGGCGATGCTGGTCCAGTCCGGGCTCGACGTGACCCTGCTCGCTGCATCGGATCGCCTGATCCCCAAGCTCGTGGACGGCGAGATGGCGGGCTTCCTGCTCGACCAGCATCTGATGCATGGCGTCAGCATCGTGCTGCGCGCCGAGGTGGCGGAATTGCGTCCGCTCGCCGATGGGGCGGTCGTGGTGAAATTGGCCGACGGGCGCGTCTTTGCCGGAGACATGGTGCTGGTCGGCATCGGCGCGATCCCCAATGTCGAGCTGGCGCAGGCCGCCGGCGTCGAATGCGACAATGGCATCGTCGTCGATGAGCTTGCCCGCACCAATGATCCGAACATCGTCGCGGCAGGCGACTGCACCAACCATCCCAATCCCCTGACCGGCAAGCGGCTGCGGCTCGAGACGGTCCACAATGCTGTCGAGCAGGGCCGAACCGCGGGCGCCACTATTGCGGGGCATGAACTTCCCTATATCCAGTCGCCCTGGGTCTGGTCGGATCAGTACAAGCTGCGCCTGCAATCGGTCGGCGTCTCCGAAGGCTACGACCGCACGGTGCTGCGCGGAAAGCCCGCCGACGGGCGCTTCAGCCTGTTCTACTATCGCGGCGAGGATCTGCTCGCGGTCAACTGCATCAACCAGCCGCTCGTCTTCGGCGCGGTGCGCCGTATCCTCAACGAACGCATCCCGCTCCACCCCGACGAGGCTGCCGATCCCGGCTTCGACCTCACCCGCCTGCCGCTCCCGACCGCAACCCTCGACTTCGATATCCCATGGCCAAGCAAATTCGAAAAAGAACAGACTCTCGTCGAATGGGGATTTGAGTAACGGCCAAAGATAAGCTGGAAAGGCAACCTTCCGCAGTCAGGCTTCAGCCCCGCATATCTCGGGGACTACACCCGAATTGGGCCTTGAAACTGCGGGAGAAGGAGACCGGGTTCTCGAACCCGCAGCGATACGCCACCTCCGCTATCGAAAGTCGAGGTGAATCACGCAATTCGAACGCAGCCCGATCCAGTCTCAGCATGCGCAGCATTTCGGCAAAGCCCTGCCCGGTTCCTTCGAAATGCCTGTAGAGCTGGCGCCGGGACATTCCGCACCCAACCGCGACCTGTTCAGACGTGAGGGCAGGATCGGAGAGATGCTGCTGGAGATAATCCCGAACTGTCTCCATCTGTTCGCTGGTAATGTCACTCACGCAATCCGATTGAACCCGCATCATCGTGGTCTGGATCAGTCGCGCATATTCTGGCAGCAAAGAACGAAGGGACTGGTCAGTCTCATCGCGCAGAGAGCAATCGGCCAACGCGCGCAACGAACTGGCCAGAACCGCACCCGCACCCCGATATGCCGGGATGGCGCAGCCATAAGGCGCTGGTTCGCCGAGTTCAGTCTCCAGTGCAGTGCGCGGCACGTGAGCGATTAAATAATCAAATTCAGATGGGGGCCTGAAGTCACTGCAATCTATAAACCGCAAAAGACCGATTGTGCCCGGTTTGCCAATGGATGCGGAATTCATTGCGGATATCGATCGTCCGAATGACAATACCAGAACCGCGTAGTCCGATGGCGGTCGCGCTCCAAATTCCCAACGTATATCGACGCCTTGACTTGTAGATCTAACGAAATACCAATCTGCAAGCCAAGAGAGGCGACAAGCGTAACGCTCCTTCCTGCCACCGGGAAAATCGGCACGCCACTGCTTCGCCACCTTGCAAAGCTCGTCTGGCATGCGCTGAAGGGTGGCGCGATCCACGAAAGAGAGAAAAGGTCTCGAAAGTCCCACCCTATGGCGCCTCCCCATGCATCCTCTTTTTTTGGAACCTAGCACGTATGAATTTTTTGAGAAAGGCTCGTTGGGTTCATCCCTGACCACGCGCGCCTCCGCAACAAGAAGATGTTCAAGCGGATCGTCGAAATTATCGCAGAAATCGGCCTCAAACGTCCGATCACCGTAACCAGCGTCAGGACGAAGATGGACCGCTCTACGATCTTGCACGTGGGCGCCGATTGGGAGCCTGTTGGGCGAACGCTTCTAGATTCAATTCCGGAAAGAGAAGCTTTTGGCCCGGTCGCGACAATCACTCTTACTCGTCCCTTGTTGAAGGCATAGCTCTGGCGAATGACACGGAATATGGCCCGTCGGCGGCGATCCGCAGGCGGCTGCGGCGGTTGCCCGGAAATTGCGGGCCGAGGTCGTGACCATTCAACGGCTGGGCGGCAAGTCTGGCCGTTCCCTTCGGCGGTTTCAGGAAATCGGGCAACGGGCGCGAGGGCGGCGCGATCGGCCTCACCGAATTCATGTAAGTCAAATCGATCTGCGGCATGCCGGCAGGGTGAACCGGCATGGCTCCAGACCAAGATGCTTTCGGCGGACCGGTTTGGGCCTATAGTTCTGCCTGGAGCAGCTTCTTCAAGACACGGCGGGCCAGCAGGCCGCCCATGTCGCCGTTGAAGCTCACTTCGGTGGATTCGCCTTTACCCATGTCGAGCGCAGCATTCGCCTGGATGTTTTCCAGCATGACCTTGTCCTCGCGGAAGATGAAATCAAGGCCGACCGCCAACTCTTCGGGAGAAGCGTCGGTGCCGTAATCGCGTGCGAAAATCCACCAGTAATGCGTGATGCCGGGCGCGGCCGGCGTGACGAGATGGGTGATCCAGCTCGTGTAATTCGTGCGCTCCTGCCCGGTTGCTTCCCGGTCATACAGTTCCACATGTCCCACATGGACGGCCGGCGTTTCGAACCAGGCGTTGATGACGCGGTTGAAGCGGTGATCCACGCCGACGACCGCGCGCTCGACCGCCGTAAGCTGTGTGTCCTCCTTGCGCATCAGGAATGAAACCCTGTCGCCATCCCGCGAGAACTTGGCCACCGGCGTGTCGTCGACCCCCAGCGAGTTGCGATGCGTGTAATTGAAATGCGTGAGGTCGAGGAGATTCTCGTGGATCAGGAAGTAGTTCGCATCAATCGGCGTGGAACCGCGCGCGACCAGATGGTCCGCATTTTCCGCCCAGTCGAACCGATAGGGCTTGGGTGCATCCGCAATCCCTTCGGGATCGCCCATCCAGATCCAGATGAAGGGAAACTGCTCGATCACCGGGTAGGAGCGCACCTTCGCTTCTTCGGGCACTTTATCCTGTGTCGGAAAGACGTGGCATTTGCCGTTCGCGCCGAAGCGGGCGCCATGGTATCCGCAGACAAGCTCGTTGCCTTCGACATATCCCTTGGAAAGCGAAGCCCAGCGATGGGGGCAGCGATCCGCCAATGCTGCGGCGCGCCCATCTCCCGTACGATAAAGCACGATGGCTTCGCCCAGCAGCCGGCGCGCAATGGGCTGGCTTCCAATCTCGTCGATCGTGCCTGCGACCCACCAGCAGTTACGCGGGTAATTAGGCTCGGTAATCTCATCGAAGCGCCGCTTCGCACCAATCACAGCAGGTTCTCCCGTTTTGCCCTTTGGCCAGATTGTGATCTCATCGAACTGGCGGAGCAAATCGGCGTCATAATAGTGAGCGCCAATATCTTGTTTAATCGTGCCAATCGGGCGTTTTGCAGGTTGTTGCCGCGATAGGTTTTGGCCAAATCGCCATTTCCGACGTTCCGGCACACATCAATTTGTCACCACGTCGAATCGGGCCATTCCCGCCTGGGGGGAGGGGGGAATGTAGCGGAAAGCACGAACGGAGGGATGAATGACTGATTGCAGCGCCGAAGACAGTATCCGCCGACTGATCGAGTCTTGGGTGATCTGGCGCGATACCGGGGATTTCGATCGACTGGCGGGGGCTTGGCATGCCGACGGCAGAATGATCACGACCGGAGGCGAGGCCTCGGCGGCCGAATTCGTGAGCAACGCCAGACGCGCCTGGGACGCGGGGCTCGACGTCGTCCATACCATCGGCGGACTGGCGATTGAGATCGTCGGGGAGCGCGCGGTCGCGCATTCGCGCCTGATGATCTCGCAGCGTGTCAGCCTCGACGGAATAGCCTGCGACGTCGAGTGCCGGGGGCGTTTCATCGACCTGCTCGAATGCCGGGATGGGCGCTGGGCGATTGTGCTGCGGCATCCGGCCTATGATCGTGACCGGATCGTGGCCTGCAGCGGGCAGGTGTTGCCACCGCTCGATCCGGAGCGTCTCGCGCGCTTTCCTACCGGCTACCGGCACCTTGCCTATGTCCAGTCGTTGATGGGCATGCAGGTGCACGACGACCTGCCGGGGCGGACCGGACCGGCGATGGAAGCACTGAGTGCAAAAGCGCGGGCATGGCTTGACGGTGACTAATTTCCCGCCGCAAGCTATCCGTTCTGCTCGGCCTGAATACGCCTTAGCTGGCAACGGAGTTCTTCAGGGATGGGAACCGCGGCTTTCTTTTCCTGATCGTAGGCAACGACGGTCAGCGACGCGGAGAAGGCCTGGCGCCTCTTTTTTTCGTGCCGTGCTTCCACGGCCAGGGTCAGGGTGCGCGTGCTGATATTCGCCAACCGGACCTCGATGTCGAACTGATCGTCGGGCTCGAGCATTCCGGTGAAGTCGAACGACATCGCGCGCATCGGATAGACGACCTGCTTTCGCAACGGATGGGGGCGATCCGAATGCTGGAGGACATGTTTGAACCAGTAGTCCATCGCCGAGACGACATATTCGGCGAAGCGCGGTGTATAGACCACGCCCGCCGGATCGCACTCGCCCCAACTCACGCGTCGGCGGACAATCAGCGGATCGGTGGAGATCAGATGTTCGCTTGCATCGTTCATCTCAGTCGTCACTGACGATCCGCAATACGTCACGGCCATATTCCTCGATGCGGCCCTGGAAGCCGCCGCACAGGGCGCTGTTCCAGAGTGCCGGGCCAAGGCCTAGCGCGCGGCGCTCGAAGCGCAGTTCGTTTTCGGACTTGATGGTCCAGTAGCCTGAGCGCGGGGCTTCGACCGTGCAGCCGCCGGTCTTGCGCGCGCCGTCGAGCAGAGGGGTGAATTCGGGAATGTCGGGTACGAAGATCTGTACGCCCATTGTTCAGGCCGCTTTCCCGAGCCTGCGGGCGACGAGCTCGCCCTTGGCTTTCCATACCGGCTCGATGGCGGTCAGCTTCTCGCCCCTGGCGGCCATTTCCTCCTCGAGCGCGATCGCTGCCTCGAGCGTGAGTTCGGCATCGCTCACGTCGATCGGCACGAAGGAGCGCAACGGCCGGCCGATCTCGAGATAATAGCCGTTCGGATCGCGGAAGTAGATCGATTCCACCACTTCGTGCTCGATCTGATACATGATCTCGACGCCGTTATCCTCCAGGCGCTTGCGCCAGGTCTCCAGCTCTTCCTTGGTTTCGACCCGCCAGGCATTGTGATGCGCGTCGTTGTCGAACTCGGGCCGATGGTGCAGGTGATCGGGCTGCTCATGGCCGAGGTAATAGAAGAAGGCGATAGTCGAACCGTTGCCGCTGTCGAAGAAGAAGTGCAGGAAATCGGGATGGTAACCCCGGCCCCAGCCGCGCGCCGAGACACAGTGGACCAGTTCCAACCCCAGGACGTCCCGATAGAAAGCTACGGTCTCCTTCAGCTTCCAGGTCGGCCGTGCCATGTGGTGCGCGCCGTTCAGCTTGAGTGCCATATCGGTCATTTCGTCGCTCCTGCCGGTTCGGGCTGGTCAGCTGCCAAGCGCTCGGTGATGTCCTTGCGCAATGCCGCCTTGTCGAGCTTGCCGATCTTGGTGGTCGGCAGGTCGTCGATCGCTTCGATGCGTTCGGGCCATTTGAACTTGGCCATTCCGATGCCCTGCAGGTGTTCCTGCATCTCGGGCACTTCGGGCTTGTCGAATCCCCCGCGCAGCGTGACGTAGGCGCAGACGCGTTCGCCCAGCACCGGATCGGGCATGCCGACGACGGCGCAACTGGCAACCGCCGGGTGCGACATCACAGCATGCTCGACTTCCTCGCAGTTGATCTTTTCCGCCCCGCGGTCGACCACGTCCTTGGTGCGTCCGGCGAAGGCATAGTACATCGTGCCGTCGATCACCCGCGTTTCGAGCAGGTCTCCCGGCTTGTAGAAGCCGTCCGGGGTGAAGGCGTCGCGGTTGCGTTCCGGCGCATTGTAATAACCGCTGAGCGTATAGGGGCCGCGCGCCTGCATTTCCCCGATTTCGCCCGGCTCCGCCGGCTCCAGGGTGCCCGGCTTCACCAGCCGGATCTCGTCCACCGGCGACATCGGCCGGCCCACCGTCCAGTCCAGCGCCTCGTCCGGGTCGCCCTCGCGGCAATAGAGATTCATGCCTTCAGACATGCCGAACATGTTGTAGGCCGGCTTGCGGTACTTCTCGCGCAGCAGCTTGGCCGAGTCCGGGGTCCAGAAAAAGCGCACCCGGTCAATTGCGCCGGGCGCCAGCTCGATCATGCCCTCCAGGCGGGGAACGAGGGCGCGAATGATCGCGACCACTGTCGGCGGATGGGCGCGTGCGACCTCAGCCCAGCTTTCCACCTTCATGTCCCGCGAAATCGTGTAGCAGCCTCCGGTGATCAGCATGGGCATCAGGCAGCAGATCATCGCTGCGTTGTGGATGATCGGCATTTGCATGAACATCACGTCATCGGCGCGATAGTCCAGGGTCTGCGCTGTGAGCCGGGCATTGAGCAGATAGTCATTCTGCATGCGCGGGATCACCTTGGGAACGCCGGTGGTGCCGCCGGAAAGCTGGAAGATGGCAACCTGGTACGGGTCGCGCGGCACTTCGGCTACTTTCCGCTTCGCCTCCGCTGGATCCTGATCCGCGATCAGATCCTCCAACCGCGGCACGCCTTCGGTCGGTTGTCCGCGAACGCTGATGATCCGGCGGATGGTCGGCACTTCGTCACGCGCCATGCGCGTGGCAAAGTCGATCAGGTCGCACTTCGCTTCGTCGCCCTGCACGATATGGGCGCGAGCGTCCACGTGGCGGCCGATGTAGCCGATCTCCGCTTCGCGATGCGCAGGCAGCGTGCAGGTGGGAATCAGCCCGGCCTTCATGCAGCCAATGATGGCAATGACCTCTTCGGGCGAGTTGTGGAGTTGGAACAGCACCCGCTCATAGGGCTTGAGGCCCAGATCGATCAGCGCGCCGGCGAAGCGGTCGCTTGCCTCGTCTACTTCGGCATAGGTCATCACCCGATCCGCCGTGGCGAGACAGGGGCGGTCCGCATTGGCGGCGAAGCTGGCGATCAGTTCGTCGATGATACCGGTTGTCGGAAGGTTGCCCGCGGCGACGTAGGCTTCCAACCGGTCCTGCGGGCAATAGACGACACCGGGAAGGGGCTCGCGAACGCCGATCATGCCGGAACCTCCACGAAGTGGGCATCGAGCCAGCCGACGATCGCCCTGGCGGCGATGTCCTGCCCGCTTTCCTCATCGAGACGCAGCGACTGGCCATGGTGGTTGCCGCGAATGTCGATGCGCTGTTTGTCGGTCGCTGCAATGGCGTCCTGGATCCTGGCGACATCGGAGGGAAAAACGCTGTTGTCGCCGGTGTAGTAGATGGTCAGGCTGGGTTGGGTGATCGAAGGCCCCGCCTTGTCGAAGCTGGCGTTGCTGGACAGCGCCGACCAGGTCGAAAGCCAGCTTTCCGGCGTGCAGACGCGCGCGAAGCCGACGCTGCCGACATTCGATGTGACGGGCTTCGCGCCCCAGACGCTGCCCCAGCGCCGGTCCGAGGAATCGAGCGACGTATCGAAGCAGCGCGGATCGGCATCGGTGCGCCAGACCTCGAAGATGCCCGAGTAGGTGGAGGCATAGCGGCTCTCGATCGGCTCGCCCGCCGCTTCCTGCTTGCGCGCGGCCATGCGGATATTGATCAGCGCGCGAGCCTTGGCGTCGATCTTTTCCACGCGCGCGCGCTGGGCGGCGCGGTAGCGATCGAGGAATTCAGCCGGGTAGCTCGCGCCGCTGTCCTTGCCGTCCTTGAAGCCGTTGTCCGCGCTGAACGGATCGAGCGCCGGATCGATCGAAAAGGGATCGTCCTCATCGGTTATCGAAGGATCGATCATGTTCATCAGGAGCACGCCCTGGCCGGGGTGCGGCGCGACGAATACGAAGCCGTCTGGAACCGGCATTTCGGCCTCCGCGAGCTTCACCGGCTTGCCGCCCGGCGTGCGTGCGATACGGTTTTCCGGCGCGGCGACGGCCTGCTGGTTATAGAAGGCGAACAGGCTTGCGCCGCCGCTGTTGCCCAGCATGACGACGTTTTCGAAACCGAGGCGCTTCAGTTCGACCACGCCTGCGGCGACGTCGAGAATAGCGCTCTCGTGTTCCAGGCGAAGGTCGTTGCCCACGGTACGCGGCCCCTGGGTCCAGACGGCATAGCCAGCGTTGACGAGGTGTGGGACCATGTAGTGCGTCACTAACAGTTCGCGCGGGTGCATGATGAATACCGCCGTACGTTCTCCGCCCTTGCGGTGCAGATAGCCGATCACCGGCGCATCATCCGCAGTGCGGAGCGGGTGCACGGATGTCCGCATATCCTCCGATACGAGTTCGGGGTTCCAACTTGCTCCCCGCAGTCCCGCCGTTACGCGTCGCTCCAGTTTGTCCTGACCGTCCGTCATCGCTTCATCCCGAACATGTTAGCATTCGCTATCGTTTTCAATCGCCGGCACCAACGGCATGAGGCTCCGACATCCGCGGATCGTTCCGGCCGGGTGGCCGGAGCAACCGTCTCAGCAGAACATTTCAGTGGGCGGTCCGCCCAGCGCCACCGAGCCAAAGCTCGCGAACGCCGAATCGAGATTGCCGCCAGGATGCGCCGAGATGGCGTAAACGTCGCGAAGCGCACGCTGTACGGTCGCTTCGTCCTTCAGGCCGCGTCCACCCGCCATCTGCATCATGCTGTCGAGCACTTCGCGGCAGGTGAAAGCGATGAATGCCTGGTTGCGGCGATTGCGTGTACGGATCTCGTCGCTTGCGGATTTGCCGGCCATGACCAACGCTTCCGATTCCTGCAAGCTCGATTGGTAAAGCAGTTCGCAGGCGTCCAGCTTCACCGAGATTTCGGCGAGCCGCTGCTGGATGGCCGGTATGCGCGCCGCGAAGATCGGATCCTTGCTGGCGGCCTTTTCGCGCATCGCGGCGACGGTATCGTTATAGGCCGCACGCGTGATACCCGTCGTCGGGGCGAGGATGGAAAATCCGAACAGCAGCCAGATCGAGGTGCGATACAGCGGATTGCCGTGGATCGCCGCGCCGGGTGTCTTTCCGTTCATGACATCGGCGTTGTCGAGCATGCGTTCGTCGGGAACGAACATATCCTCGACCTTCACTGTCTTCGAGCCGGTGCCCGACAGACCCATCATGTACCAATCGTCGACGATCTCGTATTCGCTGCGTTCGAGCATGAACAGGCCGAGACGCGGCGGACCGCCTTCGCCAAAGATGAGGGAGCCCACCACGACCCAGTCGCAATGGTCAATACCCGAGCAGAAGCCCCACTGGCCGGTCAGCCGGTAGCCGCCGTCAACCTTCGTGACTTTGCCCTGGGGCTGATAGCTCGACGCGCAAAGCGGACGCGGTGAGGCCCAATAGGTGTCCTGCACGGCCTTGGGATAAAGGCCGACCAGATGGTCATGGCTGTTGGTGACGCAGTAGACCCACGCAGTCGAGCCATCGCCTTCTGCAAGGATTTGGCCGATCTGGAATACCAGCGACATGTCAAGTTCGGGCCCACCGTAGAGGGCGGAGCGCGTCAGGCCCATCAGCCCGGCATCCTGCAGCCGCTGGATCACGCTTTCCGGGACCATGCGGGCGCGGTTGATGTCCGCGCTCATGGCCCGCAATTCGGGAACGAGGGCTCGGGCCGATGCCAGGATCTGCGATACGTCGGGAGATTTAAGCGTGGGCGCCGTTGCCATCCTGTCCTCACATTACGCGTTCAATGCAACCGTGGCTCCTCCGGCGGTCGGGTGGAATCCGCAGTTCTTCTCTTTTGCAATTTGCTCGCAGATAGCTCGCCTTGTCAATATATATTATCTGGGATAAAAATTAAACGGGTTCGCATTCCAGGGTGCGCGCGGATGTCAAGGGGGCGGGATTCCTGGCCGGCCCACGTCCTCGGGCAGTTCCGGAAATGCGTGTGTCGCCAGATCCATTTGTCCGGTTTGCGCTTGCAGCCTCTCGACAAGACCAGTTGCTCTGGTGTAGTTGCAATTGAATAATTGTCATGAATGTTAATTTGACTGGGGCAGGCGCTCGTTGCTGGTGTCCCATCAGATCGGGAGAGGTGACGCACAATGTCTGCAAAATTCGACGTCGTGATCGTGGGTGCCGGTCACAATTGCCTGACCGCGGCGGCTTATCTGGCCCGGAGCGGCGTTTCGGTGCAAGTGCTCGAGCAGCATGATTTCATTGGCGGCGGCACCGTCAGTCGCGAACTGACCGTCCCCGGCTTCATCCATGATCCGCACGCAACGGGTATTGCGCACCTTCAGGCGCATCCGATTGTCACGCATGACGAGCTGGGCCTGATATCGCGCCACGGTCTCGAATTCGCCTATCCCGACGCGAGTTTCATGACCGTGTTCGACGATGGCGAGACCTTGTCGTGCTATAAGGATCTGGATCGTACATGCGCGGAAATTGCCCGTTTCAGCGAGCCCGATGCCGCCTCCTACCGCCGCATGGCGGAATTTATGGCAGGAATCGGACCGGTCGTTGGCATGGCAATGAACCGTCCGGCGCCCGGTTTCGGCGCTTTCGTCGCCATGCTTGAGCAAATGCCGGTCGGCCGCGAGTTGCTGCTGGCCATGCTCAAGAGCGCCTATGACGTCGTGATCGAGAATTTCGAGCACCCCCGGGTGCGGATGCACTTCCTTAAATGGGCGGCCGAGACGCTGTGCGGGCCCGAGGAAAAGACCACCGGCATCAACATGTTCTTCCTGATCGGATCGTCCCACTCGGCGCCGGGCGGCCTGGTCAAGGGCGGCACGCAAAAGCTCAGCAATGCGCTACGCGCCGCGATCGAGGACAATGGCGGCGAGATTCGCTGCGGAGCCCAAGTAAAACGCGTGCTGGTGAGCGGCGGCACTGCGCGCGCGGTCGAACTGGCTGACGGCGAAGTAATCGAGGCGCGCAAGGCGGTGATCGCGGCTATTCATCCGCACATGCTGGGTGCGATGGTCGAGGGTATCGATTCCGGCGTGGCCGCCCGGGCTGCCGCAACGCATGGCAGCCTGTACGCAGAGGTCAGCTTTCACTGTGCGCTATCGGAGCGGCCGAAATGGAATTGCGGCGAAGGACCGAACAATTCGCTCGGGGTTAATCTCATCGACTCGATGGAGTTCGAGGAATTCCGCCGCATTTTCGACGATCTGCGCTATGGCGACATCCCGAAGCGCTTCATCGGACATGTCGCGTGCCATACCAATCTTGATCCGAGCCGCGCGCCCGAAAGCAAGCATACGCTCTATTACATCCATCTCGTGCCCTTCGAACTGCGTGGCGGAGCGCAGCGTTGGGACGAGGTCAAGGAAAAGCATGCAGACTACCTGCTCGAGCGGCTCGGTCGCTATGCGCCGAACGTGCCCGGCGCGGTCATGGGACGGCACATTGAAAGCCCGCTCGACATGCAGCGTTATTCGCGCAGTTTTACGCGCGGCGACGTGATGGGGCTTGGCTCTTACATCTACCAGTCGCTGGGTATGCGCCCGACGATGGAACTGGCGCAGTACCGTGTTCCCGGCGCGCAGGGGCTTTATCTTTGCGGCCCCTTCATGCATCCCGGCGGCGGCGTCACCGGCGGCGGGCGTCCTGTGGCCATGCGGGTGATGGACGATCTGGGCGTGGACTACAGCAAGGTTATCCGGGCCTGATCGTAATCGGATCAGGAACGATTCGAACTTCGAGGAGCGGCGAGTTGCAGGCAACATTAGCGGGGCTGAGAGTCCTCGAAATCGGCCATTTCGTGGCGGCCCCTTTCTGTACGCGCCTGCTGGCCGATCTTGGTGCCGACGTGATCAAGATTGAGCCCAAGGGCGGCGATCCCGTGCGAGACTGGGGCGAAAAGGTCGAAGGCCGTTCGCTTTGGTGGTCGATGCATGGCCGCAACAAACGCAGCGTCACGCTTGACCTCAAGTCCGACAGCGGACGCGAGATTGTCAAGAAGCTGTCCGGCGAATGCGATGTGGTGGTCGAGAATTTTCGGCCCGGGCAACTGGCCAGGCTGGGACTGGCGCCGGAGGCGCTGCGAGGCGTCAATCCGCGCCTTATCGTCGCGCATATCTCAGGCTACGGGCAGACAGGGCCCGGGCGTGACCGCGCCGCTTTCGGCGTGATCGGCGAGGCTATCGGCGGCCTGCGCTATCTTTCCAACCATGCGCCGGGCACCACCGACCTGCCGCCGGTTCGCGTCGGCGTCAGCATCGGCGATTCGATTGCCGGGCTCTATGCCGCCTTCGGCATCATGGCGGCGCTCTGGCAGCGCGACAGGACCGGAGGAGACGGAGAGGCGCGGACTGTCGACGTCGCGCTCACCGAAAGCATCCTCAGCATGATGGAGGGCATGCTTCCGGAATACGGCCGGCTCGGCAAGATCAAGGAACCGATGGGCGGAGGCATCGCGACCGCCGCGCCTTCCAACGCCTATCCCACGCGTGACGGTAGTTGGGTGCTGATCGCCGCCAATTCGGAGCCGATCTTCGCGCGGCTCGCGACCTTGATCGGCAAGCCCGGATGGATCGGCGCGCCAGGCTATGACGGCAATGCGGCTCGGGTCCGCAATGTCGTCGAAATCGACGCCGCCATCGCCGGCTGGTCGCGCCAATTGGATGCGGATGCGCTCATCGCGATCCTGACCGAGGCCGACATCCCCAATTCCAAGGCCTATACCGCGAAGGACTGTGCCGAGGACGAGCAATATCTTGCCAGGGGGATGGTGCGCGAAGTCATCGATCCCCATTTTGGCAAGGTGACGCACGCCGGATTCGTTCCCAACATCATGGAGACGCCAGGCGAAGTGCGCTGGACCGGGCCGGATATCGGTGAACACAACGAAGACGTGCTTGGTGGTTTGCTCGGCATGAGCGAGCAGGAAATCGCCGCCCTGCGCGAAGAAGGAGTGATATGATGGGCGCTGCGAAAGACCGGGTGGAGATCGTCGAGGTCGGCCCGCGCGACGGCTTCCAGTCGGTGGCGCCGTTCATCCCCACCGCGCGCAAGATTGCGATCATCGAGGCGCTTTATGCCGCTGGCATCCGCCGCATGGAAGCGACATCCTTCGTAAGCCCCAAGGCTCTGCCGCAACTGGCCGACGCCGCCGAGGTGCTGGCGGCAGCCCAGGCGCTGCCCGGCCTGGAGGCGCAGGTGCTGGTGCCCACCGCGCGGCACGCGGAACGCGCCCTGGAAGCCGGGGCCAGGCACCTCGCCTTCGTGCTGTCGGTCAGCGAACGTCATAATCGCGGCAACGTGCGGCGCGCTCCCGCCGAATCAGCCGAGGAATATGCGCGGATCGTCGCCATGTTGCCCGAGGGCACCGGGCTGCGCCTGAATCTCGCGACGGCTTTCGATTGCCCGCATCTCGGGCGCATCGACGAGGCCGAGACGCTGGCGCTGCTCGACGGCATGGCGGATATGGCCCCGCGGGCGGAAGTGGCGTTGTGCGACACCACCGGACGGGTCAATCCGGCCCACGTGCAAGGGCTGTTCACGACTGCGATGGAGCGCTTCCCGCAAGTGGCGCGCTGGGCATTCCATGCGCACGACACCTACGGTCTTGGCGCGGCCAACACACTGGCGGCATGGAACGCCGGCGTGCGCGTGTTCGACGCTTCGGTTGCCGGGTTGGGCGGTTGTCCTTTCGCTCCGGGCGCGACCGGCAATGTCGCCACCGAGGACCTGGTCTACATGTTCGACGGCATGGGCGTGGCAACCGGCATCGATCTGAGCTCTCTGGCCGCGGTCGCGCGCGAGGTCGCCGAACTGCCAGAGGCGCAGACCGGCGGGCGTGTGCGAGTGGCCCTGGCTGCCCGTGCCTGCATCGCGGATATCGCTGCCTGAGTGCTTGCCAAGTTAAGCTTTGACAAAAACTGTCCATCCGGACAATGAAATGTTCAATCACCTTGGGCTGCGCCTGACTTGCGGGTGTGCCTGTTGCGAATCCGGGAGAATGTCATGTCGGCCGAAGCCACGATCCTCGAACTCGAAGCCGCGCGCTGCAAGGCGCTGACCGACGCGAACTATGCCGTGCTGGGCGAAATGATCTCCGACGATCTCGTCCATATTCACGCCAACGGATCGTGCGACGACAAGCGGGGCTATCTGGAAGGCATTGCCGCCAAGCTCGAATTCCTCGCCGTATCGCGGCCTGACGTGACGGTAAGGATTTTCGGCGAGATCGCCGTGGCCACCGGTCCGATGATCCAGACGGTGCGGATCAAGGCCAACGGAGCCACGGTCGAAATGGATGCGCGGGCGACGATAGTCTGGCGCAACGAGGGCGGATCGTGGCGGATCTGCAGCTTCCAGGCGACCAGCGTCGCGCCGCATTGATGGCCCCCGCGGGCCTGTTCCACCGTTCGTCCCGGATTCCGGCGGGTGAATCACGTCGCCGTCGCCTGGATTGACCTCGCCGTGCCGGACGCTCTAATCGGCATGGATGAGCGGGTAACAGGAGGCACCGAGGCTTGGACAAGGCCGTGAACGTGGCGGATCAATCGACCGACGGCGTCCGCCGCAGGCGGAGCACGGGGGAGGGCGCGCGGCGGGCGGATCGCATGCGGGAAATCATTCTCGACGTCGCGCTCGACAGTTTCAGCGCCGCCGGTTTTATCGGAACGTCCACCCGATCGATCGCCAAGCTTGCCGGGGTCCAGCATTCGTTGGTGAACTATCATTTCAAGAACAAGGAAATGCTCTGGATCGCGGTGATGGACCGCGTCCTTTGCCAGTTGACCGATCTGATCGACGAAGCGATCGGCGAGGATCCAAACCGATCGGCATCCGAAAAGCTGCGGCTGTTCATAGAGATTTACGCCAAGACCGCCGCATCATCACCGCAGGCGTTCAGAATTCTAACGCAGCAGAGCACGCAGGCTTCGGAGCGGCTGGACTGGCTGATGGAGCGCTATCTGCGCGAGCAGTTCAAGCAAATCACCGGGCTGATCGCGGACGGCCAGGCGGAAGGGACCGTCATCGAGGGCGATCCCGCGCACGTGTTCTTCCTCATCCTGGGCTGCACAGGCACGTACTTCGCGGCGACGCGCGGCTATACCATACTGACCGGCAAGGATCCGGCCAGCGCGGCCGAGATGCACCGGCTCATTTCATTCATCTGCAGCGTGGTGTTCAAGGGGAAGTGAGCGCTGCGCGTCCCCAGTCAGACGTCAGGCCGGTTCCACCACCTTGATCACCGCCAGCGGGTTGAAGTGCTCCCAATGCTCGATGATCTTGCCGTCGCGCACCTTATCGAAGAACACGTACGTGTTGGCATAATCCCTGCCGGACAGGAACTTCGCTTCCGAGCGTGCCGTCGTCACGAAAAATTCGGGATCTTCGGTTGCCTTGATGTCGATGTCGAGGAAGGCGAAGGTGTCGACCATGTCGAACAGTCCCTTCGTGGCTCCGTGAAATGCGTCGAAACCATCAAATCGCGCCGGGAGGAATTCGGGCGCATAAGGAAAATGGGCAACGACCTTCGCGTCGACGAGGTCATTCCACGCCGCGAAGTCCTTTTCCTGCAGGGCCTGCATGAATGCGGCGATAACGCCCTTGGGATCCGTTGCGGACATCGCTTTAAAGCCTCTCTTTGTCAGGGTTGATCATTGTGGGTCGAAAGCGCGCATGGCGGCCAGGGGGGTCGACATCGCGATAGTTATTGACCATATGGATAACTTGTCAAGGCGGTCTGTCCGGCAAGGGGCCTCTTGAACAGGACGGTTCAGAGGAGAGTGAGATGATCTGCGTTCTTGGTTTCTACAAACGCAAGCCCGGCCTCACGCACGAGGAGTTCTGCAGTCATTGGAAGAACGTGCATGCGAAGCTGGCGATGGAAACGCCGGAAATTGCAAAATACATCCGTAAGTACGTTCAACACCGGCTTCATCCGACGGATGTCTTTCCCGGTGTCGAGTCGGCCGGCTACGATGGCATGTCGGAAGTATGGGTAGATACGATCGACGATTTCCGCGCCATGGCGATGGAGCCGAAATTTCAGGAGCTGATGGCGCCTGACGAGGAAAAGTTCATAGATCTGGCTGCCAAGCGGATCATGATGGTGGACGATCCGCAAATCATCCGCTGAACGCCCATGCGCCAATGGCGAAGGCAGCGGAACGTGCGCCACAGCTTGACTTTGGCGACGGGCCAAATATTGTCCAGATGGACAAACTTATTGCAAAGGCTCGGCGGAAGGGCGGCCGGTCGCGGGAGGGTATAAAAGGAAATGGCCTACACGCATGTCGACAAGCCGATCATGATCGGCAATGTGGAGCTGAAGAACCGCGTGGTCCGTCCAGCCCATGCCACGCTGCACGGCAGGGGCTACATGACAGACGACCTGATCGCCTATCATGAGCGCAGGGCGATCGGGGGTGTGGCGCTTTCGATCATAGAGGTAGGCTCGGTTCATCCTACCACGCCGTTTTCGCTCAACCTGTTCGATCCGTCGATCGGCGACGGCTATCGCAAGCTGGTCGACGTCGTGAAGCCGCACGGCATGAAGCTGTTCCAGCAACTCTGGCACGCCGGACATAACGCGCATCTGTTCGACGGTTCGCCGCCGTGGTCGGCGTCTGATCTGCCGGGTCGCTTCGGCAATGTCGCGGCGATCCCGATGACCAAAGGCATGATCGACGAAATCGTCGGCTCGTTCGCCGAGTGCGCGCGGCGTTGCGAGGAATACGGGCTCGATGGGCTCGACGTGCAATGCGGCCACGGCTACCTTATCGCGCAGTTCCTGAGCCCGATCACCAACAAGCGCGAGGACGATTACGGCGGATCATTCGAGAACCGCGCGCGCTTCATGATCGAGGTGATGGAGGCGGTGCGCAGCGCCGTTTCGAAGGACATGGCGGTGGGCATCCGGATCTCGCCCGATCTGCTCAAGGGCGGCCTCAGCCCTGAAGAATATCTGCGCGCAACGCGGATGCTCATCGATCGCGGGTTGACAGACTATGTCAGCCTGTCGTTCGGCAACTATCACATGTTCCCACCGATTTCGGCGGGTATGGACTCGCCGATGGGCTATGAACTGCCGACCTCGACGCAGATCACCCGCAAGCTTGATATCCCCACGATCGTCGTCGGCCGGTTCCAGACGATGGACGAGGCCGATCAGGTGATCCGCCAGGGCGACGCCGACATGGTCGGCATGGTGCGCGGGCTGATCGCCGATCCCGATCTCGTCAACAAGAGCCTCGCCGGGAGAGCGGACCAGGTGCGTCCCTGCATCGGCTGCAACCAGGGCTGCGCCGCCGGCGCGCTGGTCGCCATGCGGATGGAATGCACGGTCAATGCCGCGGTGGGCCGCGAACGCGTGATGGGCGACCACTTCCTCACGCCTGTCGAGAGTCCGAAGACGGTGCTGATCATCGGCGGCGGGCCTTCGGGGATGGAGGCGGCGCGAGTTGCGGCGCTGCGTGGCCACAAGGTGATCCTGGCCGAGGCTTCCTCGAAGCTCGGCGGCATGGTCGAGGTCGCAAAGCGCTCCGCCGGCCGCCATAAGCTGGGCGACATCACTGAATGGCTGGAGCGCGAGATATTCCGGCTGGGTGTCGACGTGCGGCTGAGCACTTATGTCGATGCCGAGGATGTTGCGGCTTTCGGTGCGGACGAGATCATCGTCGCCACCGGATCGTTGCCGCGGATGGACGGCGTGCAGGTCTCCCATCCGCAGGAGCCAATCCGGGGCATGGACCAGCGGCACGTAATCTCGTCCTATGATCTGTTCATGGATTGCGATCTGCCGGATGGTGGCTCGGCCGTCGTGATCGATGATGCCGGCCACTACGAGGCGCTTGCCTGCGCTGAAGAGCTGGTCGGCAAGGGCTTCAAGACAGTGCTCGTCACCCAGTTGCCGGGTATCGGCCCCCAGCTTCACATGGGTGGCATCGTCGAGCCGGCGCTAAACCGCATGTACAAGGCAGGCGATTTCAGCTTCCACATCCGCACGCGGGCGATCGCTATTGGCGAGAATTCGGTGCGCGTCGGACCGGAGTCGTTCTGGTACGAAAGCGGCTTTGGGGAGTTCGATATCCCGGCGGACGTCGTCGTGTTCGTTTCGACGAACCGCAGCAACCGGGATATCTATGTTGATTTGCAGGAACGGGGCTTTGGGCCACGCATCATCGGCGATGCTCTGTCGCCACGGTATCTGCAGGTTGCAATCCGCGATGGACATTCCGCCGGGGCTTCGATCTGATAGCGGCGGAGATGGGCGCTCTTCCAGGGAAAGCGCCCGCTCCGGATCGAACGCCGCTATGCGGAAGTTGCTGAGGATGAGCTCGTCCAGCTCGCTGTCGAACTTTGTCGCACTTGCCCCGATCATGGCCTTCGCATCGGGATCCACTGGATGGCGAGCATCCGGGTTTTCGGCATTGACCACCTCGACCAGGTACCGAGCTACCGCCTCGGACTGCATGATGTTCGGATCCTCGACCGCCGATTTGAGCCGATAGATCATCTGCCAGTAGCGCTGGCCCTAGAGTGCCCACTCCTGTTCTGACAGGCTGCCTGGTTTGGCGTTCAGCGATTCCACCTGATTGAATACGGTCGGCATAGCGAAGTCCCTCGGCTCGATGAGCTAGATATCTACACCCCCAGTCAACGCGTTCAATGCGCATGGTGCCTGTAAGCGGCTTAGCGCGAATTTCAGCGTGCTGTAAGGATCCCGGTAGTGGCACTGAAACCAAGCTCTCTAACGAGCTGGTGAAGACGATCGTCCCTTGCTTGCCGCACGCGGCAAACGATAAGGACATGGCGGTTCGAATGCATTTTCCCGAACTGCCTTTAAGGACGTTTGACCGCGTACCGGCGGCGTTCTTGCCTTGCCCGATCTCTGCATCGCCCATAATGTCCATGTGGTTAATTTAGCGTCGAGATGTCAGGCCCGAACGGAGGTAAGCATGGATGCGGAAGTGGCGGAGTTTTGGCGGCAAGTGGTGCCGCGCTGGTCTCTGGGCGAACTGCTGTTCTTTGTTGCGGAACGCCGGATTGCGGACGCGATCGGGGACGGCGCCAGCATTGCGGAGGTCGCTCGCGCAACCGGCACTCATCCAGTCAGTCTGCACCGCGTCCTGCGTGTGCTGGCCGTTCAAGGCATATTCACCGAACTGGGTGATGACCGATACGGCCCTTCCGCCCTGTCGGCGCCGCTGCTCTCAGATCATCCGGAATCGCAGCGTGCCTACATCGCGCTCGGCCATCTGGTTATGAACCCTGCCTGGCAGGCGCTCGCCGGAACGATGGAGACAGGCAAACCCGCCTTCGACCTTGCCTTTGGAGCCTCCAGCTTCGAATACATGAAGGATCATCCGGCCATGGCCTCGGCCTTTGCCGAAGGCATGTCGGCGACCACTCGCCGCATCGAGGCTGCACTGATCGAGGCCGACCCGTTCGGTGCGTTCAGCAAGCTTGTCGACGTCGGCGGCAGCTTCGGCAGTCTCGCGAGGCTGCTGCTGACGCATCAGCCCGAGGCGACGGGCATCGTCTTCGACCGGCCCGAAATCGCCGCCAGGGCGGAGCAGAACTGGAAGGATGACCCTGTAGCGTCGCGGCTTTCGGCGGTCGGCGGGAATTTCTTTGAGGCAGTGCCGGCGGGCGGCGACCTCTATCTGATAAAGCAGATCCTGCACGACTGGGACGACGAACAAGCGATTGCGATCCTGCGCTGCATACGGGCGGCGGTGACACGGGAAAGTCGCCTGGCCGTCGTCGAGTACGTGCTGCCCGAGGAGCCGGTGCCCCACTCAGGCTGGATGTACGACATGCTGATGATGACGGTGACCGGCGGACGCGAACGGTCGGCGTCGGCCTACAGGCGGTTGTTGGAGAAGAGTGGCTTCGAGGTAACGCAAGTCTGCCCGACACGCTCACCCGCCAGCGTAATCAATGCCGAACCCGTCTGACGAATATTTCTCGCGCTCTGGATTTTGTTAAGAACAACCCGCCCGAACAGATTTGGCTTCAGGCAGGCTGTCAGTCAGCGTGAATAGTCAATCCGCGGGCCGGAATTTCGTCATCTTCAGTGCCGTGCGGGCGCGCCAATCGCCGATCGGTTCGAAGCCCGGCGAAGCTTCGCAGATGGCCTTAGTTTCCGCAATTATCTCGTCGTCGGTCTTGGAAAAATCGAGCGGCTCAAGTGCAGGCTGGTCCATGTACCAGTCGGAATCGACGAAGCATTCGAGCACGTTTCGCTCCGGATCGGGGAAGTAGATGCTCCAGCCGAGGCCGTGGTTGGCGCAGAGCAGGCCCTCTTCCTTGTAACCGCCGGCCAGAAGGCGCGTGTGCATGTCGCGCAAGTCCGCAAACGATCCCATACGGAACGAGATCTGGTTGATGCACGGGCCGAACATTGGATTGCCAGTGTTTTCCGGCAGAACTTCAGGACGTCCGGTCGCGAGAACGATCTGGTGGTGATCGAGCGGGTCACGCGACATGAACACGACGTCGAGCCCGGCGACCGGCCCACGGTCGGTCACCGTAAAGCCCATCATGTCGGTATAGAACGCTTCCATCTTTGGCAGGTCCGTAACGGAAATCCCCAGATGGCTGAACATAAGGTTTGGTTTGGTACTGGTCATAATCGCTGATCTCCCGTCAATGTGCAGGCTGATTATCTTTCGCGAGGCCGGCCTTGGCCAGGTCGGCGCCCGAAGCCTTGCGCAGAACCGCGCCAGGATCGGCCCCGATAACTGAGCCGCGCCATGCGATGTGCTGGTCGGGGCGGACAAGCACCGCTGGCGCGCCGTATAGACCGGCAAGCCCCTCTTCGTTCGATAAATCGAGGATGGATAGATCGAGCCCAATGGCCGCAGCCGCGTCAGCCCAGGTCGTCGCGTCAGCCTTGTTGATGAGCAGCAGGGTGAAGTCGCGCCCGAGCCGGTCGAACAGCGATGCGCCGTCTGTCAGCCATGTATGCGGCAGTCTGCCACCGGGCTTGCCGCTGGGGATATAGAGGGTGGGCGAATCCTCGGGCGATGGTTCCTCATCGGCGAAGACTATCGAGGAACCGTCGTAGCGGGCGCCGAGCTGGACGCCCGGTGTGTTAAATTCGCGCCAAGCGAACTTGCGCAGGTGCTCCACGGCGACTTCGCGCGCCGCTTTGCCGGCTGGCGTTTGTTCTTCAAGATTGGGCGTGACCGGACAGGAGCCGGCCGCGCTCGCCAGATTCAGCGCAAATCCGGTGTTGCGCAGGCCAATCGGGTGACGCTCGCTGTTATAGGTTTCGAGAAGCCCGGCAGGCGAAATTCCCTGGCAGACGGCGGCCAGCTTCCAGCCGAGATTGTAGGCGTCCTCTATACCCGTGTTCAGTCCGAAGCCTCCAGTCGGGGTGAAGAGGTGGACCGCGTCGCCCGCCAGCAGGCACCTGCCCTGTGCATAGCGTTCGGCAACCAAGCCGAGCCCAGCCCGCCATTCGGCGCTAGAGAGGATTTCGTGCTCGACGGACTTGCCAACCACTGCCGCGAGCCGATCCGCGAAGGGCGTATCGTCGGCCTTCTCGTCAGCCCCAAGCTGGACGTGCATGAGAAATTCGTGCCTGGCGGGATCGATAACCAGGAAGATCCCGCGCGCGCCGGGCTGCATTGTCCAGTGCATCCACGTGTCGGCGTGCGGAAAACTAGCGAGGAAGCCGGGCGCGCGGAAATAGGTTGCGAGCATCCGTCCGCCCATGAACTCCATCTCCAGGCCGTCGTCGCCCAAATAGCGGATGTCGAGCTTGCGGCGAACAAAGCTGCGCCCGCCGTCGGCGCCCACCACATAAGCGGCGCGAAGCACTTCCCGTTCGCCTGTTTTGACATTCTCGACCGTAAGGGAAACGCCGGCCCCGTCTTCGGTCATATCGACGGCGGAATGACCGAAGCGGACCTCAACAGTGGGGAATGAGCGGGCCCGTTCGAGCAGCCTCGGCTCGAGCAGCATCTGCGTCACACGGTACTGTGGCTCGGGCGTCGGCCATTCCGGATCGCCGGCAAGCGCCTTGGCCTCGGTATCGCGAGGGCTGTCCAAGGGCACGCGGTGCAGCTCTTGCCCGAACAGACGGGTGAAATAGCCGACGTCTGTGCGCCGGTCGGCCGGGAGGCCATTCTCGCGCAGGCCGCGACTCAACCCATGGCGTCGATAGATCTCCATCGAGCGCGCGGACTGGGTGTTGGCTTTGGGATGACGCAGGTGGCTGGTCCGTGCCTCGATCACCGTCACCGGAATATCGCGCAGCCCCAGTTCACTGGCCAGTAGCAGGCCGACAGGGCCTGCGCCGACGATGATAACCGGCAGCGGGCTACTTGCCATTGATGGGTTGAAAGTTGTCATAAAGGTAATTGCCTGTTCCTATTGGATGTCGCGCCCGCCAGCCTCAGCAAAAGCCGTGGCGCAGTTCACCAATATCCTGGATCGACAGCCGGAGTTGTTCGCCGGTCTGGAGCCAGCGGTTTCGACCCATGCCGACACCCGAAGGGGTGCCGGTCAAGATCACGTCGCCGGGGTACATGGTGATCCGGGCGGAAATCTCCTCGATCTGCTCGGCGATCGAAAAGATCATGTGCTTCGTGTTGGAGTCCTGCATCAATTCGTCCCCGATCCAGAGCTTGAGATCGAGGTTCTGCGGATCGGCGATGGAACGGGCCGGGACGATGAACGGGCCCATCGGGCAGGCGCCCTGGAATCCCTTGTGCGACAGCCAGTCGTAGCGGAAGGGCGAAGCCGGATCGATCCCTTCGCGTGCCACGAAGTCGCGGGCGGACAGGTCGTTGGCGATGGTATAGCCGGCGACATAGTCGAGCGCGTCCTCGGCGCTGACCCGGTAGGCCGGCCGGCCGATCACAACCGCAAGCTCGATCTCCCAGTCCACCTTCTGCGAGTAGTAGGGCAGGGGATTGAGGGAACCGTGACCCACGATCGCCCCGCGTGAGGACTTCGCGAAATGCCAGGCGCGGCCGCCCGCAACCGTCTTGGCGTTGACCGCGGCGTACTCGCTGTCCTCCATCTCGCCGATGTGGTCCTGGTAATTGGCGCCGGCGGCCCAAATCTGTCCCGGATAGAGGATCGGCGCAAGAATGCGGACATCGGAAAGCGGCTTGCTTTCTTCCCCCGCACCGTCTTCAGCCTTGGCCGCGAAGAAGGCGTCGGCCGCCTGCCAGTCTTCTAGAACGCCCAGCATCGTTTGATAAGCAGGATTGCCGCTCAGCTTTTCGGCGCTAAATACCCTGTCGCCGATCAATACCCCCACGCGGGGGCCGATTGAGGTGTCGCATGTCAGGAGCTTGTAACTCATAGGGTGTTCGAAGCCTTCCGTAACCGATAATTTGATATAGCTATCCGGCGGGAAGTGAATCGGTTCGCCCACGGCGTTCCGCGAACGCAACCTGCCACATCCGTCTCCAGGCCACCTGCTCACAACTTTGATCAGGCGATCAGTAAATTCAGCTTGGCAGAAATTGATAGGATAGTCAATAAATGGCGCAGCGATTCGAGCGAGAGGAAGGACGAAGATGCGAAGCCGATTTGTACTGGATCTGAAGGAAGCCGAAGCGGCGGTGGCTGCCGGCCATGCGGAGGCGGCGAGCAATCAATGGCCGGTGACAGTGGCGGTGGTTGACGCTTCCGGCGCGGTGATCCTGTTGTCGCGGATGGACGATGCCAGCTCCGCATCGGTGAGCACCGCGATCGAGAAGGCTCGCACCGCCGCACTTGTCGGTATTCCGACCAAGCTGATCGAGGCTATGATCAAGGACCGTCCCGGCCTTCTTAGCATGGACCGGGTGGCGGTAGAGGGCGGCGTGCCGATTCTCTTCCACGGCCAGAAGCTCGGGGGCATCGGCGTTTCGGGCGTTCAGTCGCATCAGGACGCGCTAGTCGCGGAGGCGGCGCTGGCCGCTCTCCAGCCGATGCTCAAGGCGGACTGAGCGTCTGGGGATGTCGGCCCGTCAGACGGCATCCCCAAGCGGGAGCGCTGTCTTGTACTTCGCCTGCTTCAGGGCAACGCTCGAACGAATGTTGGCGATGCCGGTGATCTTCGAGAGCTCGTCGACGATGAAGCGTTCCAGCGAGCGGACATCCTCTACTATGACGCGAAGCAGATAGTCGGAATCTCCTGTCATCAGGTAGCACTCCATGACTTGCGGGTGACGGTTCATCGCGGCTTCGAAATGCTCGAGCGCCTGTTCGACCTGCCGTTCGAGCGTGACTTCGATGAATACCGACAGGTTGAGGCCTAGCCTGGCAGGTTCGAGCAGCGTGACGTAGCGATCGATCACGCCGGATCGCTCGAGTTCGCGCACGCGCGCCAAGCAGGGGGACGGTGACAGATTCACACGGTGGGCGAGATCGACGTTGGTGAGGCGACCATTCTCCTGCAGTTCGCGCAAGATGCGAAGATCCTGCTGATCGATCTTGTTTGGCATATTGTGCTTCAGCTCTCCGATATGGAAGTCGGTTATGCTGAAGATGTCTGGATGGCAAGGCGAATTCGATATGTTATGCCGCGCCGTTTCGTGTATTGTCGGATCTATTAATTCAATGGGAGAGTCCCTTGACCGCGTCCTTTTCGCTTGATGCCGCGCGTGCTTATCCGGTCGCCGATCCGGACCCGATCGAAACCCGTGAATGGCGCGATTCTTTCGATGCCGTCGTGCGCGAGCTTGGGCCCGAGCGCGGCTTGTTCCTGTTGAGCCAGCTTGAAGACCAGGCGCGCGAGCAAGGAATCTTCTCTGGGCATCAGCCCTTTTCGGCCTATCGCAACACCATCCCGCTCGAGCGGCAGGGCGCCTATCCCGGCGATCTGGCGATCGAAGAGCGGATCACCGCTATCATGCGCTGGAATGCGCTCGTCATGGTGGTGCGCGCGAACAAGGCCTATGGCGAGCTTGGCGGACACATTGCCAGCTATGCCTCTGCCGCAGAGATCTTCGAGGTGGGCTTCAACCACTTCTTCCGCGCCGGCACCGACGGGGACCTGATCTTCTACCAGCCGCACTCCGCGCCCGGCATCTATGCCCGGGCGTTCTTGGAAGGGCGGCTGAGCGAGGAGAACCTTTCGAACTACCGCCAGGAAGTGGGCGGGCAGGGGCTGTGCTCCTATCCGCACCCCTGGCTGATGCCCGACTTCTGGCAGTTCCCGACCGGCTCGATGGGCATCGGCCCGATGAGCGCGATCTATCAGGCGCGCTTCATGCGCTACATGGATCACCGGGGGCTGCGGCCCTGCGAAGGCCGTCACGTCTGGGGAGTGTTCGGCGACGGCGAGATGGACGAGCCGGAATCGATCGGCGCGCTGACCCTCGCTGCCCGCGAGGGGCTCGACAACCTGACTTTCATCATCAACTGCAACCTGCAGCGTCTCGACGGGCCGGTGCGCGGCAACGGCCAGGTCATCCAGGAGCTGGAATCGCTCTTTACCGGCGCGGGCTGGAACGTCATCAAGGTCCTCTGGGGTTCGGAGTGGGATCCGCTCTTCGCGCGCGACGACAAGCACGTGCTGCTGCGCCGCTTCGCCCAGACGGTCGACGGCGAATACCAGAATCTGGGCGCCAAGGACGGCGATTACAACCGTCAGAAGTTTTTCGATCTTGATCCGGAATCGCAGGCGCTGGTTGCGCATATGTCCGATGCGGAAATCAATGCGCTCAAGCGCGGCGGGCACGACATGCGCAAGCTCAATGCCGCCTTTGCCGCCGCCAAGGCGCACAAGGGTCGGCCGACGGTGATCCTTGCCAAGACCAAGAAGGGTTACGGCATGGGCGGCGCCGGTGAATCGCGGATGACCGCGCACCAGGCCAAGAAGCTGGACATCGAGGCGCTGATCGAGTTCCGCGATCGCTTCTCGCTGCCGTTGTCAGATGAGGCGGTGACTTCGCTGCAGTTCTACAAGCCGGCCGACGACAGCCCGGAAATGGCTTACATAAAGGCGCGCCGCGAAGGACTGGGCGGGGCCATGCCGGCTCGCCAGCGCAAGGCGGAAGACATGCCCGCCGTGCCCGCGCTTTCAAGTCATGCCGAATTCGCGCTCAGCGCGGACGGCAAGGAAATGTCGACCACCATGGCGGCCGTGCGCATGCTCGGCGGCCTGCTCAAGGACAAGCAGTTGGGCCCGCGCATCGTGCCGATCGTCGCCGACGAGGCGCGCACGTTCGGCATGGCCAACCTGTTCCGCCAGATCGGCATCTATGCCCCCGGCGGCCAGATGTACGAGCCGGAAGATGCCGGCTCGATGCTCTACTACAAGGAATCGAAGGACGGCCAACTGCTGGAAGAAGGCATTACAGAGGCCGGGGCGATCTCGTCTTGGGTGGCTGCGGCAACCTCCTACAGTGCGCACGGCAAGGCGATGCTGCCGTTCTACATCTACTATTCTATGTTCGGCTTCCAACGCGTGGGCGACCTGATCTGGGCCGCTGCCGATCAGCGCGCGCGGGGCTTCCTGCTGGGAGCCACGGCGGGACGCACCACTCTGGGCGGCGAGGGGCTGCAGCACCAGGACGGCACCAGCCACGTCATGGCCTCGATGGTGCCCAACTGCCGCGCCTATGATCCGGCCTATGCCTATGAGCTCGCCGTGATCATGGACCACGGTATGCGCCGGATGATGGAGGAGCAGGTCGATGAGTTCTATTACGTCACGGTGATGAACGAGAACTACGCCCAGCCATCGCTGCCGCAGGGCGTGAGGGACAATATCGTCAAGGGCCTCTACAAGCTCGGCGAAAACGGTCCGGCGAAGGCGGAGGCGCGCGTGCGGCTGATGGGTTCGGGCACGATCCAGCGTGAGGTCGAAGCGGCGGCGGCGCTGCTCTCGGAGGACTTCGGCATCGCCAGCGACGTGTTCAGCGCCACCAGCTTCAGCGAACTCGCCCGCGACGCGCGCGAGGCGGAGCGGTTCAACCGCCTGCACCCCGAAGCCGACCCGCGCGAGAGCCATCTGGCTTCGCTGCTGCCGGGCAAGGCGCCGGTGATCGCTGCGACCGACTATGTGCGGGCCTATCCGCAGCTAATCGCGCCTCACATCGACGCGCGCTTCGTGACGCTGGGCACCGACGGCTTCGGGCGCAGCGACACGCGGACGGCGCTGCGCCGTTTTTTCGAGGTGGACCGCCATCATATCGTGCTGGCCGCGCTTGACGCGCTGGCGAAGGAAGGCACGGTCGAGCGCAAGCTGCTGGCCGATGCGATCACCAGGTACGGCCTCGATGCCGAAGCACCGGCCTCCTGGAGCTGCTGACCATGAGCAAGATTGAAACAATCACCATCCCCGACATCGGGGACTTCAAGGACATCCCGGTCATAGAGATTCTGGTCTCGCCGGGCGACGAGGTCGCCGTTGACGACACGCTGATCGTCCTGGAATCGGACAAGGCTACGCTCGACGTGCCTTCCCCGCAGGCGGGGCGCGTCAAGGAGATCAAGGTCGGTTCGGGCGACAAGGTGAGTCAGGGCATGGCTTTCCTGGTGCTGGAAGTGGCGGCCGACGGAGCGTCTGCTGCGCCAGCTCCGGCAGAAGCCGCGCCTGTTCCGGCGGCTCCGGCCGAACTCGTTCCTGCTCCGGCCGCCGCGTCGCCGGTTCCCGCCGCGCCTGCTCCGGTGGCCGCGCCGTCCGCTCCGGATGGCAAGGCGCCGCACGCTTCTCCTTCGATACGGCGCTTTGCGCGCGAACTGGGCGTCGATCTCGCGCAGGTTCCCGGCACAGGACTCAAGGGCCGCATCAGCAAGGAAGACGTGCAGGCTTTCGTCAAGGCGCGGCTTTCGGGCGGATCCGGCGCGCCTGCGCCTGCGGCGGCGGGTGAGGGGCTGGGCCTGTTGCCTTGGCCGAAGGTGGACTTCGCCAAGTTCGGCCCGATCGAGCGCGCGCCGCTTTCCAAGATCCGCCGTATTTCGGGCGCGAACCTGGCGCGCAACGCCACGATCATCCCGCACGTCACCAATTTCGATGAGGCGGACATCACCGACCTCGAAGAGTTCCGCAAGCTGCTCAACAAGGAGCACGAGAAGACCGGGCCCAAGCTCACGATCCTGCCTTTCGCCATCAAGGCGGCGGTTGCGGCGTTGAAGGTCTATCCCTCTTTCAATTCGTCGCTCGACGGCGAGGAACTGATCCTCAAGCAGTATTACCACATCGGCTTCGCCGCCGACACGCCCGACGGGCTGGTGGTGCCGGTGATCAAGGACGCCGACAAGAAGGGTATTGCCCACATCGCCGAGGAGGCGGTGCGGCTTGCAGGCGAGGCGCGCGAAGGCAAGCTCAAGCTTGGCGACATGCAGGGCGCCACGTTCACCATTTCCTCGCTGGGCGGGATCGGGGGCACGAACTTCACTCCGATCATCAACGCGCCCGAAGTGGCGATCCTGGGCATGACCCGCGCGCAGATCAAGCCGGTGTGGGATGGCAAGGCCTTCCAGCCTCGGCTTATCCAGCCGGTCAGCCTCTCATGGGATCATCGGGTCGTGGATGGCGTGGCGGCGGCGCGTTTCCTGGTCACGCTGTGCAGCGTGCTCTCAGATTTCCGCCGTATCGCATTGTGAGGACGCTCGTGAAGAAAGACATCCAGATTCCGGATATCGGCGACTTCGAGGACGTGCCGGTTATCGAAGTCCTGGTGAAACCGGGACAGGTCGTGGAGCAGGAAGAAACCCTGCTTGTGCTCGAAAGCGACAAGGCGACGCTCGACGTGCCTTCGCCCCAAGCCGGGACCGTGGTGGAGATCAAGGTCGCTGCCGGGGACAAGGTCAGCGAAGGCAGCGTCGTGCTTGTGCTGGAAACCGTCGCCGCTGAAACGGCTGCGGCGCCTGCAACAGCCCCTGCAGCGCCGTCACCGGCGCCCGTGGCTCCCGCTCCCGCCGATGCAGTGGCGGGCGATGCCGATCTTCACGCCGAAGTGCTTGTGATCGGTGCCGGGCCGGGCGGCTATACCGCTGCGTTCCGTGCCGCTGATCTTGGCAAGAAGGTGGTCCTCGTGGATCGCCGGGCCAGCCTGGGCGGCGTTTGCCTCAATGTCGGCTGCATCCCGTCCAAGGCCCTGCTCCATGCCGCCAAGGTGATCGAGGAAGCGCGCGGCGCTGCCGCGCACGGTATCCGCTTCGGTGAGCCCGAGGTGGACATCGACGCGCTGCGCGGTTGGAAGGACGGCGTGGTCGGTCGCCTGACCGGCGGACTTTCCGGCCTTGCGCGCAAGCGCAAGGTGACAGTGGTGACGGGCGACGCGCGCTTCCTCTCGCCAAACCAGCTTGCGGTCACAGGCGAGGACGGCAACAAGCTGATCGCCTTCGACCAGGCGATCATCGCCGCCGGATCGGAGCCGGCAAGCCTTCCGTTCATCCCCAAGGACGATCCACGCGTGATCGATTCTACCGGGGCGCTTGCGCTGAAAAAGGTGCCCGGACGGCTGCTGGTGCTGGGCGGGGGCATCATCGGGCTTGAGATGGCGACCGTCTATATCGCGCTGGGCGCGAAAGTGACGATAGTCGAGATGACCGACCAGATCATCCCCGGCGCGGACGCGGATCTCGTCAAGCCGCTGATGAAGCGGCTGGAGCCGCAGTGCGAAGCCATTCGCCTCAAAACCAAGCTCACTGCGGTCACGGCGGGGACGGATGGTCTTGTCGCGACCTTCGAGGGACCGGACGGCACGGTGCAAACCGATACGTTCGATCAATTGTTGGTCGCCATCGGCCGTGTGCCAAACGGCGGCCGGATCGGTGCCGAGGCGGCCGGTGTTGCCGTGGATGCGGGTGGCTTCATCGCCGTCGACCGGCAAATGCGCACCAACATTCCGCACATCTTCGCCATTGGGGACATCGTGGGCCAGCCGATGCTGGCACACAAGGCCACGCATCAGGGCAAGGTTGCGGCCGAAGTCGCGGCGGGCCACAAGAGCGGGTTCGACGCGCAGGTCATCCCTGCTGTCGCCTATACCGATCCCGAAGTCGCCTGGGTCGGCCTCACCGAGATCGAGGCCAGGGCCAAGGGCATCAAGATCGGCAAAGGACAGTTTCCCTGGGCGGCCTCGGGACGCGCACTGTCGATGGCGCGCGACGAGGGTTTGACCAAGCTGCTGTTCGACAAGGAGACCGGTCGCGTGCTCGGCGCGGGGGTCGTCGGGCCGAACGCCAGCGATCTGGTGGCGGAAGCCGCGCTGGCGATCGAGATGGGCGCGGACGCGGCTGATATCGGCCTGACCGTGCATCCTCACCCAACGCTTGCTGAAACGCTTGGGCTTGCTGCCGAAGCGTTCGAAGGTACGCTGACCGACCTGTAACTGGGGAAGACGTTCTATGCGGCGAATACAGTATCACCGTTATGGCGGACCGGAAGAAATGCGGCTGGAGCAAGCACCCGAGCCGGTCGCCGGCAACGGCCAGATTGTCGCCCGTGTGGTCGCGGCAAGCATCAACCCGATAGACTGGCGCGTTCGCGGCGGCGCGATGAAGATGATGACCGGAAAAACTTTCCCCAAGGGAATGGGATTCGATTTCGCCGGCGTGGTTGAAGCGGTCGGATCGGACGTCAGCGACCTCAAGCCCGGCGACGAGGTGTTCGGGACCGGGATAATGAAGGTCATGGGCGCGTTTGCCGATAAGGTGCTGACCGAAACGAAGCTGGTCGCGCGCAAACCCGCGGGGGTGAGCTTCGAGCAGGCAGCGGCTTTGCCGACAGGCGCCGGAACCGCACTCCAAGCGCTTTCCGAGAAGGGCAATGTCGGGCCGGGGCACAAAGTGTTCATCGCAGGCTGCATCGGCGGCGTCGGGCAGGCGGCGGTGCAGATCGCTAAGATGCTGGGCGCGCATGTCACCGGATCGTGCAGCGCCTCCACAGGTGAACAGGCCAAGCAACTCGGCGTCGATGAAGTGATCGATTACGCGAGCGGAGACATGGCGGTGCTGGCCAGGAGCTTCGATGTCGTCTTCGAGACTTCCGGCAAGATGAACGTCGACGATGCGCTGGCCTTGGTCAAGCCCGGCGGGCGGCTGTTCGACATCAACCCGGAACCTGGCAAGTTCCTGCGCCTGCTGACCGGCAAGCCTATCCGCTTCGTATTCGGAGGAGCAAGCCGAGCACGGCTGGAAAGCCTCGCCACGTTCGCTAGTGATGGAAAGCTGCACATCGCACTGGGAGAAACCGTGCCGCTGGAGGATGCGATACCGTTGATCACCCGGCTTGAGCAGGGCGGCAAGGCAGGCGGCAAGGCGATAGTCCGCATCGATTGAGTGTCCGGCGTTTGCTGCGATCAGCCAATATGACCCGGCGCGGACGCCTTTATTGACATATATGATAATTGAGTTCAGTTCTTGCGACGCAGGTGGGCCTCGAAGCCTCATTTCAGGATTGGGAGAGAATTGATGGGTGGGACACAGGCCCCGGATGGTCAGAACGGTGGCGCCCATGATGGAAATGCTCAGGAGCTGGTGGTTTTCAGCCGGTCGCTGATTCCCACGCTGCGGGAACGCGCGGCGCGCGCCTGGGACTTGCGGCGTCTTCCCGACGAGACGATAGCTGACATTGAAGATGCCGGCCTGCTTCGCTTTGCTATGCCGCCCCGCTTCGGCGGTGTTCAGGGATCGCATGAGCAACTGGCCGAAGTGCTCACGAACCTCGCGCTCGGTTGCGGTTCGACGTCATGGACCGTCGGCATCTACATGACGGCCCCGCATTTCCTGTCGGTGATGTCCGACGAGGCGCAGGAGGAAGTGTTTTCCAAACCGGGTGCGCGAGCATGCGTATCGTTCCTTCCTACCGGCAAGGCGGTTGCTTGCCCTGGCGGCTACACGGTAAGCGGGCAATGGCGCTTTTGCAGCGGCCAGCATCACGCCCAGTTCGCCCTGCTGTCGACGTTCGCGCAGAGCGCCGATGGCGCCGATCTGGGCCCGGCGCAGATGATCGTTCCGCGCAGCCAACTGGAGTTGGTAGACGATTGGGACGTTTCGGGCCTGCGCGGATCCGGTTCCAACTCGTTGATCGCCAGGGACGTCTTTGTTCCGGCGCATCTCGGCGTGCTTCTGGCGGAGGTTGACGAGGCAAAAGCTTCGAAGCTTCGCGTCACCGATCCCTATTATCAGATCCCGCTCATTCCGCTGTTCTCCAGCCTTTCGCCCTATACGCCGCTGGGCATGGCGATCGCGGCGCTGGAGATATTTTCCGAGCGCGTCCAAAAGCGCGGCATAACCTACACCGAATACGGCCGCCAGGCCGATGCCACCGTCACCCAGCTTCAGATGGCGGAGGCGCATATGAAGCTCGATCAGGCGAAGTTCCATGCCGAACGCCAGCAGCGCGACACGATCGCCATGCAGGGCTACAGCGGCACGCTGCTTGAGCGTGCGCGATGCCGCGCAGATATGGCGTGGTCGGTGAAACTCTCCCGCGAAGTCGCCGAAATCGTGCAGAATGCGTCGGGCGCCAGTTCGATCAGCAATAGCGATCCGCTACGCCGGATCATTCAGGACCTGGAAGCGCTTTCGTTGCATTCCTTCATCCTGCATTCGACCAATGCCGAGCTCTATGGCCGCGTGCTGTGCGGCAAGGACCCTGGCGTGGTGTACATCTGAGGAAATTGGAATTTGCAGCTGCAGCAGTTCGTCGGAGGGGATCACTCCCCGCTGAATATTAGAGCTGCGCCCGTTGCCGGTGCATTTTCCAATTTCAGACAGAAGGATCATCCATGACCGATCGGAATCCACCCGTGCGCTACGTCATATTTCACCGCCCGGGCCCGAACTGGGTTGAGGGAGTGAGTCCCCTGGATCAGCCGGGAGCAGCCGAACATACCGCCTACATGTCGCGGCTGCACGACGCCGGCAACATAGATTGCGCGGGTCCGCTTCTGACTCCCGGCGCTGGCGGCATGTGCGTGCTCGCGGACGGCGTGACCGGGGAACAGGCGGACGCCTTCGGACGGGAAGACCCCGGCGTCACAGGCGGATTGATCACGTTCGAAGTCCACCCGTGGATGCAGGTCTATCGTTCAAGCTGAATGCCGCACTGACATTCAGCTCTTCGATATATTGGCTTCATCAAAAGGCCTCGCGACTGTCCGGGCGAGGATCGGCAGGGCTCTCGCCCCGCCGTCGCGAGATGCCGGCACCGGGGCGGCTGCCCGGAGCGCGCCGCGTAAATATAAATCGCATCGCGAGGGGCGAAGCCCCGAAGCAATCCAGGGCGCTGCGCGCGCGGCCCTGGATTCCTCGCCTATAATTCGCAAAGACGAAGTGGCGCAGATGTTCTATAAGCCTCAGAAGCCAACCTTGTCTCCGCCCTTGAGCTGGAGGATGTCGCGCGCCTCGTCGGGGCTGGCGATCTCGCCGCCCAGGCCTTCGATGATCTGGCGCACCTTGGCGACCTGGGCGGCATTCGTTTCGGCGAGTTGCCCCTTGCCGATCCACAGCGAATCCTCCAGTCCCACGCGCACATGGCCGCCCATGGACGCCGCCATGGCCGCGACCCGCATCTGGTTCGATCCTGCCGCCAGCACCGACCAGCGGTAATTGTCGCCGAACAGGCGGTCGGCCGTGCGCTTCATGTGCATCACGTCCTCGGGATGCGCGCCGATGCCGCCGAGCAGGCCGAAGCAGGTCTGGATGAACAGCGGAGCCTGCACGAGGCCGGCTTTCCAGAAATAATGCAGATTGTAGAGGTGGCTGGTGTCATAGCACTCGAACTCGTAGCGGGTGCCGGTCGCGTTCAGCGTGTCGAGCGCATAGCGAATGTCCCTGAAGCTGTTGCGGAAGACGAGGTCGTGGCTCGCCTCGAGCATCTCGGGCTCCCAGTCGAACTTGAACTCCTTGAAGCGCTCCAGCATAGGGAACAGGCCGAAGTTCATCGAGCCCATGTTGAGGCTGGCGACCTCGGGCTTCCACGTTTCGGCTGGCTTCACCCGGTACTCGACCGGCATGTAGGGAGAGGCGCCGGTGGTGATGTTCACCACGACGTCCGAACTTTGCTTTATAACCTTAAGGAAAGGCTCGAAGTCTTCCGGTGTGTGCACCGGCTTGCCGGTTTCCGGGTCGCGCGCGTGCAGATGAACGATCGCCGCGCCGGCTTCGGCCGCTCCCAGCGCGCTCTCGGCGATCTCGGCTGGGGTGACGGGCAGGTAAGGCGACATCGAAGGCGTGTGGATCGATCCCGTGATGGCGCAGCTAATGATGACTTTGTTTTTCATGGTCTTGGTCCTGAGCGGCGCGTCGTTTGCGGCGGGCCGGATGGGGGATGGCTCAGGCCTGTCGGGCCTGCGCATCCTGCTGAAAGATCGCGAACTGGGTGCGCGCGAATTGTTCGAAACTGGTTAGTGGCCGCCCCAGCAGCCAGGTCAGCACATTGGGATTGCCGACGAAGTCGTGGCTGGAATAGCGCGCGCTGATCCCGCGTAGCACATTGATCTGGTGTGTGAACTGGCTGCGATCGCCATCGCCGAACAGCGCGGTGAGGTAATCATCGGCGCCGATCTCCTCGACCGCGATGGGCCTTCCGGCAACCTGCGTAAGGATCGCGCCCATGTCATGCCCGGTAAAGCGACCCTCGCCGCACAGCTCGTAGGTTGCGCCATAGTGCCGCTCACGCTCCTTGAGGACGAGGAGCGCGACATCGGTGATATCCCCGATATCGACCATCGACTGGCGCCGGTCGAGCGACCACGACAGCCGGAATACGCCGTCGCGAAAGGTCGGTTGCATGCGCCAGGGCGCCATGTAGTTGGCCGGCTGGAGAATGGTGAATTCCAGCCTGGAGGAAAGCAGGTGCTCCTCGATATCGCGCTTGATCTCATGCTGGACGAGGTCGGTGGTGATGGCGTGCAGCACGGAACTGAAAACGAAGTGACCGACCCCCGCGGCGCGCGCGGCGTCGACCATCCGAAATCCCATCTCGCGCTCGCGCGGGTGGGCGGAAGGGCCGATGTGATAGATCTGGTCCACGCCGTCGATTGCCCGGGCGAGCACGTCCGGCTCGGCGATATCGCCCACGATCACGTCATGGACACCGGAGGCGCGGAGCGCAGCAGCGGATTCCTCGGTGCGCGTGCAGGCGCGCAGGACAAAGCCTGCCCGCAGCAGCTTGGGTGCCAGCAATCGCCCCTGGTTTCCGTTCGCGGCGGTCAAGAGCAGCATGATTGGATTTCCTGTCCCCAAATGCCGATGCAAGAGCGCCGGTTCGCCGGGTCCTTCGGCCTCGCGTTCCGTGCCGCGAGTCTGGCCGGATCGTCCATAATTATCTTGCATAAAAATTAAATGCTGGCAATTCGTCGCCTTGAGTATCGGGCATCGGCCCGTCGCCGAAATCCGATGCAGCGGCTAAGGGAGAGTGCCATGAAGTGGGTGACAAGGGATCATATTCACATGGACCGGGTCGCTTCTCCGTGGCTCATCCTGCGCTTCATCGATCCCGAGGGTGAGATTGGCTTCCTTCCTTTCGCCGACAGTTACGACATTCCCCAAGACGCGATCCCCTTTGCCATTCCCGGCGTGGAGATCGGCCCTCACGACGCGGAAGGTTCCACCTTCCGCAAGCTGATGCGCAAGTACGATGTGCAGGATCCCGCGCTCGAACTGATGGCGGATGTCATCGAGTCGGGCGTCCATCATGTGTTCCATCACCATGAGCCCGGCTACTCGGTGGCAGACCTCAAGGAACCCATCGGCGTCGGTCTGGATGCGATCGCGCATGGCATGCTCTGCGCGTTTCCCGACGACGCTGAGAATCTGCGCATGAGCATGGCCATGTACGACGGGCTCTACATGTATTGCCGTTCAGTGCTGCTGCTGCGTGAGAAGCCCGAACTCGGAAAGCTTCCCCCGCCCGCAATGTGGGACCGCCAGCGCGAGGAACTTCACCGCAAGCCGTGACGGCCGCGTCGATCAGCCGCCGCGCTGGGAGAGCAATCGCGCGACCCGGCTGAAGTGGAACAGGCACCAGGGCAGCGTCAATCCGACGGTGATGAGCATGCCCCACCGCAGCGATTGAGCGCCCAGCGACGGTGCGAGCCAGTCGCTGATCATGCCGATCATCAGCGGGCCGCCGCCGAGGCCGATAAACGCGGCGCACATTGCGATCGCGGCCGCCGCAGTCGCGCGGGCTTCGCGCGGGACAAGGCTCTGCACCAGCGCCAGCAGCGGTCCGCCGGGGATTGCCAGACAGAATCCCATCATGGCCGAGCAGGCGAAGGCCCGGTTCGGTGTCGTCGACAGGTAGAGGCCGAGCATCGGGGCTGCGCCAAGCAAGACACCGCCAATCGCTACGCGGACCGGCCAAACCGCGCCGCGCCGGATCAGCCTGTCCGCCAGCAGCCCTCCGGTCACCATCCCGGCGATCCCGGCCAGCCCGTTGGTCATTGCCAGCGTCGGGCCGATCTGCATGCGGGGCAGGTCGAAGCTGCGTTCGAAAAAAGCGGGAAGCCACTGCGTCTGTGCGAACATGAGCAGCGCCAGGCTTGCCTGCGCGAGCGGGATATGCCGAAACAGAGGGTCCGCGAGCAGCTCTCGCAGCAGGCCCATCGATGACTTTGGCTGGGTCATGGCGGCAGCCTTGCCGGAGCCGGGCTCAGCGATGGTCAGCCAGATGAGCAGGGCCAGCACTACGCCGGGAGCGGAGACCACGACGAAGGTCATGCGCCAGCCGAGCCGGGCCTCGATCAGGCCGCCGATCAGGAAGGCCGTCAGCAGCCCGATAGTGCCGCCGCTGCCCAGAACGGCCAGCGCCGTGTTGCGTTGCTGGGGCGGGAACAGGTCGGCTATCAGCGCCTGAGAGGAGGGCAGGGCGCCCGCCTCCCCCGCGCCCACGCCAAAGCGGGCGAAGGCGAAGGCGGTAAAGCTACGCGCCGCTCCGCAGATCGCGGTCATCACGCTCCAGACCACCAAAGAAATCGCGATCACGTCGCGCCGGCGGCCCCGGTCGGCCAGTCGGGCAATCGGTATGCCGAAAACAGCGTAGATCGCCGAAAAGGCAAACCCCGTCAGCAGGCCCAGTTCGGTATCGGAAAAGCCAAGGTCTGCCTTGATCGGCTGCACCAGCACGGCCAGCACATAGCGATCGATATAGCTGACGATCACCGCCAGGGTCAGCATCGTCAGAACATACCAGGCGCGAAATCCAGAAGCGGCGGGTTGCAGGTCAATCGTAGCCATCCCGATCCATTATCTCCCGTCAGGCCTGCCCGATGCGGGGTTGCAGTATTTCATATGTCTGTCAATATTCATTGAAGGGATGATGTCGGGAGAGAGTTGTTATGAGTGGCGCATCTGTTCTGATCACGGGCGCGAGCAGCGGCTTCGGCAGGTTGATCGCGACTACCCTAGCCGAGGCGGGGCACAGGGTTTTTGCGGGAATGCGGGCTATCGATGGCCGCAATGCGGATGTGGCGCGCGAGATTGCGGCGTTTCCCGCAGAACATCCCATCGTCCCAGTGGAATTGGACGTGACCGACGACGCGTCGGTCCAGAAGGCGGTGCGCACGGTCCACGACACGGCCGGCCAGATCGACGTGTGCATCTCCAATGCCGGTGTAATGTGGCTGGGCAACGCCGAAGCCTATTCGGTCGGCCAGTTCGAGGATATCCTGCAGACCAATCTCATCGGGCCGTTTCGCTTGTACAAGGCCGTGCTGCCCGGCATGAGGGCGCGTCGGGACGGGCTGCTGATCACGGTTACATCAATTGCGGGACGGGCCGTCGCTCCAGGTTTCGGCATTTATGGCGCCGGCAAGGTGGCGCTGGAAACCTTGACCGAAACCCTGGGTTACGAAGTGGCGGGGCTGGGTATCGATGCCGTCACCGTTGAGCCAGGGCCGTTTCCGACGACCAATCTTGCGGCAAGCCAGCGCGACCCCGAGGATCAGGATATTGTTGCCGCATACGGCGAATTCGGGCGCTTCCGCGAACGGATACAGGAAAATTCACGCGTCGTCGGGGCGCAGCACATGGATCAGATGGATCCCGCTCTGGTCGCCAATCTGATCCGCGATCTCATCGCCATGCCGAAGGGCGCGCGTCCGGTCCGTCAGACGGTCGGGATCGATTTCGGACTTCAGGAAGTCAACGAGGCAAGCAGGCGGTTCCAGAAGGGGTTTCTGGGCGCGCTTGGCGTCGGCGATGTCGAACGGCCCCGGCGCGAAGAACTTGCCTGACGGAATCTTTGCTCCTGGTCCGATCGGACGATTGGCAGGGCAGCGCCGTGTTGTCCGGACAGTAGGCGAGGCGAGGGCGGGAATTGCCTGGTGAAATTTGACAAACGGGAAAAATTCGTCTGGTTGCAAGGCTCGCGGGCACTATGGGTTCGGGGATGCTGCAGTGCCGTTCAGGTATGCAGTTCGCAAGATAAGGTCTCAGCGTGGCAAGGCAGAAAAGTACTATGAACGATCGGGGCACAGCAGGGAGCGACAAGTCGGCTACTCGTTCCAAGCTGGTCGCGCCCACCCGCCGCCCCGGGCGTCCGCCCGCAAGCGAAAAGGGTGAAATTAGCCGTCAAAGCATTATCGAGGCCGCGCTCAAGCTTTCCAAGACCATTTCCCTGCAGGATCTTTCGATCGTGGTCGTGGCACGTTCGATGAACGTCACGCCGGCGCTTATCCATTACTACATCGGCGGGCGTGACTGGTTGACGTCCGGCGTCATGAACCTGTTTTACAAGAGCCTTCTGCGCAAATGGCCTCAGCCGACGGGTGACTGGGAAGAAGATCTCGTGGCGGCGGGGAGGCGGCTCTTCACCCACCTCTCGGCCTATCCGGGCATTGCCGCCTATCTGGTTTCGCACAATCGCTTCCGCATCTTCCAGATGGTGGGCTTAGGTGACAGGGACTATGGCGTCGAAATGCTGGAACGCTTCGCCGGCATTGTGCGGCAGGCGGGTCTCTCGCCCGAGCGAACTGGTATATACACCCATCTCATCATGGACTTCCTGATCAGCACGGCTCACGGCACGTCTCAGAAGCTGTTCCCAAGCGAGCACCGGCAGTTCCTTGAGGAAAAGGTGGCCAAGCTCGATCAGGAAAAATCCGCAAATATCCTGTTTGCCCGGGTATCCCCGCTTCATCTCGACGGGGCGCTTGCATTCGAGGAAGGCATAAGCCTGTTCAAGCTCGGCCTGCAGCGTGACCGTGAAGTTGAAGGCGTGGTGAAGGGGAAAACGGCAAGGAAGCCGCGCAAGACGGCCAAAGTCGGGGCATAATCCGCCGCAAACGGTCTTCGTCTACCCTAAAAGTCTGGGCGAAGGGGCTTGAGGCGAGGCCTCCCGTGCGAGGCGCGGCGAGCTGCGGAAATGGGGTTGGGCCGGGATATCTGGCACGACAGGCACCGGTTCTGGCATCCAGAAGGTGTGGGCGCGCCTCCATGGAGATTGACGCGACGCCCCATCATTGCTACCCCTATTAATTGTTTGGAGAGGAGTTTCCATATGTGTGTTTCGGTTGATGCCGTGCTTGAACGGGAAGTGATTGTCCCGGTCGGCTCCGAGGAGGCTTTGAGTCAGCTCGCCGCCTACCGGAACAAGCATGGACTTCCCGGCGTGATAGAGCCGCTGGATACCGAAATGCTGCAGTACCACGAGACGGCCTTGGTGGTTTCGAGCGAGGACGAACTCGATCAGTGGGTGCGCGCGACGCATCCCTACCAGATCGAATTGCTCGGCGGCGTTCATGAGCATGGTGCCGCGCCCGGGATCTCCGACGCCATTCGTTATGTCGTGCTCCGCGCCAATGGCGCCGAAGGTGTGATCGGCGGCGCGAAGCCGGGAGAGATTTCGCCCGCCGCGCGGGGTTGGAGCGTTTGGGTCAGGTATTATCCGAATGGCCGCACCATTTTCGAAAGGCCCAGCGGCGACAAGGATCTGTTCCCAGGGCGTCCCTACAATATTCTGTTGCCTCAGCGTCGCGGCCTTCCGCCTGCCACCGGTTCCACCTTGCCGCACCAGCAGCTTACCGAACTCTCGCCGCCCGACATCCGGGCCCAGATGCGGCAGTGGATGGATACGTCCTTTGACTTCGTCCGCACCGGGCCGAGTATGGTCTCGGACCATGTTACCCATGCGATGCACCTGAAAGGCGTTCCGCTTGGCAATAAGGCGCGCATCCTGACGCCGTTCCCCGGCGCCACCGAATTCGCGCACCAGCATGTCGATGGCAGTTGGCATCTCTCGCTTCCCGCCGAGGATCGCTGGGAAGTTCTGGTGAAGGGTTGGGGCGCGATTCATCCGGTCGCAAAGTTCGGTGTAAATGCTATCATGTTCTATGCGCCGCGCAACGCCAATGAGATGGCCTTGCTGAAAGAAGCCGTCATTTTGTCTTACCGCTATGCGCGCGGCGAGGTATTCTGAAGTTTGACGGGTGGCGCAGGCTGGGTCTGGCAAGTTGATGCGATCCGCCACCGCCTGGATGATGAAATTGGGAGAATTGACATGATCATCGAAGATGCCGCGTTCGAACCGAACAACCAGAAGTCGATCGTGAAGCCCTATGCGCTCACGCATGGCACGATGGAGTGCCACGACCTCAAGCAGACCCGCAGATTCCTGGAGGAATTCCTCGGCATGGAATGTGTGCGGCACGCGCCTCCGGGCATGGTGATGCGGTGCGGGATGAAGTTCCACATCGTCTGCCTCGAAGTGGGTGACGAGGTGCGTCCTTGCACAATCGCCAATCACTGGGGTCTCGACGTGCGCACGAAGGAAGAGGTCGACCAGGCCCATGTCAAGCTCACAGAGCTGAAGGACTACTACGGAATCAAGACGATCATGCCGGTGGAAATGCAGCACGGCGTCTATTCGTTCTACTTCGAGGACATGAACAGCGCGTGGTGGGAAATCGAATATTACGACGGTTTCCTGCACGATGATTTCTTCGACTTCGGCGACCGCTACACGGATACTGTGCTCGAAACCGACATCAAGCAATAATCCGCGATCCCCATGCCGCCGGCGCCGGGCGTCGGCCGCATGCTTGGGGAAGGATGCAAGAACGGACCCGTCAAAGCGTTATTGGGAGAAAGTGAGCTTGAGCTACGTCGTCAAAATTCAACCGAGCGGCAAGACCTTCGAGGTGGAATCCGGCGTGTCGATCCTGAGCACGGCGCTCAAGCGGGGCATCAATCTGCCCTATGGTTGCCGCATGGGCACTTGCTGCACCTGCCGCGGCCGGGTGACCGAAGGCAAGGTCGATCTGGGTCATGCGCACCATTCGTATCTTCCGCAATCGCAGCGCGATGAAGGTTATGCGCTGCTGTGCCAGGCCTCCGCGCTGAGCGATATCACCATCGAGGTCGATGAACTGCCGCCGCTGGCGCCAGCAGTCGAATTTCCGGCCATGGTCAGGTCGATCGAGATGCTGGCATCCGACGTGGCGAGAGTGGTGCTTCGCGTGCCCTTGCACCTCAACTTGCGCTTTACGGCCGGGCAATTCGTTGACTTGATTCTCGGTGACGGCGTGCGCCGCAGCTATTCGATCGCCAGCGCGCCCAGGCTCGAAGGTATGGTCGACTTCGAATTCCACATCCGGCACACGCCGGGCGGCCTGTTCACTGACCGCGTTTTCGGCGACCTCAAAACGCGCGAGAAGTTCAATTGCGAAGGGCCCCTCGGCACCTTCTTCCTGCGCCAGTCGGACAAACCGGCGATCATGCTTGCAAGCGGCACCGGATATGCCCCGATTCGCTCGATCCTGCTGGATACGCTGCCGAAGAACGGCGATCGCGAATTCGTCCTCTACTGGGGCGCCCGCGTCAGGCAGGATCTCTATCTCAATGACGAGGTTGAAGCGCTTGCGCGCGAATACCCGAATTTCCGCTATATTCCCGTACTTTCGGATGCGACGGTAGCGGATAACTGGACCGGTCGGACGGGCTTCGTCCACCGCGCAGTGATGGTAGACTATCCGGATATGTCGGAAGTGCAGGTCTATGCCTGCGGTGTCCCGATCATGGTCGATTCCGCCCGCGCCGACTTTGCTGAGCGCTGCAGCCTGCCGCTCTCCGAATTCTTCGCGGATTCCTTCGTCACGAGCGCCGAAGCTAACGTGGGTACGACGGAAAGCCCCTGACGTTGAATCAATAGCAGGTGGGGCATGGTGGCCGCCGGACATATCCCACCCGCATCCCATTAAATGTTGGGGCCAGGCTCGAAGACTGCAGCCGGCGTAAAGAGCTAGATTATCGATACGATGATCTGAAATGGAGCAGGGAACTTCAAATACGGGTATTGGGAGAGGAGGGCCGCTCGATGAAGCGGAACGCCACCGAGGGTTTTCAGAAGCGAGATTACAACAGAGCCCTTCGACGCGAAAAGATCCTGGATATCGCTCGTCGATCGTTCATGGAGCACGGCTATTCCGCGACTTCGATGTCCGATGTCGCGGCGGAACTGGGTGGCTCGAAGGGGACGTTGTGGAGTTATTTCCGCTCCAAAAGCGAACTGTTCAGCGCGGTTCTCGATGAAGCGACGGCTTCATTTCAGCGCGAACTTAAAGACGAACTTATTCTGTCGGGAGACTTGGATCAAACCGTTCGGCAGTTCTGCCAGCGATTCTGCCGGCGGATTACATCGCGGGAGGGCCTGAGCCTCCATAGACTTCTCGTCAGCGAGACACTGCGACAGCCAGAACTGGGCACGATCTATTACAATCAGCTTTTCAGACCTAGCGAGGAATTTCTTGCCGCCTTCTTCGACAAGTGCGTTAAGCTGGGCACGCTGGGCACGCTGGGCACGCTGGGCACGCTGGGCACGCTGGGCACGCTGGGCAACGAAAACGGACGCAACGCGGCGCGCGCATTGATTCGCATCTGCTTCGGGTACCTGCATGAGCGGCTGCTTGAGGGGCGGGTCGAAATTGGCACCGTCGAAACGGAAGCCGAGGCATCCCGGGTGGCCGAAGTGTTCCTTCGTGCATTCGCTCGATAGAAGTCACGAAATTGGAGGGTTCGAAGAACACCGTCGGCATCAAACGAGCGGAATTGAAGATCGGCCTCGCCAATGTCGTCTACAATATAGGCCTCAGCTCGAGCGTATCAAAGCAACTTGAGCAGTACACCCACGGGGCTGGAGTTACCGGCAAGAGGCCGGAGCGACATAAATCTTCGCCAGCATCCCCCGACAACGCTCAAATTATCAGCCTCACAGCACAAAATCCGGTTCTTCCATCCATCTTCCGGCTCAATCAATCAGCGCGCGCAATCCGATTCAGGCGGATCAAAAAGCGCTCTGTTGAATGAGAATGTTCTGATCGACCTTCTCCACGGTACGGCATCTGGCATGATCGAGCTGTGTGCCGCCGTGGTTCGAGACCGAAATCCCATCTGCCCCGGCCGCAAAGGTTGCAACGGCATCCTCCGGATCCAGTACGCCCTTGACCAGAATCTTGCCGGCCCAGCGGCTCCAGAGCCATTCGATATATCCCCATGTGCGCCGGGATCGAGGACGTTGGCGAGGCCTTCTGCAGTGCTGAACTCCGGGCCGCTGAAGTTGCCTGTTCCCAGCTTTTTTCCGCTGGCGATCGTCGACAGCAGCCAACCCGGCTGAGCGAGATAATGGCCCACCGCCCTGGCATCCGGGCGCTGCCCAAGCCTATTTCGCAGATTGTTATGGACCTGTGCCGGAACCTGCGAGTCGACCGTGACTATGAGCACTGGCGCGCCGAGTGCGGCGGCCCGGTCCAGCAGCGACTGCATATGGCCGCGATCCTTGAGCGGCATCACATGGAACCAGAAGGGGTAGTCGATTTCTCTGCTGATCTCTTCCATCGGTGCGAGCGACAGCATGCTCAACCTGAACGGGACGCCTGCTCGCCTGCGGGCGCCCGGAGAATGGGCGCCCTGAACAAGCTTATCATCCTTCGTGGTTTCGACAGCGACTGCGGTTCCTGGCGGAACGGAAGAGATTCGGGGAGTCCGGAAATCCGTTTGGTTGTGCCGATTTCTGCTGGGACTGAGTCTGGTCTCGATAGCTACCGGCTTTCCCCGGCTTTTCCGCGATCGAGCCGGGGGACCACGGGCCTTATTACGAAATTCGAACCTACCGGATGAAGCCAGTCGGGCTAGCGCGCCTGATGCCCGAATGGGCGGAGATTGCGCCGCAACGGAGCCCCTTTTCCCCCTTGCTGACGGCCGCTTATGCGATCGACGTGCCGACACGAATGATCCACATCTGGCCCTATGCCAGACTCGAAGCCCGAGCCGATGCAAGAGCGGACGCGGCGCGGAATTGTGAAGGCTGGCCCACGCCGTCGGGCTTTGACTGGATTGACGCTGACAGCATGAGCAACGCGATTTTCGTGCCATATCCTGGTTCGCCGCTGCACCAGCTAGCGCCACATGCCAAGGCCCGATGCGTCGGACCTTGGCATCGACTGTCCTTATCGGCCTATTCGGGGTTGAAAGTGACCGCGATGAGCTTGTTGCCCACCGGGTCGCGCAGATACGCGCCGTAATTTCCCGGAGGGCCAGATTCGCGGTGGCCCGGCTTGCCCTCGCAGGTTCCGCCGCTGGCGCATCCCGCTGCGTGGAACACCTCGACGGCGCTGCGCGTCGGCGCCTTGAAGCCGATAGTGATACCGTTCCCGAAAGTTGCCGGCTCCCCGTTTATGGGCACAATCACGATCAGTTGCGGCGCGGCATCGCCATACATGACGTAGACGTCGGGAATGCCGCCCAGGTTCTTGATGCCGAGCGGGGCCAGCGCGGCGTCGTAGAAGCGCTGCGATTCGGCAAGATCGGCGGTGCCGACGGTCAAATGGTTGAAGATGGACATAAGCTCTCCCGGTTTGCTGCTGCGATCGGCCGGTGCCGTGCCGGCTATGGCTAACAATAATTGACAGGTTGCTCAATAAGACTGGTGCGGGAATTTGCGCTCGTCCATGTCGATCGAAGCGGGCATTGACTTGATGATACCGGCCGGTATCATCAATGCATGAAACGGGTTGCCGCAACCGATCAACGGAAGGACCTCCAAGCCGTGCGCCGGCTAGCGATAGTGGATGCTGCGCGGACCATCTTCTTTGAATTCGGCTTCGGCGGCGCCTCCATGAATGCGATCGCAGCCAGGATCGGCGGTTCGAAGACCACGCTCTGGGCCTATTTCGCCACCAAGGACCTGCTGTTCGAGGCCGTGGTTGACGACCTGGTCGAGCGCTACGGTTCGGTAATCGAGGGAGTGGCGCTGGATTCCGCGGATGTCGCGGGCACTCTGCGCCATTTCGGGCTGGCCGTTCTGGAGACGGTGACCTCGACCGAAGTCATGGCGCTTCATCGCCTGGTGGTGGCCGAGGCGGAGCGTTTTCCGGCGCTGGGCCTGTCCTATTTCCGCAAGGGGCCAGGGCGAGCGCTGGAACGGCTCGCCCGCTTCTTCGCCGATGTCGCGCGCGGCGGGCTGCTTGCAGTCGAGGATCCTGATCGCGCGGCTGCTTATTTCCTGGCGATGTGCGAGACCGGGGGTGCGCAAAGCCTTCTGCTGGGCCTGGAAGCGCCGCTGGCCCCGCAAAGGCTGGGCAAGGATGTCGACGAAGCCGTCAGAACGTTCTGTCGCGCCTTCGCGAAAAGAGGATAGCCGCCCCGTCGCCGGTTTCGGTGTATGGTTGGGCAAGGAGAGGATAAATGCGGATCATGAACGAAAGCCCGGAGGGCATCACGCGCGGCATGGACAATGTGCCGATGAATGCCTGGTACGTCGTCGCGGGCGTCGAGGAAATCGGCGCGGACCTGCTGTCGCGACGGGTCTGCGACATCCCGCTGGTGCTTTATCGCAAGGCCGATGGCGACCCGGTGGCGCTATTCGATCGCTGTCCGCACCGCTGGATGCCGCTTTCGCTCGGTAATCGCCTGGGCGACGAAATCCAGTGCCGGTATCACGGCGCGCAGTTCGCAGCCTCGGGGCAGTGCACGCTTATTCCCTCGCAGGAGCGCTTGCCGCCCGGGCTGGGGGTGCGGCGTTTCCCGCTTGTCGACAGGCCGCCGTTCACCTGGATCTGGATGGGGCCTGAGGAAGCGGCCGATCGGGCGTTGATCCCCGATCCCGGCCGCGTCCGCTCCGATTACGTCCAGTATTTCAACTTCTGCTATCCGATCGAGGCGGACCACCTGCTGATGTTGGAGAACCTGATGGATACGAGCCATCCGACCTTCCTCCATCCCGGCTCGTTCGACGATGGGCAACTGGCGGGTGCGCCCATGCGGATAGAGACCGGGCCCAATCTGGTCCGCCTGATCCGCGACGTCGGCGTGCATGTGCCGGGGGAAGGCACCACGCGCTTCTTCGAACTCGATCCCGGCAGGCCGGTGCGCCAGACGACCATCACCGAGACCTTCGCGCCTGCTCTCAACGTCATCGTCTACCGGTTCGACTATCCCGACGAGCCGGAACGGCCAATGAAGGACTTCGTGGTGCTGGCGCCGATCACCCCGTCATCGCCGCGCTCCTGTTATCATTTTGTCGCGTCATGCTTCTCGTGGCCGGTGGGCTTCACGCGCGAACAGGTGACCATCGGAACGCTGGAGATCATCAAGGATGACAAGCTGGCGCTTGAAGCCGTCGAGGCGCGCCGCGACGAGGCTCTGCCGGGAGAGAAGGAATTTCATTTCCGCGCCGACACCGCCTCGCTTCATCTGCGGCGGATGATCCAGGAAATGGCACGGACCGAACGCCTGCAACCCGTTGATTGAGGAGAGGGACGATGGTCGCTTCAACGCACAAATCCGCCCAACTGGTGCCCGCCTTCAAGCGGCAATTCGAACTATGCGCCCTGAAACCGGGCGAGACGGTGGTCTTCCTGACCGATCGCGATACCGACCGGGAGCAGGTCGTTGCCGGGCTGGCGGCGGCGGCCGAACTCGGCAATGTCGCCTACGAGATCCATGTCGATCTCAACATGAACATCCCATTCGTCGGCATCAATCCACTGTCTGACCAAGGCGTGCTGGAAGCCTTGAAGCGGGCGGGGCTGGTGATCGCCTTCTACGTCGGCTTCTTTGCGGAGTGGCAGCCGGAAATCCGCAAGGCCGGCGGGCGCATCCTCAACATTCTCGACACCAGCAGGCAGTTGCTGCGCCTGCAGGGGACACCTGCACTGCGCGCCGCCGCCAAGGCTGGCGAGGCGAGGCTGCGCAAGGCCCAGCGCGTTCGCCTGACCAATGCGGCGGGAACCGACCTCCGTTGGGAAATCGACCAGCAGGCGCCGTTCCTCTGCCACTATGGCGCCGCTGACGAAACCGGCCGCATGGACCACTGGGGGCAGGGCATGATCGCACACTTCCCGGTCGAGGGCTCGGCCAGCGGCCGCGTCGTCGTGCAGCCGGGCGATGTCTGGATATTCCCCTATCAGCGCTTCGTGAGCAGCCCGATCGAACTGGAAGTGCGCGACGGCTTCATCCGCGAAATCGGGGGAGGGCTCGATGCCAAGATGTTCCGTTACTTCCTCGAAGAGGCGCAGCTTTCTGAAAGCGACATGGACCCCTTCGCGATCTCGCACATGGGCTGGGGCCTCAATCCCAGGGCGCGGTGGGACGACACGGTGGCTTTCAATGGCAACCTCGAGGATCTCGCCGCCTCTGCGCGGGCCTATCCGGGCAATTTCCTGTTTTCGACCGGCCCTGGCTACAAACGCAAGACCAAGGGGCATATCGACATGCCCATGTGCGACTGCACGGTCGAGCTTGACGGCGACGTCGTGGTCGATCGGGGCCGGCTGGTCGATCCGGCGATGATCGCAGATCCCGAACGCGCGTATCACTGAGGGGCGGGCCATGACGGCGATGGATGAGGCCAAGGCGCGGATTGGCGAGATCGGCGCGCGAATTTCGCCGGATATAATGCTGGAGATGCGCGCGCTGTTCGCGCAGCTGTTGCCCCCTGCGGATCCTGCGATCCGCGTGACGCATGATCTGGCCTATGGCAAGCACGAACGCCATAGGCTTAACCTGTGCGCGCCCGCCGGCATTACGGGCGCGCCGGTGCTGATCTTCGTTCATGGCGGCGGCTTCGTTGCCGGCGACAAGGATGAGGCGCCGGGCGCGTTCTACGACAATGTCGGGACCTGGGCGGCGCGCAGGGGTATGGTCGGCATGACCGTCAACTACCGCCTGGCGCCCGACCACGCATGGCCCGCCGGACGCGACGATGTCGCCGCCGCTGTCCGCTGGGCGAGTGAAAGCATCGGGCCGTACGGCGGCGATCCCTCGCGGCTGTTCCTCATGGGGCATTCGGCAGGTGCGGCGCATGTCGCCGCTGCGGTGGGCGAGGCGGGGACGGCCGCTTCTCTGGCCGGGTGCATCTGTTTGTCCGGCATCTACGACCTGTCGATCGCGCCGGTGAATCCCGCCTACTTCGGCGAACCCGAACTGCATGCGCCGCGCTCGCCGCTGGAGGGCCTCGCAAGCGCGCCGATTCCGCTGCTGACGGCAGTGGCCGAACATGATCCGCCCTTCATTCAGCGTCACACTGCAAGCCTGTGGCTGGCTCGACTTGCCGCAAGGGAAACGTTGCCGATGATCTTCCAGTTGCGTGGCCACAACCACTTCTCGGGCGCATTCCATATCGGCAGCGAGGACGACGCGTTCGGTCTGGCGATAAGTGATTTCGTCGCTGCTGCAGGGAAAAATTGATAGCCATGTTATTTTTTTCTAGGCTCGGTCTGTCGCTCCCGTCAGAGGAGTCGCAACGTCCTGGGGGAGAATGCCGTGCCTACGATGCCGTTACCGCCCGCCGATTTCGTTCACATGGATCAGGCGCTGCAGAGCCAATTCGAAATGATGCAGTTGCCGCCGCTGATCCTTACGACAGCCCTCGTGCTGTGGGTTGCCTGGAAGCAAAAATCTCTGCTGCCGATTTATCTCTTTCTGTCCGCCGGCATAGCCTACATGGCCGAACCGCTGTCGCAGTTGCTCGGATTGGGCATCTATCCCCCGGAAGGCATGCATGCGGTATGGCGGGCTTTCAATCGCTCCGTGCCGCTGTTCGGCTTCCTTGCTTATTTATGGTTTCTGGGCGGTCTTTCCTGCTTCGCTTATGGTCGCTTTATCAAGGGGATCACGACCAGGGGCATTTTTATTATGTACGTTGTCCTGGTCGTCATAGAGACCATTCTGGAGATTCCCGGTCTTAATACCAGTACCTTCATGTATTATGGACCGCAGCCATTCGTGATGATGAAGTTCCCTGTCTGGTGGGCTTTCGTGAATGCCGGCGCGGCCATGCTGGCGGCATGTCTCGTCTTCAAGATGAGAGATTATGTGAAGCCGATCTTCTATCCAATTTTCCTCTGGAGCGTTCCGCTCGCCAATAGCGGCATCATGGGCGGCGCGGGACTGCCGGTGCAGATCGCGCTTAACCGGAACGACAGTCTGCCGGTTACGCACATCGCCGCCGTGTGTACGATCGCGCTATGCTTCTTCGTCATCTACATGATCGCGCTGTTGTGCGCGACTGATTCTGGGGCAACGGTCAAAGGCGAGTAAGCCGGGACGGCTGAAATTTCGGCCTACCGGGGTTGCGCGGCAATCCGGCGCAGTTGCGCTGCACTGGATTGCTTCGCCGGCGGCCCGCAATGATGACCGGGGGCGTGTGCCGGCCACCAGCCGGTCAATCTTGGCTGGTGCGGGCCTGTGCTTCGTGCATCCGGTAGTGCCGGGGCGAGCAGCCGACATGTTCGCGAAAGGCGCGGGATAGCTGTGACGTGCTGACGAACCCCACCAGCCGGGCGACCTCTGAAACCGGCAGGCGGGGATGGAGGATCAGCGTGTCGCGCGCCTTTTCGATACGCAGCCGCTTCATCGAGGCGGCAAGGCTTTCCCCGCCTTCGAACAGACGAAACAGTTGGCGTTTGGACAGGCCGCATCCCGCGGCCACCTTGTCCGCATTGAGCGACGGATCATCCAGATTGGCTTCCATGTAGGCTAGCACTTGCCCCGATCGGTCGGGGGAATCCGTCAGTTGCAAGTGGGCTTCACTGCTTTGGTTGAAGGCGGTGACGATCAGGCGCGCCATATCAGGCAGGATCCCCGCAAGACTCTGCCGGGCGGCGTCGAGGCGGGCCTGCTCGGCTATTCCGCGAATAGCCGCATGGAGCGCGGCACCAGCCCCGACGTAGGCGGAAAGGCGCCGCCCGAACACCACCGCCCTCGTATCGCCCAGCGCGGCCTCAATGTCCGGTATCGGGATATGCGCGATGAGATAGCGGTATTCGCCGGAGGAAATGACCTTGCTGGGCGCTGTCCAGCGCATCAGCGCCATTTCTCCGGGCCGCGGCCAGCCGCCATGATTGCCGTCTGGACGGTTGCGCCCGCTCAGGGATATGGCAAGCAGGGCGTAGTCCAGTTCCGGTCCGGCATTTCGATCGACCCTGGTCTCGATCACACCGCGCCCTTCGATTGTGGTGAACCACCAATCGCCGGCCCAGGAAATGCAGGTTCGCTGCCGGTTGCCTTCGTTCTGTTCGAAAGCAACGCGGATGGATGACAACGCCGCCCTCGCGCGGGGAGGGAGCAAGGCGATATCACGTTCTTCGAACAGATGCGCTACAGGCATGAGTGCGCGCGCCTCGAAAGGGCTGCCGGAATTTCGCGCCATTACCTTGCGGTTACTTTCCGCTACCGCCCGAACGGGTTCGGACATCGGGGCCTCCTCTCAGCCCCATTCTAGCAAGGAAAGCATCCCGTTCCAATCTCCCTAGGGCGCGGAAAGTCCGCCATCGGCGATGAATTCGGCCCCGGTGCAATAACTCGCCTCGTCCGAGGCGAGGAACAGCACGAGGTTGGTCAGTTCCTCCGGCTCGCCGATACGTCCCATCGGGATCAGCGGTTCCACCAGGCCCGGTGTGTCCGCTGCCGACGCCATGGGCGTGCGTATGACCCCGGGGTGGACCGAGTTCACGCGAATGTTGAGCTTGGCCACTTCCACCGCGAGCGCCTTGGAAAGGCCCCTGACGGCGAATTTCGAGGTGCAGTAGACCACGCCCTTGGGGAAGCCGCACAGGCCCGCTACCGAGGAGATGTTGACGATCGAGCCGCCGCCGGCCCTTTCCATCAGGGGCACCACGGCGCGGCAACCGAGAAACACGCCGGTTTGGTTTATCGCGATGACGCGGTTGTATTCCGCATCGCTGACCTCGGTGAAGGTGTTCTCGGCCACGACGCCCGCATTGTTGACGAGGATCGAGACCGGGCCGACACGCTCCGCCTCTTCGCAGACGTTGCGCCAGCTTTCGCCATCGGCAACGTCATGCTCGACGAAAAGGCAGGCCTCGCCAAGTTCGTCCGCCACGGCGCGTCCGCCCTTCACATTGATGTCCGTGCAGATCACCTTGGCGCCTTCGCGAACGAAGCGCCGGCAGTGGGACGCGCCCATGCCGCTGCCACCCCCGGTGACGATCGCGATCTTGCCTTCAAGCCTTCCCATTGGTTCGCTCCCTGATCTTGATCCTTGTTGTTCCACCCGCATTGTTTCGCGCGGTCAGGGCCGATAGGCCGGTATCGGCGGCGTGCGGTCCGCGTTGATCATGCGCTGGATGCGATTGGGATAGGGCAGGGGCGTCTGGCTGGCTTTCTCGAGCGAATTGAATTCGTCCTCGCCGAGCGACCATTCCATCGCCTTGAGATTGGCCACGAGCTGCTGCTCGGTACGCGCGCCAAGGATTAAGGTGTCGATCCAGGGGCGACGCAGCACCCAGTTCAGCGCGACGTCGCCCACGGTTCTTTCCCGCTTCTCGGCGATCTCACGCAGGACGTCGAGCACATTGTAAGCCAGTTCCGGATTGGCCGGCGGGGGATAGTTCGGCAGCGCTTCGAATCGTGATCCCTTGGGCAGTGGCTCTCCGCGCCGATACTTGCCGCTGAGGAAACCGCCGGACAGCGGTCCCCAGGCCATGAGGCCGACGCCCTGGTCGAGTGCGGCCGGGATCAGCTCGTTTTCGGCATCGCGGTCGATCAGCGAATAGCACATCTGATGCGAGACGAAGCGCTCGATCCCCAGCGTGTCCGAGGCCGCCAGGGACCGCATCATGTGCCAGCCCGAATAGTTCGAGCAACCGACGTACCGCACCTTGCCGTCGCGCACGAGATCGTCGAGCGCGCGCATCGTCTCCTCCGCCGGCACCAAGTAGTCGGGGTAATGGAGCTGAAAAAGGTCGATCCAGTCGGTCCCGAGCCGGCGCAGGCTGTCCTCGCACGATTGCACGATATGCCGCCGCGAGGCGCCGCGGTCGAAAGACCCGGTTCCCATTGGCATCGTCGTTTTGGTGCCCAGGGCGATATCCTTGCGATACGGCTTAAGGGCCTCGCCGAGGATCTTCTCAGAATCGCCGGTCGAATAGACGTCGGCCGTATCGAAATAGGTCACGCCGGCGTCGCGGCACAACCCGATCAGGCGACATGCCTCTTTGGTCTCGACGACTCCGATATTGCCCACGGCGACGTCCGCCGACGTCGGAAATCCAAAGGTTGCCGCGCCAAATGACAAGCGCGAAACTTCAAGTCCCGACTTGCCGAGAAAGCTGTATTCCATGTCCTGATCCTCTCCGCGACATGTTTATGGGCGCGCTGAGCACGTATCCATCGGGGCCGCCGCGCAGTGGTGTGTGCCGCAGCCCGATCCTTTATCAGCCCGGCCGGGCTCAGGCCGGAGCGTTGGCCTGCGCGTTCTTCTCGTCGTCTCGGCCGAAATAGGTTGCACCATGTTCTTCGAACGATTGGCCTAACACCTTCATGGCCAGATCGGAGTCGAGATAGTCCCGGAAGCGCACGACCTTGCCGTCGCGAATGATCATCGCGTAGTGATATTTGTTGTTGTAATCGCGGCCGTCGACAGTCTTCGACTCTCCCGAAAGCTCCACGTGCACCCTGTCATCCTCGGCAGTGATGGTGTCGATGGTGAACTTGAGCCCGCCGGGAATGACATCGCGCATCGCCGGAAATTCCTTGGCGAGATCGGTCTTGGTCTTGCTGCCGGCAAGCGCGAACTGGCCTGGGGTTTCGAACACCACGTCGTCGGCGAGGCAGTCAAGGAAACCCTGGGTGTCGAGAGCGCCGAGCGTTTCGATCAGCCGCCGCGCAACCACCTTGTTCTCCTCACGGCGATCCTTGCGAGTAGTGTAGATTTCCTCGCACATGAGACCCATGGCCGTGGGCATGTCGAGGGCGTCGATCATGCTCAGATTCGGCGCGGCGTCCAGCAGCGCCTTGGCGCAGCGTTCGGCATCATCGACCTCGTAGATCGCGAAATATTGGTACGTCGGCTTTTCGGCGGGCGGCACGACCTGGCTCGCTACCCGGTAGCGGGTGAACGACCGGAAGCCAGGCAGGGCGATCGCCTCGGGGCCGTGTACCTCGTTGAACCAGGTGTTGAATTCCTCGTCCTTCTCCGGCGAGATGACATTGGACATCGAGATGAGTAGCGTCTTGTTCATCGATCCTGCTCCTTATCCATCATTTTTTCAGTTCTTCGGCGCCCCCGCGGCGATCCACGCGCGGATTTTGGCGATCGAGGCATCGTCGAGATATGGTCCGCCAAACGGCATGCGCGCGCCCTTGCCCCCGACGCTGGCCTGCGTGCCCTGCAACTTGTGCAGCAGATAGCTCGCGTCGGGCTTGCCGGCCTTTACACGGGGCAAGGCGGACTCGGTCGAGGCTTTGCCGACAAGCTGGGCATAAGCCAGGCCGGGCGCCAGCGACATACCACCGGGTTCGCTGCCGGTGACATGGCAGGCCACGCAGCGCCGCTGGAAGATCGGCAGCACATCCTTCGAGAAGGAGGCAGCGGTCGGCGATTTGGCGGCCGGCATCGCCGCCGTGCCGCCGACACAGACCAACATGGCCAGCAGGCCAAGGACGGGCGCGCGCTTAGACATGGGCGCTGTTCGCTGCGATGTAGGCAAACGTCAGCGCGGGGCCGATCGTGCCGCCGCCGCCGAAATACTGTCCGCCGGTGGGGCTGGAGATGCAGTTCCCGGCGCCGAACAGACCCGGTATCGGTTTGCCCTTGCTGTCAAGGATACGCGCCTCGGCGTCGGTGAGCGGACCGCCGCAAGTGTCAAGTGCGCCAGGGCCGAGGAGGATTGCGTAATATGGGCCGTTGTCGGTGAGTGGGTGCAGCACAGAATTGGGATATCGCTGTTCTTTATCGGCGGGCGGGGCACCCGCGCGACGTGGAGAAAAGAAGGGCATCCATTCGGCCTCGTGCGGATTGCTGCCGCGTGCGAAATCCTCATCCACGCCGGTCCGGGCGAACTGGTTGAAGCGGGCAACGCTCGCCTCGAGGTTTGCCGCGAAATCGCTTGCGAGCGGTGCCTCGCCGATGATGGTCTTGAGCGTGGCCATCCGGGCGGCGATGGCGCTCGCCAGATCGGCCAGCGTGTTCCCGGTAATGATGTAGGGCGAGTCGCCGGCTTTTTCCGGAATGGGATAGGCGCCGCCGTAGATGTCGATCCCCCGCTGGTCGAAGATCATGATCATGACGTCATTGGGGTAATCGTCGTTAGTCAGGCTGTATTCGAAATGCACCTGGGTGCGATCACTATAGTGGCGCTTTTCGTTTACGGCGCGCTTGCCGAGCCGGTTCACTTCAAGCATGGCATCGCCTGGCGGAATGAATACGCCTTGTGCGAGCACGCGATTAGCCATGGCTTCTTCGAGCACCACCTGCATGCGCCAGGCGGTGGAGAGCGTGCCCATGGCGGCACCAACCGCTTCGGCGATCGGAATGAAATCGCCCGTCGACGATGGCATTGCGCAGGAACCCAGCACGGGCGGTTGATGCAGGCGCAGCAGCGTCTCCGAATGAGCGAACCCGCCGGAGGCGAAGATCACGCCCTTGCGCGCACCCAGCCGGATGGTGCTGTCCGCGGTCTTTACTTCAAGGCCCGTGGCGCGGCCCTGTGCCATGATCAGCGCGGTCGCTTCATGCCCTGTGAGGACTGGTACGCCTTGCTTTTCCAGCCAGCCGGTCATCCGGGCGATCATCGCGGGGCCGCCGAAAGTGCCGTCCGGCATCGGCTTGGCCCACATCGTGCGTCCGCGAATGCCCTTGTTCTCGGGTAGTCCCGGCGCGTAGTCCGTCGCCACCGTGGTGGAGCCGGGAATCTCGAAAGTGACAAGGTCGAGCGCGCCGAGCTTGCGCAGCCGGTCCTCGACCAGGGCTGCGTTGCGATAGAATGCCCTCAACAGGGCCATGCGCTCGGGACCGACCCCATAGTCGGGCAGGTCGGGCGCATATTGGCGCGGATAGGCAAAGCGGCACATGTACCGTATGCACGCGTCTTCATCATCAGTCTGTCCGGCGGCGGCTTTCATCATGCTGTTGCCGGGCAGCCAGGCGGCGGCGCCGGACTTGAGCGTGGTGCCACCGGCGATCGGTTGCTTGTCGATGACGATGACCTTGTCGCCGTTGGCGGTGGCGGTCACCGCCGCGGCCAGTCCGGCGGCCCCCGAACCGACGCAGATAATGTCGACTTCCTGGTCGAAGCCGCGCGCGTCCTTGGCGCCCGCTTCGGTCGAAGCCGAAAACGACGCCGCTACCAGCCCTGCGCCGCCTAGCGCCAGGACTGAACGACGATCGACATTACTCTGACCCGATTTATCGCCCGCCAATGCTTCTCTCCTCGCGCGGCAGGCTCTGGCTCAATCCGAACGCCCGGGCATGAAGCCCATGTTGCCGTGTGTTTTGTCGACTGTGATAGTGTGCCGCGCGCGACTTCCGCGCAAGGCATATCTTTGGCGTAGAACGCCAAATAGTTTGCATATCATGCCAGTTGAGGTGGGTGTCGCAATTGCCCGTTTCGACGTCAGGATTGTGCGGCGGCCCGCGCCGCATCGGGTGGCTGTACCGCATGGTTCAGGCGCAACGTTTTTACGTCGCGCATCGGCGGTGCGCCGAACAACCGGCGGTATTCGCGGCTGAACTGAGTGGCGCTTTCATATCCGACCCTGAGCGCCGCATTGCCCGCGTCAAGTTCTTCGCTCAGCATCAGTCGCCGCGCTTCGTGCAGGCGCAAGTGCTTCTGGAATTGCAGAGGGCTCATGGCCGTCATCAGGCGGAAGTGGTGGTGCAGTGTTGAGACGCCCATGCCCGTTACGTCCGCCAGAACACCGATGCGCAGCGGCCGCGCGTAGTTGTCACGCAGCCAGGCTATGGCACGGGCAATGCGGTTGCCCTGGGTTCCGAGGTGGACGATCTGTCGAAGTCGTCCGCCGGCCGGACCTGTCAGCACGCGATAGAGGATCTCGCGCTGGATGAGCGCGCCAAGGATCGGGATGTCGGTGGGGCTGTCGAGCAGTCTGATCAGCCGGGCCAGTGCGTCGAAGAGCTCCGGGCCCGCCGGTGCTGTCGCCATGCCTGACCCGTTCGGCGCGGCATCGGGATCGGCCAAGTCGATATCGGCAATCATCTTCTTCGCCGCGACAAGATCTAGCTTGAGGAGAGCGGAAATGTATGGCCGTTCCGGGCTCGCCTCCAGAACCTGTGCAATGGTCGGCAGGTTCACCGTGGTCAGCAGGAAGCGCGATTCATTATAGCGATAGGCCGCATCGCCGAGCAGCACACGCTTGCTGCCCTGCACGATCATCGAAAGGCTGGGCTCGAAAACAAAGGATGCGGGTGGTTCCGGCGCATGGCGGCGCATGATCAGCAGTCCGGGAATCGTCGTAGCCAAATCATCCTCATTACCAAGCAATCGGGCAATAGTTCCCGCCAGATCAGCTCTGACAGATGCGGTTGCGGCGCGGCGCCGATCGTCCTCTTTGGCAGAGTTAAACTGCATTTCAGCGATATCCTTCTTCAAGGATGACCATAGCAGGCATGCTTTCCGGTGCACGTCTCAACTTGCCATCTCGGATTATCGGGCAAGATTTCGGTAGGATCGGGCTACCTGCCGGACGGAACGGATCGGTATTGAGCAAAGGCATCGGGAGCTGTCGGCCGTTTCCATCGCTTGAAGCGGCGGGCTCTCCCGCCCGGCACCACCATCAAGAGGGAATTAAGGCATGACGGACATCGCAGGAAAAGTCGCGCTGATCACCGGCGCTTCGAGCGGTATCGGCGAGGCTGCCGCTATCAAGCTGGCAGCAGCGGGCATGAAGGTCGGCATTGCCGCCCGCCGCGTCGGTCGGCTGGAAGCATTGAATGCGCGAATCGCCGAAAGCGGCGGCGAGGCGCTCGTTATCGAAATGGACGTCGCCGATGCCGCATCGGTCAACTCCGGCGTTGCGAAGCTGGCGGAAGCCTATGGCGCGGTCGACGTGTTGTTCAACAATGCCGGGGTCATGCCCATGTCCCAGATCGACGAGCTGAGGATCGATGACTGGAACCGGACGATCGACATCAACTTTCGGGGTGTGCTGAATGCCACGGCGGCCGTTCTCCCGCACATGATCAAGCAGCGTTCCGGTCACATCCTCAACACATCCTCGATCGCGGGTCGCAGGGTCAACATCGCCCCCGGCCTGACCGTCTATTCCGCCACAAAATTCGCCGTCAATGCCTTCACCGAGGGGCTGCGTACCGAGATCGGCCCGAAGCACAACATCCGCGTGACCTGCATCCAGCCCGGCCTGGTCGCGACCGAACTCGGCGAAAAGACGGGAGATCCCCAACAGGCCGAGCAGGTCAGGGCCTTCAGCCAGATGATCAAATTCCTGGATGGCGCCGATATCGCGGACGCCGTGCTCTACGCGATTCAGGCGCCCGAGCATGTCAATGTGTCGGAACTCTTAGTCGTGCCGGTTCAGCAGCCGGTTTGACCTGTCCCGATCAGGGGCGAGGACCCAAGGCCCTCGCCCCCAGGGTTTGCTTATCCCGCCCGTTCTTCCACACCCTGCGCGGCAAGCGCGGCGGTGATGGCCTCGGCCAGGGCGTCTTCGCTCTGGCCGCCGGCGATGGCGATGCCGCCGCCGAAGATGAAATGGGGAACGCCGCTGATTCCGCGCGCTGACGCGGCCTGAGCTTCGGCAAGGGTCTTGGCGAGTTCCGCTTCGGAGCGGACCAGCGCCAGGGCCTGCGCACGATCGAAACCGTGTGCGGCGCCGATATCCGCAAGCACCTCCGGATCGGCGATATCCCTGATTTCGACGAAATGCGTGAGACCGAGCGCGACCGCGAGCCGGTGTTCGGTGCCGAGCGGGCGGGCGCCCCTGATCAGCGTGTGCGCCGCGATGGTGTTGGCAATGCGCGGCTGGCGCGCAAGGTCCAGCCCCAGGCCGGATCTGCGCGCTTCCGCTTCGGGCCGCTCATAGAAGGAGGCGGCGTCGAACTTGCCGAAACGCTGGGTAAAATAGGCCGCCACGTCGCGGCCCTCACGCGGCGTGTCGGGCATCAGCAGCACGGGATGGTGCTGGATTTCCACGCTCAGCCCCTCGAAGCGTTCGGCCAGCACTTTGTCGAGCCGGTGACTGCCGATGGCGCACCATGGGCAGATGACATCGGTGTAAAGTTCGATCTTGAGCGGAGCGGCCATGCTCATGCTCCCTTCGGCTTGATGTTCTTGTTGAAGCGGAACAGGTTCTGCGGATCCCACTTCGTCTTGAGATCGACCAGGCGTTCCCACTTGGCGGGCTTGCCGTAAAGCCTGCTCAGCCACTCCGGACCGCGATCGGTGGTGAGATTGCAGTATCCGTTGCCGAGCATCAGTGGCTGCAGCGTGTCTCCGTTGCCATCGACCCAGGCAGCAAACGTGTCGTCATTCTCAGGGCTGTCCCATTGGGCGACGCTTTCCCAGAATATTCCGGCCCCCTCGCGAGAGAAGGATACCGAATCCTCGTCGAAATCCTCCGAGATGGCGCCGCCCATGAACCAGATGTTCTGCACGGTGCTCGGCCCCGGCACTTCCGGCGGAGGTGCAATGGCCGCGCGCGAGGTGGTGATTTCGATGATCTCGTCAGTGAGGGCTTCGAAATAGCCGCCGCGGGTGTGTACCCTTCGGCCGTAGGGTGCGGCTTCGTCCAAGATGCTGTTGACGATGTGCCAGGGCATCGGCTGCACGGCGACAGCGGCTGGTGTGCCAAGCGCCGCCAATTCGCCCACGACACTGTCCAGGTTCGCGAGATCGCCGGTATAGACGGTCAATAGCGACATCTTGACGACGCCATAATATTCCTCGGGAACGCCGGGCATGGGCGGCGTCGGAACAAGTGCAGCGATCATGCTGAGCTCGCGCGGAGCCGTCTTCATGTATTCGCGCAGCTTCTTGAGAACGGCAGGGGCATCTTCCAGATGGTAGATCACCGCGCCGCCGCCGACAATCGGACCCGCCTTGTGGGCCTGGAAGGTGAGGGACGTAACGACGCCATAGTTGTGGCCAGCGCCGCGCAGGGCCCAGAACAGGTCAGGGTTTTCGGTCTTGCTAGCGGTCACGACGCGGCCATCGGCGGTTACGACCTCGCAGCTCAGCATGCTGTCCACCGTCGCGCCGAAGCGGCGCATGTTGTAGCCCACGCCGCCGCCCAGCGCCAGGCCGGCAACGCCGGTGTTGCTCACCGTGCCGGCGGGCACCACTAGACCATGCGCCTCGCTCGCCGTGTCCATTTCACCCAGGACGACGCCGGGCCCCAGGGTCACCTGAAGCGTTTCGAGATCGAATTCGATGTCCTTGAAGGCCGAAAGATCGATGACGAGTTGCCCTTCGGGCATCGCCGAGCCGTCGACGCCGTGGCCGCCGCCGCTGCGGATGCCGACCGGGATCCCGCGCGCGGAGGCGTAGCGCATAACGCTGGCCACTTCCTCGGTGTTCTTCGGCTTGACGATCAGCGCCGGATCGCGGCCGACCCAGCGCGTATTGAAGATATAGCGGGATTCGCCGAAGGCCGGGGTTCCGGGACGCAGAATCTCGCCCTTGAATTCCGATTCGATGTCCGAGAGATCCGGGATGGATACGGACGTGGTCGGGTCTGCCATTTCAGCCTGCCTCCTCGCTTCGTCGGGCATGCGCCGCGCCGTTCTGTTCGATTGAAAGCGCCGCGCTTTGCGTGCGCTGAGCCGTCGGAATAGCCAGAAGCGCGTACGCGGGCAAGGCAATTGACAGTGATATTATTTACTCGCCGCGTTTTTCGCGTCGCGTCGCGACATTGCGGAAGGGGGACGGATGTGGCGGCGTAATTAATAGGAATGACATTTTTGTTGACGATGGTGGAGCGGTGCAGCATCTTCGCGAAGCCTTGGCTGGTCACCCAGCGGCCGGCCGGGAGTGTCCCGAGAGATGCTTCTGGCCGAACCGGCGAAAGGGTGCGCTGAAGGCCGTGCAGGGCTGGCGTACGAGCATGGGAACGATCGCTTGAGTATGCAGATAGTCGTCAATGGGGGCGGGCCTTCGGGGCTCTATTTCGCGCTGCTGGCGCGCAAGCGGCTGGGCGCACGGGTGACGGTCTACGAGCAGAATCCCAGGGGCGCTACTTATGGCTTCGGGATCGTCCTCGCGGAGCGCGGGCTCAATCGCCTGCTCGCGGCGGATGCGGAAAGCTACCGGATGCTGATGGATGCCTGCTATGTTTCGCGGCATCGGGTGCTTGCCCTGAACGGCGAGCGAATCTTCATCGACGGTGGTGGATATGGCGGCGCGATCGCACGGCTTCGCCTGCTTGAAATCCTTGAGGATTGCTGCGAACGCGCCGGTGTCGAGATCCGTTACGAGACGCGCATGAATGGGGGCGAGTTCGACGGAGCCGACCTGATCGTCGGCGCCGACGGGGTCAACAGCGCGGTGCGCCGCGCGCAGGACGAGGCCTTCGGCACCACGACGCATGTCTTGACCAACAAACTGGCCTGGTACGGCACGCGCGCTCACTTTCCGTATCCGATCCTGTCTTTCCGCAAAACCGAGCTGGGGCAGTTCTGGTGCGTGGGCTATGCCTATAGCGAGACGATGGGCACGTTCGTCGCCGAATGCGATGCCGAGACTTGGGAGACCAGCCTCTCGGGGATGAGTGACGACGAGCGGACCTCGATCGCCGAAGGGATCTTCGCAGAGGAACTCGATGGCAAGCCGCTCATTTCCAACCGCTCGATCTGGGCGAGCCTGCCGGTCATCCGGGTCCGCAACTGGAATGTCGAAAACCGCGTGCTGATCGGGGACGCCCTGCACAGCGCGCATCCCTCCATCGGCTCCGGCACCCGGATCGCGATGGAGGATTCGATTGCCCTGTGTTCCGCGCTTGAAGACGCGGGCGGCGATTTCGCGCGGGGACTAGCCTTGTTCCGTGAACAACGCGAGCCAGCAAAGAACAAGCTGGTCGCCGCCGCAGAGGCCAGCATCGACTGGTACGAGCATATCCACACGCGGATCGGCGGCATGACCGCGCCGCAACTTGTGTTCGACTACATGATGCGGACCGGCCGCGTCGGCGACGAGCGCCTGCGCGAAGAATATCCTTATTTCATGGAGCGCTATGCGCGGGAGTGGGCCGAATTCCAGCAAGCGCCTGAACGTTGGCCGCGCGGTGCCGTCCCCGGGGAGCGTGGAGATGCGGTTGTATCACCGATGAAATAAAGTGGCTGAAAATTTTACCATAAAGCGGTGCCGATGCCGCGGAACGGGAGAGGTGAAATGGCGATGGTGCGAAAGATGTTTGTCGTGGGCGCGGCGCTGATGGCCGGGGGGCTCCTGGGTGCCGCCTCTCCCAAGCCGGCGCCGCAAAGCGATCCCGCGGCTGAGATCACGGCGGCTGAACGAAAGATGGAGGCGATCTACAATTCGCCTGAATATCAAAAAGATCCGACGATCATTCATCCTTATCTCTCGCCTGACATGATCCTGTTCGACGTCCTGGAACCGGGCGTCTTCGCGGGAGAAGCCGCGATCCGGCGCGCTGACGATATCGCCAGCGAATATCCCGGCGGTAAGGTTGCCTTTGGCGATATGAAGGTCCATGCCCGGGGCGATATGGGTTATGCGGCTTATATCCAGCAATTCACCGGCAAGGATGCCGCCGGCAGACCCTTCTCGATGAAGATTCTCACGACCGACACCTGGGAAAAAACCGATGGCCGGTGGTGGATCGTGCATCAGCAAGCGACGGTACCGATGGATGCGGCCACGTTGGTTCAATTGGTGAAGCCCAAGACCAATTGAAATCGAACCCTGCGACGGGACATCGATCTTTCCCCCCGGCACGGCGCTGGCTATGCCGGGGAGGGATTGTTCCGGAGTTCCCGCGTCGCAAACATCGCGAGGTATTGCCCGAGCATCAGTGCGATATCGTCGATCAGAGCCCGCTTCGAAAGGTTGGGCGGCGGTGCGCGCAGATAGGCGCGGATGCTGTCCATCATGACCCGCTCGGTGAAGAAGACCGCTCTGTCGAGCGCGCTGGGCGTGACGGATCCGATCGTGTTGGCGACGAAGGCCTTGACCGCGCCGCGCACGATATTCTCGTAGGACACCGGATGCCATTCAAGGTGAAGTTCGGGCATGGCGTCGATAAGATCGAGGAGGACCAGCTTGTTCTGCGCATAGCCCGCGAGGATACTCGTGGCGCCATAGCGCACCGCGTCTTCCACCGGCATTTCGAGCACATCGCCGACCAGCTTCCTCATGGATGTGGCGAACCGGATCGAGGTGTCCTCATAGAGCGCCATGAGGATTGCCTCGCGGGTCGCGAAGTACTGGTAGAGCGAGCCCACGCTCACGCCGGCGCGTTCGGCGACGCGCACCGTGGTCACCGCGCCAAAACCCTCGGTTGCCGCGATTTCCAACGTGGCCTGCTTGATCCAGTCGACCGTGGCGCGGGAACGACGCTGTCTGGGCGTGCGGCGCCGGCCGCCGCCGCGTTCGTCCGGATCGCTTGCCATGACTTTCTCCCTGCCGATCCGCCGTGTCACGGCGGCAACCGTGCTTTCTTCCAACGCGAATTGAATCTGAATAAATTTCACTATAGCAACGACGCGAAGTACGAAAGAGGCAGCTTGAAACGATGGCGATGAAATTACTGAACCTTGACGGCACCACGCTCATGCAGGTGGCATCCCTCTCGCGCGACGAGAGCAACATGGTCATCAAGGGGGAGATCCTGGGATCAATGCCGATCACTTGCGTCCTGACGCCGAAGGAGGCCCGCTCGCTCCTGAAGATGCTGACGCCCAGGATGTTCCTGTTCCTCCTGACGTTCATCTTCCGGGAGTAAAAACGTCAATAACCGGCATATCGCCGAACCGGAGACAAACATGTCTGACAGTGAATTCGACGTGATCGTCGTGGGCGCCGGGCACAATTCGCTCGGCGCAGCAGCCTATCTGCAGCGCTGCGGCCTCAAGACCCTGGTGCTTGAAAAGAACGCGGTGCCTGGCGGCGGCGCGATCTCCGAAAGCCTGGGCATGGAAGGCTATGTGCATGATACCCATGCAACAGGCGTCGTCCATCTGCAGGGGCATCCGATCCTCACCGCCGACGAACTGGAGCTGAAGTCGAAATTCGGCCTCAGGTTCATCCACCCCGAGATCAGCTTCATGAGCGTCTTCGGCGATGGTACCACGCTGGCGTGCTATGCCGACCTCGACCGGACCTGCGCCGATATCGCGCGCTATTCGGCAAAGGATGCCGCAGCCTATCGCGAGATGGTGCAGTTCATGAGCGGCATCATGCCCATGATCAACATGTCCATGGCGAGGCCGCCGCTGCCGTTCGCCGGGTTCCTTGGCATGCTTGGCAACATGCCGGGCGGAAATGATCTCCTGCTCATGTTCCTCAAGAGCGCGCAGGACATCGTCGTCGAGCGCTTCGAACATCCCAAGGTGCAGCTCCATCTGCTCAAATGGGTGGCGGAAGGGCTGACTTGCTCGCCCGAACAGAAGACCACTGGCATCGCGATGCTCTATCTGATCGGCCTTTCGCACGAAGCGCCTCCGGGCGTGCCGGAGGGCGGCATGCTGTCGCTGTCGCTGTCGATGATCCGCTGCATCGAGCATTATGGCGGCGAAATCCGGCTGGGCGTGAAGGTCAAGCGGATCATCAATTCGGGCGGTGTCGCCAGGTCGGTGGAACTGGACAGCGGCGAAGTGCTTACCGCGCGCCGGGCAGTGGTAGCCACCATTCACCCGCATCTGCTGGGAGACATGGTCGATGGCCTCGATCCCGCGCTGGTCGCAAAAGCCGGTGCGGTACAACTCAGCGATTTCGGCGGGCTGCGCATCAACTGTGCGTTGCGTGAGAAGCCGATCTGGAAAGCCGGGCAACAACCGGACGATTGCCTCTACATCAATCTGATGGATGACACCGAACTGATGTCCTTCCGTGAGTACATGGAAGCGATGAAGCTCGGCAGGCTCAACGAGCGGCCGATCGCCTGTGTGTCCTGCCACACCAATTTCGACCCCACGCGCGCGCCCGAAGGCCGGCACACGCTCTACGTCTTCGCGCTTGCGCCGGGCAAGCTTGCCGATGGCGGGATCGAGGGGTGGGACGGTATCAAGGAAGAACGCGCCGACCGGATCATCGAATGGCTGGGCGGCTATATATCCAACCTGACGCCGGAGAACATCATTGCCCGTCATGTGGATTCACCGCTGGACATGATGCGACACAGCCCCTCCTTCCAGAACGGCGACCTGAACGGCATCGCGATGTTCCTTTACCAGATGATGGGTGCGCGCCCGATCCCGGAACTCTCGCAATATCGCGTGCCGGGTGCGGAAGGGCTCTATCTGACCGGTCCCACAATGCATCCGGGCGGCGGCATGACCGGCGGCGGACGTCCGGTGGCTATCCGCATCATGGAGGATCTGAAGGTCGATTATTCCGCGGTCATCCGCAGTTGAACGCGGAAATGGGATGGTAAGAAAATGAGCCGATAAGCCAAAAGCTTATCGGCTCATTTTCGTTACAGGCCGAAGAAGTTCGTGCGGAATGTTGCAATAACGATGGCGCCGATGGCGATCCACCAGCATTCGGCGAAGAGGCGCATCGGGCGCGGAGCGTGGCGCAGCTCCATGAAATCGAGCAGGATGAAGCGCGTCTTCAGGAAGGCGATGGCCGTGACCGCCATCCCGCCGACATAGGGCGCGTTGAGCCCGGGTAGGCCTTTGAACAACTCCACCGACAGGCAAGTGGCTACGACCAGTCCGAGCCAGATCAGTGTAGCGCGGTTTGCGACGAGAGATTGCATTGTATGGACCTTAGCGCATCAGGTAGAGCAGCGCGAAAAGCACGACCCACAACATATCGACGAGGTGCCAGAAGGCAGCGCCGCCTTCCAGCGTGACCAGCCTGGCCGCGTGAGAGGATCGCGCGCCGACCGTCCGGTACAGGTAGGCCAGCACGCCCAGCCCGATGATCACGTGGATCAGGTGTATCCCCGTGAACATGAAGTAGAACATGAAGAATTCATTGGTTTCGACAGTGATGCCGTGCCGGAACTTGTCGCTCCATTCGATCGCCTTCGAAACGATAAATGCCATGCCCAGCACCCCGGCTCCCGCCAGCAGGTATTTGCTCGTAGCGATCCGCTCACTGCGAAACGCGCGCAGGGATTGGACCACGCACCAGCTGCTCGTCAGCAGGATGAGCGTATTGGCAAGACCGAGCGCTTGGTTCAGTTGCAGTTGCGAGCGGGTGTAGAGCGCCACGTCGTGGGCCCGGTAGTAGTTGAAGGTCACGAAGAACACGGCGAAGAAGAGCATGTCCCCGAAGATGAACAGCCAAACGCCTTCTTCACCGGGCATGTGCCTTTGCCTGCTGACTTGGGGCCGGGCGGCCTCGGTGTGGGAGCCGTGCATTTTGCCCTACTGCTCTAATACCTGTGTCCAGCGCCCCGACTTGATTGCCCCGAGCATCTGGAAAGCCAGGATATTGGCCCAGACGCCCACGATGCCGGCGCCAAGCCAGAAGCTGAACAGGCCGTTCCAGGCAAAGGGGCCGCTCTTGAACAAGACGCCGAGGATGACCGGTGCAAAGATCACCGCGACCCACAGCGTGAAATAACCCATCCAGCGCGGCAGCAGCTTGTTCGGATCGGCCAGCACGGCCAGTCCGATCGCGACCGACTGGAACACCGCCGGCGGCGCCGCCAGGATGAATACAATCCACGAAATGTCATTCATCAGATAAGTCAATTCGGGCGCGCGATCAGGCCGGTAGGCAGTGATCGCAAGCAATAGGCCGCCCAGGAAGAAGCACGCGACGATGACCGTGCCATTCATCGCCTGGGTCCAGGTGTATGGCTTCTCGGCCCGAGGCTCCATGCGCCACATGAAGGCCGAAGTGGCCGCGAAGAACGGGCCGAACATCGATGCGCCGAACATCATCAATATCGCGCCGAGGCGAATGCCGAGGGCATTGTTGCGATAGAGTTCAGCCACCTGATCCATGCCGAGCGTAGGTGGCGGAGGTGGAAGGAAATGGGCGAAGGCGATCAACCCGATCCCAAAGAGGCCAAATCCTGCCGGTCCCGACCAGATGCACAATTTCAGTCCGCGATGCATCGCTTCCCCCGTTGCTGTTGTTATTTGCGGGCACGCTATCGCAGCTATATTGATATGGCAATCAATATTGGAGGTCGATATCGACGAATCCTGGATACCGCATCCCCTGCGCAGCGACTGGATGGCTCGAGACGAGGCACGGAACGGCGGGCCCGAGGGGTTGCGAAAATGTGCCGTGACCGCCACGATATGTTGGGATCGTGCCAAACCTCGAATGGCCGCAACTATGCGCACGCGCGTATCTAACCCGCGGGAATCCAATGGTCTCTGGTGCTCAAACTGCGTTTTTCCGCGCTTCCCGCGATATGGCCTGACGCGAGCGCGCATTGCCGAAGTTCGGGGGAACGGGTAATTTAGCTGTCAATAAATTGTGTGCGGCCGGGAGGTCGTGGGAAAGGAGCTAATGATGCCTGATCAACTCGCTGCAAACGGCAGGGACGCATCGCAGGACATGATCTTCCAACGGCTCCATGGCCGCATTCGCGACACCGACTCGCACGAGATGTACCCGGCCAGCGTCTGGGTCAGGGAATTCGGACCTGTAGTCGCGCCGCTCGTGAAGGTCTTTCAGGAAGGCCAGTCGAAAAAGGTGCCTAATTCGTTTTCGGTCGACGTCGATGAGGATGCCCGTGCCGTCTCGCCGGACAGCATCGGCGACTCATGGGGCGCCGGTTGCTTCGCCGTCGGCGCGTTTGACATGGAAAAGCGGCTTGAGGTCATGGATGTTATGGGCGTCCGGGATTGCCTGCTGTTCGGGTCGGTGATGGCGATCTACGGTCATCAGATGGCGGCGGTGGGCGGTGATCTGCTCACCAATCAATATGAAGAGGCGGGCGACGACGAGACCATGCCGTCGGCGATGGAATTCGGCCAGGCGGTGCTGAAGGCTCACAACGACTGGTGCATTCGCACGGCTGCCATTTCGCCCCGCCTGCGTCCCGTGGCGACGGTGCTGACTGACGATCTCGATGCTGCGCTCGCCGAAACGAAGCGCATGATCGACAATGGCGTGCGCGCCATCGCCATTCCCGCCGGCTCGCCGATCGGCGGCAAGTCGCCAGCCCATCCGGACAACGACGCGCTGTGGAAGCTGCTTTCGGACACGCGCACCGCGGCCCTGTTCCACGTTGGCGGCGATATCGCCTTCCGTCGCGAGACGACCGCCTGGACCGATGCGCCGCTGTTCGCCTCGAACAATACCGTGCCGACCGAGATTCCGATCGACCCTTACAGCATGGCGACATCGAACCTAGCCGTGCAGAACTATCTGACCAGCCTCGTTCTCGGCGCGGTCTTCGAGCGGTTCCCCGATCTGCGCTGCGGCATCATGGAATATTCCGCGGGCTGGCTGGGTCCGCTGGCCGAGAGCCTGGACGGCTGGGTTGACCAGTTCAAGACCCGCTTCACCAGCGCGCTGACGATGAAGCCTTCCGAATACATCCGCCGCAACGTGCGCGTCGCGCCGTTCGATTTCGAGCCGGTGGACCGCTATCTGGAAACCTATCCCTTCATGGCCGACGTTATCTGCAGCGCGACCGACTATCCGCATTTCGAGGGCGGCAAGGATCCGATCGCGAACATGTTCGACAAGGTTCAACGCTTTGGCCCTGAAGTGGTGGAAAAGGTCCTCGTCACGAACGCAGAATGGATCATGCCGGACTGAATTGGCCCATT
>NZ_JALDYQ010000067.1:0-26579 GCF_032153725.1 Sphingobium sp. | reverse complement strand
CAAGGATCAGCCCGCCGAGCAGCAGTTCGGCGGTATCGACGGCGCCTTTCTCAACGCGGGCATCCTTCAGCCCTATATGCCGTTTTCGGACGTGACGGCGGAAATGTTCGACCGTCTGATCGCGGTCAATCTGCGCGGCACCTTTTTGGGGGTGCAGCAGGCGCTCGCCCGGCTGCGGCCTGGCGGGGCATGCGTCGTTACCGCATCGCTGGCGGCTGCCACCGGCTTTGCCGAAGCAGCGGCCTATTCGGTGTCGAAACATGGGCTGGTCGGGCTGGTCCGCTCCGCCGCTGCCGCTTTTGCCGCGCGCGGGCTGCGCATCAACGCGCTCAGCCCCGGCATGGTGCTGACGGCGATGAACGGCATCACGGGGGAGGATGCCCTTGTCGCGCCGGATGCGCTGCCCGATCCGGCCTATCGCGGCGGCCTGTCCGCTCAGCATGTCGCGGAGGTTGCCCTGTTCCTGCTTGGGCGCGGATCGGCCGGCATCAACGGGCAGGTGCAGACTGTCGACGCGGCGATGCTGTCCGCCTTTCCACCGCTGGCGGAACTGCAATGAGGGTGGGGATGGAAAAGGATGAGCAATATCGGGATCATCTCCTGATCCGCAGTGCTGCGGAACTTTATGCGATCGGCGCCGACCGGCGGGACAAGGCGCTCTGGCGTCAGGTGCTGGCCGAGGATTGCGTGATCGAAGGCCTGGGCTTCGCCGTGGAAGGACGGGAAGCCAACCTCCATTCGATCGACGCCTTGGGACGGATGTTCCGCGCCACGGTGCATCGCGTGCATCAGGTCGTGGCGACGATCGACGGTGATCGGGCGATGGGCGAAACCTATTCGACGGCCGATCATCTGTTGAAGGAGAAGGATGAGTTGCTCGTCTGGTCGATCCGTTATCAGGACGAATGGCGGCGCGAAGCGGCAGGCTGGCAGTTTGCCCGTCGCAGGCTGATCGTGGATTGGGAAGAAACGCGCGCCGTCGCGCGGGTAGGCGCGGCATGAGCGTTCTGGCAGGCCGAACGGCCTTCATAACCGGCGCATCCGGGGCGATCGCCACCGCATCCGCCATGGCATTGGCGCGGGACGGCGCGCGCCTGATCCTGATGGCGCGTCGGGAGGAGGGGCTGGCGCGGACAGAAGAATTGATCCGTTTGCAAGTTCCCGACGCCGACATCCTGCCGATCGTGGGCGATTGCATGGACGAGTCGGCAGTGAAGCAGGCGCTGTTTGAGGCGCATGCCCGCGCGAACCGGCTCGACATCCTGTTCGCGACGGTGGGCGGCGGCGGCTTCACGCCCCTGCTGATGCTGGATGCGGAAACGGTGAGACGCGAGTTGGAGCAGAATATCCTCTCTACCTTCTTCGTCATCCGCCACGGCGCCCCGTTGATGAGGCCGGGCGGGTCGATCATCTGCACCTCGTCCAGTTCCGGGCCGCTGACCTTTCCCTATCTGGCGGCCTATCATGTGGCCAAGGCCGGGTTGGAAGGGCTGGTGCGGGCCGCAGCGGATGAACTGGGGTCCGCGGGCATTCGCGTCAACGCCGTGCGGCCGGGCATGACCAGGTCGGAAGCCACCGGCACCATGTTCGATACGCCCGGCCTGCTGGACCGTTTCATGCCGGAATATCCGCTCGGGCGGTTGGGCACGGCGGACGATATCGGAACGGTCGTGCGCTTTCTGGCCGGGCCGGAAAGCAGCTGGATGACGGGAGAGTGCCTGTCAGTGGACGGCGGCAATCATCTGCGCCGCAATCCCGATCTGACCGCCATGGTCGAAGCGGTCCACGGAAAAGAGAAGATTGATGCCGTTCGGGCAGGGAAGGAAGTGAACTGATGAAGATATTGATTGTCGGTGGTACCGGCGCTCTTGGCGGTCATGCGGCGGCCCATCTGAAGGCTCAGGGACATGAGGTGACCGTGGCAGGGCGCAATCCGCCGCAGGCCGGGACACCCATGGCGGCCATGCCCTTTCTGAAAGGGGACTATGTCGCACGGGATTTCACGTCCGATCGGCTGGCTGGGTTCGACTGGGTGGTGTTCGCGGCAGGCAATGATCCGCGCCATGTCCCACAGGGCAGCGATTTCGACGCTTTTCTGATCAAGGCCAATCATGAAGCCGTTCCCGCCTTTTTCGCGGCCTGCCGGGAAGCAGGCGTGAAGCGCGCGGTGCAGCTTGGCAGCTTCTATCCCCAGGCGGCACCGGATCTGCTGGCGGGCAATGGCTATATCCGTTCGCGCCAGGCCGCCTGCGAAGGCGCGAGGGCGGAGGGACGCGCGGGCTTCGATGTCGTCAGCGTGAACGCGCCCTTCATGGTCGGCACCGTTCCCGGCCTGCCGAGCGCCATTTTCGAACCCTATGTGCAATGGGCGCAGGGCGCCATACCAATCGAGCCTTATGCGCCGCCGGGTGGCACCAATTTCATGTCTTTCCGGTCACTTTCCGAAGCGATCGAGGGGGCATTGCTGGGGGGCGAAGCGGGGAGGGCCTATCTGGTGGGCGACGAAAACCTGTCGTTCCGGGACTATTTCCAGCTCTTCTTCGATGCTGTCGGCAGCGACGTAAGGATCGAGGAACGGGACATGGAACAGCCCCTGTTGCCCGACATCGCCATTCCGCAGGGACGGGGCAACTGGATACGCTATGAACCCGATCCGGCGGACACTGCGCTTTTGGGTTACCGCCGTCGGGACGTGGCCGCCGCTGTGCGCGAGATCGCGGCGCAATTCGGCCGGGTCGCGGTCTGACATCGCCTGACAGAAGCGCAGGAGGAGAGGGATATGGCAAAGGCCAGTGATCTGCCGGCCGGGGCGCTCGATTTTTCGGGCAAGACAGTGTTGGTCAGTGGTGGCGGGGCTGGCATCGGCCGCGCCGTCGCCGGGGCCTTTGATGCGGCGGGCGCCAATCTCGTGATCGCGGAAATCGATCCCGGCCGGGCAGCGGAGGTTCAGGCCGCTCTGCCCTCCGCCCTGGTCGTCACCTGCGATGTCCGCGATCGCGATGTTCCGGCCCTGTTGGCTGATAAGGTGGCGCGCCATGCCGTACGCCTCGACATCCTCGTCAACAATGTCGGTCATTTCGTTCACGCCTTGCCCTTTGCGATGCTCGACGCGGACAGGATGGACGAGGTAATCGACATGAATCTCGGCCAGATGATGCGCATGACCCATGCGATGCTGCCGTTGCTGCGCGCTGCGGCGCCGGGCGCGAGCATCATCAACATCACCTCGATCGAAGCCTATCGTGGCATTCCCTATTGTTCCGTCTATGCCGCCGCGAAGAGCGGGATTGCGGGTTTCACCAAGAGCCTGGCGCTGGAGCTGGCGCCCGAAGGCATTCGGGTGAACGATATCGCGCCGGAAACGACGGACACGCCGCAACTGGCGCTCGATGTCATGATCCCGGAGGAAAATCGCACACATATGGACAAGTGGATTCCGCTTGGCCGGTTCGGGCATCCATCCGATTGCGCAGGAGCGGCGCTTTATCTGGCGAGTCCGCTCGCGGCCTGGGTGACGGGCACGGCGATCCATGTCGATGGCGGTGCCCTTGCCGCGTCTGGATGGATGCGGACCCCAACCGGCGAATGGACGAATGTACCGATGATAAGTGGAAACGGCATCAAAATACCCGGTTCACCCTGACGACATGACGCTTCAAAAAAAATCCCGCCTCCTGTCGAGGAGGCGGGATGAAGGCCGGAATGCCGGGAGAGAGTGGCGTTCCGTAACAGGATCAGAATTTGGCGCCGACCGTGACCCCGTAGGTCCTCGGTTCGGCATAATAGCCGCCGGCAAAGCCCAGTTGTCCGAAATCGACGCCCCGGACGAAATCCTTTGCATTGGTGAGGTTCTTCACCCAGAATTTGACCTCTCCTTCGCCTCCGCCCAGAGCTATTCCGTCAATACCGATCTGCGCGTCGATGATGTCGCGATCATCGCCCCTTATCTCTTCATTGTACGGCGTCGACGTGATGCTGGAGAAGCTGTATTTCCCGTCTTCGTGGGTATAGCCGATGCGCCCCCGCACCCGGGCATGTCCCCAGTTCAGAGGGAACTGCGCGTTGAGCGCGACATTGGCGGTCAGCGGCGATGTATAGCCCGGCGTCACGATCGAAGCGATGTTGACGGGCGGTGCACCCGGCGTCGTTGACTGGCCTGCCAGGAATTCCTTATATTTGATGTCGACATAGCCCAGATTACCGTCAAGCGAGAAATTGTCGTTGATGATGGCCTGAGCTTCGACTTCGAAACCAGTGTAGGTAACCTTTCCTGCATTGCCGATGCGGGTTGCGAAAGTGCCGACCGGAGCATCCGTCCGTGGAATGTTGACCGCCAGATCCTTGTAGATATTATGATAGGCCGCGACGTTGAAACGCAGTCGGCGGTTGAACAATTCGCTCTTCAGGCCCAATTCATAGGATGTGACATTCTCCGGATTGAAATGCGGGAGCCGGGTCGTTCCGGTGATGACCGGGTCCTGCGAATTGAAGCCGCCCGAGCGATAGCCCGTCGCCGCACGGGCATAGAGGTTCACCCCGTCCGCCACATCATAGCCAGCCATCAGGTTCCAGGTGAACCGGCTGAAGCTGGCGTCCCCGGCTTCGGGGGTGGCCAGTGGCGACGCGCCGTTCTGAAACCGGATCATCTTCTTTTCATCCCAGGTATAGCGGCCGCCCGCGGTCAACCGGATGCCGCTGTCGCGGCCACCGGGATAGAGCGTGAACTGGCCATAGATCGCCATGCTCTCGCTGGATGCGGTATAGGCGAGGCGCGCTCTGGTCTGCACCAGCCGGTAGCGCGCCGGATTGGCCGCGACGAACGACGGACCCAAGGCGCCGAAATTCGCCAGGAAGACCGAATTGGTGTCGAGCACGAAGCCGCTGTTCTGGAATCCGTCTTCCGAACCCTTTTCCCAGAAGTAGAAAGCGCCGACGACCCAGTCCAGCGTGTCGGCGTCTCCGGAAATTTCAACTTCCTGGCTGAACTGCTTGTGACGGCGGCGGTTGGTGACGTCAAACAGGTCCTGCGTGATCGTCGGCACCGGCGCGGCCGCGATGAACGGACGCGCTGCGGCCGGGATGCTTGGGATGAATTGCAGCAGCGATGCCGGCATGCCATTGAACAGCGAGGCATTGGAAAAGGCGGGGCCACTAAAGGCGCCTATGCCGTCGAGATCCGTTACCGCATCACTGTGCCAGAAACGATAGCCAGTGGTCGATTTAACCTTGAAGCCGCCAAAGTCGTTCTGGATCTGGAGATTATGTCCCCAGCTCTTGTCGACCGCGCTGCTCAGAATATTGTTGCAGACTTCATGACGGTAGGTTCGTGCCGGCGTCGCAAGGGCCGCGCATTCGGGATTGAGGAAAGTCGCCGCCGCCAGATATTGAGCCACGGGTGCCTGTTGGGTCACCATGACGGGCTGGCCGTCAACGATGACAGGCTGGCGCAACGCTCCGCTGGAAACATGGGTGAGATAAAAGGGCTGGGGCGTGCCCTTTATCCGGCTCCAGTCGAAAATATACTGGATGCTGCCGGTTCCACCCAGTTCCGCGCGGGCCGCCGCCCGGAACGCATCCGACCGGCGCGCACCGGGATCGCGGGAATCGCGCGGCTGAAGAATATTGTCGACAAAGCCGTCGCGTTCGGCATGACTATAGGAAAAGCTGGTGGCGATGCCGGCGATTTCGCCTGGATCAACGACTATCTTGCCGTTCCACGCATTGAAATTGCCGTAGCCGGCTTCGGCTTTCAGGCGGAAACCGGAAGATGGCGCCCGTGAGATGAAGTGCATCGCGCCGCCCGTCGTGTTGCGGCCGAACAGGGTGCCTTGCGGGCCGCGCAACACTTCCACCCGTTCGATATCCATCACGTCCAGCCCCATCGCGCCGGATCGTGCGATGTACACGCCGTCGACATACAGCCCGTTGGCGGCGTCGACGCCGAAGCTTTCGCTGCCGCCATTGGAAATGCCGCGCATGGAGAAAACCGCGGCGCTGTTGCTGGTCGTGCCGGGCACGATGGTGACGTTGGGAGCAAGGCCGCTCAGGTCGCGGCTGTCCTTGATCCCCAGCTGTTCGATCTTCTCCGAACCGATCGCGCTGATTGCGATCGGCACGACCTGAAGGTTTTGCGCGCGCTTTTGCGCCGTGACGACGATTTCATCCAGACCGGAGCCCGGCGTCGATGTGGCGTCCTGTGCCTTTGCCTGAGCGATCCACGCCCATGTGCTGGCGCCCAGCATCAACTGAAGAACGGCACGTGCGTAGCCTTTCGGCATCCGAAATCTCCCCTCGATTGTTCTGATGGCCCTAGAATGAATATATGCGGATTAAATGTCAATTATAAATACGCATATTGGATCAGGACGGGTCAGAAGGCATGATGATCATGATAATTTGACGGCAAAAAATCCGCTTTCATGCGCCGTCAGGCGGGCATGTACAGCTGCGCTGCCTTACCGCCGTCCACGGGCAGGGCGGTGCCCGTGATGTAGCTCGCCGCGTCCGACAGCATGAAGACGATCGCCTGCGCGAGCTCTTCCGGCTGCCCCCCGCGACCCATCGGAATGGCATCGGCAGTGCGGACGGCGATATCGGGTGCGCGAGCGGAGAATTCCTCCGTTCCCGCGGTCTGCACCTGGCCCGGAACAATGGCGTTGACGCGGATGCCCTGACGGGCGCCTTCCATGGCGGCCACTGCGGTGAAATGGATCAAAGCCGCCTTGGAAGCGGAATAGCTCGCCATATTGGCGGTCGCGCGAATGCCGCAGGTGGAAGCGATGTTGACGATGGCCCCCTTGCCAGCTGCCGCCATCACCCGCATTGCCGCCTTGGTACTGACGAACACGGCATCCGCGTTCACGGCGAAATCCTTCCGCCAGTGATCGAGTGTCAGCCGGCTGATGGGTGCATAATGGGTAGACATGGCATTGTTCACCAGCATGTCGAGCCGGCCATATTTCCCTGCCACTTCCGCGATCATGGCAGCGAGCGCGTTATCATCCGCGACATCTAGCCGAACCGCGTCGATTTTGCCGCCTTCCGCCGCGATCCGATCGCGCGCCTTGTCGAGCAGCGCCTGACGGCGACCGCAGATCACGACCTGCGCTCCGCGCTGTGCCAGCAAGGATGCGGTCGCGAGGCCGATCCCGTCGCTGCCTCCCGTGATGATGGCGACTTGACCTTCGAAATCCTGAGCCATGGGCTTTATCGTTCCCTTCGCTGATTTGATCGGCATGCGTCGCTTTGCCTTTCTTGTGCTGCGACGGCGCCTGTGCATGATTTTCTTCATAATGCGTAATTTGTAAATTCAAAAAATCCGAGAAAATTTTTAGCGGCCCAAGAAGGGTTTGGCAGTTCGATTTTCGATCCGATCACCAAGGTTATCGATAAATGCGCGAAAAATTGCGGATATTTAAGCATGTTCCGCGTTTACCCGCTTTATACACAGAGGTTGTCATGAACGGCACTCTGCAAAAAATTAAAACAAATGCGGAAAAAAGTTGATATACAAATACGCGAATGACAGAATGATACCCGTCAACAAAGAGAATGTCAGGGCGACTCGAGGAGCGGCGATGTTTGAAGCAAGGATGATCCTGATCGGCCGGGTTCGACGGCGGGCGGTGAAGGCCTGCCGACAATGAGCAGAGTCGATCCCGTCTTCGCGGAAGTCACCGGTCCGGGCACCATGTTCGAGATCGGTGAAGAAGACGGCGTCCGTCACTTCGTGCGTGCGCCCTCTGATCTCAACCAGTTGATCGAAACGGCGCGACGTTTCGGTAACAATGTCTGCATCGTCGATTTCGACGACCAGCAGCGTGAACGACGCCTTTCCTTCGACCAGGTCTTTGCCTGGCGGGACAAGCTGGCCGGGAAGCTTTCGATCCGCCGGGGTGATCGCGTTGCGATCTGCATGCGCAATCGGGCGGAATGGATGGTCGCGTTCCTTGCAGTCGTCCGCGCCGGGGGCATTGTCGCGGCGCTCAACAGCCGTGGCTCATCCGCCGAACTGATCGCCATGATCGAGGAAGTAACCCCGTCCGTCGTGCTGGCTGACACGGATCGCGCCGCCCTGTTCCGCGAAGGCGGCTATGCCGGACCGCTGATCGACGTGACCCGACCGCTCGACGAAGGCACCCCCTTGCGGGATGACGGTGTCGTGGCGCAACCGGATGACCCGTGCGCCATTCTTTTCACCTCGGGCACCACTGGTCGGGTGAAGGGCGCCGTGCTCTCGCACCGCAGCCTGATCACTGGTTTGCTGGGAACGCAGCTGACGGGCATGATGGTCCTGCACAACATGGCCCGCGACTATGGCATGCCGGTTGAAGCCGTGGTCGCGAAGGTTCCGCCGCAGGCCATTTTGCTGGTCTATCCGCTATTCCACATTTCGGGGCTTGGCTCGGGCTTCCTCGCGCCGTTCCTGTCGGGCGCGAAGATCGTCATCATGCGCCGCTGGGATGCGGAAGAGGCGGTTGGGCTGATCGGGAAGGAACAGGTGACGATGCTCTCCTCGGTGCCGACCATGCTGTGGGACATGGTGCATCGGGCGAAACGGAATGAGGCCGATCTCGGTTCGCTGCGCAATATCGGTTCGGGCGGACAGGCGTTGCCGCTGAACCTGCTGGAAGAGGTCTGTGCGCTTTGCCCGCATGCGCATATCGGCGTCGGCTATGGCATGACCGAAACATCGGGGGCGATCGCCCAGGCGGTGGGCGCGGATTTCCTGGCGAACCGCGCCTCGGCCGGGCGCGTGCTGCCGCTGGTCGATCTGCGGATCGAGGGCGCTGATGGACGGATATGCGCGCCCCACGAAAGCGGCGAGATCGTCGTGCGCAGCGCCATGGTCATGAACGGTTACTGGAACCGGCCGGAGGATACGGCGAAGGCCTTCACCGCCGATGGCTGGCTGCGTACCGGCGACATCGGCCATGTCGATGACGACGGCTATCTTTTCATCGTCGACCGGGCGAAGGACATGGTCATTTCCGGCGGCGAGAATATCTATTGCGCCGAAGTCGAGCGGGTGCTGGGCGAATTGCCGCAGATCACTGAATGCGCGGCATTCGGAATTCCCGATGAGCGGCTGGGTGAATTGCTGGTCGCTGTGGTGCAGGCCGAGGGACTGGACGAACGCAGCATCATCGACTGGGTGGGCCAGCGGCTGGCACGCTACAAGGCGCCTGCCCATGTAGCTTTCTCAACCGGGCCGCTGCCGCGCAACCATTCCCAGAAAATCGACAAGATCGCGCTGCGTGCGCAGTGGCCGCAATTGGCCGCGAACAACTGACAGGAGAGTTTCGCGATGGGGATGCCCAAGGATATCGGGATCATCGACTGCATGCTGGGCATTCCGGAAGCGGAAGACCGTTCGGCATGGTTTGACCCTTTTCGTCCGCTGATCAAGGACCAGCAGACGCTCCAGCAATTTGCGATGCCCGCCCAATATATGTTCAAGGACATTCCGCAGACGGGCAAGGTTGACGATTTCGTATCCTGGACTGTCGAACAGATGGACCGGCATGGCATCGACAAGGCGCTGGTCGGCTGGAACGACAATGCGACATCCTATCGCGCCAGGGAGATGTTTGGCGATCGCTTCTTCTTCGATCTGCCCTGCGATCCGAACAAGGGGATGGAGGAAGTACGTCGCATCAAGCGCATCCATGCCGAAATCGGCCTGTCGGCGATCAGCATCTTTCCGGCTGGCACCTTGCCGCAGGTGGCGATCAATCACAAATATATGTTCCCGCTCTATAGCTGCGCGGCGGAACTGGGGCTGCCGGTCTTGCTGAACGCGGGCATCCCCGGTCCGCGCATTCCGATGGAAACGCAAAAAGTCGAGCATCTGGACGAAGTCTGCTGGTTCTTCCCGGACCTGAAGGTCGTCATGCGGCACGGCGCAGAGCCGTGGGAAGCCCTTGCAGTCAAGCTGATGCTGAAATGGCCGAATCTCTATTATTCGACCAGTGCCTTTGCGCCAAAACATTATCCCAAGGCGATCATCGACTACGCCAATACCCGCGGTGCCGACAAGATCATCTATGCGGGTTATTTCCCCATGGGCCTCAGTCTGGATCGTATTTTCAGCGACATGCAGAATGTGCCGTTCAAGGATGAGGTCTGGCCGAAATTCCTGCGCGAAAACGCCACCAAGGTCTTTGACCTCAAATAATCAGACGGAGATTTCGATGTCCAACAGTGAAACCGGCGCCACCGACGCCCGTACATCCCCCGTTGCCGTCTGGCAAATCCTCGAAAAGCTCAAAGGGCAGGATCTGAGCGACTGGCGGCTGGCCGAGGTGAAAGGCCGCGCCTCCATTGGGGAGCGCAATCTCGACATCGGCATTCCCTTCGGCTGGTATCCGATATTGCTGTCGTCCGAACTGCAAGCCGGTGAGGTCAAGCCGCTGCGCTATTTCTCGAAAGACCTCGCCATCTGGCGTGGCGAGGACGGCAAGGTCCGCATGCTCGACGCCTATTGCAAGCATCTGGGCGCGCATATGGGCCATGGCGGCAAGGTGCATGGCAATCTGCTGGAATGCCCCTTCCATGCGTGGCGTTATGACGGCGACGAAGCGGCGGTGAAAGATATTCCCTATGCACGCGTCATCCCGCCGCAGGTGAAGCGCAAATGCACGCGCAACTGGCATATCACCGAAGCCAATCGCTGGATCTGGGCCTGGTATCATCCGCAGGATGCGGAACCCCTGTTCGATGTGGCCGTGCTGCCGGAGGCAAGCGACCCGGACTGGACCGATTTTGAGGTTCATGAATGGAATGTCTGGGGTTCGATCCAGAACATGGCCGAAAATGGCGTCGACGTCGCGCATTTCCGTTTCATCCACGGCACCACCAATGTGCCGCTGGGTGAGCTGCGCTGGGGCGATTGGGGCCGGGGCGCTGATGTGAAGGCCAGGATGGGCACGCCCTGGGGCGAGGTTGACGGTCTGATCAGCTATGACACCATGGGGCCGGGCCAGAGCTGGACCCGTTTCACCGGCATTTCCGAGACGCTGCTGGTCGCCTGTCTGGCGCCGGTCGAGCTGGATCATGTCCATGTGCGCTTCTGCTTCACCCAGCCCAAGGCGCAGGCCGAGGGCGAGCGGGCAGGCGTAGCCAGGGCGATCATCCGCGACATCTGCAAGCAGTTCGATCAGGACAAGGTGGTGTGGGATCGACAGAAGTTCGAGCCCAATCCGGTCATCTGCGACGGTGACGGTCCGATACCGCAATTCCGCAAATATTATTCCCGCTATTATGCGCAGGACTGAAGGCAGGACGATGGAAGAGGAGGCAGGCGTCACCCGCCGCGAAATGGCGGCGGGCGCGGCGGCACTGATGGGTATGGCAGGCATGTCGGGCGCCGTCGCGGCGACGCGGACCGATCCGTTTGACGCGCATGATGCCTTGGGGCTGGCCGAACTGGTCCGCAAGAAGCAGGTTTCGGCCGGTGAATTGCTGGAGGCAGCGATTGGCCGCGCGGAGGCGTTCAATCCGCGCTTCAACTTCCTTGCGCAGAAACATTATGATTATGGCCGCGCCGCAATCGCCAGAGGCTTGCCTCAGGGGCCGTTCAGCGGCGTGCCATGGCTGCTCAAGGATCTGAACACCTATATGGCGGGGCTGCCCACCGAAAATGGCAGCCGCTTCTTCAAGGGCTACAGGCCCGACGTCACGTCCGAACTGGTTCGACGGATCGAAAAAGCGGGCTTCGTCATTTTCGGCAAGACGACCGTGCCGGAACTCGGCCTGACCGGCACGACCGAGAACAAGCTGAACGGCGACACGCGCAATCCGTGGAATCCGGCCCATATCACCGGCGGATCATCGGGTGGCGCCGCCGCGGCGGTGGCGGCGGGCGTGTTGCCCGCAGCCCATGCGACCGATGGAGGCGGATCGATCCGCATCCCGGCCTCCTGCTGCGGATTATTCGGGTTGAAGCCCAGTCGTGGCCGCGTGCCCATGGGACCGCCGCGCACCGAAGGCTGGGGTGGGCTGTCGGTGCATCATGCCGTGACCCGCAGCGTGCGCGATTCCGCCGCGATCCTGGATGCGACGCAGGGGCCGGAGCCGGGCGGCCGCTATGCCGCGCCGACGCCGGAAGAGAGCTTCCTCTCCCTGATCGGCAGTGCGCCCGGCAAGCTACGCATCGCGCTGATGCTGGCTCCGGCGTCCGGATCGCCTGTCGATCCCGAATGCGTCGAAGCGGCGAAGGCGGCCGCGCGGCTGTGCGAAAGCCTCGGCCATCATGTCGAGGAAGCTTCGCCCAAGCTGGACATGGCGGCGCTGGGTGCAGCCAGTTTCGTGCTGATCGCCTCCAATGTCGCGGCGGACATGCTGGACCGTGCAAAGGCCACCGGACAGGCCATCGGCCCTGATGTGCTGGAGCCGATCACGCTTGGCTTCGTCGCTTATGGTCAGAAGACCACTGGCATGGATTTCGCCCGCGCCAATAATGCGCTTCAGGCCGGCGCGCTCACGATGGCGCGGTTCATGGCCGATCATGACGTGATCCTGTCGCCCACTCTGGCCGCTCCGCCATTGGCGCTGGGGCGGATCAACCTCAGTCCGGATACCGATTTCGTCCATTGGGGCGAGCGGACGGCCACCTTCTCTCCCTTCGCCCAGATCGCCAATATGACGGGACAGCCCGCCATGTCGGTACCGTTGGGCATGGCGAAGAACGGATTGCCGATCGGGGTCATGTTCACGGGTCGCTATGGCGATGAAGCGACGCTGTTGCGCCTCGCCGCCCAGCTGGAAGGGGCCGCGCCGTGGAAGGACCGGCGGCCGCGTATTTGAATGAGTCTGGAGAGAATGGCAGGAGGGAATATGCGGGGACTGGTCGGCAAGACAGGCATCATCGCGGGCGGCGGGCGCGGGATCGGCGCGGCGACGGCGCGGCGGCTGGTAGCTGAGGGCGCCAGCGTCGTGATCGGGGATATTGTCGAGGAATGGGCCGTCGAAACGGCGCGCGCGATCTCGGCGGAAGGCGGCAGGGCGGTCGGCGTGCATCTGGACGGGACCAGCGCATCATCGCAGGCGGCGATTGTCGACGCCGCATTGGCGCAATTTGGCGGACTCGATTTCTACCACTCCAATCTCGCCGGTGGAACGGAAGGCGATATCGACATCCTGCATTGCAGCGAGGAAGTGCTGGACCGCAGCTTTGCCATCAACGCGAAGAGCCATTTCCTCGCGACGCAGGCCGCTCTGCCCGTGCTGATCGATCGGGGCGGCGGGGCGATGATCTATACTTCGTCCGGGGCGGCGATTTCGGGCAATCCGTTGCAGGTTGCCTATCCGATGACGAAGAATGCGCTGCACGCGCTGGTGCGCCATGTCGCGCGGAAATTCGGCAAGCAGGGCATCCGCGCCAACGGCATATGTCCCGGCGTTGTGCTGACGGAGGCTGTCGCGCAACATCTGACCGGCGATTATGTGAACGCCGTGCTGGATGCGTTGCCGCACCGGCGCCTCGGCAAGCCGGACGATATCGCCGGCGCCGTCGCCTTTCTGGCGTCCGACGACGGGGAATGGGTCAACGGCCAGCTCTGGCATGTGAATGGCGGATCGCTGCTGCGTGATTGATGCCCCTGATCTTTGCTGGCAAGAGGAGAGCGCCGGAAAGGGATATGACGCCGCATGAGTGAGAGTTTCTCGATTGACGAGACGGACCGCAAGATCATCGAGCAATTGCGGAAAAATGGTCGAGCGACAAATCAGCAGATCGCCGAAGCCCTCGATCTGATCGCGCCCACCGTGTCCGCCCGCATCCGCCGGATGGAGGAAGCGGACATGCTGCGCGTCATCGCCGTGTCCGATTTCGCGGTGCACGGCTATAATGTCATCATCCAGATGGCGATCGAGATCGACGGCCGCCCGGCTTCCCAGGTCGTGAATGAACTGGCGACCTTTCCTGAAGTCTTTGCGGCCTATCTCGTCACCGGCCGCCATGACATCGATCTGATCGTCGTGCTGCGCGAGATGGAAGAACTGGCGCCCCTGATCGTCGGAAAATTTTCGCGGGTGCGGGGCATCCGGACGATGACCCCGGCCATTGCGTTGGAATATCAATATGGCCACACTCCGGTCGAATATGAGGGCGCGCGGGTAACCAAGCCGGATCTGGACGAACTGGATCATCAGTTGATCGCCATATTGGCCGAGGATGCCCGTGTGTCCAACCGCAAGATCGCCGCCGATCTGGGCGTCAATGAAGGCACGATCCGTGGCCGGATCAAGCGGTTGCAGCAGGACGGCATGATTGCCTTCACCGCGCTCACCAGTCCCAAGATGGAGAGCGCGACCAAAGTTGCCTTCATCAATATTCAGGCGGATGTGGACAATGTTCGCGCGATAGCGCGTAAAATAGCAGAATTGCCCATGGTCAATACCGTGATGATCATGCTGGGGCGGTTCAATATCCTGACCTTTTGCCTGTTCAGGGATCTGGACAAGCTGCATGCTCTGGCTTCGGATCAGATATTGGCGGTGAAGGGCGTCCACCATATCGAAACGTCCATTGCGGTCAGGACCGTCAAATATAATCCGCGCGTGGTTCGAATTACCGAGACGCCGAAAAGCGACGACGCGTAGAGCGATTTCGGGCTGGCCCGGGGCTTCTGCCTGCCGGATTTTCCCGGCGGGATGGAACGTCGCGCGCCACTTGATCGCGGATTCAACGATATTTCGGAAATAAACAATATAAAAATTCCGCAAATCACGGTTGATATGGCGTTTGGGCAGATATATTGTTTATCAAATTCGCGGATCACGACGCATGTGGATTCGCTGACATATTCGGATTCGCGCGGCGAGGTGGTGGCCTTGCGGGCGAAATCGCGGCGTATTTTTTAAGGGCATGCTGACATGGAATTCGCATTTACCGACGACCAGCAGATGATCGCCGAGACGGCGCGCGCCTTCTTCACCGAAAACGCCACGAGCGAGCGGACCCGCCGGGCAATGGCAGGGGACGGCATCGACCTGAAGCTCTGGACCGCCTTTTGTCAGGAACTCGCCCTGTCGGGGATCGCCATTCCGGAAAGGGCAGGCGGGGCGGGGCTTGGCCTTGTCGAGTTGGCGATCGTTGCCGAAGCGGCGGGCGCTCAGGTCGCGGCGCTGCCGATGCTGGGAAGCCTGGCGCAGGCGGCGCAAGCGATTGCCGCAGGAGGCAGCGAGGCGCAGCACGAGGCTTTTTTGCCCGCGCTGATTTCGGGTGAGAAGATCGCGGGCTATTTCCATGATGCGGCGCTACACGCAGAGGGGGATAGGCTGACCGGCGGATCGCATTTCGTGCCGCATGGCATGATCGCTGACCTCTTTGTCGTCACCGACATGCGGCGCATGTGGATCGTCAGGGCTGACGCGCCCGGCGTCACGGTGACGCGACAGACGACCATGGACCAGACCCGCCCGCTGGCGCGCGTCGATCTTGCGGGCGCTCCAGGCGATCCCATGCCCGACGCATCGGCAGCGCTTGCCGCCGCCCACCGCGCGGCCTTCGTGGCGGCGGCTGCCGAGGCGCTGGGCGGCGCGCAGGCCTGTCTCGACCATACAGTCGCCTATGCCAGGGAACGCGTGCAATTCGGTCGCCCCATCGGCTCCTTCCAGGCCTATAAGCATCGCCTGGCGGACATGATGATCGAAATCGAACAGGCCCGCTCGGCGGTCTATTGGGCCGCCTGCGCCGTGGACGAACAAGCGGAGGAAGCCGCGATGGCCGTCCACGCCGCCAAGAGCTTCGCCGCAGACACCTTCTTCCGTTGCGCGGGTGACATGATCCAGCTGCATGGCGGCATCGGCTTCACCTGGGAACATGATGCCCATCTCTATTTCAAGCGTGCCCGCGCGCTTCAGACCATGCTGGGCAGCGGCAACTGGCACCGCGAACAAATCGCCACGATGATTTTGGGAGAGGCAGCATGAAGCTTGGTTTTTCCGCTGCGGACGAATTGTTCCGGCAGGAATGCGCCGACTGGCTGAACGGCCAGATGGCGGGGGAATTCCGTGACATCAAGGGCGTCACCAAGCTGACCGGCAGCCCCGAGCGCCGGAAGGAATGGGAACAACAGCTCGCCGCATATCGCTGGTCCTGCATCGGCTGGCCCGTCGAATGGGGCGGACGCAATGCCACGCTGGCGCAGCAGGTGATCTTTGCCGAGGAATACGCGCGCGCCGGCGTGCCCGGCCGGGTCAATCATATCGGCATCGAACTGGCCGGACCCACCATATTGACCTTCGGCACGCAGGAACAGAAACAGCGCTTCCTGCCCGGCATAGCAGGTGGCACGACCATCTTCTGCCAGGGCTTTTCGGAGCCCAATGCGGGGTCGGACCTGGCCAGCGTCAGGACCAGGGCACGACTGGAAGGCGGCGAATGGGTGGTCAACGGGCAGAAGATATGGACCAGCCTGGCCCATATCTCCGACTGGATATTCGTCGTCACCCGCACGGAGGAGGGATCGCAGGGACCCAAGGGCCTGACTTTCCTGATGATGCCCATCGACCAGCCGGGCATCGAAATCCGCGGCATCAAACAGATCAACGGCGATGCTGAATTCAACGAAACCTTCTTCACCGATGCGCGCTGCCCGGCAGACAGCCTGATCGGGGGCGTCGGTGATGGATGGCGGATCGCCATGGGACTGCTCGCCTTCGAACGGGGCGTGTCGACTCTGGGCCAGCAAATGGGTTTCCGCAACGAACTGGACGAGATCATCACGACGGCCAAAGCCAATGGCGCGGCCAGTGACCCGTTGATCCGCCAGCGGCTGGCAAAGGCGGAAATCGGCCTGCGGCTGATGCGATATGGCGCGCTGCGCATGCTGTCGCAAACCGACCATTCGCGGATTGACGGAGCGGCGCTGACCTACAAGATCCAGTGGGCGAGCTGGCGGCGCAATCTGGGGGAGCTGGCGATGGACGTGCTGGGCCAGGGCGGCGAGGTTACGGACCGTGTCGATTATGCATGGGACATGCTGCCCAATCTGTTCCTCTTCTCGCGCGCCGATACCATTTATGGCGGCACCAACCAGATTCAGCGCAACCTGATCGCTGAACGGGGCCTGGGGATGCCGCGCGAACCAAGGGGCAATGGCTGATCATGGAGGATGGCGACGACCCCTTCGAGCGGCTGAAAAACCTGCCGCCGCGCGGGCATCACGCCATGCTGGGCATCCATCATGTCGATGATGGACCGGATTGGGCCGAACTGGCCTGTCCTTTCAATCCGGCTTTCTTCATCGACAGGGCGACGGAACTGGTTTCGTCGGGACCGGTCGTGTCGCTGATCGACGCCGCCGCCGGAGCCGCCATCATCGCGCGGACCCGGCAATGGCGGCCGATGGCGACGCTGGACCTGCGGGTCGATTATTTGCGTCCGGCCCATGCCGGTCGTCCGCTGCATGCGCGCGCCACCTGCTATCATATGACGCACAAGGTCGCCTTCACCCGCTGTGACGTGCATGATGGCGATCCCGAAGACCCCATCGCCTTTGCCACCGCCAGCTTCTTCTACACGGCAGAGTCATGATCGACGCCACCCCCTATGGCCGGATGCTGGGCATGAAGGTCATGGTCGCTGCCCCCGGAACGGCTGCCCTGATGCTGCCGGCAGGGCCGGCGCTGGAAGGGCGGCCCGACTTTCTCTATGGCGGCGTGATCGCCAGTCTGCTGGAAATGGCCTGCCTGGCGCTGGTGGCACAGGAACTGGGCGACGTGCGCCGCCGCATCAAACCCATCAACATGTCGCTGGATTTCCTGCGCGGCGGCCTGATGGCGGACAGCTATGCCGAAGCGCGCATCATCCGCATGGGCAAGCATATTGCCAATGTGGATGCCGTCTGCTGGCAGGACGACCGTGAAAAGCCCATTGCATCAGGACGCGTTCACCTGCTGCTGGGGTAATGGACAGGTCAGTCGGGATCGTAACGCCGGTCGAGTTCGGCGGCGTGGTTCCGGTCCACATCCGCTTTTCGCGCTTCCCCGCGTTGCCGCAACAACAGACTGCGATGGTAATAGCCCTGCGCCCCATAAGGGGCGTAGCGAACGGCCCTGTCGAAATCCTCCAGCGCGCGATCATCGTCGCCCTGCGCCTGATAAGCGAGGCCGCGGTTGAGATAGGCCTGGGATGATTTCGGCGCGATCGCGATCGCCTTGTCGAAGGCGGCGATCGCCTGCTGCCAGTCGCCTTGCCAGGCAAGCATCAGGCCATCGGCCATATGTATGCCGAGAAGGCCCTTGACCCCTTTGGCACCGGGATCGATCCGCGGTTTGCACGCAGAAAGATCCTGCTGCGGGTCCTGCACGGTGCAGGCGTTCCAGTCGCCGCGTCCTCGCAGCAGACCCGGATTGGCCCTGGCCCCCGTCACGACGACATCGTCGGCATCTTCCCTGTCGGCCGTCATGCGCGCGCGTTTTGCGGAAACCTCCGCATTGGCGAGGGCCGGGGGAGGAGGGGCCGGGGAGGGAGGGGACGCTGGCGCGGCCGCCACCATGCCGCCATAGGCCTGCGCTGGTGCGGCCGGCTCCGGCGGTTGAACCGCTTTCTCCTGAGCGGGCGGTGGCGGAGCGGAGGCAGCAGACTCCTGGGCCAGTTTTGGCGGCGCGGGGGCTGGTTTCTCCGGCGCAATGACGGGTGGTTCCGCGCGCAATGGTTGTGGCGCAGGCGCCATCTCGGCGGCCACCCCCTCCTCCCGCGGGTGGAGCGCCTGCCTGGGAGACGGGGGTTCCCGTCGCGGCATGTTCACCCACGCCACCGGCAGGACGACAAGCGCGAGGAGGGACAGGGCAAGCGCGCTACCCAGATAAGGGCGTTCGAATAGGGGCTGCCAGCGCCCGCGTTTTCCGGACGGCGCAGCACCCGCTTCTCCGTCAAACCGGCGGAGCGCCGCCTCGATCGCCGCTTCCCGCCGCGCGGGTGCCGGCGGCGGCGGATCGGGCAAGGAAAGTGGCGGCTGCATCGGCTGATCTTATGAGGCAAAGCGCGATAGCGCGAAAGAGGCCTGTTTCATCCGGGGCCAGTCCATCTGGCCCCGGACCATCCGATCAGAGTGGCTGCATCGCCGCCGCCGTCTTGGCGGCACGGACCAGCTGAATGAATTCGCCGCGATAGCCAAATGGGTCGACGCCGCGCGCTGCCAACGCGATCCGCAGCACGTCATCATAGCCGAACGTCCCGCCATAACGCCCTCCGCGCAGCAATTCGGCGAAGGCCGCCACGCCGGTGGCAAAGCGCGCATCCTGTGGCGCGTTTTCGAAGCGGGCGAATTCCACGGCCCGGTTGATCGGCGTTGCGATCAACTGGCTTCGATCCGATTTGGGCGCCTTATAGCGAATCTTGACGAAGCCATATTCGCCCGCATCGATGACGGGCGCTTTGGCGGCGGGGCCGTAGCGCAGATCGGGGATGGCCCGCGGGCCGCCCACCGGCACGATCTCATAAAGGGCCGTCACCGTCTGCCCGGACCCTACATCACCCGCATCGACCCGGTCATTATCGAAATCCTCCCGGTTCAGCATCCGCGTTTCATAGCCGACCAGGCGATATTCCGCGACGGCTGCCGGATTGAACTCGACCTGGATCTTCACGTCCCTGGCGATGGGGAAGAGGGTGGAATTGGCCTCCTCCACCAGCGTCTTGCGGGCCTCGCCGATGGTATCGATATAGGCGGCGGCGCCATTGCCGTTCTGCGCCAGCGCCTGCATCAGCGCATCATTATAATTGCCCATGCCAAAGCCGAGGACAGACAGGAAAATTCCCTTGCCCCTTTCACGTTCGACAAAACCTTTCAACTCATCGGCATTGGTGATGCCGACGTTGAAATCGCCGTCGGTGGCCAGCATCACACGATTGACGCCCGCCGGGTCCATATTGGCGGCGGCGAGCGCATAGGCCTGGCGAATGCCTTCCGCCCCCGCCGTGCTGCCACCCGCGCCAAGGCGATTAATGGCTTCCAATATCCTGTGCTTCTCTCTGGCGGGCGTGGGTTCCAACGCGGTCCCGGCGCTGCCCGCATAGGTGACGATGGCGACATGATCCTTGGGATCAAGCTGGTCGACCAGCATGGAAAGGGATTGCTTCACCAGAGGCAGCTTATTGGGCTCGTTCATCGATCCCGAAGTGTCGATCAGAAAGACCAGATTGGCGCGGGGTCGAGCCGCGCGTTGGACGGCATAGCCGCGAATGCCGATCCGGATGATCTTGCGACCGGCCGTCCAGGGGCTGGGAAAGACGGCGACATGCGTTGTGAAGGGCTGGACGATGCTGCGGGGCGCGGCATAATTATAGGGGAAATAGTTGATCATCTCCTCGGGCCGGACGGCGGCAGGCTGTGGCAGGACATTCTGGTTGAGCGAAGCGCGCACGAAAGAATAGGACGCCGTGTCGACATCGATCGAGAAGGTCGAAACCGGCTGTTCCCGAACGATCTGGAAGCGATTCTCCTCCTTGTTCGCGAATGTGTCGCGGCCCACGTCATGATAGGCGGGCGGCCAGGGCCGGCGCTCCGGCACGGCGAGCATCGGCGGGGGCGGGGGAGCGGCATAAGCGGGTGCCGCCGGTTCCATGCGCGTCAGCCCGTTGGTCTTGCGCGCGCCATAAGCATAGGCGCTGTCGGCCCGCTGGGAGGAGACGACGATTTCCTCTGCCGGTGCGTTGACCGTCGGCGCCGCCATTTCATGCGGGGCTTGCCCGGCGCAGGCAAGCAGGGCCAGACTCATCGCCCCGGTGACGACGAAGGGAAGGAAGCGAGGCATAAAACTCTCCCATGATGGAGACGGCGCAAATCATCCGTCCATCACTGGGACGCGGCTCAACGGGGAAAGCTTGGGCGGGGTCGAAAATTTTTTAGCGCGTCTCCCCGGTTTCGGCTGACAACATCCGGCGCACTTCATGCATCCGCCAGGCCACGGTGGATTCGCTGATCCCCAGTAGCGCGGCCGCCTCTGCATGGGTGAGTTGCTGGCTGGCGACCAGCACCGCGGCATCCCTGTAGCCGGGCTTCAATCGCGCAATCGCGCTTCTGAGCCAGATGGCATCGTGCAGGTCCCGGCCATCGGGCGCAGGCATCAACCCCGTGATCACCGCCAGCCGTTCGGCAAATCCGCTGAAGGAACGCTTGCGGCGGCGCAGATCGTGGCAGGCGTTGTAGACGATGCCGCAGAGCCAGGTGGTGAACTTCGCTTCGCCCCTAAAGCTGTGGACCTTTTCAACCAGAGTGCAGCATACTTCCTGCGCGATGTCGTCGGCGTCGCTGCGGGAGCCGGTCAATTGCCAGGCCAGTCCGTGGATCCGGTCATAATGCCGCCGCAGCAAGACTTCGAAAGCCTTGCGGTCGCCATCGGTCGCGGCGGCGATCAACAGGCTGTCGGGGCAACGCGACAGATCGTCCATTGCCTAGCGCTGCCCCCAGCCCGCCGTGACGGCCGTTGGCACACCCCCAATCCCTTCGCTCTGGTCAGCCCCCGACATTCCGACAGAGCTAGCAAAGATGAAGTCGCTGTGCCACTCGTCCGAAACAGGAGCCGCTGGCTTTCCGGCATGTTTGTCGTTTTCGCGACTATCGGAAAAGGGCGAACATGCGAATCCCGTCGCCGCGGATTAGAATTTAACATAATCACGATTATCAAACTTTTGTCGTGGTTTGGTGGATTTCATTTCGAAGTGCGAAATCCGGTCATCCGGATGGCTTCATCGCTGTTTACTCATAAGTATAATAATTATATTCTTGGTAAGACGCGAATCGCGGAGCCATGACCGGCTCCGATGCGCAACATTCGGAGTATCCATGACCGACAGCCAGAAAGCCTGTTCCACCAGCGACTTTTTCGAAGATTTGCTGAAGGCGCGCTACAGTTGCCGCCGCTTTCTTCCCGAGGCCATCGGCCGGACGACGATCGAGCGCATCCTCCGGATCGCGCAGCAGACCGCGTCGTGGTGCAATACCCAGCCCTGGAAGATGATCATTCTTGGCGGGAACGCCGCGCGCGATTTCTCGGACGGCCTGTACGAATGGGCGCGCGCGGGTGCGCTCGTCAAAAGCGACATCGAATTTCCCGCCGCCTATGAGGGCGTTTATCGCGACCGGCGCCGCGAGTGCGGATATCAACTCTATGACAGCGTGGGCATTGGCCGGGATGACCGTACCGCCTCGCAGGCCCAGGCTCTCGAGAATTTCCGGCTGTTCGGCGCACCGCATGTCGCGATCGTCACCACCGACAGCAAGCTCGGCCCCTATGGCGCGCTCGATTGCGGCGCCTATGTTTCCAATTTCGTGCTCGCGGCACGCTCGCTCGGTGTCGCATCGATCGCGCAGGCCGCGTTCGCCCACCATGCCGATTTCGTCAGGGAGCATCTCGGATTGCCCGAGGATCGGCTGGTGGTCTGCGGCATTTCCTTCGGACTCGAGGATGCCTCGCATCCCGCTAATGGCTTCCGCACGAGCCGGGCGCCGATAGCCGATGTCGTCGAGTTTCGCGACGCATAGCCGTCGCGACAGGGGGCGAGTCCGATGACGGCCGCCGCAGAAAAGGAGGGATGGATGACAATCAAGAGCTTTTTGCGCGCCGCCGGCACGGGCGCCCTGCCATTATCGATCAGACATGTTGATCGCTGCCAGACGGCGGAACGGCAGTGGCGCTTTGCGGCGGACGATTTATCCTCCGGGCAGGACTTGGAATCCGCGATCCTGACAGGGCGGGCAAGGTCATGAGCGTCGTGCCGCGCTATTCGTTCGATCCCGGCGATACGGCGTTGACCGCCGATCCCTATCCGACCTTTGCAAGGCTGCGCGAAACCGATCCGGTCCATTGGTCCGACCTTGGTTATTGGGTGATCAGCCGTCACGCGGATATCCGCAGCGTGATGATGGACCGCACTGGCTTCGGACAGGGCGATTTCGTCCGCAACATCCAGCTCTTCTACGATCCCGACTTCGACGTGCTGTCGAACTCCGCCTATCGCTGGCTCTCCGAGGTGTTCGTCATGCAGGATCCGCCGCAGCATACGCGGGTCCGGCGGCTCGTGACGGGCGCGCTGACGGCGAAGCGGGTGCGGGCGATGGAGCCGCGCATCCGCGCGATCACCGATTGGCTGATCGACGGGTTCATCCGCGATGGCAGCGCCGATATCATCACGCAATTCTGCTACCGGCTGCCGGTGCTGGTCATGTGTGACATGCTCGGCATCGATCCTGGCAATCCGCAGCTTCCGCAGATCGTCGACGCGATCGGCCAGAGCTTCATCGTCTTCGAGGCACGGCGACTGTCGGAAAGCGAGCTTGCGACCGCCAATCGCGAAATGGACCGCATGGACGCCTTCTTCGAAGAATTGTTCGAGGCGCGCCGGCGCGAGCCGCGCGACGACCTCACGACCGCGCTCGCCTTGTCAGGCGACAGTGCCGATGCGCTCACGCCCCATGAACTGACGACGGTCGCCACCGGCCTGTTCGGGGCGGGGTTCGAAACGACGGCGCATATGATCGGCAACGGCCTCCTGACATTCGCGCGCTTTCCCGACCAATGGACGCGGCTCTGCGCCGATCCCGAAGGACTCGCCCCCGCCGCCGTCGAGGAGGTGCTGCGGTTCGAATCGTCGCTGATCGGCGGCTACCGAACGGCCCTCGCCGATGCCGAGGTCGGCGGGCAGAAGATCAAGGTCGGTCAGCGGGTGCTCGCTCTGATCGGCGCCGGGAACCGCGATCCGCGGGTGTTCAGTGATCCCGACCGGTTCGATATCGGTCCGCGCGCCGAACAGCATTTGAGTTTCGGCGGCGGCATCCACTTCTGCGCGGGCGCCGAGCTCGCGCGGCTGGAGGGCGCGATCGCTTTTGAGCGGCTGGCGGAGCGACTGCCGGGGCTGCGCGTTGATCTGGAGCGGCCGGCATGGCGCGAAGGCTTTCTCTTTCGCGGCCTGTCGCGCCTCGCCGCCCGCTGGTAGCGACCGTCAGAGCACCCCTAACGTCCCGTGAACCGGGGTGCGCGCTTCTCGAGGAAGGCGGCAGTGCCTTCGCGGCAATCCTCGCTTGTGAATATCTGGCGCGCGAGAACCCCCTCCCGGTCCATGCCATCGTCGGCCGGTCCCGCATCGGCCGCGGACACGGCCTCGCGGATCGCCGTGATCGCGGCCGCGCTGTGCGCGCAGACGGAGTTTGCGAGGGCGACGGCTTCATCGACGATGCCCGTGGAGCCGTCAACCACGCGGCTGACAAGACCGATGCGAAGCGCTTCGTCGGCCGGAACGACGCGGCCGGTGAGCAGCAGGTCGAGCGCGACTGCCCGCCCCAGTAGCGAGGTCAGGAATTGCGTGCCGCCATAGGCGGGCATGGCGGCGATCTTGATCTCGGGAACCGAGAGCCGGACATGGGGCAAAGCGACCCGGAAGGTACAGGCCGATGCGAGCTCGAGTCCGCCGCCATAGGCAAGTCCGTTGAGCGCGGCGACGCTGATCAGGCGCGAGCGCGAGAGGCGCGTCAACAACGCCCGGACCTGATCGCAGCGGTCGCCCACCTGGTCGGCGCTGAGGCTCGTCGTGCTGCCAAGGTCAGTGCCGGCGCAAAACGCTTTCTCCCCTTCCCCTGTCACCACGAGAAAGCGGCCGCCTCCAGTTTCAAGCTCGTCGAGCAACGCCTCGAGTCCGGCCCATATCGCGGGGGTCGTGCTGTTAAGCTTGTCCGGCCGCGACAGCCGGAAGATCGCGCCATTTTCAATATGCTCTATGCGGAAGTCCATCATTCAAGCCTCTCTCTGACCAAGCGGCGTCAGGCCAGCCTATGGCGGCGGACGCGGATGCCTGCCGCTTCGCGGTCCCATGTGTCGGGGGTTACGCCGTCACGCCGGAGGTCGGACTTCAACACCTTTGCCGAAGGCGTTTTGGGAAGCTCGTCGAGCACCCGGAAATAACGCGGGACCATGAAATAGGGCATGCGCTCGATGAGGAATTCGGCGAGCGGGGCGAGGTCGATCGTGCGGCCGGGAACCGGCGCCAGGATGACCATGACCTCGTCTTCGGAAAATTCGCTCGGAACCCCGATCGCGGCGCATTCGCGCACGTCGGGATGCGCGCAAAGCTCGACCTCGACCTCGAAGGAGGAGATATTCTCGCCGCGCCGCCGGATCGCGTCCTTCACCCGGTCGACAAAATAGAAATAGCCGTCGGCGTCGCGGCGAAAGGCATCGCCGGTGTGGAACCAGCCATTCATCCAGGATTTCGCGGTCGCCTCGGGGTTATTGTTGTAGCCGCTGCACATTGCCCACGGGCGATCGGTCCGGACCAGCATCTCGCCGATCTCGCCGATGGGAACCTCGCAGTCACGATCGTCGACGAGGCGGACCTCGGCGCCGGGCCGGACCTTGCCGCAGGTTCCGCGCTTGACCGGATTGGCCTCGGATACGATCGGCGAGGAAATCTCCGTCATGTTGAAGATGGTGTAGATATCGACGCCGAAGCGTTCGCGGAACGCCGGCGCGTCATCGGTGAAGGGCACCATCATCGCCTTGCGCAGCGTATGATTGCGATCGTCGGGCGACGGCGGCTGCTTCATCAGGAAGGTGGCGACGACGCCAAGCAGGAAGGTCATGGTCGATTGCGTCTTGCGCGCCATTTCCCAGAAATTGTCGGTCGAGAAATTCTCGAGCATCGCCACCGATGCGCCGCGCGCGAGCATGACAAAGAGGGGACCCATGCCGCTGGTGTGGAAAATGGGTCCGGCGGTCATGTAGCGGTCGTTCTCATCGACCATCGGCCAGGTTTCGGGTCCGGCGTTGGTGAAGAGATGCAGATAGGAGGAAAGCACGCCTTTCGACGGTCCGGTAGTGCCCGAGGTATAGATGATCGACTGGATGTCCCACGGCTCGATCGGAGTCTCCAGCGGCAACAGATCGGCTTCGCTGCCGTCGAGATCGTCGAAACGGCTGATCGTCAGGCCGACCTCGGGATGCGGCTGGCCGGTAGTGACGATCGCATGCTCAAGCTTCGCCTTGTCCACCTCGTTCAGCCGGTCCATAAGGCCAGGATGGACAACGAGGACGCGGGCGTCCGAATTGGTGAGCACATGCTCGAGCAGATTGCCGCGATAGGCGGTGTTGAAGGGGACGAAGACCGCGCCGATATAGTTGATCGCGTAGAAGATGATCGTCGCCTCGCGCCCGTTCGGCAGCCATACGGCGATCCGGTCGCCTCGGCGGCAGCCGAGCTTCTGGAGTCCGGCCGCAATGGCGATGGTGCGACGGCGGAGTTCGGCAAAGCTCCATTCTTCGCAGTCGTCGAAGATGATATGCGTCTTGTCGGGGCGTTCCTCGGCCCAGCGATCGACCAGATAGCGCAGCACGCAGTCCCGCCGATCGGGAACTCGAGGGTCAACAAAGTCGCGAACGATGGAAGCGCTTCCGCTCATCGCATTTCTCCTCCCAGATGATGTTGCGCCGGACTTCGACGTTCTGCCGCCCGCCAGCGCGCTCCAGTTATTTGTTATCGGATCGTTTAAGCGCAAAATCAGTCCCCGCCCTTCGACAGGCTTAGGGCAGGCTTTTGCGCACGATGCTCCGGGGCGTGTGGGGATTCAGCCCATCAT
>NZ_JALDYQ010000132.1:0-5344 GCF_032153725.1 Sphingobium sp. | reverse complement strand
GTGCGCTCAAGAAGAAAAGCGGGATCCCGGATCAAGTCCGGGATGACGAAGCTGTCACGGCAAGAATCCAAGCCTGCCGGTGAATACCGCCCTGAGAGCGGCATAGGCTGGTCTTTTGCCCGCGCAGGCCTTACATGCGCGGCCATTATGGGCCGTTTTTCGAAGATGCATGGGCTGGGCAACGATTTCGTGGTGATCGACGCGCGGGAGGCCGCGCTCGACATGACGGAGGCGCGTGCCATGGCCATTGCCGACCGCCATGCCGGGATCGGCTGCGACCAGCTGATCCTGATCGGGGCTTCCGAGCGCGCCGATGTGTCGATGCGCATCTTCAACAGCGACGGCAGTGAAGTGGAGGCGTGCGGCAACGCCACCCGCTGCGTGCCGTTGTTCGTCGGCCGGGACGTGCTGATCGAGACGAAGGCCGGGTTGCTGGACGCCAGGGGCGTCGATGGCGGCGCCCGCGTCGACATGGGCGAGCCCCGGCTGGAGTGGGACGCGATCCCGCTTGCCTACGCCATGGACACGCTGATCATGCCGGTGAGCTGGGAAGAGCTGCCCGCGCCGGTGGCGGTCAATGTCGGCAATCCGCATGTCATCTTCTTCTGCGACGATCTGGACGCGGTGGATATCGAACGGCTCGGCCCGATGATAGAGACGGACCCGCTATTCCCGGCCCGCGTCAATGTGAACTTCGCCCAGATCGTTGGGGAGAACCACATCCGCCTGATCGTCTGGGAACGCGGCGCGGGCCTGACCCGCGCCTGCGGCACCGGCGCCTGCGCGACCGCCGTAGCGGCGGTGCGGCGCAAGCTGGTGAACGGGCCGACCCGCGTGACCCTGCCGGGCGGCGATCTGGTGATCGACTGGGCACCGGGCGGGCATATCCTGATGACCGGGCCTGCCACCCATGTCTTTGACGGCGAGGCTGACTGGGCGCGCTTTTAAATGAGCGGGCCGCAGATCATCACCCTGGGCTGCCGCCTCAATATCGCGGAGAGCGAGGCGATCCGGGAAATGGCGGATGGGCAGGATGATCTGATCGTCATCAACAGCTGCGCCGTGACCGCCGAGGCCGTGCGCCAGACGCGGCAGGCGATCCGCCGGGCGCGGCGGGATCGACCTGATGCGCGGATCATGCTGACAGGCTGCGCGGCCCAGACCGAGCCTGAGACTTTCGCCGCCATGGCGGAGGTCGACGCGGTGATCGGCAATCGCGAGAAGATGGACCCCGCCCACTACACGTCATCCCGGCGGAGGCGGGGATCTCAGGCGATAGGGCACAGCGTTGGGTCTGGGACCCCAGCTTTCGCTGGGGTGACGAGCGTGTTGGATGTGGCGGAAAAGGTCCAGGTTTCCGACATCATGGCGGTGCGCGAAACCGCGCCGCATATGGCGAGCGCCTTTGCCGAACATGCCCGCGCCTTCCTGGAGGTGCAGAATGGCTGCGACCATCGCTGCACCTTCTGCATCATCCCCTATGGGCGCGGGAACAGCCGCTCCGTCCCCGCTGGCGCCGTGATCGAGAAGGCGCGCGAACTGGTCGATGCCGGTTACAGGGAAATCGTGCTGACCGGCGTGGACGTCACCAGCTATGGCCCGGACCTGCCCGGCGCGCCCTCGCTGGGTCTGCTGATCGAGCGCATCCTGAAGGGCGTGCCCGACCTGCCGCGCCTGCGCCTCTCCTCGCTCGACAGCGTGGAGATCGATGAGCGCCTGTTCGACCTGCTCGCCCATGAGCCGCGCATGATGCCGCATCTGCATCTGTCGCTTCAGGCGGGCGACGACATGATCCTGAAGCGCATGAAGCGCCGCCACGGCCGCGCCGATGCGATCCGCATCGTCGAACGCCTCAAAGCCGCCCGCCCCGACATCAGCATCGGCGCCGACATCATCGCCGGCTTCCCGACCGAGGACGAAGCGATGTTCGAAAACAGCCTGAAGCTGGTCGAGGAATGCGCCATCGTCCACGGCCACATCTTTCCCTATTCCCCGCGCGCCGGCACTCCCGCCGCCCGCATGCCGCAGGTCGACCGCTTGCGCGTCAAGGCCCGCGCCGCCCGCCTCCGCTCGGCCTGCGAGGCGCAACGGACAAGCTGGCTGCAAAGCCTGATCGGCACCACCCAATCCGTGCTGGTCGAGCGCAACGGCATCTCCGGCCATGCGGAGAATTTCGCGCCGGTCCGCTTCGCATCACCGCAATCCCCCTCCTCCATCGTCCGCGCGACCATCACGGGCCTTGAGAATGGCGCGCTGATCGCGCAAGAGGCTCGGCAATGACTGAACCCGGCACCAGCTGGCGCGACCGCCTCTTCGGCGGACTCAAGCGCACTTCCGACAAGCTCGGCGAGAATCTGACCGGCCTTTTCTCCAAGGCCGCGCTCGACGAACAGACTCTGGACGAGATCGAGGAAGCGCTGATCGTCAGCGACCTTGGCCCCGCCATGGCCACCCGCGTGCGCGATCGCCTGTCCGAAGGCCGCTACAACCGCGAGCTGACCGAAGACTATCTGCGCGAGATCATCGCGGAGGAGATCGAGAAGACCCTCGCCCCGGTAGCCCGCCCGCTGGAGATCGAGGCCTTTCCCCGGCCGCAGGTGATCCTCGTCATCGGCGTCAACGGATCGGGCAAGACCACCACCATCGCCAAGCTCGCCAACCTCTTCCTCGAGCAGGATTATGGCGTGATGCTGGCGGCGGGCGACACGTTCCGCGCCGCGGCCATCGGCCAGCTCAAGGTCTGGGCCGAGCGGCTGGGCATCCCCATCGTCGCGGGCAAGGAAGGCGGCGACGCGGCGGGCATCGTGTTCGACGCGGTGAAACAGGCGACCGCCACCGGCATCGACGTGCTGATCGTCGATACCGCCGGCCGCCTCCACAACAAGACCGAGTTGATGGATGAGCTGGCGAAAATCCGCCGCGTCCTCGGCCGGTTGAACCCGGCGGCGCCGCATGACGTTGTCCTCGTGCTGGATGCCACCACGGGGCAGAATGCATTGAGCCAGATCGAGGTTTTCAAGGAGTTCGCGCAGGTGACAGGGCTGGTCATGACCAAGCTGGACGGCACCGCGCGCGGCGGCGTGCTGGTCGCGGCGGCGGAGAAATATCGCCTGCCCATCCATGCCATCGGCGTGGGGGAGAAGATCGGGGACCTGCGCCCCTTCGATCCGGGCGACATGGCGCGGGCGATTGCGGGGACGGCCTATGCGCGGTGACACCAAAGCCAAGCATGGCGGCAACCTCAGTCTCGCGCTCGATTTCGGGCCCCTGCTCGTCTTCTTCCTCAGCTACAAGGGCGCGGGCTGGCTTTGGGGACCCGGCAATCCAATCACCGCCATGATATTCGGCACCGCCGCCTTCATGGCCGCGATCGTTGTCGCCGTCATCGTCTCAAAAGTGAAGCTGGGCCGCGTATCGCCGATGCTCTGGCTCTCCGCGGTGCTGATCGTCTTTTTCGGCACGCTTACCATCGTGTATCGCGACCAGAGCTTCATCCAGATCAAGCCGACCATCATCTACGCCTTCTTCGCGCTGATGCTGTTCGCGGGGCTGATGCGCGGCAAGGCGCTGCTCAAATATCTGCTGCAAGCGGCCTATGACGGCCTGACCGAAGAAGGCTGGCGCAAGCTGTCGCGCAACTGGGCCTTTTTCTTCGTCGGCATGGCGATCGCCAATGAGGTGATGCGCCGCACGATGAGTTTCGACAGCTGGCTGGCCGTCAAGGTGTGGGGCGTGACCATCGTGTCTGTCGTCTTCGCTGGCGCCAACCTGCCCATGCTGATGCGCCACGGCCTTGATCTGGGCGACAAGCTCGACAGCGAGGATATCGGCGAAACCACGCCGCCGCAGGGGTGACGGGCGGACGCCACCGGGCGCCCGCCTGCGCCATTCAGCTGAAATTGACCATGCAATAGAGCATCGCGAGCGACAGCAGGGTGTTGATGCGGCTGAAGATCATCGCGGTGGTCGCCGCCTTCGCCTTCACGGCATCCTCCGCCGGGACGATGCCCAGCGCCTTCTTCTGGTTCGGCCAGATCACGAACCAGACGTTGAACGCCATGATCAGCGCCAGCCACATGCCGATGCCGATCAGCAGATAGGGCGCCTGCAAGGTCAGCGCCTGCGCGATATAGCCCGCCAGCCAGGCGACGATCAGCCCGGTCAGCACCGTCATCGCCGCGCCCCAGCGGAAGAAGAACAGCGCGGCGGGGGCGATATGTTTCGAAACGCCCGGCTTCAGCTCCGCCGGGATTTTCGGCATGGTCGGAATCTGGACGAAGTTGAAATAATAAAGCAGCCCGATCCAGGTGATGCCGAAGAACAGATGCAGCCAGCGGAAGATCGTGTTGGCATCCACCAACCCGGCATGCGCGCCGAACATCACGACGATGGCCAGCAACAGCCCGGCGGCCAACACAAGATGCAAATTGCCGAAGAATTTTGCCATGACCCTACCCCCATTGTTCCGACCGCCGCATTCTCCGGGCGACCTAACCGGCGATTCTATGTCATCATTACGCGCCTGTCACATGGATATTTCCATAACTCTAAAAGAAAATATCGTATTTTCCGCAGCGCAATAAGCCTGCTAGGGGCACGGAGCCTTCCGGCCGCATCATCGTTATGCGGCCATCCCATCACGAACCCGAGGAGTTCCGACATGGCCTTTGTTCTGCCCCCCCTGCCCTATCCCAAGGATGCCTTTGGCGACATTCTATCGCCCGAAACCTTCGATTTTCACCATGGCAAGCACCATAATGCCTATGTGGTGAAGGCCAATGAACTGGTTGCCGCCGACGCTTCGCTTCAGGGCAAGTCGCTGGTCGAACTGATCAAGTCGTCCAAGGGCGGCCTCTTCAACCAGGTCGGCCAGATCTGGAACCACACATTCTACTGGCAGTCGCTCTCGCCCAGCAAGACCGCGCCGAGCGGCGAGCTGCTGGCCAAGATCGAAGAAGCCTTTGGCTCGGTCGACGCGCTGGTCGAGAAGCTCAAGGCCGAAGCCGTCGGCCATTTCGCCAGCGGCTGGGCCGCGCTGATCCTGAAGGACGGCAAGCTCGAAGTCACCAGCTATCACGACGCCGACACGCCGGTCGCGCATGAAGGCCATGCGCCGCTGCTGATCCTCGATGTGTGGGAACATGCCTATTATATCGACTATCGCAACCTGCGCCCGGCCTTTGCCGAAAAGCTGCTCAAGGAAGCGATCGACTGGGATTTCGTCGCGCTCAACCTGGACGGTGAAGGCGTGAGCCGGGCTGACCAGCCCGCCTGACATCCCACATTCTGACAAAACACCATCCGACGCTTTCCCTAGCGTCGGATGGTGTTTTTATTGGGTACA
>NZ_JALDYQ010000006.1:0-91584 GCF_032153725.1 Sphingobium sp. | reverse complement strand
CCCCCCCCCCCGATCCAGGCCGCACAAGGAATTTGCAATGAGCACTGCGGGAAGTACCTCGGCTTTTAAATCAGGTGCCAGAGATTTGCCGCTCTCTGGGGTCCGGGTGGTCGAAATGAGCCACATGGTGATGGGGCCTAGTTGCGGGATGGTTCTCTCGCAACTCGGTGCCGACGTCATCAAGGTCGAGCCGATTGGCGGCGACAAGACCCGCCATCTAAAGGGCATGGGTATCAGTTTTTTTCCGCTGTTCAGCAGAGGGAAGGAAAGCATCGAGCTAGATACGTCGTCAGTTTCCGGCCAGGCCGAACTCGACAGACTTCTATCGAGTGCTGACGTTTTCATCGAGAATTTCAAGGACGGTACCGTAGCCACGCTCGGTCTAGACGCCGCCACGCTCCGTTCCCGATATCCAGACCTCATCATCTGCTCGCATAAGGGATTTCTCTCAGGCCCTTATGAGCATCGCCCGGCGCTCGATGAGGTCGTGCAAATGATGACCGGTCTTGCTTACATGACCGGATCCCGAGAGCGACCGCTGCGCGCCGGTGCATCCGTAAACGACATCATGGGCGGCCTGTTTGGCGTGATCGGCATTCTCGCTGCTCTGCTCGACAGGCGAAGTGGAAAAGGTGGTGCCGAGGTTCGCGTTGGCCTGTTCGAGAACTGCCTCTTCATCGTCGCGCAGCATTTAGTCCAATATCAACTAACGGGCGTTCCGGTCCCGCCGATGTCGGAGCGTATGCATGCCTGGCCGGTCTATGATATTTTCGAGACCGCCGATCATGAACGTCTCTTTGTCGCGGTAACGACCGACACAAGCTGGACGGCGTTCTGCAAGACTTTCGACCTCGAAGAGCTACTCCTCGATCCAGGCTTGCAAACCGTCTCCGAGCGGATCGCAGCCCGCGAGCGCACGATTCCCGTCATCGCTGCGCAACTCCGGACGAAGCCCTTGTCCAGTCTCGAAGCCGAACTGGACGCGCTAAGCATTCCGTTCGCGAGAATCAGCGCACCGGAAGACATGCTCAATGACCCCCATGTGCTCCGCTCAGGCGGACTGGTCTCGGCCGAGCTGCCGGACGGAACAGTTGTTCGCATCCCCTCTCTTCCCATCGAATTTAATGGCCGCGCGATGTCGCACGACACAGCGGTGCCAGCCCTTGGCTCGCGCGATAACGCTCAGAGTATGGGAGCGGCATTGGGATGACCGACCTTACTGACCTGTATCCGGCCGACCGGATCGTCCTGCGTGAGGTTGGCCTTCGTGACGGCCTTCAGATGGTCCGCCAGTTTCCGAGCACGCACCAGAAGCAGCGGTGGATCGAACTCGCCCGCGACGCTGGGGTTCGAAACTTCGAGGTTGGATCCTACCTTCCCGCGCAACGCTATCCGCAATTCGCCGATATCGAGGACATCGTGTCGGCCGGGATGGATAAGCCTGGGATCCGCTTGTCCACATTGGTCCTCAACAAACGCGGTGCGATGCGAGCCTTGGAAGGCGGCGCGCATGAAATCATGTTCGTCGTCTCCGCATCCGAGGCACACAATCTCGCGAATGCTAATCGCAGCAGGTCGGACACGCTTCGAGAAATCGAAGAGGCAATCGCGCTCAGGAAGGATATGGTCGACGCACCGGTCGCAGCCGTTGCGATCGCGATGTCCTTCGGCTGCTCCATTGCCGGAAAATCCGCCGTCGAGCCAAAGGATGTTCTCGATATCGCAGGGCGAGCCTTGGAAGCGGGCGCGCAGGTTATCAATATCGCCGACACAGTCGGTTATGGCGGCCCAACGGAAGTCCGGACGATCGTTCGCCAGTTCAGGTCTGCTTTCCGCGACGTGCCGCTCGCCTTTCATTTCCACGACACGCGCGGGGTTGGGCTCGCCAACGCCGCCGCGGCCCTGGAAGAAGGGGTCACCATTCTCGACGCTTCCATCGGCGGACTCGGTGGATGCCCGTTCGCGCCTGGCGCGACCGGAAACATCGTCTTCGAGGACCTCGTGTTCCTCGCCCACACCATGGGTCTGGATACTGGCATCGATCCGACGCGCTTGATGGATGTGCGTCAACTCATCGACGTGGCCATGCCCAATGAACAGACTTACGGTCAGTTCCGGCGTGCCGGGCTTCCCAAGGCATGAAACTGATGAAATTTGCTCAGCGCGACGCCATCCCGTATATCGTTGAGAGCCTGTTCGGTGGCAGTGATGCACATCCGATTTATTCAGACGTCCTAATTCCGCGCCAGCGACGTCATCCGATGCCTGTCGTGATGGTTCACGGTGGCTGCAACACGGGCACGTGCTTTCTTCGCACACCGGATGGGCGGCCTGGATGGGCACATGATTTCGCAGCCGCCGGGATCGAGACATACGTGATCGATTGGCCGGGACATGGTCGCTCGCCGATGCGCGACAAATTTCTCTCCCTCTCGAGCCGGGATGTCCGTGACTCTATCGCGGTGTTCCTGCGTCAGATCGGGCCGTCGATCCTTCTTGCGCACTCTGCCGGAGGGCCTTTGATCTGGTCGCTGGCAGAGACTTGCGATGATCTCGTTGGCGGTCTCATCGGTGTCGCACCGGGCCCGCCGGCCAATCTCGTACCGACGATGGACGCTGCGGGCGAGGCGAAGGAGGGTGTTCAGGAGGACGCCGAAGGCGGTTTCCCGATTAAAGCGCGCGTGAACGAACTGTTCTTCGTCGATGAGGATTTCGTCCGGGAATATTGGTTTAGCGGCCCAGCGGCGCCCGAAGGCGCGGCGGCCTCATTCTATCGAAGCGTCGTTCCCGAAAGCCCGCGAATCATCAACGAGAGGTTCAACGTCACGGGCGACGGCATTCGTGTCGACGACCCAATGTTGGTCGGACGCCGCCCGACGCTCATCGTTGGCCCTGAGTGTGATCCTCGGCATCCCCGTCATATCGACCAAGCCACAGCCGACATGTTCGGGGCCGAACTCGTCTGGCTCCCAGACCATGGGATCAACGGCAATGGTCACATGATGATGGGCGATACCAACAGCCAAGCGATCGCTGACCTGATAGTGAAGTGGATCCTCGAGACAGTTCCGGGGTCCAGCGCTTTCTCCTGACCGATAAGGGTTGCCATGCGTCATCTCGGAAAACCGGCATTTGATGAATTGCGATCGGGAGCAGGAACCCTGTTGGGCGCCCTCCTCGGCATGATGATCGGCATATCGGCGTTGCCTTATTACAGCTTTGGTATCTTCCTGAGCGCGATTGAATCGGGTGAACATTGGTCACGGACTGAGATAGCCTTTGCACAGACGGTCTGGGCTCTGGCGCTTGCGTGCGCATCCCCTGCAGTCGGATTCCTGATCGACCGTTTCGGGTTCCGGCGGCCCGTCGGTCTTTCGTTCTTGCTCATGGCGTTATCGCAACTTGCCATTGCCTATTTCGCCCGTTCACCCATCGCATTCATCGCACTTTATGCGCTCATGGCGCTAAGCGGGGCCGCCACCTCGCCGCTTCCGTTTGCCAAACTCGTCGCAGCGCGGTTCACCAAGGCAAGGGGCATCGCGCTCGGCATCACGCTTGCCGGGACTGGTGTCGCGACGTTCATCGCGCCGCGCTTCCTTGCCGAGATTATTGCGGCTCACGGCTGGCGCGGCGGATACCTCGCGCTAGCGCTCACCGTCGCGATCGTAGCACCTATCGTGCTCCTGCTTGCGAAGGGCACCGTGCAAACGGACGCGGCGACCGGCGCGGAAGCGAAGGCCGGGGTCAGCTTTCGAGAAGCATGCAGAGGCCGTATCTTCTGGCAACTCAACATAGCCTTTGGTGTCGTGACGCTCGCCTCGGCCGGCCTCATCGCTCACATGGTGCCGATCATGCGCCAGTCCGGGGCATCGCCTGCGGATGCCGCGGCCGTGATCAGTTGGGTCGGCCTCTCGGTCGTGATCGCTCGGCTGACCATAGGATTGCTGGTCGATCTATTGCCGATCCGCACGGTCGCGGCCGGCGTCTTCGCCTTCACGTCCTTTGGAATAGTCGCGCTATCCACAAACGGTGTGAGCGCGGCTCCTCTGACCGCGCTCGGTCTTGGCTTCGCGCTGGGAGCCGAGGTTGACCTTATGGGTTATTGCACCGCCCGGTATTTCGGTTTCCGAGACTACGGATCAATCTACGGCGTCCAGTACGGCATCTCGATCATCGGCGTGGCACTGAGCCCCGCTTGGATGGGCTGGCTCGCTGGCGATAATTCCTACGCTCTTGTTCTTGTTATTGCCGCTGTCGGCACTGCCATCGGCGCAGTGATGGCCCTCGCCCTGCCACGGGAAAAGGGGCTGCCGATCGCCGGCACCCAAACCGAGCCGGCCTGATCGGATGCGCCGTCCTCCTCCATCCGGGAGACTTTGGTGTGCGCTCGCGAGAAGGCTCGCTCGACCTTGATTTCGTCGTTCGCCAAAGGTGTCGCCCGCGACATCGACGCGGTCCGAGCCGCAGTCGCATTGGCACATCGCATCCGGCGAACCAGCAAGCAGATCGTCACCGGGCGACCTTGCCACGGCAAATCTGCATAACAGCGCCGATAATGGCTGTGCGTTCTCGTCGATGCTTTTCGGCAGGTCGGACAGCGAGCAGCCCGACGGCGAGCACGACAGACGACGACAACGCGATCGCGGCAAGTGGCGACCTGCTCCACAACGAACTCGTGAGACACGAGCGGCAAAAGGCGTTTGGGCATGGTTCGGCAAGACTCCCAATGATGGAGCCTCTATGAATCAGCGAGATTCATGGTTTGTTTCCCTCCCCTGCACCGAAACTGTGGGAGCGCCCCGTTCCGGGGCATTTTACTCCGCCATCAACAGCCGCTTGACAGGGAATACCACATATAAATCCCGCTCCACGACCAATTGCCCGATCTTGGCGTGCAACGTGGATGGGACCGGTTGCTGGCGCGGGGAACATTCTGCCGCGTGGATTGCCAGATCATGTGGACGAGATCGCTCTCGCCGGTGAAGGTGAGGTTCGCTGCCAACGCCGAGCAGAGTCGAGATCGCAACGCCCTTGAGCAGCGCCCAGCCTCCGACGAATGGCATTCATGGGGAAGACGGTCAGGCCGGCGCCAAATTTGCTTGCTTGACGTCTGCAAATATCTTCTGCAACGATGATAGCGGAGATTCGCTAATGGGAGTCCGGGCGCCTCGTCCAACGTGCGCAGAAATTCGTTCGTCATATAACCGCGAAACATCAGTATTAATTCATTTATATAATGATATATTTTTTAAATATAAAAGTAAAATTTGAAAAAATATGTAAAAGGACCGGGGATATGCGTGATATAGGTAAATTTATTCAAACAAAAAATGCTGTAAAGATTTCAGCAATGCTGCTGGCAAGTGGGTCAAGCGTCCCGCTACTAGCTCAGACTGCATCAAATAACGCTCAGGTGGGCAAGCATTCGGGTTCGGTGGATTCCGATAAGGGCATTCAAGAGATCGTCGTTACCGCGCAAAAAAGAGCGGAGAGTGCAAACTCGGTGCCCATTTCGATCACGGCTCTGAGCGGTGACGCGCTGGTGAAGCAGGGCATTTCGCAGCCATCGGATTTGGTGAAGATCGTGCCGGGCTTCAACTTCACCACCAGCAATTATGGCACGCCGGTCTTCACCCTTCGAGGAATAGGCTTTTACGACGTCAGTCTAGGTTCATCGCCGACGGTGAGCGTCTATGTCGATGAAGTGCCCCTCGCCTTTTCGGCGATGACGCGCGGGGCCTTCCTGGATGTCGAACGCGTGGAGGTGTTGAAGGGGCCTCAGGGGACGTTGTTCGGACAAAACTCGACGGGCGGCGCGATCAATTATATCGCCGCCAAGCCCACCAGCAGTTTTCGCTCGGGCGGTGACGTGACCTTCGGACGGTTCAACCGGCTGGATGCCCAGGCCTTTGTCAGCGGTCCCCTATCGGATACGATCTCAGCAAGGCTAGCCGTCCGCACGGAGCAGGGAGGTGACTGGCAGAAAAGCCAGACACGGGATGCCGGGCTGGGCCAGGTGGATCGTCTCTTCGGTCGACTGATGCTCGACATCCATCCCAATGACCGCTTCAGGGTAAGCCTTCGCGCTGACGCATGGCAAGATCATTCGGATAGCCAGGCATCACAGCTCATCTTTGTGAACGGCAACCCGGCCAGAACGCCTGCGGTCGTGCGGAATTCACCGCTCGCCCCGGCCGACGACCGATCCGCGGACTGGGATCCCGGTGCGGATTTTCAACACGACGACAAATTCTTCCAAGGGTCGGCCAGGGCTGAGTATGATCTGACCGACGATATCAAGCTGACGAACATCAGCGCCTACAGCCATTTCAAAAGCTACTCTCCCACGGACGCAGACGGGACGCAGTATCAGAACTTCCTGGGCGTTCAGCACGGCGCCATCGATTCCTATTACAACGAAGCGCGCGTTTCGGGAGACATGGTCAAGCTCAAATGGGTTCTCGGCGGTTCCTATCAGCATGACAAAGTGGACGATTATCTCAACGGATATCATTCACAGTCCAGCCTTCCTTTCCCGACCAGCGTCGCCCTCAATTTTCAGAAGGCCACCACCTGGGCGGCTTTCGCGAATGCAGACTATGAGATTCTCTCTGGCCTGACGGTACAGGGGGGTATCCGCTACACCAGCCAGAAGCGCGCGTTCAGGGGATGTTTCGCCGATACCGGGGATGGGACCTTTGCGGCCGTCCAGAGCACGGTTGCGAGCGCGGCCAACGGTCGACCAATCGTGATCGCGCCGGGTTCCTGCGTCACGCTCGACGCGAACTCCCTGCCTGTTACGGTGACAAACCAGCTGGATCAGGACAATATCTCCTGGCGAGCCGGTTTCAGTTGGCAGCCGCGGTCGCGGCTGCTGCTTTATGCCAATGTCAGCCGAGGGTATAAGGCCGGAAATTTCCCGACGCTGGGCGCGTCGAGATCGTTTTCGTATACGCCCGTCACGCAAGAGTCCCTGCTCGCCTACGAAGCGGGTTTCAAGGCGACGCTGGCTGACCGCACGCTACAAATCAACGGCGCAGCGTTCTATTACGACTATAGCGACAAGCAGATCAGAGGGCGCCTGCTCGATACGATCCTGGGCGTGACCGGCAATGCGCTGGTCAACATCCCGAAATCTCGCGTCCAAGGTTTTGAAGCGCAGGTCACATGGGTGCCTGTGTCCAATCTTCAGATCAATACCGGCGTCACCCATATCGACAGCCGCATCAAGGGACCCTTCTTCAACTACACCAATTTCGCGCAGCTCCTGGATTTCGGAGGCGAATCCTATCCGCTGACACCGAAATGGCAGATGACGGGCGATGCGGAATATTCGGTCCCCATCGCCGACGGCAAGCGGTTCTTCCTCGGGGCGAGCGGTACCCATCAAAGCCGAACCAATGCCGCCTTCGGCGAACTCCCGATTCTGGCCATCAAGGCCTATACGCTTGTGGATCTGCGAGCCGGGATAGGTGGGGATGACAACAAATGGCGGGTGACGGCCTGGGTAAAGAATGTCGGCAACACCTATTACTGGAACAACACGACCACCGGTATCGACACGACCTATCGTTTCACGGGAATGCCGCGCACCTTCGGCCTTTCCGTAAGTCTGCGGAATTGAGACGGTCGAGTTCCCGGACGGCGCGGCCGCTGTCCAAAGGGCTCCGTCCGCCGACCATCGCGGTGGCCTCGGCTCCATGAGCCCGCTATGACGTTCCATCGAATGGCGCGCCGCGCGATCTCTTGGCTTCACCGGGTAAATTTCTTAGGTAGTCTGGTATAAATGCGGGCAGGAACGGAATGTGCGCTTGGCGCACTGGAATGGAGAAACCTGGTACGCCCGGACGACCTGGTGGTCTGGGCGCAGGGATGCGCCGAACCCACCGGCCTAACGGGATCGCTCATCGCAGCCCGGGCGGAGGCTGGCGGCTTCAGGGCCTTTGTCGGTATCAGTCACGGCGCGAGCGCTGACCCCGCGAATAGCGACTATATCTCCTACCGATCCTATTGCGGCACCGGCAATAACCGCAAGCTCGGTGAAAAGCTCGACATCATGCCGATACACTATACGGCACTCGCGCCGACCTTGGCGGCCGAAGCACCCGTCGTCCTGCTGACGCTCGCCGAGGGCGACGACGCTGATCATTTCAGCTTCGGCATGGCCGGGGACTATATCGGCGACCTGTTGCACCGCGCCCGCCTCGTGATAGCGGAGGTGAGTCCGCACTATCCGCGCACAGGAACCGGCAAGGCCATTTCAAGACATGCCTTGGACCTGATCGTCAGGACGCAATCGGTTCCCCTGCTTTCGTCTGCTTCGCGTTTGGGACCTCCCGAGCAGAGGATTGCCAGGCACGTCGCGGGTATCATCGAGGACGGCTCGACCTTGCAGCTTGGTCTGGGCAACATTCCGGCCGCCATTCTCGATGCATTGTCATCGCATCGCGATCTCGGCATCCATTCCGGCATGATCGTCGACGGCGTGGCGGATTTGGCGGAGGCAGGCATCATAACGAATGCCCGCAAGTCGATCGACCAGGGTCTGACCGTGACCGGACTGCTGAGCGGCAGCGAGCGGCTCATGCGTTGGGCCGACCGCAATGGCGCGCTCAGCCTGCGACCGACCAGCTACACGCACGACGCCAATGTTCTGGCCTCGATTGACCGATTTGTTGCGATCAATTCGGCGATCGAAATCGACCTTACCGGTCAGGTGAACGCCGAGGTGGCGGGTGGACGATATGTCGGTGCGGTCGGCGGTGGCGCCGTCTTCCTGCGCGGCGCTCACGCTTCACGCGGGGGGCTACCGATCATCGCGCTGCCCTCTTGCGCCGGCGATTCCAGCCGTATCGTTGAAACGCTCTCCGGGCCGGTGAGCACCGCGCGATCCGATGTCGGCATTGTCGTCACCGAGCACGGGATCGCCGATCTTCGCGGCGCGAGCATTGCCGAGCGGCGGCGTAGACTGCTGGCGATTACCGACCCGACTCATGTCGCGAAACTCGAGCAGGGTTCTGGCACGAACAATTTGTGAGAAGGCAACGCCGCCAACCATGAAGAGTGCACTTCTGATCGGCGGCGGCGGCCCCACCGGCCCCCATATCGCCCGCGGACTTGTCGAACGCGGTTTCGGCCTGACACTACTCAACAGGGGCATCCATTCCGCACCTGGGTTGCCGGCGCACGAGCTGATCCGTGCCGATCCTCATTTCCCGGACGCATTGGACCAGGCATTACGGGGCCGCGAATTCGACCTAGTGATCGCCACATACGGCCGGACGCGCCATGCAGCGCAAGTCCTTGCCGGGAGGTGTGCCCGATTCCTCGCCGTCGGCGGGACCCCGGTCTATGTCGGGCAGATGATGCCGGGAAGGCTCCGGCCGTTCGGCGCGCGTGTGCCGCTTCGCGAAACCGATCAACTTGCCGATCGAGTGAACGAGACGGACAGGAATGCCGGCGAATTCAGCCATCTGGTGTGGCAGACTGAGCAGGCGATCCTGCGGCTTCATGAAAAGGGCGCCTTCGCCGCGACACTCTTCCGCTATCCGCGCATCTATGGTCCGCGCCAGCTGGTTCCGGTCGAATGGTCGATCGTGAAGCGCGTTCGCGACGGGCGCCGACAGATGATCCTCGCCGACGGTGGATTGACGATCCAGGCCCGCTGTGCGGCGCGCAATGCCGCGCAATTCATTCTCCTCGCGCTCGATCGACCGGAGGCGTCCAATGGCCAGATATACAACTGCGCCGATGATGTGCAGGTCACGTGGCGGCAGCTGATGGAGGAGATCAACGCCATAATGGACGGCGATATGGCGATGTTATCGATGCCCGAACGGCTCGCCGGTGCCACGCTCGGCTATGCGACGCTGCAGGACCAGTCGAGCCATGTATTTCTGGATATCACCAAGGCGCGTCTCGAGCTGGGCTATGCCGATGTGATCGAACCGCGCGTCGCACTTGAAGAGACGGTTGCTTGGCTGTTGGAGAATCCAATTGCGGACAGCGCTTTCCCTTATGATCGGTTCGATTATGCAGGGGAAGACCGTTTGATTGCGGCCTATCAAAGCGCCATGGAAGAGGTCGAATACGCCAACCCTTGCTTCCAACCCGTCCCGGTTCATGCCTATCCCCATCCGCGGGAGCCGGGCCTGCGGAAGGATCACAAGGGGCGATGACTTTGTCGATGGGAAAGCCTTCGGATTTTCCGTCATTTTCTTGCTTGTCATTGGCAAGTTTATGGTATGCGCCTTATCGATCTTGTGAGACGTCCAACGGAGAGTGATCATGACGAACAAGAAAACGGTCCCCGAATTTCCTCAAGGCGTAGCGCTGATTTTCGGCGGGTCGGGCGGCCTTGGGCGGTCCGGCGCTTTGCTCATGGCGGAACGCGGTTCCGACATCGTCATCACGTATAATTCGCGCCGCGAGGTCGCCGAGGAAACCGTGCGCGAAATCGAAGCCATGGGTCGCAAAGCGCTGGCGCTCCAGTGCGATGTCACTGACTATGGCAGTGTGGCTGATGTCGTGAAACGTAGCGTCGAGTTCGGCTCGCGGCTGCACACGGTGGTGACCGCGGGTGGCCTGGTGTTCGACACCGGCCCGCTTATCGACTTCAAACCGGAATCGTTTCGCGCGGTGATCGAAACCGATGTCTTCGGCTTCTTCAACATCGCCCGCGCGACAGTGCCGCATCTGCGTGGCCAAGGCGGTTCGATCGTCGCGCTAATCACCAGCGCGGTGGCGCGGACCGTACCTACGGACGCGCTCTCCGCGACTCCCAAGGCCGCCGTTTCGATGATGGTGCGCCACCTCGCAGCTGAGGAAGCGCGCCATAACATCCGCGTCAATGCGATCGGCCCCGGCGTGATCGACGGTGGCATGGTGGTCGCGCTACGCGAAACCCCGGCGAAGGATTTGCTCGATATGGCGGTCGATGTTACCCCGATGGGGCGTCTTGGCACGGTCGATGAGATCGGCGAGGCAATCGCTTTCCTCGCATCGAGCAGGGCATCCTACATCACCGGGCAGCTGCTCATGGTCGATGGAGGCCTTTCGGGCTGACTATGACATATATGGGGGGCATAATTGGTGCCCCTGCATTCCTTTCCGCTTACAGATCCTCGCGCGGTTAATCCGACCATAGCGTCGTTGGCCTCGATAGGGGCCTTGGCAATGTTTGTCGGCAGAATTTGACGGCTGGCGGAAACCGCCCGCGGGTCGAGACATCAAAGATCGGGCGCGCGCCTCCGAAACACGGATCCCAGAACGAAGAGAGTGCACATTAGCGCAATCCCTGCCGCGGGCAGCATGAACGCAAGGAGTCCTGCCTGGCTGACGCCCGACCGAAGCGCGAAACCGAGCGTGATAGGCGCCACGATCGCCCCAAGCCGGCTGGCAGCCATCGCCGCGCCAAGGCTGGTCGCGCGCGCCTCGGGTGGATAACAAGCAGGAACGATTGAAAAAAGCAGAAGCTGGCCGGCGATGACGGTGAGGCCAATCGAGCCCATCGCCAAAAGCGCGGCAATCGGTGTCTGTGCTGCGAAAAAGAAGATGAGCGCCGGCACGGAACCGAGGCCCGCTATCGTCGCCGACGCCTTCCTAAAGCCGCGATCGAACAAGGTCGCGTAGCTGAAGTTCGCCAGCATCGCGCAGGGACCAACCATGGCGGTGGCAAAGCCAATAGTTTGATCCGACAGCCCCCGGGCGCCGAGCAGGACTGGTGACCAGCTGGCAATGGCATTCATGTTGAACGCCAGGCAGAAGTTCGCACAAGCTAAAAGCAATGTCACCGGCAGCCGACCTTCGGCGATGAGTATCTTGCGCAGGTCGATGCGAAACTGCCCACTGTCTGGGTCGATCTCGCGGCAGTCAGGTACAAGATAGGTGAAAAAGGGCAGGAACAATGCTGCGAGAAGCGCGGCGGCCCAATAGACCCCCCGCCAGGTTATGGTGCCGGCACCAAATACGATCATCACCGCCGCCGAAAGTCCGCCCACGGCACCGCCGCCAGTCACGATCGCGATCGCACGTCCACGAACCTGGGGGCTGACCTGCGCCGCGGCAAGGGCGATGAGATTGGGGAAGGCCGCCCCTAGGCCCAGGCCCACCGCGAAGCGGGAGATCAGCAGCCACGAGAAGCGGCTCGTCGTTGCGCCGACGCTCCAAAACAACGCCACTATCAGAAAGGTGCAGAGGACCATGCGATTGCGCCCATGACGGTCGCCCATGACCCCGCCGCAGGATGTGCCGATGAAGAATCCCGCCAGCATGACGGTTATCGACAGCCCGAACTGGTTCTGGGCGAGCTTTATCTCGCGCATCAATGAGGCACCGGTAAGACCGATGGAAGGAAGGCAGAAACCCTCGCTGACGGCCAACAGCGCGCAAAGCATGATGGCGATGCCCTGCCGTCGTCTAGCGGGAGCGGACTGGTCGCCAGGCGATGGCGGGCCCCGTCCCAATGTTTCGGATACGGAGCGTTCCGTCATCATGTCAGGCAGCCTGGCGCTGTCGCGCATCACGATCCCCGAACGTTTCACTGTACCGCGAGAGCCGCGCTGGCGCGCTCGGTTGCCAAATTGCAGAATACATCGTTTCGCAGGATCCCTTGGTCGATGTGGAGTCGATGGAAAGCCGTTCCGCTGGTCAGGTGCGTTCGATGATCGTCGCGACGCCCATGCCGCCAGCGACGCACAGTGTTATGAGACCCGTCGAGAGGTCGCGCCTTTCCAGCTCGTCAAGCACGGTGCCAAGCAGCAAAGCTCCCGAAGCGCCGAGGGGGTGCCCGAGGGCGATAGCCCCGCCATTCACGTTCACCTTTTCGAGCTCCAGCTTCATCTCGTCGACGACGTTGAGGACAACTGCGGCGAAAGCCTCATTGACCTCAAAAAGGTCAATGTCCGCGGCAGTCATCCCGGCCCGCGCCAGTGCTCGCTCTGACGCGGGCGTAGGCCCGGTCAGCATGGCGGTCGGGTCCGAGCCGATCGAGGCCCAGGCGCGGATTTTCGCCCTAGGCTTCAGGCCATAGCGCTCGCCGGCTTCGCGCGAGCCCAACAGGACGGCAGCGGCGCCATCGACGATCGCGCTGGAATTTCCCGCCGTGTGCACATGCGACATCCGCATGAGTTGCGGATAGGCCAGCTTAGCCCGCTCGCCATAGCCCTGCTCGCGCGTCATCTTCGCGAAGGCGGGTTCGAGCCGCCCGAGGGTGTCCTTCGTGGTCTGTGGCCGGATGTTGTCATCACGCTCCAGGACGGTCACCCCATTGACGTCCCCGACCGGAATGACAGATCTATCGAAATGGCCGCCTGCCTGCGCCGCCGCAGCGCGCTGCTGGCTCGATACCGCATAGCCGTCGACGTCATCCCGGCTGTAGCCACGCAGCGTAGCGATCAGATCGGCGGCTACCCCCTGCGGAATGTAGCGCGTCAGGAACGTTTCGCGAGGATCGGACACCCAGGCGCCCTGATCGCTACCCATGGGCACGCGCGACATGCTCTCGACGCCCCCCGCGACAGCGAGCCCGGCCTGACCCGCCGCTATCTGTCCGGAGATCATGTTCACGGCATCGAGGCCCGAGGAGCAAAAACGGTTCAAATGGGCTCCCGGAACGGACGGATCATAGCCCGCAGCCAGAACGGCCGAGCGCGCGATGTCTCCGCCCTGCTCGCCGAACGGTACTACGCATCCCAGCACGACCTCCTCGATAGCATCGGTCGGAAACGCGTTTCGCTCATGCAGCGCGCGCATCGGCGCAGCTGCCAACCGTATCGGCGTGACTCGTTGGAGCGCCCCATCTCGGACTTTCCCGCGCGGCGTTCGTAAGGCATCGTAAATGAAAACATCGTTCATAATCCACTCCTGCGAACCATCTCGGCACGTTTAATTCGCCGGCGAACCGCTCTCGCGGTAAGCCGGGAGCTCTTCGAAGCTCAGCACTACTTTCACGCATTCCCCTCCGCTTTGCGCGGCTATGGCCTGATTGATCTGCGCGAAGGGGAATATCCGGATCAATCGGTCGAAAGGGAGCTGGCCCCGCTTGTAGAGATCAATCAGGAAGGGGATGAAGGTGTCAGGATCGCTATCGCCTTCGAGAATACCGCGAATGGTCAAGCCGCGGTTGATGACGTCGATCAGGTCACCAGGCGGCGATGTGCCCAGCGGAGGCACGCCTACGATGCCGTAGACCGCCCTGTTGGCAAGCGCGGCCAGTACCGATCGCTGCACATCGGGATGTCCCGTCGTGTCGAGCGCATAGTCGACGCCGCCGTCTTCGATCTCCCGGATAGCACGTCCCAGCTTCGTCGAGGGATCGGGCGCGATCACATCAGTCGCGCCGAGCGACAGTCCGAGTTCGCGGCGAGCGGCGACCGGTTCGACAAGAATGATCCTGCGGCAGCCGACAATGCGGGCCGCCATCACCGCGCTCAAGCCTACGGGGCCACCTCCGACGATCAGGATGGATGACCCGGCTTTGCAATCGAGCGAGCGCATCACCGCGCCGGCGCCTGTCTGCACGCCGCAACCCAGCGGCCCCATCAGCCGAAGGTCCACATCGTCGGGAACCTTCACGACATTGCTCTCGTAAGCCAGCGCATAAGTCGCGAAGGAAGACTGGCCGAAGAAGTTGCTGCCTACGGGACCATCGTCCGACCGAATCGCACAGGAACCATCGGGCCGCCTGCCGACGTAATTCAGTTGCGCCATCGTATCGCAATAGGCAGGGTTCCCCCCTGTGCATCGGGCACACCGGCCGCAGGACCGGAAAGTCAAAGCAACGCGATCGCCGGGCGACACCTTGCTGACCGCGCTGCCGACCTTCTCGACGAATCCCGCACCTTCGTGGCCAAGCACGGCCGGGAAAGGCACGACATTCGTTTCCCGAAAGAACAGGTCGGTATGGCAAATCCCCACACCCACGAGCCGGACCAGGATCTCGTCCTCTCGGGGTGGATCGAGCTCAAGCGGCCGGATAGAAAAGGGCTGCCCCGCGCCGGTGGTCACGGCTGCTTCAATCTTCAACGCGCATCATCCTTTCAACCTTGCCGTCGGACGATGGCGAGGCGTTCAGCCCAGTCATGTATCCCCCGATCCCGACCCCGCATAATTATCTTGCTTGCTTCACGCAAGTTCCGTAGGCCATAATCCCATCGAGCCGGATTGAAAGCACTTCGGAAGGCGCCCTCCCGGTTGAACATTGAAGGAAGAGAGGAACACCGATGATCCGGTTCGAAGTCGACGCAGAGGGCTTTGCGACGATCAGCTGGGATCTGGCGGACCGCCCAGTGAACATCCTCACGCCGGAAAGCCGCCTTGCCTTCGTCGAGGCGATCGACCGCGCGCTCGAATCGAAGGATGTAAAAGGGATCGTCATCACCTCGGCGAAGGACGATTTCATCGTCGGCGCCGATCTTGCTTTCCTGCAGAGCTTCCGTGGCGCACCGAGCGAATATGTGGCGGAGAAGATCAGTTTCTTCCGTGACGCGCTACGACGCCTCGAACGCTCCTCCAAGCCCGTCGTGGCCGCCGTCACCGGCACTGCGCTGGGCGGCGGTTTAGAAGTTTGCCTCGCTTGTAATCATCGCATCATAGCCGATCGGCCCAAGGCCAATCTCGGCTTACCCGAAGTCACGCTCGGCCTGATGCCTGGCGCTGGCGGGACTCAGCGTCTGCCGCGTATAATCGGCATCGAAAAGGCGCTGCCGTTGCTGCTCGAAGGCAAGACCGTATCGCCGCAGGAGGCACTGGCGCTGGGATTCATCGATCAGGTCGTTCCGGCTGACCAACTGCTGGACAGCGCCCGCGCGTGGCTTCGGGCAAATTGCGAGGCGGAGCAGCCATGGAATTCGCCACGCTTCAAGATGCCCGGGGCAGCACCTACAAGCCGGGAGGTCCATGCCCTGTTCATGGCTAGCGGATCGCGGGCGCAGGCGCGGTCACGGGACCTTATCCCCGCCCCTCAGGCCATCCTCTCCGCGGTTTTCGAAGGCTGCCGGATACCGATCGATCAGGCGCTTGCGGTGGAGCTTTCCTATTTTGTCTCGTTGCTGCGCGGAGATGTTGCTCAGAATATCATCCGCACCTCGTTTTTCAGCGTGAACGAGGCGAGGAAACTCGCCGCCCGGCCGATGGGCGTCGCGAAATTCGAGCCTGGGAAGCTTGGCATCATCGGCGCTGGATTGATGGGCAACGGTGTGGCGGAGGTCGCCGCCCTGGCGGGCCTCGACATTGTGCTAATCGACCGTGATGCCGTGGCGGCTGCAAAATCCCTTGAGCGAATCACCAGCTCGATCGAAGCGCAAGTTCGCAAGGGGCGTCTCTCCTCCACGCGCGCAAAGGAAGCACTCGCACGCATCACGCCTTCGGACAGCCTGCCCGCACTGACAGGCTGCGACGCTGTCGTCGAGGCGGTGTTTGAGGATCGGGCGGTAAAGACCGAAGTCATCAGGGGCGCGATCGCGGCAGCCGGACCCCATGTGCTCTTCGCCTCCAATACCTCGAAGATTCCGATTTCGGGGCTGGCGGAGAACAGCTCCCGGCCGGACCGCTTTATCGGCCTGCACTTCTTCTCGCCTGTGCCGCGGATGCCGCTGCTGGAAATCATTCGCGGCCAGGAGACATCGGACGAGACGCTGGCCCAGGCACTCGACTTGTGCAAGCTGCTTGGCAAGACACCCATCGTGGTTCGTGACGGGCCGGGCTTCTACACCAGCCGCTGTGTCAGCAGTTATCTCAATGAAGGGATTGCCCTGCTTGCCGAAGGTGTGTCGCCAGCAATCATCGAGAATAGCGGCCAGGCCGCCGGCATGCCGCTGGGTCCCCTCTCGCTAGCGGACGAGGTTGGCCTCGATCTCATGCATCAGATCCGCGTTCAGGAGCGCGCTGACAATGTCGTCCGGCGCAGCGGCGCAGAGTTCGAGATACTTGGCCGGCTCGTGACCGAACTGGGGCGACGCGGCCGCAAGGGCGGTGGCGGTTTCTTCGAATATCCTGAGGGCGCAGAGAAGCAGCTCTGGTCAGGCCTCGCCGAATTCTATGCCCCGCGCGCGGTCCAGCCGATGGGGCGGGCAATTCAGGAACGCCTGATGTATGTCCAGGCGCTGGAAGCGGCACGTTGCTTCGACGAGGATGTGATTGAAAGCGCGCGCGACGCCGACATCGGATCGATTCTCGGTTGGGGATTTCCCCGGCACACTGGCGGCGTCATCTCCTTCATCGATACAATCGGCATCGAGGCTTTCATCGAGCAGGCCGATGCGCTCGCGCAGCGATATGGCGAACGATATGAAGTGCCTTCGCATCTGCGCATGATGGCCTCGTCGGGCAAGACGTTCCACGCGCAAGTGCTGGCTGACAACGACGACGGCTCTGGCGAGTCCGGCGTACAAGCACCTTAGGGCTGCGTGGACGTGATCATCGCATGCTCATGAACTAGGAGAGGGATCAGGAATGCCAACGGCGCTCCAACCGCAATATGATTTCGCCATTATTGGTGCAGGCCTTACCGGCATGAACCAGATGTATCAGCTGAGGTCCATCGGCGCGACCGTCAGGGTGTTCGAAGCTGGCGAGGACGTCGGCGGAACCTGGCACTGGAACCGCTATCCCGGCTGCACATTGGATTCGGAAAGCTTCACCTATGGCTATGCCTTCGCCAAGGACATGCTTCAGGACTGGAACTGGTCGAAGCGCTACGCCTCACAGCCCGAGGTTCTGAGCTATTTCCGCGAGTTCGCCGATCGCTACGACATCCGCAAGGATGTGGAATTCAACACCCGCATCCTCTCAGCCCGGTACGACGAGCGTCATAATCTGTGGGAACTTGAAAAGGACAATGGCGAGGTCGCGACCGCGCGGTTCGTGATCACGGCCGTCGGTCTGCTGTCCGAGCCACTCGATCCGCCGATTCCGGGCAAGGGCGACTTCAAGGGCGAAGCCTATAACACGTCCAGCTGGCCGCGCGATCCAGACGGCCTGGGCGGCCTGCCCGGCATCAGTTTCGCGGGCAAGCGGGTGGCGGTGATCGGGACCGGCTCTACCGGCATTCAGGTGATCCAGGAAGTCGCCAAGACCGCCGACGAGCTGGTCGTGCTCCAACGGGACGCGAGCTGGGCTTTCCCGCTCGGCAACGAGAGCCTCGACGCCGAAAAGATGGCCGAGATCCGCAGCCGGTACGAAGAGATTTTCGCGACCTGCGACATGTCGCCCGGTGGCTTCTATTGCCTGCCGCAGATGACCTCCGCGCTCGACGTGACGCCCGAGGAACGGCGCACGCAGTTCGAGGCACTCTACGAGGAGTCCGGCTTCGGGCTTTGGCTCGGCAATTACCACGATGTGCTCGCGCCAGGGGAGGCCAATCGTCTCCTCGGCGAATTCGTCGCCGAGAAAATCCGCCAGCGGGTCAACGACCCGGCAGTGGCAGATGTTCTGATCCCCAAGGATCATGTGTTCGGATCACGGCGGGTTCCGTTGGAGACGAACTATTACGAGGTCTACAATCAGGACAATGTCCGCCTGGTCGATCTGATGAAAACGCCCATCATGCGCATCAATGACGAGGGTGTAGAGTTGAGCAGCGGACAGGTCGATCTCGACATGATCGTCTACGCGACCGGCTTCAAAGCCGTCCGCGGAGCGATCGATCGGATCGAGATCGTCGGTCGGAACGGCGAGAAGTTGAGCGCCAAGTGGCAGGACCGTCCTGTCACCTATCTGGGAGTCCAGTCCTCGGGTTTTCCGAACTTCTTCATGCAGCTCGGCCCCTATCACGGCGCCACCTTCTGCAATATTCCGCGTTGTGTGGAACACAGCGTCACTTGGCTCACCGAGTTATTCCGCCGGGCTCGAGAACAGGACGTCGACTATATCGAGGCGACGCCCGAAGCCGAGATCAAGTGGACGGACCAGGTTGCCGAAGAGGCCGCGCAATCGCTGTTCATGACCACCGATTCCTTCATCACCGGCTCGAACGCCGCAGGAGCTGCGCGGACGTTCCTATTCTATGCGTCGGGCAATCCGACCTATCGCCAGATCATCTCGGAAATCGCCGCCGATAATTATGCGGGGTTCGCGATGCTGAAGGCAGAAGCACCTGATGCACGCCCAAGTCCATCCGGCGGGCTGATGGGTGCTGTTCAAACACCCGACCATTAAATTCGGCCGACGCCAGGCCAGCTTACACGAGATGACAGATGACACACGAACATAATGGCAAGAGCGAACGCCAGGCCCAAATTCTCGAGGGCGTTCGCGTCATCGACATGACGAGCGTGTTGTTCGGTTCGTTCTCCACTCAGATTCTTGGCGATCTGGGAGCCGACATCATCAAGATCGAGGGACCTGGCCGGAAAGGGGGCGACATTCTGCGCTATGCCGGCAAGCCGCCAGTGACCAAAGGCATGGGACCTCTTTTCCAACATTACAACCGGAACAAGCGCTCTGTTCTGCTCGATGCTTCCGTGCCTGAGGACAAGGCCGCGTTGCTGCGGCTGATCGAGACGGCCGACATGTTCATCTCCAATGTCCGCATGAATGGACTTGCCCGGTTGGGGCTCGACTATGAGAGCCTCAAGGCCGTCAAGTCCGATCTCGTCTATGTTCATTGCACGGGCTATGGGGCTGACGGCCCCTATGCCTCACTGCAGGCCTATGACGACCTGATCCAGGCCGCGTCCGGCGCCACGGACCTGCTGCCGCGGCTCGATGGCAGCGAGGCGCCACGTTATCTCCCCTCGATGATTGCGGACAAGTCTTCGGGACTGTTCGGCGCCGTGGCGGCGTTAGCCGCGCTGATGCATCACCAGAAGACGGGCGAAGGGCAGTTCGTCGAAGTCCCCATGCTCGAATGCTTCACCTACTTCAATATGACCGAGCACCTCTATGGCCATACCTTCGTGCCGCCGACAGGTCCCGCCGCCTATAGCCGGGTCCTTAACCCCAATCGCCGTCTCTTCAAGACCAAGGACGGCTATCTGGCGATCCTCCCCCATGCCGACGATACCTGGGACATCTTCTTCGAGATGGCTGGCATGCCGCCCAACTCCTTCACCGGCGATCCGCGGTTTCAAACAGGCGCGCAGCGCAAAGAGCATATCTCCGAGATTTACGAGATGATCGAGAATGCCGCCCTCGCGCATACGGCCGACGAATGGGTGCGGATGCTCAGCGAGCGCAACGTCCCGTGCATGAAGGCACGCCACCTGGATGAAGTGATGGAGGATCCGCATCTCCAGGCGACTGGCTTCTTCATGCACCGACAGCATCCTACCGAGGGCGAATATGTCTCGCTTCGGCATCCGATCCGCTTCGACAAGACGCCGGCCACGATTCGCTATGACCCGCCACTGCCGGGAGAGCATACAGCGGAAGTATTGGCGGAAATTGGGCCGCAATCGAGGGACAGCGCCAAACGGGCGTCATCGGGGCGCGGCGATAACTGAAATGAACGAAATTCCTAACTATCCCGGATGGACCCCGCGCTCGGTGAGCCACACCGAGCAGATCGCTCCCGCCCCTTTCGAACGGCTTCTGGCCTTGCTCGATCACGCACCCACAGTCGTCCCGGACACGCTGCGTCCACTTGCCCATTGGCTGTATCACCTGCCTCAAGAGCGCCAGTCCGATATCGGCCCAGATGGGCATCCACGCAAGGGCGGGTTTCTTCCGCCCGTGCCGGCGCCGAGGCGAATGTGGGCGGGCGGACGTATCGACTTCATCGCCGCGCTTCCGGTGGACGCCCTCGCAACGCGCACGAGCAACGTCATCTCGATAACGGTGAAGGACGGCCGCAGCGGCCGGCTCACCTTCGTGACCGTCCGTCATGAGATCAGTGCCGAAGGTGAAATCCGCCTCGTTGAGGAGCAGGATCTCGTCTACCGGGAAGCCCCTGGCATCTCCCCTTCCGCAGCGCCTGGATTGGAGCCGCGTCCATCCGATTTCACGCGCTCGATTGACCTGGACATCACTGCGCTATTCCGTTTTTCCGCGCTCACCTTCAACGCGCACCGGATCCACTATGACCTCGGCTATGCGACGCGAGAGGAGGGTTATCCCGGGCTTGTGGTTCATGGCCCCTATCAGGCAACGCTCCTCATCGATCATCTCATTTCCTCATTTCCCGCCGCGTCGATCACGCATTTCTCGTTTCGCGGCATTTGCCCCTTGATCGCCGACGCACCGTTCGATCTTTGTGCGACGCGCTCCGGCAACACGATCGACCTCTGGACGCGCGACTCTGACGGGCACGAATGCATGCAGGCGCAGGCGGAACTGCGATGAGCGTCGTCTGCCGCACCGCCCTGTTCGTCCCCGGCCACGAGCGGACCAAGACCGACAAGGCGATCACGTAGGAAACCCGTGCCGTCATTCTCGATCTCGAAGATGGTGTTACTTCCACATCCTCCGGCGATTTTTCCCGCCTCTCAATAAATCACCATTCAAACGATGGATGACATAATCGACAAGGACATACCTATGACGCGAGAGAAATATGACATTGAACTTGAACTATGGCACTTTCCTCTCGCCTGCTCTCGAGCGACGTTGATCGCCCTTGAGGAGATAGGCTGCGATTACAAGACACACATACTGAAGATTGCGCAGGGCGAAATGCAATCACCTGAATTTCTTGCTTTAAACCCGAAAGGGCAAATCCCCATCCTTGTCGTGAACAGGACGCCCCTTACGGAATCGGTGGCTATCTTCACTTTCCTTGCGAATGAATTCCCTGGTGCAAAGCTACTGCCTGCGAGCACGACTCTGGCGGCGGCGAAAGCGACCTCCCTTCTCGCCTTCATCAGCAGTACCTTGCATCCGATCGTATCGCGTTTGTTGAGGCCTCAGCGGTTCTGCGACATTCCCGATGCGATGCCCCGGGTGAAGGAGCTCGCAACGACGGCCATGAGTGAAAGACTGACGATCATAGAGAAGATGCTCGGCGAGCATCAATGGCTGTGCAGTGCTGACTGGACGGTTGTAGACGCCTATTTCTACTGGATCGAAATGGCCCTTCTCCGCGCAGATTTCGACCTGTCAGCTTGGCCCAAGATTAAAGCGCATTATGATCGGGTTCTCGAACGGCCGAGCGTCGTACGGGCGCTGCAGAAGGATCGAAACGATTTTGAGGCGGCCCAGCGCGGGGGATTCAACCTGCCACCTGGCACCCGCTATCTTTAGACAGGAAGGATGCCGGCCGCGAGGCGTCAGGACGCCCGCTTGCCAGCAACTCATGAAATCAGGATCGGAATACAGAATGCAAAATCTACGACTTGCGCTGCGGAGATATGCCAAGGCGGTTACCGTCATTACCGCGCAAGATGGCGACAGGCGTTACGCCATGTCCGCCACCGCGGTATGTGAGGTCAGTTTTGACCCTCCGACCATGCTGATCTGCGTCAACCGTTCCGCATCCATCCATTCCGCGCTGCGGGTGGATGCGCCCTTCTGTCTGAATATTCTTAACGAAGCGCAGGAGCAGATTTCGCGATCCTGCGGCGGTGAAGCGTCGGGCGAAGACCGCTTCAGCAGCGGAATCTGGGAGGTCACGGCATCTAGAGCCCCGCGTCTCGTGGACGCGGAGGCCTCGATAGTTTGTCGTGTGACCCAGATGTTTGCCGTCGGCACGCACGACATCGTCATTGGAGAAGTCGAGGAGGCTTTCGCATCTGAAACCTGCAATCCGCTCATATATCTCAATGGCACCTATGTTCAGGCGCGCGCCCGGATAGCCGTGCCATAACGCCAACGCAGGTCACCCAGTCGAGCAGCCGTTGCCGAACGGGTCCGGTTAGCAATAGAGCATGGCACGAGGAGGAATGATTGATCAAAGGTCATGCTCCATTGCTAACCGGCTCGGCCGGCTGCAATCCATTATATTGACGAATTGACCAAAATAGTGGACAGATGGGCTCTAGCCGTCAGCCCGTCCAGACGTGCATGTCCGGCGGCATGCCTTGTATCGTCTCCCAACGCCTGCTCGCGGCTCGTGATCTGATAATAATTCAGGGAAATTGAAGCACAATGTTGCAAACCCAGATTCCGTTTCACGATGGCCATTCGATCCCGCAACTCGGCTTCGGCTCGCCCACTCCGCCTGCCGAGGGGGCTGCCGCGATCGTGCGCTTGGCCGTGGATGTCGGTTACCGCCACTTCGATACCGCGTTCGCTTATCGCAACGAGAACGAGGTTGCCGAAGGCGTGCGGACAGCGTCCGTCCCTCGAGAGGAGATCTTCCTCACCAGCAAATTGGCGTGCGAACAGCAGGGTTACGATTCGACCCTGACCACCTTCGACAATTCCATGAAGGGAATGGGCCTCGATTATATCGACCTCTATCTGATCCACTGGCCCAACCCGGACATGGACCGTTATGTCGACACCTGGCGGGCGATGATCCGCCTCCGGGACGAGGGCCGAATCCGCTCGATCGGCGTATCCAACTTCGCTCCCGAGCATCTCGACCGGCTCAAGGAAGAAACCGGTGAGATGCCGGTGATCAACCAGATTGAACTGAATCCTCGTTTCCAGCAGAAGGACATGCGCCGGGCCAATGCCGACCGCGGCGTTGTCACCGAGGCTTGGGGACCGCTGACCCATGGCCTTAACCTGGCCGATCCCGTTCTTGACGCCATTGGGGCCAAGTATGGCCGGTCGCCGGTCCAGGTCGCCCTGCGTTGGCATATCCAAAACGGCGTCGTCGTCATACCTCGCTCCGACCGGATCGAATGGATGCGAGAGAATCTCGACATTTTTGATTTCACACTCGATGCCGGCGACATGGCGGCGATCGAAACCCTCGACGATCCTGACGGACGCGGCGGCCCACTGCCGCATCACAGCATCGCGGAACGGGCACGCTTTCTCGAGGCGACAATCGCCAAATTAAAAGCTGCAGGGCAGCTCGTGTAAGAAGCGAGCCCCCCTTCCGGATACCTTGCCGGACAGGCCAGCCGGTTCAGGACGGTCCGTCCCGGAAGAACAGACGAGCGCACAATTCGATATGCCGTTCGACGAAGCTTTCGTCGAACGGCGATACTCCAATTCGGTACTCGATTTCGGGCGCCAAGGCGAAGACACGCGAAGCCGCGCCGATAAAGAGAAAATGAAGGTGCGCCGGGTCACCCTCGATATATTTGCCAGCAGCCTGCAGTTCGCGGATGAGATTCAAAGTCTGCTCGATATCGCTGCCCTGGACCTGATCGAGCAACCAGGACAGACGCTCGGATTGGCCAGCCACCTCGTGTGAAAAGAGCCAGTTGAGCTCCGGCTTGCGCGCGGATACGAGGATGAACGCACGATGGTAAGCGCGCAATAAGATTTCCGAGTCGCTACCTTTCAGCTCCCTGTAAGTTCTCTCGATTTCCTCGTGGAAGTCGATCAGCGCATTTTCGATCACGGCTTGCCAAACGTTGAGCTTTGTCTCGAAATGATAAACTACCAGCCCGTGCGGTATCTTGGCGCGCTCAGCAATCGACCGCGTCGTGGTGCCCTCAAAGCCAAGGGTTGCGAATTCGGTCAGCGCGGCTGCCAAAATCTTCTCGCGTGTCTTCTTGGCGCGTCCTTGGCGACGGCGCACATTGACGAGCTCTTCCTGCGGTTCTTCTTTCTGCGCTGGCTTCGCCAACAGCTATCTCCAATCCGTTCCATATGACACCATGCGAAACACGGGCGCCTCCAAATTTGGGATGGCACCTTTCAACGTGCGAGGGAAGCCCCGTTCAGCTAGGATGCGACGCGGGCGACCGGACGTCCCCTTGCGATCGGAAAATGGCTGAACCGCCTGCAGATCGGCGCCGAAGCATCCCCCCGGAGCGGACTTGCCCCATCCAGCGGAAAGTCCCGAACGCCATCGAATCCCCGCTCACCACGCAGTCAGCGATCGAGCACGCGCAAATCGTCCATCGCGATGGTGATCCGCTTGATCAGCTCCAGGGTCAATTCGCGTGGCTGCATGTCCGGTAGATTTTGTGAGTGGCAGAGCACGTCGGTCCAGAAATAGAGCGCCAGGACCATCTGCTGACGATAGAGTGGCCAGGCTTCTTCCATGGACAGCACCTGCCGGCCGACGTTGCGGTTCAGTTCCGCCACATAGAGTTCGAGCAACTCTGCCTCCCACGCCCGCCGATTCTCGACAGGCAGCGAACAGGTGATGGAGTAGGAAAGATCGCGCGCCCAGGAGCCGACGCAGGCGCACTGCCAGTCGCACAGGCCCATCCTGCCATCCGAGATGTACCAGTTGCCGATGTGCGGATCGTTATGGATCAGCGTGCGCGGCGCTTTGTCGTGCTCGTCGACCGCTTCCCAATAGACGCGCCAAATATCCTGCCGCCGCTGCATGATCCCCGAGGGGATGACGGCTATCGCGCCGTCCATGCCCGCCTCGTGGGTCGTATCCCGGTCGAGCATCTTGTGGATGTGCCGCCACCAGCGGCTCATCGGCCGCAGATCGCCGAACGTTGTGTCGAAGCGGGGATCTTCCCAGAAATGGCCATGATACTCAGCCATCAGGCGGGTCATCTGCTGCGCCCGGTCCAGCGTAACATCTGTTTGCGCGGTGCAGAATTCGGTTTCGCGCCCGACCGTCAGATCCTCGAACACGAATATGGCACGGAACCGCTCGATATCGTACGCTGCATGGACGGACACGGGCGCTTCTAAACCGAGTTCGGGCCGAAGCTTGTTGAAGAATGTCGCTTCATCCACCATCGTGCCGGTAATGCCGTTGATATAGCGCGTGTGGAACGTAGGCGTGCTCTTGGTGAACAGCCGTTCCGGCAAGCCCGCTGCACGGCCTTTGGCATTATATTGCACGATCAGCTGCCGCCGTACGGAAGTTCCCGCGCTCCCGTCGCCAAGCTGGAAGCCGGCAACCTCTGCGCCAACGACGTTCCGGCAGAGAATGGCGGTCAGCCATTCACGTGTGATGGCCTCAATCTGCCGGGGAACGTCTTCATAATCGCGCGCGAAATCAGGTTCGGCCTCTTCGCGCGCAATCTGCGCATTAAGGCGATCCACGGCTTCCTGCGTGGTCATCTCACTAACGAGCTCCCCCTGGCCCGCTGATGACATATGTCTCTCCCAGAAATTGGCTTCGCCGCGTTATCATACTTGCCATCGTCAAGCAAAAAGTTTGCTTGCGAAAGCCGATAGGATTGCATATCGGTTGCCCACGCCGTGCTCGTCACGATCCGGGTGGTTGCGATATACCGGGGCCGCCAAGCGAAATTTTGCAAGGTGGCGGAGGGATGACCTGACCGGGCGAGGATACGAGGACCCGTCAATCATAGTCCTGCGCACGGATAGAGGCGAGCGTTCGCTCTGCGCAAAGGACGGGCAGTTTAACGACATCATCCGGGGAAGACATGAAGCAGAATTTCGGGAGGATTACGCAAGCATTGGCGATCCGCCATGGCGACAAGCCAGCGATCGTGAATATCGAGCGGAACCGGACCTTCACCTACGCGCAGTTTCATCAATTGACCAATCGAGTCGCCAACGCGCTTCGGATGGAACTGGATGTCGGCCGGGGCGACACATTCATGGTCATCCTGCAGAACGACAACATCGTGCTGCTGCACTTCTGGACCACGTTCAAGCAGGAAGGAACGCTGGTCCTCACCAATTACCGGGATTCGAAGGACGACCACCGCTGGCAGGTGGAACTGGCGAAACCGAAGGTCGTCTTCATCGAACACGCCATGCTCGAAAGCCATGCTGCGATGCTGCAGGAACTGGGGTGTCGCGTCGTGGTGATGGATCCGCCAAGCGAGGAGGAAGCCGTCCGTTATCCCGGCGTCATCTATTTCTGGGATATGGTCGAAAGGGCGCCTGACGACGAGTGTGCGATCGCACTCGAACAGCGGAATCATACCGCCTTGATGCGTTTTACCAGCGGCACCACCGGGCGCGGAAAATGCGCCATGTATTCGATCGACAACTGGCTCGCTGCGCGTGAAGGGCTATTCCTCAATTCCGAATTCGACTTCGGTCCCGATACGGTGGTGCTGCACATGGCCGCCATATCGCACAGCTCGCAGGCGCTGCTGATCCCCGCCATGTCGGTCGGTGGGACCAACTACACCATGAACACCTTCGATCTGGAGGCTGTTCCCGGCATTATAGAAAGCAAGGGCATCACCCATACGCTGATGGTGCCGACCGTCCTCTATCGCCTTTTGGAACTGCAACGCGCCGAGCCGCGCAATCTTGGTTCGCTGAAGACCATCCTCTACGGCACTTCGCCGATCAGTCCGACAAAGCTACAGGAACTGCTGGATGTCTTCGGTCCGGTATTCGTGCAGGTTTACGGCGCAACGGAGGCACCCATATTTGCGACGATCCTTGGCAAGGAGGAGCACGTCTGCCCCGATGAGAATAGCCGCAAGCGGCTGGCGTCGGTAGGCCGCGTCAGCAACGGAGTGGAACTGCTCATCGCCGATCCCGAGGGCAATCCGGCGCCGACCGGCGAGGTGGGCGAGATATGGATTCGCTCGCGCGCCGTCATCTCCGGTTATCTGGCCGATGCGGAGGCGACGGGGAAGGAGTTCACCGACGGGTTCTGGCGGTCGGGCGATCTCGCCCGCATGGACGAGGACGGCTTCGTCTACATCGTGGATCGTATAAAGGATATGATCATCACGGGGGGCTTCAACGTTTATGCAGTGGAAGTCGAAGCCGCGCTCGCGACTCATCCCGCAGTTCTGCATTCCGCAGTCGTCGGCATTCCCCACGAGCAGTGGGGCGAGCAGGTACATGCGGACGTGGTTGTCCGTGCCGGTTTCAGCGTGACCGGGGAAGAATTGATCAGCCATGTGCGCGGCAGTCTTGGCGGCTACAAGACACCGAAGGGCATCACATTCGTCGACGAGCTACCCACCTCGGCGGTTGGCAAGGTGCTGCGCCGGCAGGTGCGGGAAAAATATTGGCAGGGCCAAGAGCGGCGGATCTGATGGAGCACGCTTTCCCGAGCGGACCGCGCAGCTTCGGCGTCCCGGTAGCAGGCGCCCCCCGGCGCGGGGCGGCCCCTGCCAGATGATGTCGAGCGCCAGACATAGCTTTCTCACCGATGATGGACTTGAGCTCGTGGGCGATGTTCGCGGCCCGGACGGCGCACCTCGGTGGTCTTGCTGCATGGTGGGGGGCAGACCCGCCATTCTTGGAAGAAAACCGCGATGCGCCTCGCTGCACTCGGTTATCAGGCAATCAGTTACGACGCCCGCGGGCACGGTGAAAGCCAGTGGTTTCCAAAGGGCGACTATTCGCTGCGTGCATTCGCTTCCGATCTGATCGGGCTTCGCCGCAAGCTGCCTGGACGCGTGGCGCTCGTAGGGGCGTCCATGGGTGGGGCGGCGAGTTTCTACGCGGTCGGCAGCGAGCGCTCCTTAACCGAGGCTATCGTCATGGTGGACATCGCCTTGCAAACGGCGACTCTCGGCACTGACAAGGTTCGCGCGTTCATGCGCAGTCATCCCGCGGGATTTGCAGATATCGATGAAGCCGTGTCGGCGGTCATGGCCTATAATCCATTGCGGCGACGCCCATCAAATCCTGATGGGCTGATGCGCAATCTGCGGGCCAGGGACGATGGCCGCCTACGATGGCACTGGGACCCCGCACTGATCGAGGACACGCCGACCGTGGCATCACAGGACTTTGGGTCCGATCTCGTCAGCGTGGCCCAAAACGTAACGGTACCTCTCCTACTCGTTCGCGGAGAGCACAGCGATGTCGTGAATGACGAGGGGATCGCCCAAATGGTTGCCTTGGTCCCACAGACCGAGGTTTTTACGCAGGCCGGTGCGGGACATATGATTGCGGGTGACGACAACGATCTGTTCAATGATCGGATCATCGCCTTCTTGCGCAAATATCTTCCTCTTGAACAGTCAAGCAAAGCCGGTTCGTTCCGCACCTGATCATCGACATCGCCATTTGGCAATCTTCGACCAAGCCGCCTTGACCGAGCCTTTGCTCCCTGGGGTGGTCCCTTTCAACCGGCTGCGACGCGGTCGATCCGGTAGTTCACGGATTGCTATTTAGCTTGCTTGAAGTAAGCAAGTTACTAAATTGAACCGATGCGAGAGAATCAAACGTCAATGGCGATGCAGGGCGAGGACCAATGTTCCCCACAGGGAGATCAGCGAACGGAAACGGCGACCGACGTGCGACGGCCGTTGCCATATCCTCCTCTAAGGACCCCTTACGGCCCCGCTACGACCGACCGCCTGCGCCGCACCCTATTGGTGCTCGGCCTTTTGTGGCTCATCGGCTTTCTTCCGAACTTTCTCGGGCTGTCGCCGGAACTGAAAAGCTTCGGTCTTGGTCTGACATTCCCGGGCGCGGGCTTCCTTCACGCCGGCGGGATGATCAACATAGGCCTGCTGATCCTGAGCTGGCTATTGTTCGGCCTGGCATTCATTCTCTATTTCGGATCGGGCAACCATCTTGCGCCGTTGCTGGTTTGGTTGGGCTCAGCGGTGACCGCAGCTTGGCGAACCGAGGGCACCGGGAACCCGTGGGCACCCTGGATCGTCGCCGTGGGCCTGTCCGTGATCCTGATCAGCGCCTGGCTGAAGGTCCGTAGAGCTTTCGCCGAGGGACAAAAATTCGTCGAACGGAGCAATGCCAAACTCAGGACCATTGCGGCCCCGGCCGGCGGCATGTTCGGCAATGCTCCCTTAGCCGTCGGCGAGGAACTATCGCGTGAGGACTTGGCCTTCCAACGCTGGTTCCTGGACAAGGCCTTCCTGCCGCTCGAATCTTTCGAGGGTTTCACGCAACTCGATCAGTTCCAGTTTGCCGCCTATCGCTACCAGATCAGCTTCATCCAGTTCGCGTTGGCCATGGCGCAATATACTCGCACGCCCGCCTTCCACGGATATGCGTCCGAGGCACAGCGGCGGCTGATCGAAAAGATGACCGCACGCCCGGTTTGGAGCTACTGGGCCTATGAGAATTTCTGGGGAAATTTCCGCCTCGATGCAGATCCGATAAAGCGCGATAATATCATGCTGTCGGGCTACATGCTGCTGATGATGGGCCTTTATGAATCGACGACCGGAGACGGCCGATTCAATACTGAGGGTTGCCTGCAGTTCAACTGGAACGACAAAACAACATTTCCCTATGACAATATCCGGATTGCCGGAGCTGTCGGACGCAATTTCGAAGCGTCCAAGTTCGGCATGTTCCCCTGTGAGCCGAGCCTGCTTTTTCCCATCTGCAACATCATAGCGGTCAATGGGCTCAAGATTTACGATCGGCTGCACGGCTATCCCACGATGGAATCGATTCTCGATCGTTATCGGCACGCGACAGAGGTCGAGTTCGTCGGCCCCGATGCCAGGCCCGTCGGGTTGCGGGTCGAGCGTCTTGGCATAGATCTCAAGATTCCCTTTCCGATGGATGGACGTGTCGGCGCTGCACGCGTGCTCGGAGGATCATCGCAGCGGGTGCTTGGCCCAGGCAGCTTCGCCCCGCTGGTTTGTGGAGTACTGCCCGATATCGTCGAGCGCGAGTTGCTCCTTGGCAATTTGAGCAGGATCAGTTCCGCCGTGACGAGCGGCAATATCCGGATGGCGGATCTCGGCCGATACGATGTGGGCAATTATCGCAATACCGGCGCCGGCGTGCATCCATGGATGATGATCGCTGCCAAGGAATATGGCGATGATGCGTTTTTCGACGCGATCGCGAAATCCGCCGACGAGAATCTGGACCCTGTCGAGGAGAATGGGGTTCGCCATTATCGCGCCCTCTCGGTCCTTTCCATGGGGCAAATGTTCATGGGGCGCTTCTCACGCAAGGACGGCTTCTATGATCTGGTCAATCGAGGAAACCACGAGAATTGGAACAAGGGCCCCATCTTGGCCGAGGCGCCCTATCCTGGGGTTCTTGTCGCCCGCGCAGTTTCCGACGGAGAGAACCTGGAACTGGTGCTTCGTCCAGGCGAAGCGGGGGGCGGGACCTATGTTCTGGAACTGGCGCGTTTGCGGCCGGGCGCGCGTTATCTGACCAGCGACGGAAATAGCATCATCGCCGACGCGGAAGGACATGCGTGCCTGAACGTGACACTCCGCGACCGGTTGGAATGCGACATCCGCCTAGCCGGAGCAGCCGGATGATATGCTGTATCGCCGCCGCGTGGCTATTCGGTAGTCTAGTACTCGCCTGGAGGGGCATGCGTGCGTGGCTGCGCCGTCATGGGATACGCATTTTGGCGATTATTTCCGGCGGGATCGCACTCACGGCCGCGAGCGTGCCAATGTACTTGCCAGCATCGCCTCCAGCCGGGGATGCCAGGCCGTTTCCGTTTAAGCTGCTGATATGCGGCGGCCGCACGGCCGAATTATCGCTCCTACGAGTTCAGACCTCGCCCTCACGAATCCGATCCCTCGACCGTCTCGCTCTGAACGCAGCGCAGTGATCCGAAGGGCTGGCCGAGAAGCTTCTCAGCCGGCCGCCTCGCTCATGAAGAATTCGAGGAAGCGCTCGCGCAGGTCGATCTTGCGCAGCTTGGCGCTCGCGGTCAATGGCATGTCGTCCACGAACTCCACGGCCTTGGGCACTTCAAAGCCGCCCAGGTGCGCCTTGCAATGGGTGATGATGTCGTGCGCGGTGACTTCGCTGTCAGGGCGAAGCTGCACGCAGGCCAGTATCGCCTCCTGCCAGCGCGGATGCGGTATCCCCACGACGGCCACGGCGGCGACCGCCGGATGACGCAGGATCACTTCCTCCACCTTGACCGACGCCACATTTTCGCCGCCCGACTTGATGATGTCCTTCTTGCGATCGACGAAGCGAAGCTGGCCGTCCTGATCGAAAGCGCCCAGATCTCCGCTGTGATGCCAGCCGAACCTGCTGGCTTCCAACGTAGCCTCGGGGTCCTTGTAATAGCCGAGCATCATGTTCGGGCCTCGATAGACGATCTCGCCGATCTGGCCCGCCGGCAGCAGATTACCCAGATCGTCCATGATGGCGACATCGTTGCCCAGAACCCCCTGCCCCCAATAATTGCCGAAGCGCCGCAGCTGCTCCTCGGGCCGGAAGATCACGGTATGGGGATACGCCTCGGTTTGACCCGAAGTAAGGAGGAATGTGGGGCAGAATTCGGCGATCAAACGTTCCAGCACGGTTTTCGCCATCGGCGCCATCGCATAGTTGCAAACCCGCAGGGACGACAGATCGGTGGAACGCCGCCTGGGATGATCGAGCATCGCCTGAAACATCATGGGCAAGCCGACGAGGAAGGTCACCTTGTGCTTCTCTATGGCTTCGAGCGAAGCGCCGGCATCGAAGCCCTTCTGCAGGACAACCGATGCGCCGGCAGCGAGGAAGGTCATACAGAGGCAGTGCGCCGCGATGTGGAACATCGGCAGAAAGACAAGAACCCGATCGTCCCGGGTGATCGACAGTTCTCCGACATTGCTGAACACCGCAGAAATAACCGCATGATGGCAGTGCATGACTCCCTTCGCGCGTGAGGTGGTTCCGCTGGTGTACATGATCATCGCGAGCTCGTCGGGTTCCACCGCCAGCGGTAGTTCCGTGGAGGGTTGATCCCGGATCACCTCGCCCAACCTGGGGCGGCTGCTCGCGGTGGAAGATTCGATGACAAGGTAAGAGATGCCTGAATTGCGCACGAACGCATCGAAGCCCAGCCTGTCGAACAAGACTTCATCGATCAGCATGAGACGTGCTTCAGCATGCTCGATTATATACCCAATTTCTTCCAGCCCCAGCACGATGTTAACCGGAACCCAGACCAAGCCGGCCTTGTGCACTCCGAAGATGAATTGAAGATAGTCGGTCGAATTTCCGCATAGCGTCGCGACCTTTGAACCCTGGGCAATCCCGGCTGCCCGCAGATAATTCGCTATACGGTTCGCGGCGACATCCATTTCCCTGAAGGTCGTCGAACGATCCCGTTCGATGACGCAAACCCGGTCGGGCTGACGCTGCGCGGATCGCCTGATCATTTCGCCAATCGCCACCTGCCGGATGATCTTCCTTTCAACTGCCGCTTCGTCCATGCCGGTCATGCTGTGGTGCTCCCCAGAGAATGGGAGGCCTTCGCCTTCCCGCCGTCCAGCTTTTCCAAAAATTGCAGCAAACGGTCCCGAAACCCGGCGGGATCCTCAAGGAACGGCGTATGCCCGGTTTCGAACCATGCGATTTCGCCTGCGGGAGCCATTTCCGAGGCAGCCTGGTGGATCGCCGGGTCCACGAATATGTCATTGCGCCCTGCCATCGCCATGAACGGGACGGGAAGAACGCGAAGGATGTGCCGCAGATCGAGGTCATCAAGATCCAGCAGAGCCTGATCAGCCGTGTGGGCATTCTCTGCAAAAGTAAGACGCATGCGTTCCCGCGACGCCGGGCCGACGTCGACCACGACCGAATTTTCGGCCATCCAGCCAAGGAAATTGAAACGGTCGGCGCGTAACTGCTGCACCATTCCGGCGGCTGAACCGGTGGGTGCGCCAGGGAAATCTTCAGCGGCGGTGAACCGCGGCGTTGCACCACAGATGGAAACAAGGCCGATAAGGCGATCGCGGAGTTGTGATGCGGCCATCGTCGCGATGGCGCCGCCGATCGACCAGCCACACAGCACGACCCGATCGAGGCCGAGATGTTCGATCAGCCCTGACAAATCCTTCGCGCCAGCCGCGATCGAGACTTCGGCGAAATCCTTGTCGGATCGCCCACATCCGCGCTGGTCGAAGCTCAACACACTGTAGCCGGCATCGATGAGATGCGCGGCAAGCCCGTCCCATATCCGTGTGCCCGTTCCCCAGCCATGAACCAGCATCACCGCAATCGGGCCTTTGCGGTGATGCTCGTAGTAGATTTGCCCCCCCTCAGCCGGGAAAAAAGCCATTGGATACATCTCCCATTTTCGTTCCCGATCGGTTAGCGCATAAACTTGCATGCAGCAAGTAAGATGGTTTAGATTACCTTCGAATCGCCCGTCGCGCTCCTTGTGTATGCGAGAGCCACGGGCCTAAATGTTCCGAGGAGAGTGAATATGGCGACCGCAGCTGAGAGCGTCGATACCCTTAACAGATGGCGGCTGGAGACACCGGAGCCGAAGAACTGGGAAGGCGGCATACGTGCATCCGATCCCAACAAATATTTCATCGTTTCCGTCGATACGCACATGGCGGCTCCTCCAAAATTGTTCTTCGAGCGCATCGAGGAGCGGTTCCGTGATCGTCTGCCCCGGATGCAGGTCAAGGACGGCGTCAAATTCCTGATTCAGGAAGGCTGCAAGCCTCAGCCGATCATCGATTCGCCGCTCGCTGGCGAGGACAAGTCGCGCGGCGATGCAGGCGCCACCTTCTTTCAGATAGAGATGCTGGAAGGCAATGCCTGGGGCCCCGACGCCTATCGCCGTATCGAGGACCAGAAGAACGACGGGGTCGATGCCGAGGTGATCTTCGCCAACGGTCCGCCGCTTCTGCTGTTCGCCTCCGAAGATTCCGAGTTCGTGCAGGCACAGGCGCGGGTCTGGAACGACTGGGTGATGGAGGCGTGCAGTCCCGATCTGGGGCGGCTCAATCCTGCGGCGATGGTCGGGACGGCCGATGTCGACAGCGCGGTCAAGGAGATCGAACGGGTCGCCAAAAAGGGTTTTCGCACCGTCTTTTTCCCGAACAAGCCGATGTTCGGACCCGCCAAGGTGGGTGAGCCCAACTATAACCTGCCGATGTTCGATCCGCTGTGGGCCGCCATCCAGGACAACGACCTGGCGCTGGCCTTCCACGTTTCGACCGGAACCGACCCGAGAACGGCGCGTGGCAATGGGGGGGCGATTATCAACTATGCGGTCTACTGCATGCTTTCAGTCGCCTATCCGGTGGCCCACCTGTGTTCATCGGGCGTATTCGAGCGCTTTCCCAAGCTCCGGGTCGCCAGCATCGAGGCGAATGCCGGCTGGATACCTTTCCTGCTCGATTCGATGGACGAGGCGGCCCGCAAGCATCACATGTGGGTCAGTCCCAAGCTCCAGGGCCTGCCGAGCGACTATTTTCGTTCGAACTGCTACGCCTCCTTTGGCGAGGACAAGGTGGCCATGATGCTGGCCGAAGAATATGGCCTTGTCGACAATCTCATGTGGGCAAACGACTACCCGCATCATGAGGGTTCCTGGCCCCATTCGGCCGAGGCTATCGAGCGCAATTTCGGCGATCGTTTCTCCGAGGATGCGCGGCGCAAGATGCTGGGCCTCAACGCGGCCAAGGTGTTCCGTTTCGATATTCCCGAACGGTATTCCGAACTCACCAAATTGACCGGGAAATGATATCCACCGCAACGCGCCGCGCCGCACTCACAAGTGTTTGCCGCGTTTGCATTGTTTCAAACGAATTCCCGGATGCGATCCGTTCGCGGTTCAAGGTATCGGCATGAGCAGAAATGAAGATCGACGAGCACAGGCCGGTCCTGTGCCTCCAAAGGTGTCGTCCTACGACTTCGAAGCCTTTTATGGCGCGATCGCGCAACATGAGCTGCGTATGCCCAGATGCCTTGGATGCGGCGCGTTGCAGCATCCGCCGGGGCCAATGTGCCCTGAATGCAATGGAATGGCGTTCGAGCAACAGCTCTGTTCTGGGCGAGCTCGCCTCTACAGCTACACTGTGATCCACCACCCGCCCCTGTACGGCTTTCCTACCCCCCATGTCGTGGCCTTGGCCGAAATGGAGGAAGGATTCCGCCTGCTGGCGGGGCTCGTCGACGGTGATCGCATCGAAATTGAAATCGGTATGCCGCTGACGCTCCGCTTCGTCGAGCAGGAAGACGGCGTCCCAAGCTATCGGTTCGTCGCGGAATAGCGTGCGCCGGCCTGAGCGAACCTGGAGACAACATAATGGAACTCAGCCGCAAGGCATCGATCGTCGGAATCGGGCAGACCGAATTTTCCAAGAATTCAGGGCGCAGTGAATTGCGCCTCTGCACGGAGGCGGTCACTGCCGCGCTCGCCGATGCCGGAATCTCGCCGCACGATGTCGACGGCTTCGTCAGCTTCTGCATGGACAACAATACCGAAGGCGAGGTCGCGCGCGCCCTAGGCATGCGCGACCTCACCTATTTCGGGCGAGTCGATCAGGGCGGCGGCGCCTGTGGGGGAACGATTTTGCAGGCTGCGATGGCCGTGGCAACTGGTGCTGCGCGGACGGTGGTCTGCTGGAGGGCGATGAACGAGCGATCGGGCGCGCGCTTCGGCCAGCCATCGGCCCAGCTTCAGGTGATGCCGGATCCCGAGCTGACCTGGATGTATGTCAGCCAGGGGTTGCAATCGGCCGCCTCATACATGGCGGTCATGATGCGCCGCTACATGTATGAAACCGGAGCCACGCGGGAGGATTTCGGCAGAATCGCCTTGGCAGCGCGCAAACATGCCGCGATCAATCCGCACGCCTGGTTCCATGGCCAGCCGATCTCGATGGAGGATTATCTGGCATCGCGCCCGATCGCCGAACCACTCTGCCTGCTTGACTGCTGTCAGGAAACCGACGGCGGTGTGGCTTTCGTGATCACCAGCACCCAGCGGGCACGCGATCTCAGGCAAAAACCGGTTCTGATAAGCGCAGCCGCGCAGGGCATCCGCAAGGGCACCAACGCAATGGCCTGCTTCTACCGTGCCGACATCTCACCACGCGACGAGGTCAGGCTGGTCGGCGATCAGCTCTATGCCAAGTCCAATCTCACCTCCGATGATATCGACGTGGCCATCATCTACGATCATTTCGGTCCCTCCGTCATGCCCGCGCTCGAGGCACTGGGATTTTGTGAATATGGCGAAGCGAAGGATTTCATCCGGGACGGTGGAATCGAACTGGGTGGGCACTTGCCCGTCAATACACACGGCGGCCAGGTCGGCGAGGGCTACATCCACGGAATGAATGGCGTCCTGGAAGCCGTCCGCCAAGTACGAGGCACGGCAATAAACCAGGTAGAAACCGTCAACCACGTCATGGTCACTGGGGCGAGCGGCGTTCCAACCAGTGGCGCCATTTTGAGTGCGTTGTAATGCCCGTGCTTCTCAACCCCGGGACAGCGCCCTCTCCCGCCATGACTATCGACGGTATTCCGGTCATCAGCCCGCAAACGCTTCCCGTAATCAACCCGGCGACCGGGCAGGAAATGGCGCGGGCGCCCGACTGCACGTACGAGCATGTCGATGCAGCGGTACTGGCCGCTCGCCGTGCCTTCCCCGCATGGCGGGCACTATCGACAGCCGAACGGTCAGCCATGCTTCGAACGGCAGCAATTATCCTTTCCGAGCATGTGGAAGCCCTGGCGGTCTTGCTGACAAGTGAGCAGGGCAAGCCCCTTGCGGACGCGCGCAGTGAAATTCTGGGCGCCGCCTTTTGGTTGAAATCCTTCGCCAAACTCGAGTTACCCATCCACGTTGACGAAGATCATGCGGGCCGCAGATGGGAAACGCGGCACATACCGGTGGGAGTGGTCGGCGCAATCTCGCCCTGGAACTTCCCGGTGCTGTTGTCCTTCTTCAAGATCGCGCCGGCACTCGCTGCCGGAAACACAGTGGTGATGAAGCCATCGCCTTATACGCCGCTCACCATGCTGCGGATCGGCGCGCTGCTCGGCGATGTCCTGCCGCCCGGCGTGCTCAACATGATCTGCGGTGGCGATCAGGCAGGACCGTGGCTGACCGCACATCCGGATATCGACAAGGTCAGCTTCACCGGCTCGACGCCCACCGGCAAGCTGGTTCTGCAATCGGCCGCGAGCAATCTGAAACGCGTTACCCTCGAACTCGGCGGCAACGACGCCGCGATCGTGCTCCCCGATGTCAACGTCGCCGCGGTGGCCAAGGATTTGTTCTGGGCCGCTTTCCGTAACAGCGGCCAGATTTGCGTGGCGGCCAAGCGGATCTATGTCCATGCTGACATCTACGACGAACTCGCAGCCGAACTTCAAGTCTGCGCGGCCGCTGTCGTCATCGGCGAAGGCACAGACACCAACGCCGTTTTGGGCCCGGTGCAGAACCGGATGCAATATAAGCGGGTGCTGGACCTCATTCACGATTGCCGCCAGAACGGCATGCGGTTTCTGACCGGTGGCGAGCCCGAGCCCGGCCCGGGCTATTTCATCTCCCCCACGATCGTCGACAACCCACCCGAGGATTCGCGCGTGGTCCGCGAGGAAGCGTTCGGTCCCCTCTTGCCCCTGCTTAAATATACCGACATCGATGACGCGATCGCGCGCGCCAACGACAGCGAGTTCGGTTTGGCGGCCTCGATCTGGTCGGGCGACGTGGAAGCTGCGGTCGCCCTGGCGCCGCGGCTGGAGGTGGGAACCGTGTGGATCAACGAAATCCAGCTTCTTTCGCCATTCCATGCCTTCGCTGGCCACAAGCAATCGGGTTTTGGCGTGGAGAACGGGTTACACGGGATGCTCGAATACACCCTGCCACAAACGATCACGAAGCCTGGGAAAGTAGAAAGATGACTGTTCCGGAGGCCGCCTCGCACGGTAAGACACTGGTCATAGAGCTTATGGGGCTCCTGACGCGCGGCGAGATCGAAGGTGCCCTGACGCTCATGGCCGATGATGGCCTGTGGTGGATAGGAGGCAAACCCAACCTATTCCCGCTCGCCGGAAACAAATCGAAGGCAGAAATGCGCGCGATCCTCAATGAACTGATCGTACCCATGCCCAACGGCCTGCGCATGACGGTCAAGTCACTGATCGCTGAGGACGATCGCATTGCGGCCGAGATCGAATCCTATGGCGAAGCCGGTAACGGCTGTATTTACAACAACGATTATCATTTCCTGTTTACAATCCGTGACGGGAAATTCATCGAGATCAAAGAATATCTCGATACCATGCACGTGCAGGCGGTTTTTTTGAATCCCTAGAGTTTGTTATGAACCAGTGATCAACGCGATAGCCTGCTTGCTCATGATGGTGGCGAAGACGACAAGTGCCTACCGACCAGGGCCTGGGCATAGCGTTTGCAGTCCTTGACGAGCCTGCTCTCCATTTCGTCATCGCCAGGCAGCGTCAGGCTAACCATCGGTCGGCGACCAACGCGCCAAAGAGTATGAACTGATAGACAATCGAAAACCGGAAAAGCCGTTTTTCGGCGATCATCCTGTCATCGCGCCGGGTCCTTCGGAAGGCAACCTGTACGGCCATCGCGCAGAACGTCAGCGTCGCGAACAGCGCCGTCAGGCCGTAAATTCGATGGGTGAGATCAAGTAGCCACGGCGCTATCGCCACCAGAGCCATCGGGATCGTGTACAGGCCGATTTGCATGCGCGTCACACGTTCACCCGCGACTACGGGCAGCATCGGTATGCCCGCTTTAGCGTAGTCGCTCTTCACATAGAGCGCCAGGCTCCAGAAATGCGGCGGAGTCCACAAAAAGATGAGAGCGAATAGCAGCGCGGGAAGAACCGCGACGTCGCCGGTTGCCGCGGCCCAGCCAATCATCGGAGGAAACGCTCCCGCACCGCCCCCGATCACGATATTTTGCGGCGTGCGACGCTTGAGCCAGATCGTGTAAATAACGACGTAATAGAAGATCGAAAGCGCCAACAGTCCAGCCGCAAGCGCGTTGACGGCAAGTCCCATCAAAAGCACGGAAAAGCTGCCGAGCCCAACGCCGAAATGCAATGCCGATTGCCGATCCATGCGGCCGGTTGGCAATGGCCGGCCGGCGGTCCGCTTCATCTTTGCGTCGACATCCACCTCATACCATTGGTTCAGCGCACTCGCCGCGCCCGCACCGAAAGCGATGCAGAGAATTGCCGTGAAACCGATAATGGGATCAATTTTCACAGGCGCTATGAGCAGGCCACACAAGCTGGTGAAAACGACCAGGCTCATTACACGCGGCTTGGTTAAGGAAAGGAAATCGCGCCAGTCGGCCGTAGTCCTATGCGAAGCAGATATCATATATGTTTCTACAATCTATTCGAGTGAAGCAAAATATGTCGTCACGCTGGCTCAATTTCGAGGCAGAACAGGTTCAACGGCGCCAATGCCCGCCAATTCTCGCGGGTGGCATGAGTCATCATGAGTTCACGATATCGCCCGGGTGCCTTCAGACCTTATACCCTGCCTCGCTGAGAGCCACCTCGATCGCCGCCGTTGTAGTGCGCAGCACACGACATATGTTGATTCTTGAAGCTTCGTTGAACCTGGCGCTCGGTATTGCAAAGCTGACCGCGCCACATGGCGCGCCCGCATAGCAGACGACGCGGGCGACGCAGATAATTCCCAGCGAAAATTCCTCATAGTCATACGAAAAGCCGCTTGAAGCGCTTTCCTCGACTGCTTGACCAACCTCTGAGAGGTCCAGCTTGGTGTTTGGCGTGAACGCCTCAGGGCAAATGAATTTCAGATAGGCATCCCGATGATCTGGTCGGGTGACCGAGAGAATCGCCCGCCCGGCCGCCAAAACGTACAACGGTCCCTCATCTCCAGGCGTCAACGTCGACCGAAGCGTTTGACTGCCGTTGACGGCCAGGGCTACCCGCGCCTGGTCACCATGTCGGACGTAAAAGGCGCTGGTTTCGTTCAACTCACGGGCGGCGGCCTCGATGAAGGGCGCAACCAGCGACAACAAGGGAGGAGCCTCCAACTTGGCGGCCAAATATTGCACCTGTTTGCCGAGTTGATAAACGCCCCCAGACTCGGCTTGTACGACATACCCTCTATGGACAAGATTACGGAGCAGCGGGAACAGGCTGCTCTTTGGAATCTGCAGTGCGGCGGACAGGTCGGAGAAGGCAGTCCCGGCCGGCTGATCGGCTAACAACTCCAGAATGTCCAGGACCCGGTCGGCAGATTTGACCGTGCTGAGCTGAGTTTTCACGTCCGACCTTCCTGCTGACCTTTCCGCCCTAATTAGGCGATCCGGCGCCGGGATCAAAGAGCACGAATTCCTTGCCTATTATCCCGCTGGATTTCGAGAGATCCGAGAAGCGCGGCTCGTCCGGGCGCAAGACATCCACGTAATAGCTGTTGTCCAGGCCGGACATGAATGCCGCCAGGCTGTCGCCGGACATGCCGAGCCCGCCGTGAAACGGAGCAGTTGCAAATCCAGAAAAAGCATCAAGGCCGGATCGCTGGAATTCCACCTTCTGGGCGCGTTCGCGCGCACCAGGCGCGGCAAATGCCAGCGGCCAGTGGTTATTGATCCAATATTCCTGGAATTCGGTAGCCGACATGCCTTCGCGCGCGACAGAGAACAGCAGCAGTTTCATGGCATCGGGCTGCGGGTCGGCCGGGCGCTCCCACATGATCATGGCCATGCCTGCCACCATCTGGATGGCGCCTTCCTTGAGATGAGACTCCTGCTGGGGCCACAGCCACTTGCGGGTTTCCTCCGCGCCCAGAAAGGCGGCGGCGGCAGCTTCCGATCCGAACCAGAATTCCTCGACGATGTCGAGCGCGCCGGTCTGCGCATCCGTGATCGGCATCTCGGCATTTAACGGCACGCTGCGCGACCAACGGATCAGCGCCGGCACCCGTGCAGCAAGAGCAGCGCGTTCCTGCGCGTTCGAGGGCGACCAGGGCTTCCATAGCTGCTGAAACTCCGTCGGCGAGAATTGTGGCGCGCGTTGGAATAGCAATGTGACCTTGATGACGTCCGAACTCATGGAAACATGTCCTTTTTTGTTAAATTGGGGCCCCGAGCGGGGTTACAGCAGCGCTCTCCTCGCGGTGATCACGGCATAGTCGACCCCGGCCATCAATGATCCGTTGGTGGCCTTGTTGTGCGCACTGACGATTGCGAGATACCCCTCACGGAACGCCGAAACCCGAGCCTCATCCATCCCTGCTAGTGCCGGGCCGATAGCGGGATGATGCGCGACGAGGTGATCGTAGCAGGCTTCGACCGATGCGAAGCAGGTGTCATAGTGATCCCGTTCGATGCGGATGGCCTCGAAATGAGGGGCGAGCAGTTCAGCAGCGCGCGGCCCGTCGGACCATTCATAATGGGCATTTGCCGGTCCGTTCCGAATCGGCAGGAAATCATGAAAAAAGTCGTAGATCGAACTCGGCACACTCTTACGCACGTGCGAGATCAACGCGATCGTTCCGCCAGGACGAACGAGCCGGGCGAGCTGGCGCGCGGCAGCCTCCTGATCACGAACGAACACCAACCCGAAAGCCGACAACACCACATCAAAAGCGCCATCCTCAAACGGAGTGGCCAAGGGGTCGGCTGCGATGAAAGAGATGTCGCCCAGACCTTCTATTTCGGCCAATCGCCGCGCGCGCGACAGCAAGGCTTCGTTGGCGTCGACGGCGGTGACGATAGCGCGGCGGCGGCCTGCCGCCAGCGCGGTATGCCCGCTGGTGCAAGCCAGATCGAGCACGTTCGTACCGGCCGTTAGCCCGATCGCGGCGCATAGCTTCTCGCAGGCTACGACGTGCGCGACGGCTTCGCCTTGAAAAGCCTGGACCCGCTGGGAAGCTGGATGCGGCGCCTCGCTCATCCTACAGTCCGATCTACGTTTGGTTCACGCAACGGCGCCGCGCGATTTCCCGCCGCTGCTTGATGCATTTCCCATAGGTCGCAAGGCAAATCGATCCCTCCCACTGCCGTCGAAGCGCGGCGTTTATTCCACATATGAGTAATAGACTACATTTGTGTATCGACAGTCAATCCCGTTTCGTCGATAAGCACCCGAGCCATCACGTCGGAAGAGGCCAGCATCGCGCGCGCCGGATCGCTGCCAACCTTTGCAAGATAGCGAAGTTTTAGGATGTTAGGAGAATGTCATGAGCAAACCCATTCGTCAGCATAATGCTCCAGTGCTGATTGTCGGCGCAGGCAGTTCCGGCCTTTCGACCGCATTGCAGTTGCAGCGTGCGGGAGTCGATTTCGTGATCATCGACGCCGCTGAAACGCCCTGCGCCGAATCGCGCGCGGGCGGCATGCAGCCCCGCACGCTCGAATTGCTCGATCTTCACGAGGTCAGCGATGAACTCATCGCAGGAGGGGGAAGGCGTGTCAAAGCTTTCACCAACTTCCTCGATGGTGTCGAAGTTGGCCGGATCGAGTTTCCACCCAGCGGCGAATCACGCTTCCACAATCCGCCAACGATGCGCCAGGCGGACATCGAGGCGACGCTGCGCCGTCGCCTGGCGTCGAACGGTACGGAAGTGCAGATGCGCCATCGCCTCGTTTCGATCGAGCAGAACGAGAAGGACATCGTCGCCCGGATCGAAACGCCGGACGGGTCGATCGACTTCACTACGGACTGGCTGATCGGTACCGATGGCGCACGCAGCACCGTGCGCAAGATCACCGGTCTTGAATTCGAAGGCATGTCCTACCCCGAAACCATGGGGCTGATGGATGCCGAGCTCGAATGGGACATGCCGCCCGACGAACTGCGCGTCTATCGCCTCGCGGGTTCGACCCAGCAATTCGTGATCGTGCCCTTCCGGGACAAGACCTATCGCATTCAGATTACCGACCGGCCGGACGAGCTGGTGAACACGCCTCCGACGGTCGAGGAAATGCAGGAGCTGTTCGATCGCTTCACCGGCCTTAACGGAGTCATCAGCAATCCCATCTGGACTTCGGCCTTCAACGTCCATCGCCGGCAGGCCGCCACTTATCGCAGTGGGCGAGCGCTACTGGCGGGCGACGCCGCACATATCCACACGCCAGCCGGGGCCCAGGGCCTCAATACCGGTATCCAGGACGGTATCAATCTCGGCTGGAAGCTAGCCATGGTGGTCAAGGGCGAAGCCGATGCCTCCTTCATCGACACTTACGAGGAAGAGCGCCGCCCGATCGCCAAGGATGTGCTGGAATTGGCCGACAACATGACCAATCGGCCGATGAGCTTGCTCGGGCCAGGCGGCAAGACGCCGCCGGCGCTCACAAAGCGGCTCGCGCAGCTCGCGGTCACCTATCGGGACGGTCCAATGGGCCAGCCGGCACGCATCGACGATCTTCCGACGGCGGGCGACCGGCTCCCCGATATCGAAGTCGATGGCGGGAGCATCTATCGCAAGTTACGGCCCGGCAATCTGGTGATCGCCCTGTTTGGGGATATTACCGATCCCGCCCAGTCGGGCGAGGAATTCGCAGCCTTCCTAGCAGACATCGACATCTGGCGCTGCTCCGCCGATCACCCCTTGGCGCAGGCTCTTGGCATCGGCCAGGGCGCTGTAGTTATTCGTCCAGATGCCTATCTCGGCCGAATCATCGAGGCGCCCGTGCCACAAGCTGTTGCCGACGTCGCCGACTGGTTGCGATCGGTCCTCACCCTGAAAACGGCGGCCTGAGGCCGCGTGGCAAAGTCGGGGCGGCACCACAATCGCCGCCCTGTTCCATATCACGGGTCAATATAGGCGAGACGCCCCGCCAAGTTGGACCCTTTGCGATGCATCACCCTTGGGCCACCATCGGCTCCCTTGGCCTATCGTGTCTTTGTCTCCGAGGCCGGCCTGAACCCCGTCCACGGGGTCAGGTAGGGGATTTGCGCGCGGTTCAACGCTGCATCGGTGCGATGTATTTGAGCAATTTCTGCACCGGGTCGGGTAGAACGCCTTGAGTACGGCGATACAGGAAAAAGCGGCGTGATAAATCAAAGTCGCGCACGTCAAGCGCCCGAATGGCGCCTGCACCCAGCGCTTGGCTGAGCAGGGGTCTTGGCAGCCAGCCGAGCAATCGAGAATTTGCCACGAAGCTCACCATCGCATCGAGCGACGACGTTTCGACCACAACCTCGGCTGCATCGGCTCCGCTCTTCACCATCAATTCATCGAACATTTGGCGCGGGGTCGCCCCCTTTGCAGGCATTACCCACTGTTGGCCATTCAAAGCCTCCGGGACCAGCCACGGCTGACGCAACAATGGATGATCCGGCGAACAAAACACGCTGAAGGCATCCTCGTACGGACATTCACGGATCACTGTTATCCCGTCTACGGCCGGCAAAGTTGCCGCGATCATCAAATCGATCTCACGCTTCAACAGTGCCGCCACGAGCTGATCATCCGCTCGTTCCAGCACTGTCACCTGAAGCCCCGGTGCGTCTTCGAGGTATTTGGCAACGGCAGGAGGCAAAATGCTCCGAGCGATCGTTGCTACGGCACCTATCCGCGCAACGCCCCTGCGCAGGCCCCGGAGCGCCAATAACGCCGTATCGGCGCTTTCCATCTCGTGCAGAATAAGCCGGGCGTACGGCACCAGCGCCTCTCCCGCCTGCGTTGCCACCATTCCTTTGGTAGTGCGCTCGAACAACCGTTGATCGAGCTGTCGTTCCATTTCGGCGAGCAATCTCGATAGCGTCGGCTGGGTCATGTGCAGATGCCCCGCTGCGCGATTGAGGCTCCCCTGATCCACAATTGCGAGAAGAGCGCGAAGCTGCCGCTGATCATACATATACGATTCCTGTATAACGATTCAGAAAAAACGGAAAACCCTGAATATCCGAATATGAGATATGGTCCATCTGAACAAGATAAGGAGAAGAGCCTTGGCCGTCCCCGGTACCGTGCGGAGCGTAACCTTCGATGTGCTTCGCGCGCTTGGAATCGATACGATCTTCGGCAATCCCGGCTCGACCGAACTTCCGATGTTCCGCGATTTTCCAGAGGACTTCCGGTATATTCTCTCGCTCCAGGAAAGCGTGGCACTTGGCATGGCGGACGGATATGCCCAGGCCACGCGAAACGCGGCCGTCACCAATTTCCATTCCTCTGCCGGGTTGGGTCATGCCCTCGGCAACCTGTTCACCGCAGCCAAGAACCAGACACCCCTGGTGGTCACCGCCGGTCAGCAGGCACGTTCGATATTGCCATTCGAGCCATTCCTTTATGCCGAACGCCCGACGGAATTTCCTCAGCCCTTCGTAAAATGGTCATGTGAGCCCGCTCGTGCGCAGGACGTGCCACGAGCGATCGCGCGCGCGTATCACATTGCAATGACACCGCCTTATGGGCCGACTTTCGTGTCGATCCCAGTCGACGATTGGGACCAGCCCTGTGACCCGATCGCGCCGCGCCGCGTTGCATCCCACCTTCCGGGCGATCCCGATCTGCTGCGTGAGATAGCCGTGGCGCTTGCATCCAGCACCCGCCCGGCGCTTGTGGTCGGCGCTGGTATTGCGCGGGACCAGGCCTGGGACGAGATCATTGCCCTGGCCGAGCGACATCAGGCAGAGGTTTGGGTGGCGCCCTTCGCCGCGCGCAACGCCTTCCCAGAAGACCATCCCCTATTTCGAGGCTTTCTGCTGGCGATGCGCGACAAGATCAATGAAGCGCTGCATCCCTATGATGTGATCGTGGCCATTGGAGGGCCGCTCTCCTTGTATCATATCGAAGGTGAAGGGCCACATGTGCCCGAGGGTGTTGCTACCTACCTCATCACCGACAATCCATCGATCGCGACCTGGGCCCCGGCAGGAACCGCGCTTCTCGCAAATTGTAGGGAGGCGATCGGCCGCCTCCTCGCCGGCCCGTCTCCCATCGAGCCGCGTCCATTGCAAGAAAGGGCTTCGCTGCCCGCTCTGGGGCCGGGCGTGCTTACAGACGGCTACCTGCTTCAGCAGATCGCCGCACTCCGACGCAAGGATGCCATCATTGTCGAGGAGGCACCCTCGAGCCGCAGCCCAATGCACGATCGTCTTCCTATTCTGGTCAAGGACGGGTTCTATACTTGCGCCAGCGGCGGGTTGGGCCACGGTTTGCCGGCGGCAATCGGTGTCGCGCTTGGACGTCCAGGCGAGCATGTGATCGCGGTGCTCGGCGACGGATCTTCGATGTATTCGATTCAAGGCCTATGGACGGCCGCGCAACTGGGTCTGCACATCACCTTCGTCATCATCAATAACGGCCGCTACGAGGCGTTGATCGGATTTGGGCGGCTTTTCGGCATGCAACAAATCCAGGGCAGCCATCTCCCGGGCATCGACTTTTGCGGCCTTGCCCGGGCGCAAGGCGTCAAATCCTGGTTGGTGGACAAAACCTCCAATCTCGATGCCGCCTTGTCGGAGGCGTTTGCGACAAAGGGGCCAACCCTGGTCGAAGTGCGCGTGGACTGAAGAAGGAGGAGGAGCGTTTCTGCGGGACTTTCAAAGTTCCGGTGACCGCAAGGTGAACGAACCCGGCCCCCAATCGGACGATATGGAAAAGGTCATGAAAATCACAGGCGCAACCCCGGTGCTGATCGCAGGAGGCGGACCGTGCGGTTTAATGTTGGCGATCGAGCTCGGGCGCCGAGGCGTTGAATGTGTCTTGGTCGATCCCAAGGAACACACCGCGGCGAACCCGCAGGCAAACGCTACCCAGGCGAGGACGATGGAATATTTTCGGCGTCTGGGCTTTGCCGACGAAGTGCGTGCGCTCGGCCTTCCCAAGGATTATCCCACCGACATCGCCTATTTCACCCGCTACAGCGGAACCGAACTGGCCCGTTTTGCGCTTCCCCCGGCCGGTCAGGCCAGTGCAACCGCGCGTAGCCAGTCAGGAACCTGGAATGCGGCAGAGCTGCCGCACCGCGTCTCGCAGAAGTTCGTCGAGGAGGTTCTTCGCCGCCGTGCCGAAGATTTCGACACGAACTCGATCAACTATGGTGTGCGCCTCGGTGCCTTCGAAGAGCGTCCAAATGCGATCCTTGCCATGGTCGAGGATGTCGCAAGCGGTCGAAAGCGAACCATCGAGGCCCAATATCTGATCGGCGCCGACGGCGCGCGCAGCTCGGTCCGGCGGCAGCTTGGCATAAGCTATACCGGCGAAACGGGTGTCCAGCGCGACTTCTTCGGCGGCAAAATGGTGGCCATCTACTTTCGGGCGCCGGATTTCTACGAAAGGATCCCGCATCCCCGGGCCTGGATGTATTGGGCGTTCAATCCGGAACGGCGCTCTTGGTGCGCGGCCGTCAATGGCCAGGACGAGTTCGCCTTCCACACCCAGCTCAAACAGAGCGAGAGCGAGGATGTCAGCGACGCGCGCGCCAGAGAACTGCTGGCTCAGGCGATGGGGCTCGAGCTCGATGTCGAACTGCTGTCTGTCGACACCTGGATAGCTGGTCACGCGCTGGTAGCCGAAAGCCTGGGCCGCGATCGGGTCTATATTGGGGGCGACGCAGCCCACCTGTTCACTCCTGCGGGCGGTCTAGGTTATAACACGGCGGTCGAGGACGCAGTCAATCTCGGCTGGAAGCTGGCTGCGACGGTCAAGGGAACGGCGGGACCGAACCTTCTACCGACTTACGCCGCCGAGCGGCAGCGCCTGGCGGTTCGCAATACCGGCTATGCGCGGGCACTCGCCGAATCGATCGGCAACTACGTGCCGAACATATCGATCGAGGCGGCGGGGCCTGAAGGAGACGCCGCTCGAGAGCAGGCTGGAGCCTATTTGAACGCACATGCCCGACGTGAATTCAACATCCCTGGGATAACCTTGGGCGGCCGTTATGATGGTTCTGCCGCGATCCGGGCGGATGGTGCTCCGCCGCCTCCGGATGCCATGAATATCTATGTTCCAAGCGCGTCGCCGGGCGGGCGGCTTCCGCATATGTGGTTGAAGGACGGCAGCAGTGTGTTCGACACGCTCGGAATCGAATGGGCCCTCCTCATGGTCGGCTCGACCCATATGGATGGGGTTGGCGCTTTTCGGAACGCCGCTGGGGAACTGGGAATCGAACTCGTGGTGGTGGATCTCACCGCGGAGGATGCTCGTTCGCTCTATGAAGCCGATCTGGTTCTTGTGCGCCCGGACCAAGTCGTAGCCTGGCGGGGGACGGCGGAGGACGTCGAACCCACGGCGCTATTGCGCGATCTGCTCGGGCATCCAGTAACAGCTGAAGCGTCGGATGGCGGCGGGAAGAGCTGAGGAGAAGCCATGCGCGACTTCACTTATACCGCCAACCCGGCACGCGTGCTTTTCAGATCGGGATCGCTCGCCATGCTTCCCGATGAAGCCAAACGGCTGGATGCGAGCCGTATCCTCGTCCTGTCCACGCAGGAGCAACACGATTCCGCTTCCAGGGTCGCAGCGTTGCTGGGCTCTGCATGCGTGGACATCTTCCCCGGTGCCGTTATGCATACTCCAGTCGCAACGACCGAACAAGCGGTAGCGCGGGTCGCCGAACTGGAGATCGATGCCATTGTCGCAATCGGCGGGGGCTCGACGATCGGCCTTTCCAAGGCCATCGCGCTGCGAACGGACTTGCCGCAGATCGTCGTACCAACGACCTATGCAGGCTCCGAAGTCACCCCGATCATAGGAGAAACCAGGGACGGGCTGAAGACCACTCAGACCACCCTCAAAGTGTTGCCCGAGGTCGTGATCTACGATGTGGACCTGACGCTCGGCCTGCCAAGGGGCATGTCGGTAACAAGCGGCATGAACGCGATCGCCCATGCCGTCGAAGCGCTGTACGCACGCGACGGCAACCCGATCATCGACATGATGGCGGTCGAAGGGGTCGGGGCCATGGCGCGCAGTCTGCCTTTGATCGCACGGGACGCGGCCGACCAGGAGGCCCGATCCGACGCGCAATATGCCGCCTGGCTGTGCGGAACCTGCCTCGGAGCCGTGGGGATGTCGCTCCATCATAAGCTCTGTCACACATTGGGGGGGCGCTTCAATCTCCCGCACGCGGAGACGCACTCAATCCTGTTGCCGCACGCGCTGAACTACAACGCCCCGGCGGTCCCAGCCGCGCTCGCCGCGCTGGCCTCTACCCTCGACGATCCCCACCCGGCTTATGCCCTGTATCGACTAGCCGAGGGGCTGGGAGCTCCGCTTGGGTTGAGGGATCTGGGGATGCCCGAGGGTGGCATCGATGAGGCGGCTGATCTTGCCATGTCCAACCCATACTGGAATCCCCGCCCGCTCGAACGTGACGCGATCAGGGGCTGCATAGCAGCGGCATGGGCGGGCGAGCCGCCACAATCCCTTGATAGCCGGTGAGAAGGATGGGCATGCGATGAGCGAAGGTAAGCTGACTTCAACCGGTCTGGAATTCTTCGACGCTGAGCATTCGGCGGACGTCGTCAATGCCCGCACGGCGCCAGAGACTTCGGCGCGCCTGCGAGAGATCATGTCGGTGTTCATCAACCATATCCATGCAGCCGTCAGAGAAACCCGACTGACCTCTGAGGAGTGGATGACGGGCATCGAGTTTCTGACGAAAACGGGACAGATGTGTTCGGACTGGCGGCAGGAATTCATCCTGCTTTCGGACGTGCTCGGCATCTCGATGCTCGTCGATGCGATGGACCATTATCGACCGACTGGCTCTACCGAGAACACAGTCCTTGGCCCCTTCTATGTGACCGGTGCTCCAAGGTGCGAGAACGGCGCGAACATCTGCCTTGACGGAAAGGGCGAGCCGCTGGTCGTGGCGGGGCGTGTCGTCGACAATGACGGCAAGCCGGTTGCCGGCGCCACTCTCGACGTGTGGGCGACCAATGACGATGGCTTTTATGACGTGCAGCAAAAAGGCGTTCAACCCGAACATAATTTGCGTGGTGTCTTCACCACCGACGCCGAGGGCCAATATTGGTTCCGTACCGTCAAGCCTCGCTTCTACCCAATTCCCGACGACGGAACGGTCGGTAAATTGCTGACCGCATTGGGACGGCATCCCAATCGCGCGGCGCATTTGCATTTCATTGTCAAGGCACCCGGCTTCGACACGGTGGTCACGCATATCTTTACGCCGGACTGCCGATATCTCGCCGAAGATGCCGTTTTCGGTGTCAAGCAGTCGTTGATCGCAGACTTTCAGAAGATCGATGACCCGGCGGAGGCCGAGCGGCTGGAATTTACGGCCCCGTTCTGGAAGGTCGAATGGAATTTCGTGCTCGCCCGTTGCGAGGACGTCGGCGGGAATCAGAGAATCCCGCACGAATGAACTGACTGGCGGGATTGCGGGGCATTTCCCCTGCGCGAATCTACTGGATGGCGAGGAGAAGGATTATGAAGCTAGTCCAATCAATCATCGGGAGCGACACTGCGTCTGAGATGAACGACGCTCCCGAGTTCGAACGAGTGAATATTTTGACCGGCGAAGTCGCAACGAGAGTTCGTGCCGCTCGGGTCGAGGATGCGATCCGGGCATGCGATGTGGCTTCGGCTGCCTTTCCGGCTTGGGCGGCGCTGGGTCCCAATGCTCGACGGCTGTTGCTGCTCAAGGCCGCCGACGCGCTCGCAGCCCGCGCCGACGAGTTCGTCGCCACGATGATGGCGGAAATCGGTGCTACCGCCGGTTGGGCTGGGTTCAACGTCCATCTGGGCGTCGGCCTTCTACGCGAAGCTGCGTCGCAGACGACCTATATTCGCGGCGAAACTATTCCCTCGGACCGACCCGGATGCTTTGCCATGTCGGTGCGCAAGCCCGCCGGCGTGGTACTCGGCATGGCGCCATGGAACGGTCCGCTGATTCTCGGCGTACGTGCGATAGCCACGCCCCTTGCATGCGGCAATACGGTCATCCTCAAGGGATCCGAAGTTTCGCCGGGCACGCATGCGCTGATCGGCGAGGTGTTCCGTGATGCTGGCTTCCCTGAAGGCGTCGTCAACGTCGTGCTCAATGCGCCGACTGATGCGGCCGACATCGTAGGTGCGATGATCGCGCACCCCGCCGTGCGCCGGGTCAACTTTACGGGTTCAACCCACACCGGGCGGATCATCGCGAAGACCTGTGCCGAGCATCTGAAGCCCATCGTGCTTGAGTTGGGTGGCAAGGCGCCGCTCCTGGTGTTCGAGGATGCCGATCTCGACGAGGCGGTCGCCGCTGCCGCATTCGGAGCCTTCATGAACTCGGGCCAGATCTGCATGTCGACCGAGAGGCTGATCGTCCATGAAGCTGTCGCTCAGGACTTCGTCGCGCTTTTGGCGAAGAAGGCGGAGAGCTTGGTGGCCAGCGACCCGCGCAATGGAAACGCGCCGCTCGGGCCTGTAATCGACGCCAGGGCAGCCGCGGCGGTCACATCGCTGATTGACGATGCACTCTCAAAGGGGGCCAAGCTTTTCGGCCAGACCGGACCCAACGCAACAATCATGTCGGCGCGTTTCCTGACCGGGGTGACTCCCGAGATGCGCATTTATCATGAGGAAAGCTTCGGTCCGATCACCACCATTCTGACTTTCGCCGACGAGGCCGAGGCCCTGCGAATTGCCAATGATACGGAATTTGGCCTTACTTCCTCTGTTTTCACGAAGGACATTTCGCGTGGCTTGAGAGTGGCGGACAAGCTGGACGCCGGCATGTGTCATATTAATGGCCCAACCATCCACGACGAGGCGCATATGCCGTTTGGTGGCGTCAAGGCATCCGGCTATGGCCGTTTCGGTGGCACGGCCGGCATTGCGGAATTCACTGAACTGCGTTGGATCACGGTTGATACGCAGCATCTGCACTATCCGATATGAGGCTTGATGGGCGGCTGGCTTCGCCAAACGGCTGACGTGATCCAGCCCGCAGCCAATCACCTCAATTCCTGCCTTCATTAAACTTGCTTGCGACAAGGAAGATAGATAGGCTCCATCGATATCCGCAAGAAGCGGGAGCTATGAATAGGGGATGGTTTGATGGGATTCATCCAGAGTTTTCGCCTGAAGTCAGCCAGTTTGACGCTGTTGTCATCGGTTTCATTTTGTTGCTTTCCCGGATCGGCGTTTGCCACGAGCGGGTCGATCGGCTCGACCGCTGCGTCCGATGGACAGACCACGAATTCTGCGGACGACGGATCGGTCATCATCGTCACGGCCAACAAGCGTGAGCAGTCGCTTTCGAACGTCGGCATGACCGTGACCGCACTTGGCGGGGAAGCTCTCCAGCAACGTCAGATTTCCTCGCTGGCAGATATCGCTGGGACTGTACCGAGCCTCTCATTCACCAACAGCGCCAACGGCACGCCCGTTCTAACGCTACGCGGTGTCGGCTTCTACGAAACATCGCTTGGCGCCTATCCAACGGTCAGCGTCTATCTGGACGAAGTTCCACTCCCATTCCCGACCCTGACCACCCGCACGGCGTTCGACCTCGAGCGAATCGAAGTGCTCAAGGGGCCGCAAGGAACGCTGTTCGGTCAGAACGCGACGGGCGGAGCCCTCAATTACATTGCCGCCAAGCCGACCAACGCGCTTTCGGCCGGGCTCAACCTCAGCTATTCGCGGTTCGACACGATCCAGGGGGACGGCTATGTCTCGGGGCCGCTTTCCGGCAACCTCGAGGCACGCCTGTCCTTCAGCGCAGCAACAGGCGACGGATGGCAGCGAAGCAATTCGCGCAACGACACAAACGGCAAGACCGACTATATCGCGGGGCGGTTCCTGCTCGCGTTCGAACCGTCATCTGGCACGCGTTTCACGCTCAACCTGAACGGCTGGCGGGACAAGTCGGACACGGTCGCTCCACAATATGTCGGCCTCAGTCCGCAGATTCCGGCCGCCGTGTCGCCTGCTTTGGTGGCGACGCCCTTCTCCCCGGAAAATCCACGCGCCGCCGACTGGTCGCCAGGCTTACCCCCGGAGGCCAATAATCGCTTCCTGCAAGCGGCGCTTCGCGGCGACATCGATCTGACAGATGCCGTCACGCTTACCACGATTACATCCTATGCGGACTATCGGCACCGGCAATCGCTTGATGGAGATGGCACGCAGCTCAGCGTTCTCGACATCCCGAACAATGATGGAAGGATCAAGAGCTTCTCGCAGGAACTGCGCCTGTCCAACAGCAAGACAACGCAGCCCCTGCAATGGGTGATCGGCGCCAACTATGGCAACGACAAGGTGTTCGAACAGAATTATCTTGTTTATCCGGACTCGTCCGCCGCCGGTGCATTCGGCATTTCGAGCAGTTCCTATTCCGCTGATCAGAAGATGAAGAACTATGCCGTTTTCGGAAACACCGAATATGAAGTGACCGGCATGCTGACCCTGAAGGCCGGCGCCCGGTATACAAAGGCAAAGCGTCACGCCAATCTCTGCAACTTCGACACGAATGCGCCCTATGCCACAGGCAATTTCTTCTATTATCTGTCATCCCTGTTCGGGAATAATCCGTTTCCCTATGTTTCCGGCGCCTGCTTCGCGCTTGACCAGAACAATGGCTATCAGCCCGGCCGGTTCAGCGGGGATCTGAACGAGGACAACATTTCGTGGCGAGTGGGCGCTGATTTCAAACCCGCCGACAGGCTGCTGCTCTACGCCAACCTGTCGAAGGGCTACAAGGCCGGCAGCTTCCCGTCGCTTTCCGCCTCGACCTTTGCGCAATATGCGCCAGTCGTGCAGGAGAGCGTTCTCGCTTATGAAGGCGGGTTCAAATACAGCACGGCGGATCGAACCTTCAGCGTGAATGGCGCTCTTTACTATTACGACTATAAGAACAAGCAGTTGCGATCGAAGGTAATCGATCCCGTATTCGGCATACTCGACAATTTGCAGAATATTCCCAGGTCGACCGTGAAGGGAGCCGAGATTGAGCTTACGATGAAGCCGACGGAAGGCTTTACGACGACCCTCGCGTACACATATACTGACGCGAAGATCGAGGAATATGTCGGGGTCAATGCGGCCGGACAGGCGGCTGACTTCGCGGGCGCCAAAATTCCCTATGCGCCCAAACATCAGATCGGACTCAATTCCCAGTACGAATTCCCGGTGAGCGCGAATCTCAACGCCATGCTGGGCGGCACGCTGAGCTTTCGTAGCGACACGGTGGCCGTTGTGGGCGGGGATGCGCTTGCCAAGATCGACGCTTACACCACTGTCGACCTGCGCGCCGGCCTGTCCGCTTCAAATGACCGCTGGTCGGCTGAAATCTGGGGCAAGAACGTCTTCAACGCCTATTATTGGGACAATGTGGTCGCGGCCTATGACGTGATCGTCCGTTATCCGGCCAAACCCGCGACTTACGGGATCACGCTCCGCCACCACTATTGATATCGGGCGCGGGCGCCCTTCCTGGGGCGCCCCTAAGCCCTCGCCGCCCTGCCCCGGCGAGGACCGGAGGAGGATCAGATCATTCGTGACCGGGCGCCTTGCCGGGATGAATGGCCTCATAATGCTGGCGCAGCAGATCCTTGCCGTAATCATTGCCATTGGGTGTGCGCACGACGGTATGGATGTGGCACTTGGCCGGCTCGCTATTGTTGAGCCAAACCCCGCTGTGGTGATCGAACTCCACCATCAGCACCGGCCCCTGGATGCGGTAGTAGAAGGGATCGTCGTCGCCATGGCCGCCGATCCAGCTCCAGTAGGTCCGGTCGAGATTTCGTTCCACCTGCGCAAGCTTGGCTTCCATGGATCCTTTAGGAAGATATTCGACGAAGGCCGCGACGATGTCCATCGCCGCCTGCTTCTGCCTAGCGTCGAACTCGCTGATCGGCACGCCTTCATAGGGGACGATGCGGTTATCCTGGAAGGCTCCGCCCAAGTGCCGCTGGTCCCCTGGATGATAGCGCCCTTCCGGCATGGCGGGATCATGCAGCAGCTTGTAGGTGGTCGCCCGTTCGCGTTGATCGGCGCTGAGCGAGCGCATCAGGTTGAGGCCGCCAATCTCCTCGGCGTCGAACAGACGCAACCCGGTGTTGGGGCCACTGTCGATGATGTTCGGCTCAGCGCCCATGAAGGTCGGCGAGATCACCACCTGCCCGTTCAGGATGAAGCAGTTGAGCGCGAGATGATGGCCGTAGAAATTCCAGCCCCACGGCTTGTCGAGCGAGGGTTCGCCGAAGAGCAGGAAATTATAGCTCCACTCGTTCATGATCAGCGGCAGGTCACACAGCTCGCCCAGGAAGGCGTTGGTGATCATGCAGCCGCGCGCCTTGCGATATCCCGACGCGCCCATCGAGGCTTCGAGCAGCTGCAGGATCGCAGCGCGGACGTCATCGCCATAATCTTCAAGGCGCAGGCCGTTCGGATTGATCAGAACCTCCGGGTTGCTCCACTTCCGCCACTCGTTCGCTTCGATCGGGTAGCACAGCTTCCGGCGATCCCCGGCCGGCAGCATCGCCAGCAGGTTGCTGGCCGCCTGCACCATCGCCGCCGTCGGCGCGCCTTCGTCCCCCGGGTGATAATGACCGCACTCGATGTGCCCATCGCAAGTGAGCCCATGAAAAAGCTCCTCGCTCAGAGCGTCCCATTTGGCGATAACCTCGCCGGCCATGGGATGACTACGCGACACCTTGCCAAAGGTCAGGGCATCAAGGCCGCGAAGTGGCGCGAGGCGCTCACCATCCAGCGGAAAAAGATAGTTTCGGAATTCAGCTTGCGTCGTCATGGCCGGCTCCGTCAAACGGACGAGTCCGAGTCAGCCCGGACCGCTCCGCCTGGATGTTGATCTTTCAGAATATCGGTGTCGGAGCCTCGGTGATCGGAGTGCGCACACGCCCGATACCCTCGATCTCCACTTCGACTTCGTCGCCCGGCTTCAAGAATTCACCGGTCACCATGCCGACACCGGAAGGCGTGCCGGTGACGATCACATCGCCGGGTTCGAGGGTCATCACCTGGCTCACATAGGCCAGGAGCTGCGGCACCGTGAAAATCATGTCGGCAGTCGTGCTATCCTGCTTGATCGCGCCATTGACCTTGGTGGTGAGACGCAAGCCCGCGATCGGATCGATCTTGTCGGCGGTCACGATCGCAGTCATCGGCCCGCTTGCATCCGAATTCTTGCCCATGATCCATTGTGACGTGTGCATCTGGAAGGAGCGCGCGCTAAGATCATTGAACGCAAAATAACCGAACACGCCCGCTGCCGCCTGGGCTTCATCGACCCGAAACATGCGCCGTCCGACCACGGCGCCCAGTTCACCTTCCCAATCGAACTTCTCCTCAACGCAGGGAGCCGGCTGCCCATCCACTGCAAGCGTAGAGCTCCACCGGGCAAAGATCATCGGCACCGTGGGGATCGGCATATTGCCTTCCTCGGCATGACGGCGATAGTTGAGGCCCACGCAGATCACGCGCCCGGTAAGCGGAACGGCCGGCCGCTCCGGAAGATCTGTCAACTTTCCCACCACCTCGCCCGCTGCCGCTGGATTCGAGACAGGATCGCGCCAGAATGCGCCAAGTTCAGCAATCGCACGCACCATTCCATCGGCTTCAAGGCTTCCGACGAATGTTTGCCCTTCTCGTTCAAACCCGACAATCTTCATTCGATTTCTCCAGACACACTTCTACTTGGCAAAAGCTACGGGCTATATCAGTCCCTCATAGGAGCCGCCGTCGAGCTGCAGGTTCTGTCCAGAGATGAAACCGGCGTTCGCGCTGCACAGAAACGCGCAGGCCGATGCGAATTCTTCCGGCCGGCCGTAACGCTTGGCCGCGCTGGTTGAGGTCATCTGGCGGCGCGCTTCCTCGCGGCTGATCCCCTGCTCCTTCATGATGCGCTGCGCCATGAATTCCTGGCGCGGCGTATCGATCCGCTCGGGCAGCAGGTTGTTGATCGTCACGTTGTCGCACGCGACATCCTTGGAAATCGACTTGGCAATGGCGGTCAGGCCAGCCCGGGCAGAGGTCGACAAACCCATCAAAGGATGCGGCGACTTCACCATCGCCGAGGTGATGTTGACGATCCGCCCGAATTTGCGCGCGCGCATGCCCGGCACGACCGCGCGGATCAGTTGGACCGCAGGCATCATGTTCGCATTGATTGCTTCCAGCAGCGCAGCTTCGTCCCAGTCGTTCAGCAAACCTGGCGGCGGTCCGGCATTGTTGTTGACCAGGATATCAAGATCGCCAGCCGCCTCAATCATCACGGCGCGGCCTTCGATCGTGGTCTGATCGGCCGCTATAGCCTGCACCTCACCGCCCAATCCGCGCAATCCCTGCGCGACCTTTTCGAGCTTCTCAGGGTCGCGGCCGTTTATCGTGACATTCACACCTTCGCGCAGCAGCGCCTCCGCACAGGCCAAGCCCAGTCCCTGCGACGAGCCGCATATCAGCGCCGAGCGCCCCGCAATGCCCAAATCCACTTTCAGTTCTCCCACTCTCTGCCGGAAGCCATGAGCATCAGCCTCCATTCCGCAATATTCGAAGCCGCTGTCCACGAATGAGCCGTCGGCGCGGTCGCGGATGATTGCGCGATCCCCTGGCTCTCAGTGGCGCTGCGCCGCCGCCATCATCTGAACAAATTCCTGCATGCTGCTTGCGCGCGCGATCGGATTGTGTTCGCGCGCTTCTTCTGCAAGCGTGTCGCGATCCAGTAACGTGCGACGATAGAAGAAGGCGACCTCGGCCATGACGTCGTTCACCATGCCGGGTGTGCTGGGGAACTCATGCACCTGCGAGTGGAAATAATGGAACTCCACCTCTGCTTCGGCATCGACAAACGCCTGCAGAAGATCAAGCCCGGAAGCGAGCGGCTGCATATAGTCCGCCATGCCGCCCAGGATGAAAGTGCTCGGAAACGCCTTGTTGACAAAATAGATGGGACTGATCGCACGCGCTGCTTCCACGCCACCGCCATTCAGCAGCAGGTTGAACGGTGGATTGGCGAGCATGGCGGGGTTGGCGTCGAGCCGCGCCGGCGCGAAAAAGGATACGACCGCAGCCACTTCCGACCCGCTCGAATCAGTGCCAACCGCCGTCTCATGGCCAGAACCTGGTTGTGTACCCGCGACCAGCAGCGCCAAATGCGCACCGGCGGAAAAACCCTGCAACGCGATTTTCGCAGGATCGATGCCCAATGCCTGCGCACAGGACTTGGCCCAGCGCACGACGTCACGAACGTCGTCGAGCTGGGCTGGCCACGGCGCTTCCGGCAGGAGCCTGTACTCGGCCGCCAGCGCGACATAGCCCAGCGCGGAAAGCGCCCGCGCGTAGCCATGGACCATGGCGCGGCGCCCCCCGGCCCAGCCTCCTCCATGCAGCAGGACTACCGCGACGCCATTGGGCTCGGCGGGCCGGAAAACATCGACGTCGAGCGGGCGGCGGCCATTCCCCGGCACTTGCTCGGTTGAAAAGTCGGACATCTGATACCCCTATGTGACGATTTGGAATCAAAACTCAGGCGGTCAGACGCGTGGCTTCGGAGCGGCCAGCCTCGTTCGACGCCTGCCCGGCCTTGCGCAGCAAGGGGATGACCTCTTCACCGAACAGATCGAAAGCCACCTTGTTCTCTGCGGGTCCACCGTGGTTGTCCAGCATGGCAAGGAAATGTCCGGCGCCAACAGTCTCGCATTGACTGATGATCTGGTCAGCCACTTCTCCCGGCGTCCCAATGATGAACTCGTCATTCTTCAGCGCCGACCCGCCATGCGCTTTCTGTGGAGCATCCGGGACCGGGCCGTGATTGACCTTGTCGTCCGCCTTGGCAAACATGGCTGCGACCTGCCTTTGGATTTCGTCGCCCAACGCGCGCGCCTTGCCGGCATCTTTGTCGACCACCACGAGCCGGCGCAGACCGAAGCAATCGGACGAAACCGACACGCCGATTTTGTCCGCTTCCTCGATATAGCCACCAAAGACCTTTTGCACCTGCTCGACTGAGGAGAAACCCGTGCAGATCCTGGTGCCGCGATGCGCAGCGCGCCGCGCGGACGCCTCACTTACCACTGTGGTCCAGCGGTTGGGCTCGGCCTGCAGCGGCCGCGGCACCAGCATCAGATTTTCGAAGCTCCAGTGCTTGCCGTGATGGTTGATCGGCTCGCCCGGATGCGTCAGCGCCCAGTCGAGGATCTCCTGAGCTTCGGCGTTCCGTTCATTGGCTTCGACGACACCAAGACCAACCCGCGCCATCTCCGGGGGAATGCCGCTTGCCGTTCCGATCTCCAGGCGGCCGCCGGTCAGGTGATCGAGCATCCCGATCTCTTCGACGACCCGCCACGGCTGGTAATATGGCAGCACCACGCCCATCACGCCGAGCCGCAACGTCTTGGTCACCGGCGCCAGCGCCGCGATCAAAAGATTGGGCGACGGCGAATAGCCCGGACCGAAATGATGCTCACTGAAGAAAATGCCTTCGAAACCGAGTCCCTCGGCCCGGATCCACATGTCCCAGAAGACAGAAAACTGTGCCCTCACGTCTTGCGGCGAGATGTTATCGCGCGGCTTCTGGATCAGCACATCCTTCTCAGTCGGCGCGCGGAAGAATTCGAATAGCCAAGGCTTGATCATATCTATCCCCATTTGGTCGCGCCTCACCGGCGCAACGGTTCGGAAAAAAATGCGGTGGGTTCAACGCCCCTCTATGCGACTGCAACTGCTTCAACCGCGGCCAGTGCATCGAGCACGAGCTGGTCGGGCGAAGGCGCGGGCTTGACGCCCTTGATCCATTGAGTCTGCACATTCTGCTGGATCGGAAAATCGGCCAGCGCCTTCTCCATTCCGGCCGCTGTCCAGTCCTCTTCGCCGTTGTCGGCGTGATGACTGACCGACCAGCCTTCCCACAGCGTCAGATCGTCGCCGATGGCGCCGATGATGCGGCCGGTGAACCGGCAGGCCGGCGAGGCAAGGTAGGCAACAAGGGCCGCGATATGGTCGGGCGACATTCGGTCAAAACCTTGCTCGACCGCCGGGGGCATCCGCGCACCGGCGACGAACTCGCTGACCCGCGTGCGCGCAATCGGCGAGATTCCGTTCACGCGGACGCCCAGTTCAGCCAGTTCGATCGACAGCGAGATGGTCAGCGCCGCGACGCCCGCCTTGGACGCAGCATACATCGGATTGCCGGGAATCGGCGTGAGGCCGACGCCAGATGACGTATTGATGATACGCCGCCCAGCCTCGGCCCCCTTGGCACGCCAGTATTTCGCCGCCGCGTGGCATAGCGCCGCCGTGCCGGTCAGGTTGACGGCAATCACCTGATCCCAATCGCGCCGAGAAATGGAATCAATTGTTCCAAACCGCGAGATGGCCGCATTGTTGACGACGATATCGAGACGGCCGAATTCCTTGACCGCCGCTTCGACGATCTTGTCCGCCGCATCCCAGTCAGAAATGTCGTTGCCGTCGGCGATCGCCCGGCCACCCGCCGATCGAATCGCCTGAACCACCTTGTCTGCGGGACCCCGATTTGCTTCGCCTTCGCCACTAAACTCCGTGCCCAGATCGTTTACGACGACCGCGGCTCCGGCCCTGGCGAGCGCCAGTGCGTGAGCTCGGCCAATACCACGGCCACCGCCCGTAACAATTGCAACTTTTCCATCCAACTGGCTCACTCGGCCCTCTCCCAAGAGATGCTGCTCCACCTGATGCGGTGGCGTCCGATTCTGCCCCCTTGCGCAAAGGGGGCGGCAGAGAGGTCATGCATTTATCTTGCCCAATTGTCCAGTTTTATTATCTTGCTCAATTGTCCAATTTTATGGCATGGAATTGCCATTGGCACCAACCGCCTAGGAGAGCGCAATGCCGGAAGTGGCTAATCAACAATCGCTGACCAAACTTGTCGAGGACCTTGCCGCACGTGAGCAAATCCGTACCTGCTATTACCGAATCAATCGGGGCATCGACCGAATCGACGCGGATCTCTTGGGGTCAGGTTTTTTTCCTGATGCCCGAATCCGCTGGGGCACGCCGGAGACTGTGGACTTTGAAACCTGGTTGCGCACCGCGCTTACCATTCAGAAGAAGACGCAACGCACGCAGCATCTGGTCGGCAACATCCTGATCGACCTGCGCGGCGACGAGGCCGATGTCGAAGCTTATGAGATCGCCCGTCATCTCACGCCGATGGGCGAAGAGATGAAGGACCTCATCCTGGCCTCGCGCTACGTCGATAAATTCGCCCTGCGGAATGGCGATTGGCGCATCGTCCACCGCGAAAAAGTGCTGGACTGGGTTCGGATCATGGAAGGGAGCGACCCGGCTTACGACATGGTGCCCGGTAAAGGACGACGCGATGATGAAGACGTCTCGTTCAATCTCTTCGGGAAGGATGCTTTCCACAGCCTGATCTGAGGCATGCAGTGCCCAGGGGCGGGGAGGCCCATCGCACCCGTCCCTCGGCAGCACCTTATCGCCCGTCGCCGGCAGCTCGGATGAGCCAGTGCGGGTCTTGATAGCGCCATCCAAGAAATTTGTAGTCATGACAGAACCCGTCCATCCCGTTCGTGTTCGCAGCATCCGCTGGGAGGCGACGGACGTCTTTTCCTTCATTCTGAACGCAATTGACGACACCCCGTTGCCGCCGTTTGAACCGGGCTCGCATATCGACCTGCAACTGCCGATCGGCTTGATGCGCAGCTATTCGCTGTCGAACGACGGCAGCGACGGTGACTATCGCATTACCGTCGCACGCGATGCCGACAGCACTGGCGGATCCGCCTTTCTCGCCGAGCAACTCCGCCCGGGGGCGGCGATTGCGATCGGGGCACCGCGCAATAATTTCCCGCTCTACGAGCAGGCGCCGCTTTCGGTGTTTATTGCGGGTGGGATCGGCGTCACGCCCTTCGTATCGATGGCGATGCGTCTCAATATGCTCGGTCGACGCTGGCGACTGCATTATTGCGTGCGTACGCAAGACCGCGCCGCACTTCTGAAGGAACTGGAAGCATTGACCCTGGCGGGATCGGGCGAAATCGTGATGAATTTCGACCAGGAGCCAGGCGGCGTTATGCTCGATCTGACTACGGTCGTCTCCAGCCTGGGTCCCCAGGATCATGTTTATTGTTGCGGTCCGATCGGGATGCTTGAGGCCTTCCGAAAGACTTGCGAGGAAAAAACCATACCGGATGAGCGCGTCCACTTCGAATATTTCAAGAGCAATGTTCAAAATGCCTCGGAAGGTGGTTACGAGCTTGTTCTCGCGAAATCGGGGAAAACCGTGCGCGTCAAGGAGGGCAAGACGATCCTCGAGACGCTGCTGGCACTTGGACTGGATGTCCCTTTCTCCTGCGAGGAGGGCGTATGCGGCGCCTGCGAGACGCGCGTCCTGGCAGGTGAACCGGATCACCGCGATCTTATCCTGAGCGCCGAGGAGCGCAAGTCGAACCGTACCATGATGATCTGTTGTTCCGGTACGAAGTCGGCCTCGCTCACGCTCGATATCTAGTCGCTAGCGGATGATCGCTTCCAATATTTGGCAATATGAGAAGCGGCGATACCGCCGCACGAAATCACCGAAAACGCCCATATCTCTTCCAAGATATGAGAAAGACGGCGTCGAAGGGGCAATTTTCTATTTAGGGAAACACTATCATGGCCGAGAATTCAATCAGTCCTGCCACCAGTCATGACGACTATCAACAACTCGCCGCGGAAAGCGCTGTCTCAACTGAAAATCTGGTCAGAACGCTGGCGATCCCAGCAGGTGCGCGCGTGCTCGACATCGCCTGCGGCACTGGCCATGCGGCGCTGGCCGCGGCACGACGGCGCGCGGTCGTGACCGGCATCGATCTCAATGCCCAGTCATTGGAGCGCGCGCGGATACGTGCTGAAGCTGAGGGGCTTGCGGGAATCGACTTCCTGGAGGCCGACGCGGCGAAGATACCGTTCGAAGACGGCAGTTTCGATATCGCGATCTCGACCCTGGGGCTGGTTTTCCTGCCCGACCAGGAAGCCGCTGCCCACGAACTTGCCCGCGTCGTGCGCCCAGGCGGCTTGATTGCGATCACCGCCTACACCACCAACAGCATCCCGAGCAAAGTGTACGACCTCGTCAGTGGGATCTTGAAGCCCCCCAGCGCCCCAGCGCGACCGCATTATGCCTGGTCGCAAGGACCGCGCGCCGGCGAGCTGCTCAATCCATATTTCGATGCTGTGCGCGTCCAATATGATAGCTACGATACCTGCTTCGCCTCGCCAGCCGCGTCGTTCGAACATCTCGCACGGTGGAATCCGGCTATACGAATGGCGGTCCAGCAGGCCCCGGAAGCGGCCGTGAAAACACTGCGCGACGGTTACATCGCCATCCTCGAGAGCTTCAACCGGGCCACCGATGGAAGCTTTGTGGCCAATATGGACTTCGCGGTGGTGACAGGCGTCCGAAAACGCTGACGTCGAACATAAGACATGCGCTTCGCCTGCTCGTAGTTGTCACCACGGCTTCGCAAACGGGCAACGCTAATTTTGTCCTAATGGAGAAATTAGTTGACGCCCGATGGGCGGCCATGTTTATTTCACTGGGTGCCAAGCGCTGCGCAGATCGACAGACTGGTATATTATAATATTGATTTTGCAGGAATATCCCTCGGACGAGCGATGAATCGCTCAGTCTGGGAAAGACACGGCAAACTGAGAGGGATTTGAAAAAATGAGCGTCACGACCGAGAGAGAAATCGATACGGGCACGGCCTATGGCCTCAAGCCGCGGTCCTACAAGGTCGAACTTGTAGAGGTCGGTCCCGGCACGCCGATGGGCGAATTGATGCGCCGCTACTGGCAGCCGTTCGCGGTTTCCAAGGATCTGACGAGCGAAAAGCCGCACAAGGTGCGCCTGCTCGGCGAAAATCTCATCGCGTTCCGCGATAAACAGGGTCGTCTGGGCCTCGTCCATGAAAATTGCTGCCATCGGGGCTCGAGCCTCTATTTCGGCCGCGTTGAGGAAGATGGCATCCGATGCTGCTACCATGGCTGGAAGTTCGACGTGAAGGGCTACTGCCTCGATCAGCCGGCAGAGGTCGACGGCGGGCGCAACCGCGCCAAAATTCGTCAGCCCTGGTATCCGGTCGAGGAACGTTATGGGCTCGCCTATGCCTATATGGGACCGCCCGAAAAGAAGCCCGTATTGCCGCGATGGGAACATCTCGAAAATCTGGAAGAAGACGAACATATAGAGATATTGTGGAACACGATTTTCGGCACCCGTGACGTGGAGCCTTATAACCCGCTCCACTTCAACTGGTTGCAGGCCTTTGAGAATACGATGGACTCGCCACACCTGCCGTGGCTCCATTATTGGCATTCGTGCGATCAGTTCACCGGCTTGCCGCTGCTGCGGGTGGACGGGGATGACGACAAGTTGCCGCCCTATGCGCACATCAAGAACCTTGCCGGACAGATCGTAGCCGCACGTACCGAGCTCGGCGTCAAGCAGGGCGTGCCCATGCCCGTGCCGGGCCAGGGAATCTTCCTCGCTTCCAATGAGGCAATGGTGCCCAACATCGCCGTCGTCGCGAGCCTGATCGATCTGATGTATTTCGTTCCGCAAAGCGATACGTCATTCCTCAACTTCATCCTCAAGCGCGCGAAGAAGGGGCAGACGTTCGACAATTTCAATGAGATGCATTTCGGGAAAACCTGGTGGGAAATGACCGAAGAGGAGCATCGGGCCTCGCCGGGTGATTTTGAAGCACAGTCGAGCATAGGCCAGTTGCCTGCGCACAATTACGAGCATCTGTCGCAAGGCGATGTGGCGATAGGTCTTCTGCGCCGGCGCCTGGAAGAGGCGGTGCGCGACGTGCAAGAGGGTCGTGATCCCGTTGGCGTGCAGTTCGAAGCGGACGCTCCGCCACTGCGCATAGGCGCGCATGATATGATCCCCTGGAACGATGCCGCCTGAATCAGGAGAAGAAGCTTCTGCTTCTGTACGCTCGGCGTAGCGTATCAAACTGCCAGACCCTCATGCCCTCCAGCCAAGTTGCAGGCGGAGGGCATGTTGGGTTCCACAAGGATATGGAGCCGTTGAGGCGAGCTTGGAGGGACATCCTTTTGACTGACATTGTGATCGAGAGCGCCGCTTGCGGAACATTAAGGGGCTATAGCGCTGTGGGCGGAACTGGGCCGATGCCAGCGCTGATCGTCCTGCAGGAAATATTCGGCGTGAACGCATTCATTCGCGGCGTCGTGGATCGACTTGCAGGCGAAGGCTTCGGGGTGATCGCTCCCGATTTATTCTGGCGGCAGGAAGCGGGTGTCGCGCTCGATCCGGCAGCCTCTGATGCCTATCCGAAGGCGATGGCCCTGATGAACGGGCTCGATGTCGATCTCGCCATAGTCGACATCGCCACCACCATCGCATGGGCGCGCAAGCAGGAATGGTGCAACGGTAAGGTTGGCATGATCGGATACTGCCTCGGCGGTAAGCTTGCATTCCTTTCCGCCAGCCGGTGCAGCATTGATGCTGCGGTGAGCTACTATGGAACCGGCATTCATATGCTCGGAGACGATTTTGCGCCGCTGAAGGCGCCCCTTCTTCTTCAGATCGCTGAAAGCGACCAGCTTTGCCCACCCGAAGCGCAGGCCGCGATCAAGGCCGCAGCGCAAGACAACAGGTTTGTTGAGCTGCTATCCTATCCGGGAACAGGTCATGCCTTTGCCCGACCGGGCGCACCGACCTACTCCCAAGCGGATGCGACGCACGCCGATGCCAAGGCGCTGGAATTCATCCGAAGCGCCTTGGCAAACTGACTCGGAATCGGTGGCGGCAGCCAGGAACGCTCAAGCGCGTTCGAAGATTGCCGCCATGCCCTGACCACCGCCGATGCACATGGTTTCCAGACCATAGCGCACTTGCCGCCGCTCCATCTCATGCAGCAGCGTCGTCATGATCCGCACCCCTGTCGCGCCGATCGGATGGCCGAGCGAGATGCCTGAACCGTTGACATTCACACGTCCGTGATCGTCCACGCCCCAGCTTTTCAGCACCGAGAGTACCTGCACGGCAAAGGCCTCGTTTATCTCCAGAAGATTCATATCCTCAAGCTTCAGGCCGGTCTTGGCAAGAAGCTTTGTTGTAGCGGGAACCGGGCCGATGCCCATCCGCGACGGATCGCACCCCACTGCCGTCCATCCGGTCAGAAAAGCTGCCGGCGTCAAGCCGAACTCGGTGAGCTTGTCTTCTGCCACGATCAGGCAGGCAGCGGCAGCGTCGTTCTGCTGGGCGGCATTACCGGCTGTGACAACGCCGTCCTTCATGATGGGACGCAGCTTCGCAAGCGTGGCCATGCTGGTATCGGCGCGAATGCCCTCGTCCCGCGCGAAAAGAATGGGATCGCCTTTGCGCTGTGGCACCGGTATCGGAACCACTTCGTCGGCGAACCGGCCTTCTGCCCAGGCGGCTGCGGCACGGAGCTGGCTTTCAACGGCATAGGCATCGGCCTCTTCCCGCGATATGCCGTAGTCGAGCGCAAGGTTTTCCGCCGTTTCGATCATGCCGGAGATATAGCCGAAGCGCTCAACCGGCTGTGACCGCTCGCGTCCGCGCTCCAGCCGATCATGAAGCGTTGTCGATCCCGACCGCTTTCCCCAGCGCATATCGGTCGTATAATATTCGATGCGGCTCATGCTTTCGACGCCGCCCGCGAGGACGACGTCACAGGCGCCGCTTTCGACCATCATTGCTGCCGTCGCGACTGCCTGCAGCCCGCCGCCGCAGCGCCGATCGATCTGAAGGCCGGGAACCTCGACCGGCAGCCCCGCCGACAGGGCAATCCAGCGGCCAACACAGGGCGTCTCGCTATTGGCATAGGACTGGGCGAAGATGACGTCCTCGATCAAGGCGGGGTCGATCCCCGCCTTGCCGATCACCGCGTTGGCGACGATGCTCCCTAACGTTTCGACGGCCACGTCGCGCAGGGCTCCTCCCAAAGCGCCCACGGGTGTGCGCAACGGTGCGACGATGGCAGCGCGGCGCATCAGTAACTCCTCGGCAGGCCGAGCACATGCTCGGCGAGAAAGGAGAGAATAAGATTGGTCGAAATCGGCGCGACCTGGTAGAGCCGGGTTTCGCGGAACTTACGCTCGACGTCATATTCCTCGGCAAAACCGAAGCCGCCGTGCGTCTGGATGCAGGCATTGCCCGCTTCGACCGATGCATCCGCGGCCAGCATCTTTGCCATGTTCGCCTCGGCACCGTTGGGCTGGCCTGCTTCGTAAAGGCGTGCCGCCTCATGCACCATCAGTTCGGCAGCCCGCATATTGGCGTAGGCGCGCGCAATCGGAAAGGAGACGCCCTGGTTCGCGCCGATCGCACGACCGAAGACGCGGCGCTCCCTGGAATAGTCCGCAGACTTTCGCGTGAACCATTTCGCGTCCCCCACACATTCCGCCGCGATGAGGGTCCGCTCCGCATTCATGCCCGACAGGATATAACGAAAGCCCTTGCCTTCCTCGCCCAGCAGGTTGGCACCGGGGATGCGCATATTGTCGAAAAAGACTTCCGTTGTCGCATGGTTCATCATTGTGCGGATCGGACGGATCGTCAGGGAACCGTCGGCAAGCGCCTGTTTCATGTCGACGATGAAGGTAGACAGCCCATCGGTCTTCTTCGCCGCCTGATCCTTGGGCGTGGTGCGGGCGAGTAGCAGCATGAGATCGGAATGCTCGGCGCGACTGGTCCAGATCTTCTGGCCGTTCACGACATAATCGTCGCCATCGCGTACAGCTATGGTGCGTAGCGCCGTCGTATCGGTGCCGCTGGTCGGTTCGGTGACGCCGAACGCCTGCAACCGCAACTCGCCGGTCGCGATCTTGGGCAGATAGACCTGTTTCTGTGCTTCGGAGCCATGACGCAGGATCGTGCCCATCGTGTACATCTGGGCATGGCAGGCGCCGCCGTTGCACCCCTCGGCCTGGATCGTCTCCAGAATGGCGACCGCCGCCGAAAGGCCCAAGCCTGAGCCGCCGAATTCCTCTGGGATCAGGACCGAAAGATAGCCAGCTTCTGTCAGCGCCTTCACGAAGTCGGTCGGGTACTCGCGCTTCGCGTCGAGCGCGCGCCAATATTCACCCGGAAATTCTGCGCAAAGGCGGCGGACGCCTTCGCGGATTTCTGGAAAATGTTCGGTGTCATATGGGCTGAGGTTCATGACTTTGTCCTGCGAATAGGATCAGGCCGGGTCCCAGGTGAAAACGTCCTGGCTGCGGTCAAGGGAATAGAAGGCGGAGGCAAGGCCCGGGATCGCGTGGTCACGCACGCTTTCGGGCGTCCAGCCGGCGTCACGCTGCACCGATCGCAGCGGCCGGCTCTGGCCCATCAATAATATCTCGTTATTGCGCGCGGTGAACACCTGCCCATTGACGTCTGCTGCGGCATCGGAAGCCAGATAGACGGCGAGAGGCGCATTCTTATCCGGCGTCATCTGCTTCAGCTTCTCGACCCGAGCGGCCTGGTCGGGCGTCGTTGCGGGAATATTGTCCGTCATCCTGCCCCAGGCAAAGGGCGCGATACAGTTGGACCGGACGCCAAAGCGCTGCATGTCGAGCGCGATCGACTTGGAGAGGCCGACGACCCCCATCTTGGCGGCGGAATAATTGGCCTGGCCGACATTGCCGATCAGGCCGGACGTGCTGGTCATGTGGACGAAGGCGCCGCTCTGCTGGTCCTTGAACAGCTCGGCCGCCGCGCGGCTGACGAAGAAGGCGCCGTTCAGGTGAACGCCGATGACCGACAGCCATTGCTCGGGCGTCATCTTGTGGAAGATGGCGTCGCGCAGGATGCCGGCATTGTTGACGACGATGTCGAGCCGACCGAATGTCTCCTTCGCCGCCGCGACCATCGCCTGCGCTGCTTCCCATTCGGCAACGCTGTGGGTGTCGATCGCAGCGCGGCCGCCCGCCGCCTCGATGGCCGCCTTGGTTTCCTCGGCTGGGGTCGCCGATCCACCTTCACCGGACAGCGAAACACCGACATCGTTGATGACGACAGCCGCGCCAGCCTGTGCCATGGCAATGGCGATGGCGCGCCCGATGCCTCCGCCCGCGCCCGTGACCAGTGCTGTCTTTCCTTCGAGCAACATTCGCTCTTCCTTTCAAACGGGTTCGCCTCAACCGAGGATGGTCTTGGCCAGGATGTTGCGCTGCACCTCTGATGCGCCGCCGTAGATGGTAGCAGCACGCGATACGAGGAACTGACCCATCGGGTTGAGGGCCCGGTCGCCATCAATGGGGTGGAGCAACCCGCCCTGCGCCCCGGCGATCTCCAGCATATATTCGGTGATGCGTTGGAAAAGCTGGGTCTGGTTGAGCTTGAGATACGAAACCTCCGGCCCCAGCGTTTGGCCGCGCCGCAGCCGGTCCGCGATCGTTTCGAACAGGCATTCATGATCGGCAAGGTCGAGGCGAAACCGAGTCAGCCGGTCAACGAACAGCGGGTCGTCCGTCAGGCCGGCATGGGCACCGAGTCTGATCAGCCGCGCCAACGCATTGGCCGCCATGCGCGGCGAGCCCAGGAAGATGCGCTCGAACCCCAGCAGGTTCTTTGCCATCGTCCAGCCTTGATTGACTTCTCCCACCAGATTTTCCTGGGGGACGCGCACATCGTCAAAGAAGACTTCGCTGAACTCGTCCTGCAAATCCAGGTTGATGATCGGGCGCACGGTGACGCCGGGCGTGTCCATCGGGATCAGCAGAAAGCTGATGCCCTGCTGCTGCTTCGCCGTCTTGTCTGTGCGCACCAGCGCGAACATCCAGTTGGCGTCACCCGCCAGCGTCGTCCAGATCTTTTGCCCATTGACGACCCAGTGCTCGCCGTCCAGCACAGCCTCTGTCCGCAGGGAAGCAAGGTCGGATCCGGCATTGGGTTCGCTATAGCCCTGGCACCAGATCTCCTCGCCAGTGATGATGCGCGGCAGAAAGCGTGCCCGCTGATCGGGCGAGCCGTAGGTGATCAGCAGCGGCCCCAGCAGCACGATGCCATGGTCAGGGCTGCGCGCCGCGCCGAAGCGCTCGAACACGTCCATGTAGATGAGTTGCTTGGCGGCCGAGAGGCCCATGCCGCCATGCTCGCGCGGCCAGGCAGGCGCGAGCCAACCCGCGGCAGACAGGATCATGTACCAGGGCTTGACCTCATCCCAGTGCAGCCGCTTCGCCGGGCTGCGCAACTCGGGCGGATGATGCTGGTGAAGGAAGCGGTTCGCCAACGCGCGGAAATCTGCGTCGCTAAGCGCGTTGAAGTCGTCGAGATGGAAATCCGCGTAAAGCATGTCAGTCCTCGCTTTGCAGGGGCATGAGCGCGGCGAAGCGCTGGCGGTGCAGGCGGGCGCTCCCATATTGCGGAGCCGTAACCATCACCTTGCGCAGATAAAGGCCGATATCATGCTCGTCGGTATAACCGATGCCGCCGTGGAGCTGGATCGATGAGCGCGCGATCAGCGCGGCGGCCTCGGCAGCGCGCGCCTTTGCCCGCGACACTCCGGCCAGGGACGCATCGGTCGGACCTTCACGGTCCCAGCGGGCAGCGGCATCGGAGATGCTGGCGCGCGTCAGCTCAAATTCGAGTTGGAGGTCCACCATGCGATGCTGAAGCGCCTGGAAGCTGGCTAGTGGTTTGCCGAACTGGATGCGGGTTTTGAGGAATTCCGCTGTCCGCTCGAGCACGGCATCCATGACGCCCAGCAGATAGGCGCTGGTAGCGAGACACGCCTCGGCCAGCGCGGCGCCAGCATTTCCGATGATGCCCTCTCCCTCGACACCATCGAGGAGCAGCGTGCCATAATGTCCGCCGTCCTGCGTCTCGTCGTACGATAGGGTCACTCCGGGGGCGTCGGCGGCAACCAGCCAGTTGCCGTCAGGCGCGATGACGAGGAAAGCATCGGCCGAGCGCGCCATCGGAATGAATCTCTTGGCGCCATGAAGGCGTCCATCGCGAAGAAACTCACGATCGCTTGGCGCCGCGGCGTCCGGTTCGTCTTGCCAAGCCGGCAGAACGAGCGTGTCCCCGGCGAGATGGCTTTCCAGCGGTCCGCCTTCCAGCAGCGCTGCGACGAGCGCCGCTGGAATCAGCGGTTCGGGTACCAATGCCGCGCCCATTTCCTCGGCCAACGCGCAATAGGCTGCGATGGACAGTCCCACGCCGCCACGCCCCTCGGCAAGCCGAAGCGCCGGCCAGCCCAACTCGCACATGCTGCTCCAGGCTGCCTGATCGAAACCGGCGTGCTTATATCGCAAAGCCCGCACGCGGGCGAGATCGCGCCGCGAGGCAAGACCCTCGGTGCTTCGGCGGATCAAGTCGATGGCTTCGGACATTTCCAGGGAATTGCTCACAGATTTGCCTCCGTGCCAGAGTTCGGCAGGATCGCGTCGAACCGACCTTCATCGGCGACAATAAGGTCGCGCTCGACGACACGGGCGCGGAAGGAACCATCGTTCCAGATTTCGGTCCGGATGGTTTCGCCGGGAAGGACGGGCGCCGCAAAACGCAAGGAAACCGACCGGAGACGATCAGGGCGATAATCCAGGCAGCCGCGCAGGATTGCGTGCAAAATGAAGCCCATTGTGCACAGCCCATGGAGGATCGGTCGCTCAAACCCGGCTCTGGCGGCTATATCGGGATCACTATGTAACGGATTGAGATCACCGTTCAGCCGGTAGAGCAAGGCCTGTTCCCGTCTGGTGGCAAGGTCGATCGACAGCGCAGGCTCGCCTTGCAGCGTCGGGGGCGCGGGCGAGATCGGCGCGTCGGAGCCTCCGAAGCCGCCGCCGCCCCGGATGAAAGTCGTGCGGTCAAGGCGCGCGAAGGGCAGTCCGGTCGCATCCGAGATCTGTGTTTCGGTGAGAATGAGAGCCGCCTTGCCAGGTCCCTTGTCGATGAGGCCAGTGATGCGGGTTTCGCTTTCGACTTCAGCGTCAACGGGCAGGGCCCCGGTGATGGCGATCGACTGGCGCCCATGAAGGACAGCGACCGGATCGACCCCCGAATCGGGATGACCGAGCCAGAATCCCGGATGAGCCATCACCAATGTCATCGAGGGCATGGGCAGCGGGCCGGCCAAAGGGTCAATGAAGGACTGTTGAGCCCTGTGAGCGTCATCATGCCCCATCCCCACCGACAGCGCGTAAAACGCCGCGTCGCGCGGCGTGACCTTCTGACGCACCCGCGGAATCTCGAAGTTGAGCAGCTTTTCGGCGTCAATAGGCATCTGGGGCCACCGACGCGTTTACGCTAATCTTCGTCAGACGCTCGTCATCGTGCACGCTCGCCAGGTCGCGCACTACAGATCGTCTGGCAACTGACTGTGTGGCGCCGGTTTGATTGACCACCTTGGCCCCTCCCCGTTTCGCTTGTTGCCACGGTGCTGACATAAGAGGCCGCTCGCGAAAAGGGGCCCGAGCTGATAGCCTTAGTTAGGCATAGGTATTGCCTATTCCCTATTCCCAGCGAAGGAAGCATCTCCCCGATCGTGCGCTTCCCAAGGCGTCTTCCATTGACCCCAACTGCACCCTAAGCAGAGGCCGTAGGCCCGAAATTGCGCGCATTCCCGTCGATGACAGCAGCGTCGAGTTGGAATCGTTCAATCATTTCCTGCACGATCAACGTGACCGTATCCTGGACGATCCGGCTTGCGCGGGTGATAGGCCGGGAGCGTTTGCGCAATAGATAGGCGGTCCGCGTCATGGTGGGCTCAATGATCTCGATCAGGCGGAGCGTGCCGGTCGCGACCTCATTGACGACGGCGGCATGAGGCAAGATCGTATAGGCGCTTGCGCGCGTAACCATGGTGATGATCTGTGGGAGCGAGTCGATCTCCACGGCAACATTGAGCCTGAAGCCAGCGCCGGCGGCGAAGCGCTGTACGATCTTGCGGGCGCCGTGCGATGCGGCGGGAAGCGCAAGTGGGAATTGCCGGATGGCAGCGGCCTGGATGGTGGGCGCGTCTGCCAGCGTCTGGTCAACGCAATCCGGCATGTTGTCTGGAGCCGTAACGAAGAACATCTTTTCCAGCATGAGCGGTTCACAGACCAGATCACGATTGTCGCATAATTCGTATACGCAGCCCAGATCGATGCGGTCATTTTCGATCCATTCAACGATGTCGCCTGACAATCCCTCACTAATTCTCAACCGCACGTCGGGGTATTCACCCTGGATCGTTTCCGCAAGCGGCACACTCAGCAATAGCCCCAGCGAAGGAGGAAAGCCGATTGCCACGGAACCCTGCGTCCGTTCGCCAACTTCGCGGATTTCCTTGACGGCGCGCCCGGCGGACCGAACGATTTCACGGCCGCGTTGCGCAAGCAGATTTCCGGCCTCCGTCAAGATCGTGCCACGCCCACTTCTCATCACGAGTTGGACACCCAGCTTTCGTTCAAGCCGCATGAGATTTTCGGACAAGGAAGGCTGGGTCATGTTGAGCAGGGCCGCTGCGGCCGAGATCGATCCTTGTTCGGCCAACGTTACGAAATAGTGCAACTGACGGATGTCGAGGGCCGGCAGTTCGCTCCGTGATTGCGGAAACCACCCATGCGCGCTTCCAGCCCCACTCACACCGTTCCTCCCATACCAGGCATAGGCCCTGCCTATGCCATGGACCACGCAAGTCAATCAATTGCCGATCGGGCCAGGCGCCATTCACCGAAGGGGTGGACCAAGCCAATGTGGTATCTGGTCGCGCTTGTCAGGATAAAGATGATCTGAGGGTGGTCGAGCTCTGTGGGAGTTGCAATTGCGGGTGGTATGCAGGAAAAGGGCCCACGCGGCGAGGCTGGTTTCACATGGGAGTTCCTTTCGATTGCTCAAGAACGAGCCAGTGCAGTCGCAATAGGTTTATGGGGACGGTAAGGTGCCGACAAAAAGTTCGAGAGTTGAAAAAATGGGGGAAACCAAGGCTCCTGTCGCCAAGCAGCGGGTTCGACGCACCCAATTGGAGCGCACGGCAGAATCCGATAAGCGCATGCTCGATGCAGCCATGCAATTGGTTCATGAGCGCGGGATCCACGGCACGACGCTGAAGGAAGTGGGGGAACTCGCCGGATATAGCCGCGGCTTGGCAAACTTCCGCTTCGGCTCCAAGGAAGGCCTATTCAGCGCCATGCTTACGCAATACAACCAGCGCTGGAAGCAGGAAGCCAACGAGTTCATTGGTGATCGGCGGGGATTGGAAGCGTTCAAGGGCGCGCTGCATGCCGTTAGTCATTTTGTCGAGACGGAAGCGCAGTTCATGCGCTCAATGCACATCTTATACTATGAAACGCTCGCGAGCAGTGAACTCATCCAAAGGCGGTTGGCAGAGCAACACCAAGCGTATCGCAAGGATATCGCTTCGATGATCGAGCAGGGCATTGCCGACGGGGTCATTAGAAAGAATATTTCTGCCGATCAAATCGCGGTTCAATTCTGTTCATTTGTATTCGGCATTGTCTATCAATGGTTGGTAAGTCCCGATATTGACGTGAAGCGAGCAACCGAAGATTATTCTGCTGCCATGTGTGAGTTATTGACCAACGATAAGAAGGGAGTAAAATCAAAGCGCAACTGAAGTTGTGGTCATTTGATCCTTTGAAAGACGGAGTCGGGTGAACCTGTGACCGAACAGCGGCGCAGGCTTGCGATATGTTTTGATGGTTCAAAGTCGTAGAGGCGACGATCTGACAGGCGGGTGATGCGCGGTTCGGAATCGAGCCCAAGCAAGTGCATTGTTGCAACAGGATGTCGGATACGCTGCTCCCATTGACTTGCAGGGCAGTCAAATCAGCTGCGGGCCCGCCCCGAAGGCCGGCAGTTTCACTCCCAGCGGCGAAATCACGATCGGGCGGTTGATGAGGATCGGATGCGCCATCATCGGATCGACAAGCTGCTCGTCGCCAAGCCGAGTTCAGCGAAAATCGCGTCCTTCTCGCGTAGCAATTCGCGCCGAGTGCCGGAAGGGCCGGAACACTATCCGCATATCTATCAAAGTGGAATATGGAGTCCGTGAAAGGCCACCGATTTCCTATCTCGCGCTTGGATAACAAGACGCAAAAGCGTCGGCATCACGGCACCGTGATTCTGCTATCCGTTGCAAATCAGCCGTTCAGAGTGCGAACATATGTGGTCGATTCATCGGATCGGGGAAACTGGATTTGTGTCTTTTTGAGGGCAGAACGTCTGGTATTCGATCGATAGCCGGGCGGTCCGGGACGCGGTGTGAAGTGCCCGACTTATTTTGTCCATTAGAACAAATTTAAACTTGCGCGCAGCAAGCAAGTGAGATAGCCATTCGATAGAAAAACGACCTATCGTGGAGGGGGTAATGAAAATAGGTATTTACGCCTCGGTGAGTTCCGTGCTGGCGCTAGCCGTGGCAATGCCCGCGATGGCGCAAAAAGCGCCACCGACGGACAACCGAACGGCCCAAGTTGCGACCGGCGCTGGCAATCCGCGCGGATCCGCCGGACAAGCGTCGGCCGGAATTGAAGAGATCATCGTAACCGCGCAAAGGCAGGCAGAAACCAGTCAGCGGGCTGCCGTCGCCATCGATGTGCTTAAACCCGAAGCGCTGGCGCAGGTTACCGAGCCGCAAGGCGTCAGCAAGCTGGCGCCCGCCGTTCAGTTCGGAAGCGCCAGCGGCAACAAACCCCTCTTCTATGTCAGAGGCGTTGGCACCTTCGCCAGCGCTTCCTATGTCGATTCGGCGATCGCGGTAAACTATGACGAGGTGTATCTTGGTCGCTCCGGCGCGAGCTTTGGCCACTTTTACGACCTTGAGCGGATCGAGCTGCTGAAAGGGCCGCAGGGCACGCTTTACGGACGCAATGCAACTGGCGGCGCGCTCAACATCATCCCCGCCAAACCGAGGCTCGGCGAGAGTTCGGTTTCGGGGAGTCTTGGTTTCGGCAATTATGATGCGGTCAATGCACAGGCAGCTGTCAATGTGCCGATTTCCGATACCATAGCCGTGCGTGCGGCGGGAACTGTATATAATCACGACGGCTACAACACCGATGGGACCTATTCCGAAGCGGGACGCGGCGGACGGCTCCAGGTGCTGTTCGAACCGAAAGATGGGGTTTCGCTTCGTGTTGCTGGCGATTACTTCCACCTCGGCGGATCTGGCCCCGCTGGCCACATAATTTCAACGACCCTCCCAGACGGTACCACGGTACCGACCGACCTGGCTCCGAATGTCGGTCCGTTCGATCCGCAAATGGTTGGGATCTTGAATTCCCTGTACGTGCCGACGGCAGGGATCACGGCTGGGCCGCACCCAACCCGGCCCTATATGGACAACAATCTCTACGGCATCCATGCGAATTTAGACGTCGATCTCGGTTTCGCCAATTGGACGGTCATCGGCGCGTGGCGTCGTTCAGAGAATAACGACATAGTTGATCCAGGAATCACCTCGCAAAAAGAAAATGAAACGGCTAAGCAATACTCTCTCGAGACGCGGCTGTCTGGGAAGGTCGGCGCCTTCGATTGGCTGGCTGGCGGCTACTTCTACAAAGAGGACTTGGCCTTCCGTACGCGGGTAAGCGTCAATGTGATCGGCGTCATCGAGGATGGCGATCAATCCACCACTTCTTATGCTGGCTTCGGCAAGCTGACCTGGAACTTGACCGATCGGTTGCGCCTGACGGGCGCCGCACGCTACACCAAGGACGAGCGGACTTTCGACGGCACGTCGACGAGGGCGACCCTGATCTGCCAGACCAACTGCGCTGGCGCCCGTCGTCTGCCCGCGGACTTCGACGATTTGCCTGCCGCGCTCCTGAGCATCGGCTATGTTCAGCCACCAGGCGTACCGGTCTATGTCGATGTGACTGGCACTTCCGATTCGGTCTATGCTCCCAGCGGCATTTCGACGAATTCGAAGATTTCGCCCGGCAAGCTGACGTATCGGGCTGCCGTTGAATTCGAGCCCGGTGACAAGTCACTGCTCTATGCCAGTGTCGAGACGGGCTTCCGATCGGGCGGATTTAATTTTTCGACACTCAAGCCATCCTATGGCTCTGAGACAATTACGGCCTATACGATAGGCTCGAAGAACCGCTTCCTGAACAACAAGCTTCAGATCAACGCCGAAGGTTTCCTTTGGCAGTATAAAAATCAGCAGGTTTCGCGCTCCGCCATCAGTGCAGCGGGTGCGCCGGAACTGATTACTGAAAATATCGGCAAATCCACCATGAAGGGGTTCGAGGTCGATCTGATGGCCAAGCCGCTTCGTAATACGTTGCTGCACGCAGATATCCAGTATCTGGACGCGCGAAACGACAATTTCGTGTACCTCGACGCCGACCTTAGCCCTTTGGTCGGGTTGCCGGCCGGCACTGTCCGCCCATCGACGACATGTCCGGCAAGCGTCGTACAGGGGCAAGGGGTTTACAGGGTCGATTGTTCCGGGTTGCGCCCGCTGCGCTCGCCGAAATGGACGATGAACCTGGGGATTCAACAGAGCTTCGATCTCTCGAATGATCTGCGGCTGACCCTTGAAGGCAACACCCACTATCAGACGAGCAGCATCGTCATGTTCGAGCGGCGCGATGGCTCGGTGTTACAGGCTTATTGGCTATCCGATGCGTCGATCTCGCTCTCCGGCGCGGGCAATCGATGGACTGTCACGGCATATATCAACAACATCGAGAACAAGCGCCTCATCCAAAGCGCATTTTTCCTGGCTCCCGTCAACGCAACAATGGCGAATTTCGGTCCGCCGCGTACATATGGGGCAAGGCTGTCGTTCAACTTCTGACAGCTTCGACCGCGGCCCGGGAAAGGGTGGCAAAGAGCCAATTTGACCGCAGCGGTATTTTACCGGTACTGCTGCGGTCGCTCCGATTTCATTTGTCAGACCGATTTTCTCCGCCAGCCGGCGAGAGCTGAATATACCTTCAGTTCCTCGCGGACATAGCTGTCGCGGGTCATTACCGTGTCAGCGATATCTTACGGATGAGATTGAATACTTTTTTCCCGCGATCATGTATTTTCCTTGTGTCTGCGGGTGACCTCGTGACGAAGAGTCGAGCCGGAGGTAAAGGCTCGTCCGCTCTGTCATCATTGTCGCACCTCCTCTGAAGCTCCCGCAGGCACCCTATACCCACGCTTCGTCCACCCTTCGGTGAACCGTCGACATGCTGCTTCGGCGCGCGCTCCACGTTGCCGCTTTTTCTGCCAGCATTTCGTCAGATTGTACTCGTGGCCGGCGCCACGCTGGCCCCGGCAAGCTGGTTGGCCGGATATCAGTTCGTGATCCCTCAGCCTTTTGGCATACAGGGCGGGGCGAACCCAGGCATCGTCCTCGCCGCGGGTAAGCAGGTGCCAGAGGATGACGGTAATTTTGCGGGCGACGGCAACGGCTGCCACGTGGGTGCCGCGCCGTGCGCGAACACGTTCGTAGAATGCGCGCAGCGGACCGGAACCTCGAACCGCCGCCCAAGCGGCCTCGACCAACATCGTACGGGCATGGCAAGGTCCCTGCTTGGTGATGCGACCATGCCTGGCGGGGCCGTTTCCCGATTGATGCACGCTGGGGTTCAGTCCAAGGAAAGCAAAGAGACGTGTGCGCTGGTGAAGCGATCGATGCCACCACGGTCTGGCTGTTCCGCGAACGGCTTGTGAAGGCCAAGGCAATCGACCGGCTGTTCGCGCGCTTCGACGCCGCGCTCAAAGATCGCGGCTATCTGGCCATGGGTGGGCGGATCATAGACGCCACCGTCGTGCCCGCGCCCAAGCAGCGCAATTCCCAGGAGGAGAAGATCGCCATAAAAGAGGGCCGTATTCCCCAGGACTGGAAGCCCGCCAAGATCCGGCAGAAAGACCGCGATGCGCGCTGGTCGATCAAATATAGCAAGGCCAAGGTCAGGGAAGGTGCCGATCCCAAGGCGGCAAAGCCGGTCGATCTGGCCATTCCGATGTTCGGCTATAAAAACCATATCGGCATCGATCGTGCCCATGGACTGATCCGCATCTGGGATGCGAGCGCCGCCAATGCCCATGATGGGGCGCGACTGCCCGATCTGATCAGCAAGGAGAACACCGCCTCGGGCGTTTGGGCCGATACCGCCTATCGATCAAAGAAGAACGAAGCGTTCCTCGCCAAGGGCATGTTCACCAGCAACATCCACCAGAAGCGGTTGCCCAAGCGGCCGCTGCCCGAACGAATAGCCAGGGCCAATGCGAGGCGATCAAAGGTCCGCGCTGCGGTCGAGCACGTCTTTGCTGGGCAAAAGCACCGCATGGGCCTCGTTGTCCGCACCATCGGCATCGCCCGCACCAGGATCAAGATCGGCATGGCCAACCTGGTCTATAATTTCCAGCGCCTCGCATGGCTTGGAGGCCGAACTGCGTCTGCTTGATACCGAAACCGTCCGTCAAGGAGCAGATCGACCCGCAGAACCAGGCAAAACAAGACCGCAAGGCGGCCAATCAGGCCAACCTGCGCCAACGCCTCAACGTTAGCCCAAAATCCTCACGCTTTTCGAGCCGTCCAGCTGTGTGAACGGTGCGATGTCAGTTGGCAGGATCGCGCGCAGGGCATCTTCAGGCCTCCTTCGGACGGGTCGTAAGCTTCTCGATCCGCTTTTCGTTGATCGTGGCAAGGACGATGCGGTCGACGAAGATGCCGGGCGTATGAATCGCGTCGGGATCGAGCGCGCCTTCGGACACGATCTCTTCAACCTCCGCGACCGTCACTTTGCCGGCGGTAGCCATGTTCGGGTTGAAGTTGCGCGCAGTCTTGCGGAACATGAGATTCCCGGCCGGATCGGCGCGCCACGCCTTTATGATCGACAGATCGGAACGCAACCAAGTTTCGCGCACATATTCCTGCCCTTCGAAGATTTCCATCGGCTTGCCTTCGGCGACCACCGTGCCGACGCCGGTTTTCGTATAGAAGGCCGGGATGCCGGCGCCGCCCGCGCGAATACGCTCGGCCAAGGTGCCTTGCGGGTTGAGCTCAAGCTCCAGTTCGCCCGACAGATATTGCTGCTCGAACAGCTTGTTCTCGCCGACATAGGACGAGATCATCTTTTTTACCTGCCGACTTTCCAGCAACATCCACAGGCCGAAGCCGTCGGCGCCCGCATTGTTCGAGATGACGGTGAGGCTCTTCACCCCCGACGCCCGGATTTCAGGGATCAGGCTCTCCGGATTGCCTGAAAGCCCGAATCCGCCCGACATGATCGTCATGCCATCGAACAGCAGCCCGTCGAGTGCCGCCTTGGGCGTGTCGAATATCTTGTTTCTCATCCTGCCTCCTCTTCCTTAGTGCCGGTCGCGCGGAAGACCGACGTAATTTTTCACCAGTCCCCGCTGCACGTCTTCAGGACCACGATTGAGAGATTGGTGCCGCCATGGACCAATCCAAGCTGATCGAACCGCTCTGAAACGCGAAGTTCGTGCATGAGATTGACGTTGATCTGTTCAAGCGCGACGGCATCGATGCCCGCCTTGTACCGGAGATGGACCGGGAACACGCCAGCGGGGCCGACACCCATAATAGCGATCGGGGTATACAAAACGTCTATCCTAATCGGCGCTTATGCGCCGTTCATGGAGAGAGGAATTTAGAGCTGATCCGAACCGATGGATATGGCGGCATCACCCATTTACTTGGACTTTTCAACTAGGCCGGATCGACATTCAGGATTGAACGAACTCGCTGACGCTCGACTGGCGCCTGGGGGCTGGCGGGAATGACCCCCTGGTGGGAGGATTTGGTTGCTGAAGACCAACCCCTCACCAGGAGTTCATCCCATGACAGACGTCACAGTAACGGTCAGCCCGCTGCGCCGTCGTATGATTGACGACATGAGCTTGCGCAACCTGTCGCCCGCCACCCAGCGCTCCTATCTGCACGCGGTGACGAAGTTCAGTCGCTATTTCGGGCGATCCCCGGATCGGCTGGGGCTGGAAGACGTCCGAGCCTTTCAGGTCTATCTGGTGTCGCAGGGCATTTCCTGGGGCTCTTTGAACCAGATCGTATGCGCGTTACGCTTCTTCTACGGCGTCACGCTGGACCGGGCGGAGATTCCGGAACGGATCGTCTATGCGCGCACGCCGCGCAAGCTGCCGACGATCCTGAGTGCCGACGAGGTCGTGCGATTCCTGGAGGCGGTGCCATCGCTAAAGGGGCGCGGCATTGACCACCGCCTATGCCGCAGGGTTGCGCGCCTCGGAAGCCGCGAGCTTGAAGGTCGCGGACATCGACAGTGACCGGATGGTAATCCAGGTCCGCCATGGCAAGGGCGCCAAGGATCGTACGGTCATGCTCTCGACGCAACTGCTCGCGATCCTGCGGACCTATTGGCGGCTCGCCCACCCCCAGGATTTTCTGTTCCCCGGACGCAGCGCCGATACGCCGATCACCACGACCTGCCTTCACGCCGCCTGCCGGTCAGCCACCAGGGCGGCCGGATTGACCAAGCGGGTCAGCGTCCACACGCTGCGGCATAGTTTCGCCACGCACCTGCTCGAGAGCGGGGTTGATATCCGGATCATTCAGGTTTTGCTCGGGCACAACCAGTTGTCGACGACGGCGCGCTACACCCATGTCGCGACGACCATGATCGCCAAAACGCAAGGCCCGCTCGACCGTCTCAGCCTGGACGTGGTGCCGCCCAGCTGAGGGCGCCGCCATGCGTCCGCCATTGGAGGTGGCGGATATATTCCGCCGCCACGGTCCTGCTTACCGCCTTGCCCATGACGGGCATCTTGACCGCGTCGAACGTCGCGTGATGGCGGCGATCGAGCTGTGCCGCACCCCAGCGCTCGGCGGCCATGTCGAGGCTTGCGACAACTGCGGCCATAGCCGGGTTTCGTACAATAGCTGCCGGAATCGCCACTGCCCAAAATGTCAGGGCATCGCGCGCGAACGATGGCTGGCCGCGCGCGAAGCCGACCTTCTGCCGGTGCCCTATTTCCACGTCGTGTTCACGATGCCGGCCGAGATCGCCGCGATTGCCTATCAGAACAAGACGCAGGTCTACGCGATCCTGTTCGATGCCGTCGCCGCGACGCTCAAGACCCTTGGCGCCGACCCCAGGCATCTCGGCGGCGAGCTCGGCTTCATCGCCATTCTTCACAGCTGGGGGCAGACGCTCACCCACCATCCGCATATCCACTGCCTCGTACCCGGTGGTGCGCTGTCGACCGACGGTCAACGCTGGATCGCCTGTCGACCCCACTTCTTCCTGCCCATTCCCCTGCTCTCGCGTCTGTTCCGCCGGCTGTTTCTTGAGCGGCTCCAGCTCGCGCACGTCGCCGGGCGTTTGCAGTTTTTCGGTACGCTGGAAGATCTGAGCGACAGCCGGGCCTTTGCCGACGCGCTCAGGCCGCTGCGGAAGACCTCCTGGGTGGTCTACGCCAAGCCGCCCTTTGGTTCACCGGCGCATGTTCTCGCCTATCTGGGTCGCTACACCCATCGCGTCGCTATCGCTAATAGCCGCCTCGTCAGCATGGCCGATGCCACAGTTACCTTCCGGTGGCGCGACTATCGCCATGGCAGCGCCCAAAAGCATATGGCTTTGACCGCCGATGAGTTTATCCGCCGCTTCCTGCTCCACAGCCTGCCTGATGGCTTCCATCGCATCCGTCATTACGGTTTCCTCGCTAATGGCTACCGTCGCGCACGACTGGCGACCATTCGTACTCTGCTGGCGACAGCACTGCCGGCATCCGACCTCGACCCAGTCGTACCCCATTCCAAGCGCTGCAATTTCGACCTGACCGTCTGTCCATGCTGCGGCGGGACGTTGCGGATCATCGCGACGATGCCACGCGATACCACCTGGCGCGCCCGCGGACCTCCGGCCGCGCCATGAGCCAGCGCTATCTCCTCGCCCCTGATCATGACGGCGCCACGGCAACGCAGCCGGCGGGCGCGGGAGCGCCGCAGTCAACCACTGCCTGGACCGACGTTACAATGCCTGCTGTTCATCTGCGGCATACGCGCAACCGCTTCCCGCGTCGTTTTCAGGCTGCCACGAGCCAGCCTCCGCTTCCCTCAGACGCGCAAGGCTCAGGCGCAATGACCGCCGACCTCATCACCCAGCACAGGTGCGCGGGTCACTAATCCCATAGCGACTGCCCAGTCAGCGAGTGCGCTCAATCCGGCTTCAATGAGGTCGCGCACCGCGCCATGACGCACGTTCAGTCCCGCGCGACCTCACAGAACCCTCTGGATTCGGAATGACGCGGCCTGCTGAATCATAGCTGAGAGCCTGATCTCCTTCCTGCTCCATCTGCGCGTAATGAGACGGATCCAAACGCCATCCCATGGCTGGAAAGCCCATGATCTTTCCCAGCAAGGTGTCGCCACAGGTTCGAGTGTCGAAACCCTTGCGAAGACCCTGGTTCAACTCATCCGGCGTGTGAACGATGATATTGACTGGACGACGAACTTCCTCGTCGCGCAAGATCTTGTCCTCAGACACATACCAATAGTCGGCAATATCGGTGAGATCCGAATGGCTGACGATGATCAGTAGATCGAAATCGGACTGGTATCCATTTTCAGGCTCATCCACCCAGTCGGAGCGGGAATAGCTGCCGAACAGGATGATCTTCTGGATCTTGCCATTGCGCTTCCACGATTGGCTGGCCCGCGACGTTGCCTCGGCAAATTCTGCGTGCAGGATTTTCTGGACCCGATCCAGCTCGGTCCGCTGGATATCCGGCAGGTGATTAAGGTCCGTTTTCATGGACCGATTCTCGCGGGATTTTCCTTTCATGGCAAGCCCATATGGACCAGCATGCGCGTACTGGCCGCTTTTCGAGTCCCCATCGGTAAACCCAACCAGCCAGGAGCGAAGCGGTGAGACAGAGCTGCCCCGGATGGCAGGCACCGCATTCTTCTTGCCCGATCGACCATTTTCGATTAATTTTTAATCATCTGGATTGGGAGTTATTCACATGGCAGCAGGGACCAGGGTTTTGACGGCCCATGTGCCAGAGGGACTGGCCGACAAGGTCGATGCCCTGGCCGCACGCATCGAGCGTTCGCGGGGATGGATCATGAAGCAGGCCCTGGCGGCATGGATCGACCAGGAGGAAGAGCGACACAAGATGACGCTCGAAGCCCTGGCCGATGTCGACGCGGGTCGGGTGATCGACCATCAGAGCATTCAGGCATGGGCGGACAGCCTTTCGACGGACAACCCCCTAGCGCCGCCGACCGCATGAAGATCCAGTGGACCAGCAAAGCATCGTCGGATCTTTTGCGCCTGCACGAACATCTGCGCCCTGTGGCACCCGAGGCAGCCGCGCGTGTCGTGCAGCAGCTCGCGCATGCACCCAACCGCTTGATCGACTATCCACGCCTTGGCGAGAAGCTGGAGGCCTTTGAGCCGCGCGAAGTCCGGCGGATCATCGTTGGCCATTATGAGATGCGATATGAGATCGCGATCGGCACGATCTTCATCCTACGCCTCTGGCATTGCCGCGAGAACCGAAGCTTCGAATCGGAGCATTGAACGATAGTACCCAAACGGCAAACCGGAAAATGCCCATCCCAATATCAACTGATATTGGGCCCGCTCCGTCCTCGCCCTACCGACCAGTTCACCCCATCCTCCCGCATCAGCCCTGCCCCCCCTGGCCGATGCGGCGTTCGAGCACCGGTCGCCATGGTACCAGCGTGAAATCCCGTGAGCGTTCGAGGACGGCGAAGCGTCCCGATATCAGATCCACCCGCCGGCGGTAGACGCCCTCCCCTTCCGCCGCCTCGCCAAAGGGAAGGCCAAGTCCGCGCGATAGCTGTCCCGCGATCCGCAGCAATTCCCGACGCCGCAGGATGGCCAGCATGTCCTTGCGATAGCGGATTTCCCCGTCCATCTGCTCGGCCAAGCCTTCATTCATCAGCCACTGCCGACGTTGCACCAGCGCGGTAGAAGTTTCCCGACCAAATCCCGCCTCCCGCAGGAGCAATGCCTCGCTTGCCACCAGCGTTCGATCAAGCCAGGTCGCGGCATCCGCTCTTGCCAGTTCCCCGACATCCACCGGCGAGAGCAGAGCGACCTCAACCGGCCTGTTCTTGAGCTGCCGCGTTTCGAAGGCTTCAACCCGTTCCAGATGGTCGGGAGCGATCGTCCAGTTGCCGTCGGCATCACGTTCGGCCACTCCGCCCTTTCGGCGCATCGCTTCCAGCCGGCGACCATGCGCCTCGACAAACGCCTCGCTGGCGGCCGGGTCATGCCGAAAATGCGCATCGGCATCATAACGCCCCCCATTGGCCGCGGCCACCGCTGCAATCGTCCGGTCGACCTCCCGAACGACAGCTATGGTCGGCCGGATTTCCACCACGCTGCCGGGAGTCAGGCCCGTGCCCTCATCGGCAACCTCCAGTCCATCGCCTTGGGCCGCGCCGATCGGGACATAATGAGTGCGCCCGTCGATCCCGTCGACCAGCAGATAATGGCGGTCATCCATCTCGTCGGAGAGGCCCCGCATGAGTACGCGCCCAGTGATGGGGAGGGCATCCGGGCTGTCGGATCATAGATGACGCCCTTTGCAGCGCCCTGTCATTGTACTGTCATACAGCAACTGCGCAGGCGGAGATCGTCACCAAATTGGCGATTTTAGGAGATAGGAAGCCATGTAGAGGTTCGGCGGATCCCTCTAAATCGATCCTCGTTCAGCCTCTCAGTGCGGAGAATCCTGTCGAAAACGATCGATCTGATGCATGCGTTCATGCAGAACCGTCACGATACCAACGGCACCATCTGACAAAACACGCCAGTAGATATAATGGCGCTCATATCGGCAATAGAACCCTTCAATGCCCAGTTCCCGTGGCACATCCCGCCAGGCAACGCGCCGCGCGGCAATATCTTCAAACCGTGCGAAGAGGCCACGTATATATTGGTCGGCCTGATCCTCCCCCCATGTTTCACGCGTATGGAGTAAATGTCGTCAATCCGCCGACCGGCGGCCTGCTGGACGCGAAATCCGATCATAAGATCAGTTACGAGCGTTGCGGGCTATGACCGCGTCGGCATCAAGAGACTGATAGTCACCCTCCGACGCGGCAAATGCGCTGACCAACTCAGCCTGGAGGAGCGCCAAGCGCTCACTCTCGACCCGCTCCTTATCGCGCCGAATCAAATCTCGGACATATTCACTCACATTTTCGTAGGCACCAGCGTCTCCGATATTAGCGGAGACAAAGGCACTGAGAGCACCGCTGACGCGCACATTTAAAGTCATAGGCTTGGACATCAGGTCACCTTTCTGTCCACAAAATATGGAATATCGAGGACAAATGCAAGGGTCGCCGGGGAATATGCGGCAATCAACAGCATCGAGCAGTCACGTTGAAATCGACCCATCCCGAACTCTCGACGTCCGAGTTTGCCTCCTCAGCAGCCGACCTTCCGCTAATGCCGAAGAGAGATCATCTATCCATTGATAGATAGTAATATATAACTATAGAATAGTTATGAATATAACCATAGATTGAGAATTATAATCGATCTTACGGATTTTTTTATAATTTCCCAATACGGCACACACAAAATTACTATCTTCTAATCTTAATATTAACAAACTATTAACCCCCTTAAAGCGCGAATCAGTGCGTCGATTTCTCGATCGGCGCGGTGTAATCTTGGGGGAGTTGTACATGCCTAAAAACAAACTTCTTATGGCGGCCGTCATGTGTGGCACCGTTCTGTCATCAATAACAAGCACTGCAGCTTGGGCCGATACCGTCCCGACACCTGACGCGCAGCCCGCCAGTCAGACAACACTCGCCGCCATGCAGGAGCAGTGCGACATTTTGGCCGCTGCTCATGAAGCCGGCAATCTCGACAAATGGACCGGCGAAGTGGTCGTTGGCACCGCGACGCTGGTAAGCGGCCCTGTTGAAACGGGCTCTCGCGACATCGACGAAGGCACGATTCACTATGCGGGGACCTATGTTCCGGCAGTTCTCGAAATCCGTGGCAATCCATTCCGCATCGGCGGCAGCGTCAACATGTTCGGAGACCAGTGGTCGACCGCTGGTTACTGGACGGACAGCACCTATTATTTCACCGCTGACTTCACTTCGACGTTCCAGCACGCCTTCAGCTGCAACATCAGTCAGGAAGTCTATCATGCCGAGCAGGTGATCCAGCACGAAGCGGAGGGACAATATATCATTGACCCCGAGCTGATTGGAAAGCCGCAAGAGCAAGCCGCCCTCCAGGCCTGCAATGCCTTCAATGCCGCGCATGCGAGTGGCGCAAACCAGGGCTTCTGGGGCAATTCTCCCCAGGGAAACTGCGTTTTCGAGGGTACGCAGGCCTATGACGAAACCATTCCTGAACATTGGGATGCCCCCGCCCTGCGATTTACCGAGGCTGGCACACCGGTAGATCAGGATCAGACGGACAGCATCTACGCGTTCGAGGATCATGGTGGCCCGGTGCAGGTCACGGGCGAATATCATGTCGGCCAGGTGGTGATCTGCATCTCGCCGAACAAACCCGCCCCCGGTGGGACATGGCGTACGCAGAACGGTTATACCGGCAATAAGTGCACCACGGACTGGTTCAAGGTCGCGCCCTGGGGCAGCGGCACCGAAGGGAGCAACGGCACCTATATCTCGGTACCGAACTACTCCCTTTAAGCCTTCCGCCGTCACCAGTGAATGCCTCGTCAGATCATGCTGGCGAGGCATTCTTTCCTTGAAGCCGAGTTGAACCGGATGCCCTCCATTTCGCTCCTGCGCCGGGCTTTTATCGGCAGCTGCTGTCCGGTCGCGATAATGGCCGGCATGACGTCCAGCGCTTTGGCGCTTGAAAATGCGAGCGCGACATCTGCGCAAGGGGGCGCGGCATATAGCGCCGATCAAACGCTCATCATCGTCACCGGCACGCGGGCTATCGTCGCCGCCCTTCAGGACGTGCCAGTTGAACAGACCTATGATGAAGACAGTGTCGCATCCTACAATGTCAGCACCACCGGGGAATTGCTTGACGATATCCGCAACGAGAATGGAGATACCGACCCTGCGATCCTCGTGAACGGCCGGCCAGTCACGGACCCCGCCAATATTTCCGACATACCGGTCGAAGCGATCGCACGCGTGGAAATGCTGCCGCGCGGCTCCGCCCAGCGCGTCAATGGTGCGGCCGGTCAACGGGCTTACAATATCGTGCTGCGGAACCGGGTCAGGAGCGCCACCCTTACCGCCAACCGGGAAATGGCGACAGAGGGCAGCTGGTCGAACAGCAAGGGAGAGGCGCTGCTTACCTATATCAAGGGGCAGGACAGGATAAATCTGACTATCAGGGGAAGCCAGTCGGCCAATCTTTTCGAGTCAGAACGGGATTTTGTGCCTCGCCAGGAGGCCATCCCCTATTCCGTGCTTGGGAATATCATTCCCTTTGCGGGAACAGAAGTCGACCCGCTATTAAGTGCTGCGGCGGGCCAACAGGTCAGTCTTCTCGCCCTGCCGCAGGGAGAGGCGACACCTTCGCTCGCTGATCTGTTGGCAGGTGCCAACAAGCTCAATCCAAGCAACCAAAGCTTCTATCGAACATTGCGCGGCGCCTCCCGCCCCGTCGACATTGCGGTCGCCGGAAACAAGGAACTCGCGCCGTGGCTTTCCCTCCAGTTCAGCGGCCGAATGAACTGGACGAACACAGAGAATTACAACGGCCTGCCCTCGGCCCGCTTTCTGATTCCCGCCAGCAATGGGTTCACGCCCTTTTCCACGCCGGTCTACATCGCGCTGAACGATCCCAACCGCCCCCTACGCAGCGAGAGCAGGACGAAGAGCCATTCTGCGTCCATCGCGCTCAACGCGTCGTGGCAAGGCTGGCGCGCCATTCTGGCTGGCCGTTGGGATGCTCGCCAGCTCGCATACCAATCACGGCTCACGGGTCCGCTAATCGGCGGATCGGTTGTCGCTTCCACGCAAAATTCCTTTGATGGCTCACTGGCCGGACTGATCCCGATCACCACTCGCAGGACGTGGAGCCGGAACAGCACGCCCCAGATCACGCTTGATCTGGATGGCCCGCTTTTCGAGAATTGGGCAGGCACGGTTCGCGCGCGCGCGGGTTTGAGCGCGACCTGGATCGATTATGACGCAGAGGACAGCTCTGGCGAGCGCGCTTTCACCCGCCATGAATATCTCGCCAAGGCAGGCATTTCCATACCGCTCATCAGTCGGGAAGGGCGCTTTGTGCCGATGCTGGGCGATGTCGAGCTTGCCCTGGATGCCGGTGTTGCCGATCTGGGGCGTTATGGAAATTTGAAGAAACGCGGCGTGGAACTTGACTGGGGGGTGCTGGATTGGCTGCGCTTCAGCGCCAGCAATATTCGTGCCGAACGCGCAATCGCCCCGGAACTGCTGGCTGCGCCCGAGCTCATCAGTCCCAACGTGCCTTATTTCGACCCGCTGACGGGAGAGACCGTTGACGTAACCCTAGTTTATGGCGGTACGACCTCCCTGCGGAATGAGGATCTAAGATCAAAAACCATCTCTCTGACAGCAAATCCGTTTCGCAAATATAATTTCCAGCTCGACATGGCATATTCGTCCGATGACCTGCGAAACCAGCTGGGTGCGCTACCGCCGCCCAGCACCGCCGTGGTGGCTGCTTTCCCCGACCGTTTTCAGCGCGATGCCTCAGGCACATTGGTCCTCGTCGATAATCGCTCCGTCAATTTCGCCCGTCAGCGAACGGAGCAGATGAGGTTCGGGCTGCGTTTCGCCATTCCCCTGACACGTTCCGCGCATGCGGTGGGCAAAACAGGTGTCGCTGCCCGGCGTACGCCACCGTTGAAGCTGCAGGTGACTGCCTCGCACAGCATCTTGCTTAAGAACAGCACTGTTATCCGCGAAGGATTGCCCGAAATCGATCTGCTAAAGGGGGGCGCGATCGGCATTGCCGGTGGGCAGCAGCGTCATGCGACCAATGCGAGCATCGCCCTGAACAGAGGCGGTACGGGGATGCGGTTCGACGTCCGGCGGCGGGGGACGAGCTATCTCAGCATCGGCACGCCCTCAGACCCCGACAGGCTCACATTCTCGCCCCTGACGACGGTGGATCTCCAGCTCTTCGCTGACCTTGCGCAACTTTTCCCAAAGCAGCGGATTGCTAAAGGCGCCAGGATCACGGTCGCGTTCGATAATCTGACGAACCAGCGTCAGCGCGTGACCAATCTGCTCGGGGACACTCCGCAGGCGTATCAACCTGTACGACGCGATCCAATCGGTCGAACGGTTATGGTCGAACTGCGGAAAATTTTCTAAACAGCGCACTTTCCAGAACTCGGCCTGGGAGAGCGCGACCCTTTATCGCCGTTCGACGGCCAAATTCCGCCTCTCAGGTGCGGACCGATCGCTTCCCGGGTGCATGAGCGGACGAATGGCACGATGCCGTCCGACTCCATTTATATCAGCGATGGCGGGGTGCACGATCTACGCCCCCTTAGTCACCGTTGGCATCAACCATAAAAACCGTGGGTTTGCCTCGCGAAGCAGGATCCCATCCTGCCGATAATGCTGCCCGTACCCCTCGCGAAGCAATCGCATCGTTGATGTGCAAACGGCCTTTCGGCAATCCTCTCATCAGGCGCTTGGGTGCGGGAAATTCCAGCACGGCTTCGCGCGGCATGTCTCTCTGACGTAGGGAGACAGTCATTCCCTTCCAGCCATCGGAAGAGGACAATTGAGGCTCGCTCAGGAGTTCCCAATCAAATTTGAAACCGTCGATCTCGACAGTGCCGCGGCGGCCGGGTGCTTGAAACATGTCAGACCCCTAGCATGTCCGCAGCGGTACTTCACCCCTGGCATCGCAGGGTTTTTTCGACGCCCTCAGTCGCCATTCCGAGCGAACAGGATCACATGATCGAGTCCGTCGCCAGCGGGCGCATAGGCACAATGTCTGGAGCACGGCCACCGAGCGTGAAACAGTGTTTCAAAAATCAGCGTGACCCAATCTGTTTGCAACCTGAAGCGCCGCAATTCCCCTTTGGCTGAAGGGTGGAGTGAGGGTTTATTTTAATCGCCCAACCAACCGGATATAATCTCGCCCTTATGCCCTTCGGGCGCTAACGCTGCGCGCAAAGCTTCCAACAGTGGCGGCTGTGTCTGGGTGAAAGCGTAGGGC
>NZ_JALDYQ010000131.1:0-5464 GCF_032153725.1 Sphingobium sp. | reverse complement strand
AACCTAAATCTGGCGCGTCTACCAATTTCGCCACGCCCGCATCGGTCGCCGGTCGGCGCGGCATAGAGAAAAGACTCTCTCGAAGCAAGGCCCAGAGGTCAAGCCTGTGGATAACCGGTGGATAACTTCGCCGGGAACCGCCATCAAGCTTCGCGCGTAGCTCCCGCAATAAGGAGAAACGACATGGCCACCCAACCCGATCCCGTGCCCGATGGCGTCCCGCCACCCGACAGGATCGAACCGCAATCGCCGCCGGAAATCGCGCCGCCCGCAACACCGGCCGAAGCCCCGCCCGGACAACCCCCGGAAATCGTGCCGCAAGGCCCCGATTTCGACCAGCCCGACCGTGCCGTGCCCGAACTGCCCCCGGCGCCCGATCAGCAAGCCCGATCAGCAGAGAAAGACGCATTCGCGCAACAGCCGGGCAGTTTTCCACGGAAACCGGAAATAATGGCTTTGGTAGCGCTGGACAGGTCCCTGCAAGCATGATTGAACTATGACAAACAGATGAAATGGCGGGAGAGGCGCGGCTGACAGCAAGGGGGTCAACGTGCACAGGGTTCGCGCTAAACTGGAATGGTTCAAGACGGTGATCCTCCCTCAAGAGGCTGCCCTGCGCGGGCGCCTGCGAAGGATCATCGCTGCCAATCAGGAACTGGAGGACATGGTGGCGGAGGTTCTGACCCGCGCCTACGCCACCGAAAATTGGGAAAATGTGACGACGGGCCGCGCCTATCTGTTCACCATCGCCCGCAATCTGGTGATTGACGGCGCCCGCCGCAACAAGGTGGTGAGCTTCGAAACCATCGCCGATCTGGAATTGCTGCAAGGCGAAAATAATATCGAAGCACAGCTTCACGCCCGCGAGGCGCTCCGGCAAATAGAGGCGATCGTCGATTCGCTGCCGACACAATGCCGCCGGGTATTCATTCTCCGCCGCATCCACGAAAAATCGATGCTTGAAATAGCGGGCGAAATGTCCCTGTCCGTTTCTACAGTAGAAAAACATCTGGCCAAAGCGATCGCGATAGTTATGCGGGCCTGGGCAGAACGCGAGGAAACGGATTTCGAACGTGCGGGCGTCGGGACCAGAGTCGGGCTACGAAAGCAGGGACAGGATAGAGGCGCAAGCCGCGCGCCTGCTGGCAAGGCTTAACAGCGACCCCAGCCCGCAGGACGAAGCCGAAATCTGCGAATGGGTCGAATCGGACCCCCGCCATGCCATCGCCTTCGCCCGCGCCGAAGCCGCCTGGGAAGCGGCCGAGCGCCTGAAAAGCGCCGCTGCCGAAGTCAATCTGCCGCCGCTGGAAACGATCGTCAGCGAGGAACAGCAACGCCGCCTCTCGCGCAACATCATGATCGTCGCGGCCATCGCGGTGTTGCTGTTCATCGTCGCGGCGATCGTCACCGTCCGCACCTTCAGCGGGGTGGATCATCACGAAACCGGGATCGGCCGGATCAGTGAAATCGCGTTGGATGACGGGTCGATCCTTCACCTCAACAGCGATAGCGCAGCCGAAGTCCGCTTCACCGACCATGGCCGCAGGGTACGCATAGTGAAAGGCGAAGCCGCGTTCGACGTCGCCCATGACAGCGCCCGTCCCTTCGACGTGGAAGCGCGATCAGCGGTGATCCACGCGGCCGGCGGCGCCTTCAACGTGCGGCTGCGTCCCTCCATGGTCGAACTGACGGTCATCCAGGGCGCCGTCACCGTTCATTCGGGCGACAGGCCGGCCAGTCAGGTCAGCGCGGGCGGCGGCGCCGTCATCCAGCCACGCAGCGTGTCGCTCACCCGCCTCGATTCGAAGCTGATCGGCCAGCGCACCGCCTGGCTTGAGCAGATGGTGGAACTGGACGGCGAAACGATCGAACAGGCCGCCAGCGAGTTCAACCGCTACCGCCCGACGCCAATCCTGATCGGGGATACCCGCGTTTCCTCGCTGCGCATCAGCGGCCGCTTCCGCACAACCGGCAGCAGGGAATTCCTCTCCATGCTGCAACGCAGCCTGCCGGTCCGGGTGGTGGACGGGCAGGATGGATCGGTCATGCTGCTCTATCGGGACGAACCGCGACCGGCGGATAAGGGAGTGGACGAGCAGGGATAATGGCCCAATGCGGCCCTTATCCCAACAATTCCCCCACCAGTTCCGGCACCAGCCTGCTCGCCGGCCCCATCCGGCTTTCCTCGAAATAAAAGCTGCCGGCCGAAGGCTCCAGATTCAGCTCCAGAGTCCGCGCCCCGACATGGCGCGCCGTCTGCACGAACCCCGCCGCCGGATAGACCGCCCCCGACGTTCCTACCGAAACGAACAGATCGGCTCGCCGCAACGCCTCATCGATCAAATCCATCTCATAGGGCATCTCGCCGAAAAACACGATATCCGGCCGCAAATCCGGCTGCCCGCACCCGTCGCAAACCGAGCCCGGCGGCAAAGCCTCCATCCAGCGCCGCGCCTTCCCGCAAGCGGCACAAAGCGCGGACTGCAACGCCCCATGCATATGGATCAGCCGCTTCGCCCCCGCCCGCTCATGCAGATCATCGACATTCTGCGTCACGATCAGCAATTCCCCCGGCCATTGCGCATCCAGCGCCGCCAGCGCTTCATGCGCCGCATTGGGCTTCACCTCCCCCAGCTTCGACCGCCGCTCATCATAGAAACGATGCACCAGCGCCGCATTGCGGGCCAACGCCTCAGGCGTGCAGACATCCTCGACCCGATGCCCTTCCCACAGCCCGTCCGGCCCGCGAAAGGTGGCAAGGCCGCTCTCGGCGGAAATCCCTGCCCCGGTCAGGATCACGATATTGCGAACGTCGTCCATTCCTTTTTCCTGTCCTACATGCCCCTGACGACGCTATGCCCCGCCCAGTGCAAACGCGATAGGAATTGCCCCTTTCTCCAATCCCCCACGTGTCACCTATGTCACCCATTTCCCATTGTGAAGGGATGACAAGGCCCGCCCGTTCTGGCATCCGCCACGCGACTTTTTAAGGAATGACAAGCATGACCAGCATCGGGATTTTCGGAGCCGCCGGCCGCATGGGACGCGCCATCGCGCAGATCGCCCAGGAAGCCGGGCTGAAAGTCGCCGGAGGCACGGATCGCAGCGCGGAAGGCGAAATCGCCCCCGGCATCGCCATCACCGCCGATCCGCTGGCACTGGCGCGACAGAGCGACGTGCTGATCGATTTTTCCGTGCCCGGCGCCCTGTCAGCCCATCTCGACGCCTGCATCGCGGCGAAGAAGCCGGTCCTGGTCGGCACCACCGGGCTTGAACCTGCCCATCACGCGCTGATCGATGAAGCCGCCAGGACCATTCCGGTCCTCCAGACCGGCAACACCTCGCTTGGCGTCAACCTTCTCGCCGCGCTGGTGGAGCAGGCAGCCGCGCGGCTGGGCGATGATTGGGATATAGAGATCGTCGAAATGCACCACCGCCACAAGGTCGACGCCCCCTCCGGCACGGCCCTGCTGCTCGGCGAAGCCGCCGCGCGCGGACGCGGCATCGCTCTGGCCGACCATAGCGAACGCGGCCGCGACGGCATCACCGGCGCGCGGGGCAGGGGCGCGATCGGTTTCGCGGCGCTGCGCGGCGGCTCCGTGCCCGGCGATCATCAGGTGATGTTCGCGACGGAGGGCGAACGGATCGAGATCGGCCATCGCGCCGAAAGCCGCATCATCTTCGCGCGCGGCGCGGTCAGGGGCGCGCAATGGCTGATTGGCCAGCCCGTCGGCCGCTATGACATGAAGGGCGTTCTGGGCCTGTAAAGGTGAAGAAGGACCAGATCTTCGACTTTTTCAGCCGTCTGGCTGAGGCCAATCCGGCGCCCCGAACGGAGCTGGAATATGGCAATGACTATCAGCTGCTGGTAGCAGTGGTGCTGTCGGCGCAAGCAACCGATGTCGGCGTCAACAAGGCGACGCGCGCCCTGTTCCGGGAGGTTCGCGCGCCGCAGCAGATGGTCGATCTGGGCGAAGAAGGTCTGAAGCAGCATATAAAAACCATCGGCCTGTTCAATGCCAAGGCGAAGAACGTCATTGCCCTGTCCGAAATCCTCGTCCGCGATTTCGGCGGAGAAGTACCGCGGGATCGCGACGTGCTGACCACCCTGCCCGGCGTCGGGCGCAAGACCGCCAATGTCGTGGTCAACACCGCCTTCGGGCAGGAGACTTTCGCGGTCGATACCCATATTTTCCGCGTCGGCAACCGCACCGGCCTTGCGCCCGGCAAAACCCCGCTGGCGGTGGAACTGAAGCTCGACAAAGGCGTTCCCGGCCCCTTCCGCCGCGACGCGCATCACTGGCTGATCCTGCACGGCCGTTATGTCTGCAAGGCGCGCAAGCCCGAATGCTGGCGCTGCATCGTCACCGACCTCTGCCGCTTCAGGCCAAAGACTCCCGCGCCCTGATTATCATGCGGTTCAGCCAGTTCGCGGTAGAAGGAGCAATATAACGGATGACGCGTTCCCGCGACGTCATTGTTGATAGTCAAAGGAGAGACACAATGTCTGCCCCCCTCACCCGTCGGCTGGCCCTGGCCGTAGTGCTGGCATGCGCGGCCGGCCCTGCCCTCGCCAAAACCCGGCCGGACAATCTCGTGCCCGCTGGCAAGCCGGTCGATTGCGTCCAGATCACGTCAATCCGTTCCACGGAAGTCCGCGACGACCGCACGATCGACTTCATCATGAACGGCAACAAGGTCTACCGGAACACGCTGCCCTACAGCTGCCCCAGCCTGGGCTTCGAAAAGCGCTTCCTCTACAAGACCAGCCTGTCCCAGCTCTGTTCGGTGGACATCATCACCGTGCTCTACCAGACCAGCGGATTGCAGCCGGGGGCCAGTTGCGGCCTGGGCAAATTCCAGCCGATGCAGAAAATGGCCAAATAACTTTGGCCTGAGGTGATTTTGATGCTGGCGCTAGCGATTGGGCTTTGCTAAGCGGCCCTTCGCACCAGCGACACGCACCCATAGCTCAGCTGGATAGAGCGTTGCCCTCCGAAGGCAAAGGCCAGAGGTTCGAATCCTCTTGGGTGCGCCATTTTCCTTCCAGTTCAAGCAGATATTGCTTGGCTTTCAGACCACCTGCAAATCCGGTCAACGCCCCATTGGCCCCCACCACCCGGTGACAGGGCGCAATGATCGAAATCGGATTTCGTCCATTCGCCGCTCCCACCGCCCGGCAGGCGGAAGGCTTCCCGATCTGGCTCGCAATATCCGCATAGCTGCGCGTTTCGCCAAAGGGGATGGTCAACAGAGCCGCCCAGACGCGCCTCTGAAAATCCGTGCCCCTGAAATCAAGCGGCAGGTCGAACGCCTCCCGCTGCCCGGCGAAATATTCGCCAAGTTGCCGGCCAGCCTCATCCAGCACCGGATGATCGCTGCTCTCGACACCCGGCATCAGCCTGACGCGCCCAGAGTCATTCCGGTTCAGATTGAACCGGAATGACTCTGGGAGTTCTTTGTT
>NZ_JALDYQ010000130.1:0-5587 GCF_032153725.1 Sphingobium sp. | reverse complement strand
TTCTCGTCCTGGCCGATATTGGGCTGGACCACGCGAATGCGGGGCGCGCCTGTGGGCGATGGGGGCGCAGGGGAAAGGTGACCCCAAAGGGCGAAAGCGCAGAGCAGGGCGAGCAGGGCGGCGGTCGGGCGGAACTGGCGGCGGATGAGGAGGAGGAGCGCGCCGGAGGCGCATATGGCGAGCGCGCCGAGGCCATAGGTGCCGATGAGGGTGGAGGCGATCGCGATGCCGGTGGGGAGGAGGGTGACGCCCAACGGGTTCCAGGCGAAACCGGTGAAGGCGGTGGCGCGAAGATATTCGGTGGCGAGCCAGCAGGCGGCGAAGAGGAGTGTGGTGGAAAGTAGGGCGTATTCCTGCCTGCGCAGGAGCACATGCTTGTGTAGCCACCAAGCCGCGAGCGTGGCGAGTGCCGGATAGACCGCCAGATAGAGCGACAGAAGGACCACCGCGCCATAGCCGAACCAGTGGGGCATCGTGTCCTGGAAGGTGAAGGCGTGGGCGATCCAGTTGAGGCCCAGGGTGAAATGGCCGACGCCGAACAGCCAGCCGCGTGAGGCGGCGCTGCGGCGGTCGGGCGCGCGTTCGATCAGGACGATGAGCAGCGCGAAGCAGGCCAGCGTGACCGGCCAGAGCTTCAGCGGTTCGAAGCCGGTGGCCGACAGGAAGCCGGCGAGCAGGGCAGCGAGCTTAGGGAAGCGGGCGATCATGTCCTTCATCGGGTAGGGGTCAGCGCAGGGTGGCCATGGTGGCGTGGCTGCACCTGTCGCTCTTTTCGCCGCCGCCGGACAGGGCGGAGGCCGCGATGAAGCCACCCACGATGAGGACGAGGAAGGCAGCCGATAGCAGGCCCAGATATTTTTCGATGAAAGCCTTGATCGGGCGGCCGAATTTCCAGAACAGAAAGCCCACCAGCATGAACTGGAAGGCGCGCGACAGCACGCTGGCCCAGAGGAAGGTGAACAGCGACAGGCCAATGAAGCCGGCGGTGATCGTGATCAGCTTGAAGGGGATGGGCGTCGCGCCCTTGATCAGGATGATTTCCGCCCCATAGTCCCGCAGATAGCAGGCCGCGATGGGGAATTTGGCGGCCAGGCCGAGCGCGTTCAATATCTGCTGACCGACCGCTTCATAAAGGAAATGGCCGATGGCGTAGCCCAGCATGCCGCCCAGCACCGAGGCGATGGTGCAGATGAGGCCGAAACGGAGCGCGCGTTCCGGCCGGGCGAGGCACATCAGGCCCAGCAGCGGATGCGGCGGGATGGGGAAGAAGCTGGATTCCAGAAAGGAAATGATGAAGAGCCAGCGTTCGGCGTGGGCGTGGGCGGCTTTCGCCAGCGTCCATTGATAGAGCTTGGTAAGCATTGCTTTCGCCCCGTAAACGATGTGCTTTCAGGCCGCCAGCGCTTTTGCCAGGACGAGCATTTCGCAAGGTGGATCGAGCGTGACCGGATAGGGACGGCGTTCGCCGGTCGGCTGGTAGCCGCGCCTTTGATAATAGCCGATCAGCCGTTCGTGGCTGGCAATGACGGTCATTTCCATGATCCGCGCGCCGAAGGCCTGTACGGCCAGCCGTTCGGCGGCGGCGACGAGGCGGCTGCCAAGGCCGCCCGACTGAAGGCCGGCGTCGATGCAGAGCAGGCCGAGATAGGCGCGGTTCCCGCCCCGATCGGAGATCTGGACGCAGCCGACCGGGGCGGCATCCTGTCCCAGCGCGACCAGCAGGCGTTCGGCGGGGCTGGCGAGAATCGCCTCCAGCGCGGGGATGCTGGTGCGGGGGCTGGCCGGCGGGGCGGATTCGGTCGCCCAGCTCGCGCGGGCGGAGTCGCCGCGATAGGCGCGCTCGATCACCGGGTGGAGGCGGGGAAGATCGGCGGCGGAAGCGAGGCGGATGTCCATGAAGCGGGTGTAGCGTGGCGGCACGGGAAGTGACAGATGCCCGATCGGGCGTTAGGGAGGGGCGGACAGGAGTAGAATATATGCTTGGCATGGGTGAGGGCGCCTGCCCGTTCGAGTTCAACACCGATCCGGCGACGTTCAAGGTCGGGGATCAGGTCAGCTATCGCGTGACCGGCAGTCTGGAAGGCATGCCCTTTGCCGGCGTGCTGCTGGAGGTGCATGAGGATCATGTCGTGCTGACGTCCGATCCGGACGACAAGGCCAGCCGGATGCGGGCGACGCGGGAAAGCCGACCCGTCGTGCGCGAGGAAGATATTTGTTGAGAGGGGCGGCGTTGACGGGATGGTGACGTCTGGGCATGACCCCATGCGATTCCTGTTCGGCGCCACTTGAGTGAAATTGACCTTTGCAACCCCTTCCCAATGGCGTGAACGTAGTGGCGGATTGCTGTTCGCGCTGCTGTTCAACGGGCTGCTGTTGCTGGCGCTGTTGACGCTGGCGCCCAGGCCGGTGGTGCAACTGCCGGATTTCCGCAATCCCGTGACCTTCGAAATGGCGCCCGTGCCCAAGGCGGAGAAGGCGCGGAGCAAGGCGGAGAAGAGCGAAAAGAAGCGGCAGGAAAAATCGGCGCAACAGCAGGCGCAGCCGGTGGTCAGGCCGCCCCGGCCTGTGGTGAAGCCGACCGAGCAGCAGCCTTCGCCCTTGCCCTTTCTGGTGCTGGACACCCAGCAGATGGCGTCGGCGGATATCGGGAAGATGCCGACAAAGGATGCTGCCGATGGAGCGTCGGGGCAGGGGAACAGCGCGGCGGTGGCCGGGCCGGGCGAGGGGCCGGGCGGGGTGCAGCTGTTCGAGGCGGAATGGTATCGGCGGCCCAGTCATGCCGAACTGGCCAGCTATCTGCCCGCCGATGCGCCGCCCAATGGCTGGGGGCTGGTCGCCTGCAAGACCATCGACCATTATCATGTCGAAAATTGCCAGACGCTGGGGGAATCACCGATGGGATCGGGCTTTGCCAGGGCTGTGCGGCTGGCGGCGTGGCAGTTTCTGGTGCTGCCGCCGCGCGTCGACGGCAAGGTGATGATCGGCAGTTGGGTGCGCATCAGGATCGATTACAGGCGAACCGTCGTAGGGGCGGATCAATCGGGACGGTGACCGGAATTTGGTTGCATTCCGGGACCGAGGTGAAATGATCGGCTTCTTTGATTTCGGGAGCCTTCATCATGATCCTTTATGGAGCGCGGCCTTCGCCCTTCGTGCGCAAGGTCATTGTCTTTGCCGCGGAGAAGGGCATTGATCTTGAGGTGAAGCCAGCCGGCTTCGGTCAGGGCGGGGAGGCTTTCGCGCGGGCGTCGCCCTTCGGCAAGATGCCGGGGTTTCAGGACGGCGATTTCCTGATCAGCGACAGCACGGCAATCATAACCTATCTGGATGTTCTGCATCCCGATCCCAATCTGATCCCCGTCGAGGCGAAGGCGCGGGCGCGCGCGATCTGGTATGAGGAGTTCGGCGATACCATCTTGCAGGCGGCGGGCGCCCAGATCTTCTTCAACCGGATGGTCGCGCGCCTTGTCGGGGTGCCGCAGGATCTGGCCGCCGCCGACGCGGCGGAGGCGGACAAGCTGCCGGGCCTTTACGACTATCTGGAGGAAATGCTGCCGGACAGCGGATTTCTGGTCGAGGATCGATTCACCCTGGCGGATATCGCGGTAGCCTGTCCGATGATCAATATCTGTTATTGCAGCGGAGTGCTGGCGGAGGGGCGGTGGCCGCGTGTGCGGGCATGGTTGGAGCGGATGCGCGAGCGGCCGGGTTTTGCGGCGGCCCTGGCGGCGGAGATGGAGATGATCGAGCGGATGGCTGCGGCATGATTTAACCTATATGGAACATTTTTCTTGACATCGTCACGCTGTTCTGGCAGAGACGTCGACACTGGAAAAATCTGAGTCGCGAGAGGCGGCAAGGCAAAGGGGCCGGTCCTGCGAAGGGCTGGCCCCTTTGTCGTGGGCAGGCGGTGGAGGGCGGCATGACGGACAGGAAACAGGGCGGCGGGTTGACGATAGGGCGGCAGCGGAGCGCGGCGGGCAATGGCCCGCAGCTTCGTCGGGTGCGCAAGGATGGATGGACGCCCCGGCGGCGCAGGCTGTTCATGGAAGCGCTGGCGATGACCTGCAATGTCAGCGAGGCGGCGCGGGTCGCGGGCAAGAGCGTGTCGAGCGTCTATGCGCAGAAGCAGCGCGATCCCGGCTTCGCCCGTGAATGGCGGGAGGCGCTGTGCATCGCCTATGACGAGCTGGAAACGCTGTTGCTGCGGAAATCGCTCTTCGGTTCGGAGCAGGAGGAGATCGCGCTGGATGGCGAGGGCGCGGTGAAAGGACGCAAGGTCAAGCGGGACCTTCCGCTTGCCATCGGGCTGCGGCTGTTATTGGCGCATGCCGGAGAGGTGGCGGAAACGCGCAGGCTGCAAGGGATCGAGCGGCCGGATGGCGAGGATGCGGTGACGCGGTTGCGGGTAGCGCTGGAGGTGGTGCGCAAACGTGGGGGCGAGCGGCGCGGGAGCGGTCAGGGGGCGTAGCGGAGGTGGATGAGGGGATAGGGGCGGCCCTGTCCATCCCGGTCCGAGCGGCCGGTGCGGGCGAAGCGCATGGCTTCGTAAAAGGCGATCGCCGGGCCGTTCTGTTCATTGACGTCGGTGGTGAGCGTGGGGTGGAGCGAGAGGGCATGGTCGACCAGGCGTCGGCCTATGCCCCGGCCGCGCCAGTCGGGGTCGATGAACAGCGCATCCATATGGGTGCCGTCGATCAGCATGAAGCCGATGGCCTGATCGTCCGGATCGGTGGCGAGCCAGGCGGAGGCACGGGGGAGAAAGGCGGCGACTTCGGCGTCGATCGCGGCGCGGTCCACAGGTGTCAGGAAATCATGGGTCGCGTCGACGGCACGGCGCCAGATGTCCAGCAGGCGGGCGCCGTCGGCGGCGCGGGCGGGTCGGATCGAAGACATGGGCGTCCATATAGGATGCCGGAGCCGATCGGCAAAAGGGCTGTTGCCGGGGATGGCGCCGGGGATGGCGCCGGGGATGGCGCCGGGAATGGCCCTGGAAATGGGATGAAGCGTGGCGGGAGGAGAGCGTTATTCCATGGGAAGTCTGTCGGATTTCGAACGATTGGCGCGCATGCCCGATGCGGCGCGCGAGCGGGTGTTGGCGGGGTTGAGCGGCGCGGCGGCGGAAGCGCTGGCGCATGACTGGCGCTGGCTGGCACGGGCGGAGCAATTGGCGCCGGAAGGAGACTGGCGCATCTGGCTGATGATGGCGGGGCGCGGGTTCGGCAAGACGCGCGCCGGGGCCGAGTGGGTGCGGTCGGTCGCCGAGAGCGAGCCTGCCGCGCGGATCGCATTGGTCGGAGCGACGCTGGGCGAAGCGCGGGCGGTGATGGTGGAGGGGGCATCGGGCCTGCTGGCCATTTCGCCCTGGTGGAACCGGCCTGCCTTCTCCCCCGCGCTGCGCAAGCTGGTCTGGCCCAATGGCGCGGTGGCGACCCTGTTCGGGGCGGTGGAGGCGGAAAGCCTGCGCGGGCCGCAGTTCAGCCATGGCTGGGCCGACGAGATCGGCAAATGGGCGGGCGGCGAGGCGGCCTGGGATAATCTGATGATGGGGATGCGGCTGGGCGGGCGGCCGCGCGTGCTGGCGACG
>NZ_JALDYQ010000066.1:0-28040 GCF_032153725.1 Sphingobium sp. | reverse complement strand
AGTGGCGCGAGTGACGGGGCTCGAACCCGCGACCTCCGGCGTGACAGGCCGGCGCTCTAACCAACTGAGCTACACCCGCGTTCGGTGTGGGCGGGCATCTATGCGGGCCTGCCGCCCCTGTCAACCGCCTGTAACATCAGTTTCGTGGCTTTCGTCATTTTCTTTGCGCGGGGACACCGTCAACGTGCCGCGCTCGAACAGGAAACCGGCAATATCGGGCGTTCCCGCCGCGGCCACCACGGTCTGGATGATGATCAGCAGCGGCACGCCCAGCAACGCGCCCAGCGTCCCCCAGACCCATCCCCAAAAGGTCAGCGACACCAGAATCAGCAGCGGATTCATGGTCAGCCGACGCCCCAGCACGGTCGGCGTGATGGCATTGGCTTCGATCAGATGGAAGCCGACCTGCAACGCGGCCGGCAACAGCGCCTTCCACACATCGTCGAACACCATCAGCCCGCCCAGCGCCAGCAGCACGGCCGCCAGCATCGGCCCGAAATAGGGGACGAAATTCAGCAATGCGACGATGCCGCCCCACATCAGCGGCGACGGCATGCCGATCAGCCACAGCGCCAGCGCGATGGATAGCCCCAGGCACAGGTTGATCGTGGCAATGGTCAGGACATAGTTGGATGTCGCATCGACGACATTCTGGATCACCCGCGCCACCGCCATCGCCCCGTCGAAACTGTCGCGGCGGCTGATCGTGCGGCGGCGCAGCTTCGTCCAGCCGGCCAGGAAGAAATAGATGATGAGCAGGGCGAACACCATCTGGATGATCGCCGACGGCGCGGATGTCGCCGCGAATTGCAGCAACGACCGGGGCGCCTCCACCGCCGCCGTCTGCGCCGCGGCGACCGGACCGGACGCCAGCATCTGAACGGTTTCATCGACGAAACGCTGAAGCTGCGAATAGAAATCGATCAACGGCGCGAGATTCGTCTGAATCTGCGGCAGGCGCTGCGGCAATATCCGGAACCAGTCGGCGGCCGGGACCACGATCAGCACAAGCGCCGTGTTCGCGACCCCCAGAAAGCACATCAACGCGATCAGCGCCGCCATGGCCGACGGCACCCGCCGCCTTTCCATCCATTCGAGCAGGGGGACCAGCGCAATGGCGATCACCAGCGCCGCCGTCAGCGGCAGGAAGAATTCGGCTCCCTCGCGCAAGGCGAAGGGCAGGGCCAGGATCAGCCCGATGCCCGACGTCAGCGCGATCGACGCCAGCAGCCGATCGCGTCGCCGGTTGATTTCCTGCTGTTCCTGTGGTGTCACGCCCGCTTCGCTTCCTGTCGTCGGGCTTTTCTGCACCGACGCTCCGAAGCCGTCAATTTCCATTCGCGCAAGGCCGTCCACAACAGGGAAAACAGCATCTTAACCAAATCTTTGCAGGCCACGACATAGCGTATCGGCGGGACAAGGGGGAATTGGGCATGAAATCGGGAGGGTTGCCGTGCGCTTTGGCCTGCCTGCTCACGTCGCAGGCGGCATGGGCACGGCAGGACATCAGGCTGGACCGGCAGATGTTCGTGGAGCGGATCAGCACCGACATCAACGGCCGGGAGCGCCGGATTCTGGAAAGCGCGGAGCGTGCCGGGTCGGGCGATCAGCTCGTCTTCGTCCTCCAATGGCGCAATGAAGGAAACCGGCCGGTACGCGGTCTTGCCCTCACCAACGCCGTGCCCCGCGGCACGCGGATCGACCTCGCCAACCCCGCCATGCAGGTGTCCGTCGACGGCGGCGCCCATTGGGGTCGGCTGAACGAGCTCTGGCTGCCGACGCCCTTGGGCGGCGTGCGACGGGCCGGTCCGGCCGACATCACCCATGTCCGCTGGACCCTGTCCGATGAAATATCGCCGGGGGAAAGCGGCCGGCTCAGCTATCGCGCGACGATGCGCTGAGCCGACCGGGCCTCAATCCGCGAACAAAAGAACCGGCGTCTCCAACAGCTTGCGCACCGCCTGAACGAAACTCGCCGCGTCCCATCCGTCGACCACGCGATGGTCGCAGCTGATCGACAGGTTCATCAGCCTGGCAGGCACCACTTCCCTGCCCCGGAAGACCGGCCGCTCGATAATGCGATTCGGCCCGATGATCGCGACTTCGGGCCGGTTGATCACCGGCGTCGTCGCCACGCCGCCCAGCGGCCCGAGCGAGGTCAGCGTCAGCGTCGATCCGGACAGTTCCTCCGACTTCGCCCTGCCCGTCCGCGCCGCCTCCGCCAGGCGCCTGATCTCCGCCGCGAGCTGCCAGACATTGCGGTCCTGCGCATCGCGGATCACGGGCACCATCAGGCCCGCGTCGGTCTGGGTCGCCATGCCCATATGCACCGCGCCGTAACGCGTCACCACGCCCGCCTCATCGTCATAGCGTGCGTTCAGCATCGGAAAGTCCGGCAACGCCCGACAGATCGCGACGATCAGCAGCGGCAACATGGTGAGTTTTGGCCGTTCCCCCCGATGGGCATTCAACTGCTCGCGCATCTCCTCCAGCGCGGTGACGTCGATCTCCTCGACATAGGAGAAATGCGGGATGGCGCGCTTCGAAGCGGCCATGTTCTCGGCAATGCGGCGGCGCAGGCCGATGACCTTCACCTCCTCGTCCGCACGCTTCGCGGACGGCCCCGCCGGCCGATAGCCCTGCCCGGCGCCATAGAGCAGGAAAGCATCGAGATCGGAATGCCGGATATGATCGCCACTCGGCTTCACCTGGGCAAGATCGACCCCCAATTCCTTGGCGCGAGCGCGGACAGCCGGAGATGCAAGCACCTCGGCCCTCTTTTCTCCCTTTCCTTCCAGGGAGGGGGTGGGTGCCGGCGCAGCCGGCTCTTCAACGACGACCGGTGCAGGCTCGTCCTCCTCGCGCCCCTCCCGTTCCGGAAGGGAAGCTGTAGGGGCGGCTGCCTCAACCTCGGAAGAAGCCTCAGCCCCCTCCATCTCGATCTCCACCAGCATCGACCCGATGGCGATCATCTGCCCCGGTTCGCCCGCCAGCCGCACCACGACCCCCGCAACCGGCGATTCCATCTCCACCGTCGCCTTGTCGGTCATCATGTCCGCGATCGGCTGGTCTTCCTCGACCCGATCCCCGACCTTCACATGCCAGCCGACGATCTCCGCTTCCGCAATGCCTTCGCCGATGTCGGGGAGCCTGAACGTAAAAAGCGCCATGACAGCCTCTCAATCCTTCAAAATCTTGGTGATGGCTTCGCGAATGCGTACTGGCCCCGGGAAATACGCCCATTCCAGGCTATGCGGATAAGGCGTGTCAAAGCCGGTCACGCGCTCGATCGGCGCTTCGAGATGGTAGAAGCAACGCTCCTGCACCTGCGCCATCAGTTCCGCGCCAAAGCCGCTGGTCCGCGTCGCCTCATGCACGATCAGGCAACGCCCGGTCTTCTGCACCGACCGCTCGATCGCCTCGATATCCAGCGGCACCAGCGTCCGCAGGTCGAGTATCTCCGCATCCACGCCCATCTCGGCCACGCTGTTCTCGACCACATGCACCATCGTGCCATAGCAAAGCACCGTCAGCGCCTCGCCCGCCCGCGCCACCCGCGCCTCGCCCAGCGGGATGCGATAATAGCCCGCCGGCACCTGCGCCGCCTCATGCCCTGCCCAGCTTTTCGCCGGCGTGTCATAATGCCCGTCGAACGGCCCGTTATAGATGCGCTTGGGCTCGAAGAAGATGGTCGGATCATTATCCTCAATCGCCGCGATCAACAGCCCCTTGGCATCATAGGGCGTCGACGGAATCACCGTCTTCACCCCCGAAACATGGGTGAAGATGCCCTCGGGCGACTGGCTGTGCGTCTGCCCCCCGAAAATCCCGCCGCCAAAGGGCGACCGCACCGTCATGGGCGAGATGAACTCCCCGGCCGACCGGTAACGCAGCCGCGCCGCCTCGGAAACGAGCTGGTCCAGCGCCGGATAGATATAGTCGGCAAACTGAATCTCCGGCACCGGCCGCAAGCCATAGGCGCCCATGCCCACGGCGACGCCAATGATGCCGCATTCGGTGATCGGCGTATCGAACACCCGGTTCTTGCCATATTTCTGCTGCAACCCCGCCGTCGCGCGGAAGACGCCGCCGAAATAGCCGACATCCTCCCCCATCACGACCACGTCCGGGTCACGCTCCATCATCACGTCCAGCGCGCTGTTGATCGCCTGGATCATGTTCATCTGCTGAATGTCGCTCATGGCTTCGCTCAAGGTTTCCGGTTCGTTCGCTTCGCTCACAGGCCGGCCGCCTTCCATTCGTCCAGCATCTTCTGTTGCTGGTCCCTGAGGTGCCATGGCATCTCCTCGAACACATCCTCGAACATGGATTCCATCGGATGATGCAGCCCATGACCGAGGATGCCGTTCTTCTCCGCTTCCTTGGCGGCATCGCGGACCATTTCGGCCAGTTCCCTGTCCATCGCGGCGTGGCGCTCCTCGTCCCAGATGCCCAGGGCGATGCAATGCTTCTTCAGCCGCGCGATCGGATCGCCCAGCGGCCAGTGGCTCGCCTCGTCAGCCGAGCGATAGGCACTGGGATCGTCCGAGGTGCTGTGCCCCTCGACCCGATAGGTGAAATGCTCGATCAGCGTCGGCCCGGCATTGGCCCGCGCCCGATCGGCCGCCCAGCGCGTCGCCGCATAGACCGCCAGCGCGTCATTGCCATCGACCCTGAGTCCAGCAATGCCATAGCCAATGGCCCGCGCCGCGAAGGTCGTCGCCTCCGCCCCCGCAAAACCTGAAAAACTGCTGATAGCCCACTGATTATTCACGACATTCATGATCACCGGCGCACGATAGACGCTGGCAAAGGTGCAGGCCGAATGGAAATCGCCCTCCGCCGTGGACCCTTCCCCGCACCATGTCGCCGCGATCCGCGTATCCCCCCGCGCCGCGCTCGCCATCGCCCAGCCCACGGCCTGCGGATATTGCGTGGTCAGATTGCCCGAAATCGAGAAGAACCCCGCCTCCCGCGCCGAATACATGATGGGCAATTGCCGCCCCTTCAACCGATCCCCCTTGTTCGAGTAGATCTGGTTCATCATGTCGACGATCGGCCAGCCGCGCGCGATCAGGATGCCCTGCTGGCGATAGCTGGGAAAGCACATGTCATCGCTCGCCAAGGCCAGCGCAGCGCCGATCGACACCGCCTCTTCCCCGGTCGACTTCATGTAGAAGCTGGTCTTGCCCTGCCGCTGCGCCCGGAACATGCGCGCATCGAAGGCCCGCGTCAGCGCCATCGCCCGCAGCATCTTCAGCAGCGTCTCGGACGGCAGCTTCGGGTCCCACGGCCCGACCGCAACGCCATCCTCATCCAGCACGCGCACCAGCCCATAGGCCAGATTGCGCATCTCGCCCGGCTGCGCCGCTTCATCCGGCCGCGCCTGAGAGCCTGCTGGCGGAATATCGAAATCACTGAAATCGGCGGTGTCGCCCGGCCGGAATTTCGGTTCCGGCACATGCAGCCGCAGCGGGGGCAGATTGCGCCCTGCCGCGTTCTTTTCAGCGTCTGGCCTGCCAGCGTCCGAATCGATCCGGTCGCTCATCCTGCCTCCTTTTGTGCATTGCAATAATATTGCTGATTGCAATTATTATATTACAACACCCACAAAGGCAAGTCTTGCTGACCCATTTCGTCGCAACGCCATCCGGAGCCGTCAAACCGCTACGGGCGCCGCGATATGCCTTTGTGGCGCGTAATCAACCACTTCAAAGTCCTCGATCCGATAATCGAAAATGGATGAAGGCCGCCGATTGATCCGCAATTTGGGTTTGCCGGACGGATTTCGGCTGATCTGCTCCTCCACCAGATCGGCATGATTGAGGTAGAGATGCACGTCCCCGCCCTGCCAGACGACCTCTCCCGGCTCCAGATCGCACTGTTGCGCCAGCATCCGCGTGATCATCGACAGACCGAAGATGTTGAAGGCAAAGCCCAGGCCCAGATCGCAACTGCGCTGGAACAACAGCCCATTGAGCCGCCCGTTCGCCACCTGAAACTGATAAGTCATATGGCAAGGCGGCAATGCCATCCGCGCCACCTCCGCCACATTCCAGCCGGTGAACAGCAGCCGCCGCGACCCTGGATTGGTGCGGATCGCCTCCACCAGATCGGCGATCTGGTTATGCCCCTGCGCCGCCTTGCGATAAAGGCCGTCCCCGACCACCTCATAGCGCGGCCAGTTCACCCATTGCGCGCCATAGACCGGCCCCAGATCACCCCAGCGCGCCGCGAAAGCCTCATCCGCTATGATCCGCGCTTCGAAGGCGTCGCGATCAATATCCTCCCCGGTCGCGCGCCGATAGGCGTCCAGCGGCCAGTCGGTCCAGATATGCACCCCCTGCCGCACCAGTTCGCGGATATTGGTGTCGCCGGTCAGGAACCACAGCATCTCCCGCGCCGCGACCTTCCAATAGACGCGCTTGGTGGTCAGCAGCGGAACGGCATCATCGGCCAGTGGAAATCGCATCGTCGCGCCCAGAATCGACCGCGTGCCCACTCCCGTCCGGTCGATCCGCTCGTCGCCATGGCTCCAGATGTGCCGCATCAGGTCCAGATATTGCTGCTCATAATGCGGCTCGGACGAGGAAGACAGGCTGGTCAAGGCGGGCACTCTCATAGTTTCCGGCATAGTTTCCGGCATGATTCTGACGATAGCATCCTCATGTAGCGAAGCGATCCGCGCGCGCCAAATGCTGCGAAACGGATCAAGTTGCGCCCCGGTCACTCGGAAAGGGACCATCCTCCCCCTTTCGCGGGGCCGTCGCAACAGCATCCTGCCATCCATGCGCGACCTGGCCTCTTTGCAACTGCTCGTTCTCGACGATGAATGGCGTCCACTCCATCGACTGCGCGCGGACCCAGACTGGCGCCGAACCGTCGACGCGCTGCTGCAATGGGATAGCCATTGGCTCGCCATCGAACAGCGGCGCGCGCACAGCCCCCTGCCCCGCTGGACCGACATCCGCCTGACCCGGTCCCTGTCGAAGCGGCTCCGCCCGATCGAGATCGCCCTTGCGGATCATGTCATCCACAGCCGCGAAGGCCGTTTCAGCTTCCGCGAAGCGGGCCTTTTATGAGCCTTCCAAAAAAATCCTCATCCCCCGCTTGCCAGCCGGAAAAGCCGCCTCTATAGGCTGCGGCCTGCCCGGCGGGACCGCTTAGAAACGGACCCGCCATCGGTCGGGGAGTAGCTCAGCCTGGTAGAGCACTGTCTTCGGGAGGCAGGGGCCGGAGGTTCGAATCCTCTCTCCCCGACCACATATTTTTCGGCACATTCGCGCAGTTTGAACGCCAGCCGCGGGATATTTGCCTGGCATATCGCGATGGTCCCGCTACCATCGCCTTCATGAAGCCGAAAACCCTGGAAAGCCGAAGCTCAAGACGGCAACGCAACGCCCCCACCATCAACGATGTCGCCAAATATGCGGGCGTCTCGCCCATGACCGTGTCGCGCGTCATCAATGGCGAACAGATCGTCCGTGCCGCGACGCGCGAAAAGGTGGAACAGGCGATCGCCGCCCTCAACTATTCGCCCAGTGCCGCCGCGCGCAGCCTGGCCGGCGGAGACGAGACGCGGATCGGCCTGCTCTACAGCAACCCGTCCGCCTCCTATCTCAGCGAATTTCTGGTCGGCAGCCTGGATCAGGCCAGCCGCAGCGGCGTCGACCTGGTGGTCGAGAAATGGGATGAGGAAACCGCCGTCGACACCGTGGTCGACCATCTGGTGCGCGGCCGGATCGACGGCGTCATCCTTCCCCCGCCGCTATGCGATCATCAACCGATCAAGGACGCGCTCGCCGCCGCGAATATCGTCGCCGTGGCGGTCGCGACCGGCGCCGCGCCGGCGGACATGTCCACGGTCAGCATTGACGACCATGCCGCGACGCTGGCCATGATGCGCCATCTGATCGGGCTTGGCCACCGGCGCATCGGCTTCATCAAGGGCCATCCCAATCAGAGCGCCAGCCAGCGTCGTTTCGAGGGCTATTGCGATGCCCTGGCGGAGGCCGGCATCACGCCGGACGACGCGCTGGTCGAACAGGGCTATTTCACCTATCGTTCCGGACTGGACGCGGCGGAACGCATCCTGTCGCTGCCTCGGCGGCCCAGCGCGATCTTCGCCAGCAATGACGACATGGCGGCGGCAACCGTCGCCATCGCCCATCGCAGCGGACTGGACGTGCCGGGCGACCTCACCGTCTGCGGCTTCGACGACACCTCGCTCGCCACCACCATCTGGCCGGAGTTGACGACCATCCGCCAGCCGATCCGCGCCATGTCGCGCGCCGCCGTCGAATTGCTGGTCAGACAGACCAAGGGACGGAAAGGCAAGGTGGATGACAGGCCCGCCCATCTGCTGCTCGACTTCGAACTGATCCGCCGCCAGTCGGACGCCGTCCCGCACTAACGATTTTCCTGTCCTACAGGGGACCGTGGCAGCTAGAGCATCGTGCACAAAAGTGGGAACCGGTTTTGCGCACGATGTTCTGGACAGCCTGCAAAAAAGGGCGCGTTCCCGCGCCCTTTTGTCGTGTCACCTATGTCACCCAGAACCTATTCGCCGAACACCCGGCGGAAGATGGTGTCGACCTGACGGAAATGATAATCGAGGTTGAACTTCTCCTCGATCTGCTCGGCGGTCAGCGCGGCGGCGACATCCGGATCGGCCTTCAGCAGCTCCATCAGCGACAGCTGCCCGTCGGACTCCCAAACCTTCATCGCGTTGCGCTGGACGTAACGATAGCTGTCCTCGCGGCTCACGCCCGCCTGCGTCAACGCCAGCAGCACCCGCTGCGAGTGGACCAGGCCGCCCATCTTGTCGAGATTCTTCATCATCCGCTCAGGGTAGACGAGCAGCTTGTCGATCACGCCGGTCAGACGGCCCAGCGCGAAGTCGAGCGTGATGGTCGCGTCGGGCCCGATATAGCGCTCGACGGACGAATGGCTGATGTCGCGCTCATGCCACAATGCCACATTCTCCATCGCCGGCAAGGCATAGGCGCGGACCATGCGGGCAAGACCGGTGAGGTTCTCGGTCAGCACCGGATTACGCTTGTGCGGCATGGCGGAACTGCCCTTCTGGCCGGGCGAGAAATATTCCTCCGCCTCCAGAACCTCGGTGCGCTGCAAATGGCGGACCTCAACGGCCAGCCGCTCGATGGAAGAAGCGATCACGCCCAGCGTCGCGAAGAACATCGCATGGCGATCGCGCGGAATGACCTGGGTCGATACCGGCTCGATGGCCAGGCCCAGCTTCTCCGCGACATGCTCCTCCACGCGCGGGTCGATATTGGCGAAGGTGCCGACCGCGCCGGAAATGGCGCAGGTCGCGACTTCCTCGCGCGCCGCGACCAGACGAGCACGGCAGCGCGAAAATTCGGCATAGGCCTCCGCCATCTTGAGGCCGAAGGTCACAGGTTCCGCATGGATGCCGTGGCTGCGGCCGATGGTCGGGGTCAGCTTATGTTCGAAGGCGCGGCGCTTGATGACCTCCAGCAGCTTGTCGATATCCTCGATCAGGATATCGGCGGCGCGGCTCAGCTGAACCGCCAGGCAGGTGTCCAGCACGTCGCTGGACGTCATGCCCTGATGCATGAAGCGGGCTTCGTCGCCCACCTGCTCGGCCACCCAGGTCAGGAAAGCGATGACATCATGCTTGGTGACGGCCTCGATCGCGTCGATGGCGGGCACGTCTATGGCGGGGTTGGTCGCCCACCAGTCCCACAGCGCCTTGGCCGCCGACGGCGGCACCACGCCCAGCTCGCCCAGCTTTTCGGTCGCATGCGCCTCGATCTCGAACCAGATCCTGAAACGGGCTTCCGGCTCCCAGAGGGCGGTCATTTGCGGGCGTGCGTAGCGGGGGACCATCGGGCGAATCCTGCGTGAATGAGTTGAAAGTCGCTGCGCCGCCTAGCAGCACCGCCTTTGCGGGGCAAATCGGACGATCGACGGTGACTCGGAAAGCCGCCTTTTCCGTGCTTCGTCGCATTAATCGCAGCATCAGGCGGTGAACCGAGCCGAATCAGGTGATGAATGGAGCAGGACGAATAAAAATTCAGGAACGCCATGTTTTGTTTGGCTATTGTGGCAGGGTGAAACCGGACCGATGGTCTGCTCCTGGAGATTGCGATGATCCGCGCCATTGTCCTGACGACGGCCTTCCTCTTTGCCACCCCTGCGCTGGCGCAGCAGGCCCCCCCCCAGGGCAATGCCGTTCAGCCCGCGACATCGGGCGATGCGATTGCGTCGATCGTGGAAACCGAATTTCCGGCCTATGACCAGAATCACGACGGTCAACTCGACAAGGCCGAATTTTCGCGCTGGATGGTGACGCTCAAGGATCAGGAAATGAAAGCCACGGGCAAGGCCCTGCCACCTGCGGAAGTGACGGCATGGGCCGATGGCGCCTTCGTCACGGCGGATGCGGACAAAAGCGCGGCCATCAGCAAGCCTGAACTGATCAGCTATCTCAGCGGCGGCGCGGGATAGAACGCAACGGCCTGCGCCGAGCCTGTCGAAGCGCAGGAATGTTTTTGCACGGATTTCCCGTCACGAGGCGGGGATTGGAGCCCAAAACGGGTCGCACATGAGGCGGCATGGAGCGAAGCCATGTCGCCTCTTTTTTTGCGCCGGGCCGGTGGTCAGCCGCGCTTCCTGTTCGTGTAGAGCAGCGCCGCGACGATCGCCGCCGAGCCGATTCCGACGGCAGTGCCCATCCAAACGGCCTTGCCCGCCGATTTGCGCGCGGCAGTGGCCATGTCGGTCTTTTCGGCGGTGGAAACTGGGGTTGCGGCGCTGCTTGCGGGCGCTTCTTCGGTCGGCTTCGTCATGGTGATTCCCGATATGCAACAAAGCCCGGGCGCAGGAAAGGCGCATGCGGCGAAAATGTTCGTTCCCTCCCTTCCTCCCCTCAATGCGCGGGCAGGGACTGACGCGCTTCGCCCCAGCCGCGAAGATCGCGCGAAGACGCTCGATCGAGCAGCAGAGCAGCATGCTTCACCATAAAATGCCCTGCGCCGTTCATATCGTCCAGTTCATCCCAACTGACCGGTGCTGCAACAGGCGCCAGTTCCCGAGCGCGCACCACATAGGGCAACACGGCGGTCGCGCCACGCTGGTTGCGCAGCCAGTCGATGAAGATGCGTCCCTTGCGCTTGGCCTTGCTCATGTTCGCCGTGAAGCGATCTGGCTCCGAAGCGGACAGCGCGCGGGCGAAACGGTCGGCGAAATCCTTGACCTGCGGCCATTCCGCCTCCGGCGTCAGGGGCACGACCACATGAATGCCCTTACCGCCAGAGAGCATCGCGAAGCTGACCAGACCCAGATCCTCCAGCGCCCGGCGAATATCGCGCGCGCCCTTCTTGACATCCCCGAAATCCAGGCCTTCGTCGGGATCGAGATCGAAGATCAGTCGATCCGGCCGCTCCACATCCGCAACGCTGGAACCCCAGCCGTGAAATTCGATAGCGCCCATCTGCACGCAAGCGATCAGCCCATCCATATCGTCGATATAGATATAGTCTTCCTCGCTCCCGTTCTTCTCGCGGATCGGCACATGCTTCACATGATCACCGAAGCTGCCGCTGTCATGTTTCTGGAAAAAACATTTCTTCGCCCTCCCCTGCGGACAGCGGACCAGGCTGATCGGGCGGTTGGCGATCCAGGGCAGCATCACGGCGCCCATGGCGCCATAATAATCGGCGAGCTGGCCCTTGGTGATCCTTGCTTCCGGGAAGATCAGACGGTCAGGATTGCTGATCGTGACATCGCTTCGCGCTTGGGGTGTCGGCATGGTTTTCTCACGGTGAACGTCGCTGGCCGCCTTGTCTTCGCGCAGGCCAAGAAAACTCGCGTGGCGCAGGATATTGTCGGCGGTGAACTCTGCGAAGGCGATCTCGGCGACCAGATCGGCGCGAACCCACTGCGCGCGCCGGCTTTCGCTGCGCGGCACCGCCGCCGCGGCGGTCTTGCGTGCTCTCTTGCGCAAGGCAGCGATCAACCCTTCGCTGTTGGCGGCATTGAAGCCGGTGCCGACCTTGCCCGCATAAACCAGTTCTTCTCCCTCGCGCTGGCCGAGCAGAAGGTTGCGAATGGCGCGGCCACTGGCGCTGCTTGGCGTCCAGCCGATGATGACGAACTCCTGCCGCCGCGTGCATTTGATCTTCAGCCAGTTCTTCGTGCGGGCGCCGCGATAGGGGGCCTCGGCCCGCTTGGAGATGATCCCCTCCTGCTCTGCCTCGCACATGGCCCGGAACAGCTTTTCCCCGGCCCCGACGACATGATCGCCGACATGGACATGGGCCGTGCCCTCATCCAGCAAAGCGGCCAGTTTTTCCTTGCGGCTGATATTGGGCAGCGACGTCAGGTCCTGCCCGTCGAGATGGAGCAGGTCGAAGGCGAAAAGGTGAAGGGCGCCCCTGCCCTCTCCCTTCAAAACCCGCTGAAGGGCCGAGAAATTCGGGTTCCCGCCGCTGTCGAGCGCGACAATCTCGCCGTCGATCAGCGCGGCGGGAAGGGCCATGCCGGCGACTTCCCCGGCTAGGTCCGCGAAACGCTCCGTCCAATCGAGGCCCGTGCGCGTGAAGACCTTGACCATTGCCCCCGACACCGAGAGCAGGCAGCGATAGCCGTCATATTTGATCTCATGCATCCAGCCATTGCCGGTGGGAACGGCATCCACCAGCGTCGCCAACTGCGGCGGCTGGAAAGCCGGTGGCTTGCGGACCCTTCTGGCAGACAGTTGGGCGGGCGCGTTGGCCGGCGTCGCCTGATCCGCCTGCTTCATCGCCGCGTCGAAAGCCTTTCCCTTCTTGCCCTTCAACGAAATGGCCGAGGCTCCGGCGGCGATTTCGCCCATGGTCCGGCCGCTCCTGATGCTGGTCAATTCGCGGGCGGTCAGGTCCTCGGCGCTGCCGGCATAAGCGTCCTCGATCTTGCGCAGCAGCCAGTTTTCGCCCTTTTCCCTTCCGCGTGGCCTCAGCCGGATCAACAACCATTCACCCCTCATCCTCTGTCCATGCAGGATGAAATGGAGATGCCCTTTTTCCAGGTCGCGCGCGCTCTTGCCTGGCACCGGCTCCCAGGTTCCCTCGTCCCAGAGCATCACCGTGCCCCCGCCATATTCGCCCTTGGGAATGGTGCCTTCAAATGTCGCATAAGACAGCGGATGATCCTCCGTCCGGACTGCCAGACGCTTGTCGTCGGGATTGATGCTGGGACCACGCGTCACCGCCCAGCTCTTGAGCACGCCATCCATTTCCAGGCGAAAATCATAGTGCAGACGCGTTGCGTCATGCTTCTGGACGATGAAGCCATTGCCCTTGCGGCGGCCGGGCCTGCCCGCCGGTTCCTTCGTGCGGGTGAAGTCGCGCTTGCGGTTATAGTTACTGAGCGGATCGACCCCAGCCATGGGTCAGGCCCTTTTTCGGGTGGCAGACTTGGCGGGCGTTTTCGAAGAGGGAGTTTTCCTGGTGGCGGTCTTGGCAGGCGCCTTTTTGGTGGCAGGGCGGGCAGCACCGCTATCCACTGATTTCTTGAGCGCCGCCATCAGGTCGATCACATTGCTGCCGCGCCGGGCGGGGGTTTCTTCCTCCTCCTCGATGATGCGGCGGCCTTTCGACTTCTTTTTCTTTTCGATCAGCCGCTGAAGCGCATCGACATAGCGGTCATGAAAGCTGTCCGGCTTGAACGGCGCGGTCTTCTTTTCGATCAGGGTTTCGGCAAGGTCGAGCAATTCGGCATCCGGCTTCGCGTCCTCTATCTCGCGAAAATAGCTTTGAGCGCGGTTCACCTCATCGGCATAACGCAGCGTTTCCAGCACCATGCCGCGACCGCAGGGCTTCAATGACACGATATATTCGCGGCCGCGCATGGCGAGCTGGCCCAGACCCACCTTCTTCGTGCGCCGAAGCGCGTCGCGCAGCACGATGAAGGCCTCTTCGGCCAGATCGTCGGCGGGGACGACATAATAGGGGCGTTCATAATAGAGGACGTCGATCTCGCCGGCATCGACGAACTGGGTGAGTTCCAGCGTCTTCTTGCTCTCCAGCTTTACCGCTTCAATCTCTTCGGGCTGCAAAAGGACATAATCGCCTTTCGACACCTCGAAGCCCTTCACAATATCCTCCGGCCTGACCGGGCCGAGGCCAGGAACGGTCTTTTCATAGCGGACGCGTTTGCCGCTGGGCTGATGGATCTGATGGAAGGCAATCTGCGCACCGGATTTGGTGGCGGCGTAAATCTCTACCGGTATGGATACCAGCGCCAGGCGAATCTGGCCCTGCCAATATGCGCGCGCGGCCATGAGCGTCTGCCTCCTTCAGCGCAGAAGAAATGCTCGGGCGATGCACCGGTTCCGCGTTCGCGATCGCGGAGGGCTTGACTTCACCGTCCAGTCGTGGTGGTAGCGCTATCAATAACGGTAAACTTTAGGAGTCGATGATGCCGGGCGCCCCCACCTTGCTCGATAGCCTGCCTGCCGATTGGCGGTCGGGCCTCTTTCTGGGTCGTGTCGAAACGGCTGAGGGTCCCAGCCCCATATTGGTGCAGGACGGCGTGGCCTATGATATGAGCCGAGCAGCGCCAACCGTGGCCCAATTGGTGGACATCTGGCCTGTCGCGGCGGACAAGGGCGTGGCGCTGGGCGCGCTGGAGGCGCTGGACCTACCCCTACTTAGCCCCATCGATCTGCAATGCGTGAAGGCCTGCGGCGTCACCTTCGCCCTGTCCGCCATCGAACGCGTGATCGAGGAACGGGCACGCGGTGATGCCAGCGCGGCAGCGGAGCTTCGCACGCGTCTGGAGGGGCGGGTCGGCGGCTCCATCCGCGCGGTGGTGCCGGGATCGGAGCAGGCCGCCGCGCTCAAGCAGGCGTTGATTGAAGACGGCGTCTGGTCGCAATATCTGGAGGTCGCGATCGGCCCGGACGCGGAAGTCTTCACCAAAGCCCCCGTGCTTTCGACCGTGGGCGCCGGCGCGGAAATCGGCATCCGGTCGGATTCGACGTGGAACAATCCCGAACCGGAAATCGTCCTGATCGTCGATGCCGCGGGCAAGGCTGTCGGCGCGACGCTGGGCAACGACGTCAATCTGCGCGATTTCGAAGGGCGTTCGGCGCTGCTGCTGGGCAAGGCGAAGGACAATAACGCTTCCTGCGCGCTGGGTCCGCTGATCCGGATGTTCGACGGGAATTTCACCATCGACGACGTGCGCAATGCCGAGGTGGAGCTGACCATCGACGGGCCGGAAGGCTATCGGCTGGAGGGCGTCAGCAGCATGAATCAGATCAGCCGCGATCCGCTGGAACTGGTGCGGCAGACGTTGAGCGAGCATCATTATCCCGACGGCTTCGCCCTGATGCTGGGCACACTGTTCGCGCCGGTGCAGGACCGGGATGAGCCGGGCCACGGCTTCACCCACAAGGCCGGCGATCGCGTCGTCATTTCGACCCCGCGCCTGGGCAGGCTGATCAACCGGGTCGTGACGTCGAAGGACGCCGCGCCGTGGCATTTCGGCCTGACTGCGCTGATAATCAATCTTGCCGGACGCGGCCTGCTTCCGGCTGCCCAAGGGAAAGTGAACGCATGAATCGCGCCGTTTATCCGAGCCTGAGGGACAAGCGCGTCTTCATCAGCGGCGGCGGCAGCGGAATCGGCGAAGGGCTGGTCGAAGCCTTTGCCGCGCAGGGGGCCCATGTCGCCTTTTGCGACATTGCCGAAGCCGAAAGTCTGGCGGTGGTGGATCGATCCGGCGATGCGGCATTCAGGCCAATCTTTCATCTTTGCGACCTGCGCGACATCGAAGCCGTGCAGGCGATGATCGCAAAGGTGGAAGAGCAGTTGGGCGGGATCGACATATTGATCAATAACGCCGCCAATGACGACCGCCACGGCGTGGACGAAGTTACCCCCGCTTATTGGGATGAGCGCATGGCGGTGAACCTGCGCCACCTCTTCTTCGCGGCGCAGGCGGCGGTTCCGGCGATGAAGCGGGCGGGCGGTGGCGTCATCCTGAATTTCGGATCGATCAGCTGGCATCTCGCCCTCCCCGACCTGGTGCTGTATCAGACCGCCAAGGCCGCGATCGAGGGGCTGACGCGCAGTCTGGCCCGGGACCTGGGACGCGACAATATCCGCGTGAACACCATCATCCCCGGCAATGTGAGGACCCCGCGCCAATTGAAATGGTACACGCCCGAGGGCGAGGCGGAGATCGTGGCGGCGCAATGCCTGGACGGGCGGATCGTGCCTGCCGATGTCGCGGCGCTCGCGATGTTCTTGGCGTCGGACGATGCGCGCATGTGCACGGGCCATGATTATTTCGTCGACGCAGGCTGGCGGTGAAGCCTTGGACACGCAGCCGCATCCTGTCCTGAACGTCGGCGCCACCCTGGGCGAAGGCCCGGTCTGGGTCGCGCGGGACGCAGCGCTCTGGTTCGTCGACATCAAGGAAAAGCGCATCCATCGCTTCGATCCCCAACTGGGCGTGGCGCGAAGTTGGGATGCGCCGGCTCAGCCGGGATGGATAGTGCCCAGCGATGACGGGCCATTCACCGTGGGATTGCAAACCGGGGTGCATCGGTTCGATCCCGCCTCCGGCAGCTTTGCCCTGCTGCATGCGCCGGAAGCGGATCGCCCCGGCAACCGGCTGAACGACGCCACGGTCGATCCGGCGGGCAGGCTCTGGTTCGGGTCGATGGACGACGGCGAGGAAGCGGATAGCGGATATTTCTACCGGTTGCATCGCGGCCAGTTGGTCGAAAGCGGCTTGCCGGCGGTGTCGATCACCAACGGGCCTGCCGTCTCGCCGGACGGATCGCTGCTCTATCACACCGATACGCTGGGCAGGCAGATCTGGCGGACATGCATCGGCGCCGATGGAGCACTCCACGATACGGCCCTGTTCGCGGAGATCGAGGATGGCGCCGGCTATCCCGACGGCCCGACGGTGGATGCGGAAGGCTGCCTGTGGACCGGATTGTTCGGCGGCTGGGCGGTGCGGCGCTATGATCCGGCGGGCCGGTTGATGACGCAGGTTCGCTTCCCCGTCGCCAATGTCACCAAGATCGCCTTTGGCGGCCCGGACCTGTCGGTCGCCTACGCCACGACCGCGCGCAAGGGCTTGACGAAGCAGCAACTTGTCGAGCAGCCCTTGGCCGGTGATCTTTTCGCGTTCGACCCGGGCGTATGCGGGCAAACACCATATGTCGCGGCCATTTGAATATAAGGTTGGAGGATCTGGAATGTCCGAAGGGAGTGCCGAGAGGGTCAACATGACCTTCATCGCCGCGATCGTCGCCGTGGCGACCATCGGCGGGTTCATGTTCGGCTATGACAGCGGCGTCATCAACGGTACGCAAAAGGGGCTGGAAGCCGCCTTCGATCTCGGCAAGCTGGGCATCGGCGTCAATGTCGGCGCGATTCTGGTGGGTTCCTCCATCGGTGCCTTCCTCGCCGGACGCATGGCCGACCTGATCGGACGGCGCGGCGTGATGATGCTGGCGGCGGTGCTGTTTCTGGGCAGCGCGCTGCTAGCCGGCGCCGCGGGATCTTCGGCGGTGTTCATCATCGCGCGGATCATCGGCGGCCTGGGCGTCGGCGCGGCCAGCGTCATCTCGCCCGTCTATATTTCCGAAGTGACGCCGGCGGCGGTGCGCGGCCGCCTTTCCAGCGTGCAGCAGGTGATGATCATTTCCGGCCTGACCGGTGCGTTCGTCGCCAATTTCGTGCTGGCGCGTTATGCGGGCGGATCGACGGCAGAACTGTGGCTGGGCTTCCCCGCCTGGCGCTGGATGTTCTGGTTGCAGGGCATTCCGGCGGCAATCTACTTCGTCGCGCTGCTCTTCATTCCCGAAAGCCCCCGCTATCTGGTGGCGCGTGGGCAGGAAGAGCGCGCTTTTGTCGTGCTGACGCGGCTGTTCGGGGCGGAGGCAGCCGCTCGCAAGGTCGTGGACATCCGCGACAGCCTGGCCGCCGATCATCATCGCCCGAAGCTCAGCGACCTGATCGACCGGACAAGCGGAAAAATCCGCCCGATCGTCTGGACCGGCATCGGCCTTGCGGTGTTCCAGCAGCTCGTGGGGATCAACGTCGTCTTCTATTATGGCGCGACCTTGTGGGAAGCCGTCGGCTTTTCCGAAGATAATGCCCTTCAGATCAACATATTGTCCGGCGCCCTTTCGATCGGCGCATGCCTTGCCACCATCGCGTTGGTCGACCGGATCGGGCGCAAGCCGCTGCTGCTGATCGGATCGGCGGGCATGGCGGTGACGCTGGCGACGGTGGCCTACGCCTTTTCCACCGCTATCGCCGGGGCCGATGGCGCCGTGACGCTGCCCGGCAATAATGGCCTTGCCGCGCTGATCGCGGCCAATCTCTACGTGATCTTCTTCAACATGAGCTGGGGCCCGATCATGTGGGTCATGTTGGGCGAGATGTTCCCGAACCAGATCCGCGGATCGGGCCTGGCCGTATCGGGCTTTGCCCAGTGGATCGCCAATGCGGCGATTTCGGTCAGCTTCCCCGCGCTGGCGGTGTCACCGGGACTGGCGATCACCTATACCGGCTATGCCTTCTTTGCCGCCATCTCCTTTTTCTTCGTCCGCGCGCTGGTGCATGAGACGAAGGGACGCGAGCTTGAGGACATGGTTGGCTGAGCCGCATCATCACCCTGAAGGCGGGCGCGGTGGAAGCCGCGCTCGCTCCGGCGGTCGGGGGATCGCTGACGGCGCTGCGGTTCGCAGGCAGGGAAATCCTTCGTTCCGCGCCGGTGGGCAGCAGCGATCCGTTACAGATGGCGAGCTTTCCGCTGGTGCCCTATGCCAACCGGATCGCGCATGGGCGTTTCCATTTCGCCGGGCGCGGCATTCGGCTGCCGCTCAATTTTGGGGATCACCCGCATAGCATCCATGGGCTGGGATGGACCACGCCCTGGACCGTCGAAGCGGCGACGCGGGATGGCGCGCGGCTGGTTCAGCGCCATGATGGCGGGGAAGGCTGGCCCTGGGCTTATGAGGCGGAGCAGCGGTTCGCGGTGACGAACAATGCCATCGAAATGCGGCTGACCCTGCGCAATATCAGTGCTGAAGCCATGCCAGCCGGGTTGGGTTTTCACCCCTATTTTCAGGCTGATGAAGATACGCGGCTGCAATTCGGAGCGGATCGCCTGTGGCTTTCGACGCCCGGCATGCTGCCTGAAAGCGAAGCCCCGGCGAACGCCCTTGGCGACTGGCTTGCGGGCGGGGCGGTCATGGGCGACAACCTGATCGACAATGTCTATGGCGGCTGGGACGGCGCGGCGACGATCGTGCGGGGGGATGGAACGCGGATCGCCCTTGCCGCCGGCGGAGCGCCCTGGCTGCATGTCTATCGCCCGCCCCGTTCGCGCGATTTCTGTCTGGAGCCGGTGAGTCACATGCCCGACGCCATCAACCGCGCGGGAGGCATGGACGCACTCGATCCGGGTGAAGAAAAGGCGCTTTTCCTACGCATCGCCATCGGCAAATCCGATGAAGCGCTTTCGGAGCGCGGCAAAATCGCCTAAGCTGCATCGTTCAGCAGCTATAGGAGCGTTGATGCAATTTCTGCGGACTGCCTTCTGGGTCGTCATCGCCGTCGCCCTCGCCTTTTTTTGCATGGCGAATTACGTGCCCGTGACCGTCCGCCTGTGGGGCGATCTCGTCATGGAAACCAAGCTGCCGGTTCTGTTGATCGGCGCGTTCCTGCTGGGGGCGCTGCCTTTCTGGATCATGGCGCGGGCCACGCGCTGGCGCATGAAACGCAAGCTGGAAAGCACCGAGCGGGCCCTGGTCGCGGCGACCGCCGCGCCTGCCACATCCCATCATTCCAATTCCGCCGCGGATAATCCGGCAACGGCGGCTCCTTCTCTCTCCCCTACAGGACCAGCATGACCAGCCCGATCTACGTCGCCATCGATACGCCCGATCTGCGCAGGGCACAGGATCTTGCGCAACAGGTGCGCCATCATGTGGGCGGGTTGAAGCTGGGGCTCGAATTTTTCTGCGCCCATGGGCATCATGGCGTGCACGAGATGATGAAATTCGGCCTGCCGATCTTCCTTGACCTCAAGCTGCACGACATTCCCAATACGGTGGCCAAGGCGGTGCAGGCGCTGCATGTGCTGGAACCGGCGATCCTGACGGTTCATGCCGCCGGTGGCCGGGCGATGCTGGAGGATACGAAGGCAGCAGCGGGCGTCAATACCAAGGTGGTGGCCGTGACCGTGCTGACCAGTCTGGACAATGGCGACCTGCTGGATATCGGCGTCGGCGGAAAGGCGGAGGATCAGGTTGCGCGGCTGGCCGATCTGGCGCGCAGCGCAGGGCTGGACGGGATCGTCTGTTCCGGAGAGGAAGTCGCGTTGGCCAAGAAGACATGGCCCGACGGCTTCTTCGTGGTGCCGGGCGTGCGCCCCGCCGGTGGCGCCATGGGCGACCAGAAACGGGCAGTGACGCCGCGCGAGGCGCTGGATCGGGGGGCTTCGATCCTGGTCGTCGGGCGGCCGATCAGCCTGGCGGAGAAACCGGATATGGCGGCTCGGGAGATTGAGGCCACGCTATAGAGCCGATCGAATATCCGGGTGACATAGGTGACACGGCAAGAGTACGGGAAAGCGCCCTTTTTTGCTTTTTCCACATTTCAAAGAGCCGTCCCGCCCGTAGCGGCAAAGCGGTCCTGTAGGACAGCATAATCTCCATCATTGTCCGGCATGAAGAAATGCGCGCCGGGCAAAAAGGCTGACAGCACCGCGCAACATGCCGGGAGGCGAAGAGGCCGGGATCGACCCGGCCCCTTCTTTCGTCAGAAACGCCAGCCCAGACTCGCGACGATCTGATGGCGGTCGGTATCGATGCCGAATTCGTCGCTGGTCGTGCCGTTGGCGAAGTCGATATGCGCGTCCTCATATTTGGAATAGCGATATTCGACCTTGGCGAAGGTATTGGCGTTGATGGCGCGTTCAACGCCCGCGCCGATGCGCCAGCCATCCAGCTTGAAATTGGTGTCGGTTTCCTGATTGGTGTCGCCCGCCAGTACGTCGAGCTTGGTATTGGTATAGCCGCCCTTCACATAGACCAGCATATTGGGGCTGGCGAGAATGCCGGCCCGCGCGCCGATATAGAGGTCGCGGCCCTGCTTGACCCGGCCGAAGCCGAATTGGTCGGTGAAGTCGTGGCGGCTGCTTTTGGCGGTGGAATCGGTGAACTCGCCTTCCACGCCGACCACCGCGCTGCCCAGATTCACGTCATAACCCGCGCCGACGCCGTAGAGCAGGCCATCGATCGACTGATCGTCGCGATCATTGTCATTGTCGACGCTGCTGCCCGCGCCGGTGTGGTCATAGCCGAGGATCGCCTCGACACGAGGACCGGTGAAGGTGGGGGCGGCATCCTGCGCCAGAGCGGGGCTTGCGACCGCGCCACCGGCCAGAAGGGTTGCGATCATGATCTTGCGCATTTTCGGATACTCCATTCGTCTTCACTTCCCCTGCCAGGAGGGAAGACGATGAAGTCGCGGGATAGCCGTCAGGTTGCATGAACCTCAGATAAACACCTGATTATGTTGTATTAATGTCACGAAATCGACTCCGCTCGGCCCGAAGACGAGCGCGCCGGACGACGAGCCGATCAGGCGCGGCGTCCATCGATACGGGATTTGGTCACGCCTCAATAATCCTTCGAGACGCGGATATTGGCACTTTCGCGGCCAAGGGTCGAGATGGCGCCGAGCAGCGAGAGCCAGCGCGTGACCTGATATTCGATGCGGGTGGCGGAATAGCCCTGACCGTCGGTGATCAGCTCCACATAGGTCTTGCGAGTCAGATATTTGCCCGCCGCGATCGAGGTCCCCTGCCCCTGCGTCGGGTCGGCGGCGATGATGCGCAGCCGGTCGAGGCCCGCCGCCCTGCGCACGGCATTGATCGGGTCGAGGCCACCCTGCCCCTGTAGCGAGCCGACCGCCGAGGCGAGCTGGAGCGCTTCGGGCGCGGAAAGATTAGTGATGGATGTGCCGAACAGGATGCGGGAGAGCAACTCGTCCTGCGGCAGCGCGGGAATGCTGGTGAAGGAGATGGCGGGCTTGAGGCCGGTGCCGCCGACATGGATGGTGGCGGAAAGGTCGCTCACATTCGCCTCCGCATCGATGTCGAGCATCGGATTGACCGGCGTGCGGCCGTCGAACTGGATCTTGCCTTCCTTGAGGTCGAAGCGGCGGCCGGCGAAGTCATAGGTGCCCCGGACCAGATCGGCGGTACCGGAAATGGCCGGGTTGGCGACGGTGCCGCCGATGGTGAGATCGGCGCGCCATTCGCTGTCGATGCCAAGGCCGGTGACGGTCAGGCGGTTGCGGGCGCGGGCCTTGATCGCCAGCGCCCAGGGGGTGACCGTGCGGGGCCGCTCGATCTCATCGCCGCGCCGGTTGATCTCTATCACCCTGAGTTCGGGGATTTGCGCCACGGCGGCGGCGCGACCCATGGTGAAGCGGCTTTTGTTGAGGATGAGGTCGCCGCCGATGGTGCCGCCCTTGCCCGTGGAACTGAGCGTGATCGGGCCGGTGACGGTGGCGGCTATGTCGTCGCGCTCCAGCAGGGCGGCGTTTTCGGCCTGGAGGCGCAGGTCCATGCCGACGCCCGCGATTCCATTGAAGGTGAAGCTGCCGGTGCCGGTCACGGCGCCGCCATTTTGCGCGGTGGCGTTGAAATTCGTCATGACCAGCTGCGCGCCGGAGAAGCGGCCGCGCGCCTTGACGCCGTGCAGGCGCATGCCGGTGACCGGGCTGTTGATCGCGGCATTGTCGGTGGCGAGCGAGCCGGTGATGAGCGGGTCGCCCAGCGTGCCGCGCGCATCGGCGGTGACGCCGACCGGGCCGGATATGTCGACGATCTCCACGCCCGTCAGGCGCCAGAGGGTGTCGGCGGTGCCATTGTAGCGGAGCTGCGCGAAGAGCGGGGCGCGGTTGAGGCGCTCGACGAGATCGCCTTCGGTGCCGAGCGGCGTCAGCAGCGCCTGGGCGCGGCCGATGGTCTGGCCGTCCGCGACGAAGATCATGCGGGTGGCGAGCCGATCCTGGGTGAGGACCGCGTTGACGCCTGCATCGACCGGGCGGGAACTCAGCGACAGGCCGGAGCGCGAGAGGCCGCGCACGCGCAGCTCCGCCCTGCCGGTAGGCATGCCGCCGCGCGTGTGGACATAGCTGAGCGATCCGGTCGCGGTGCCGCCGAGGCCGAGATTATCATAGCCGATATCCAGCAGCGAGAGCGGCAGTTTTTGCAGGCGCGCTTCGATGCTGGTGGTCCGGCCGCTGAGTTCGCCGCCGAGCTGGAGCGAACCGCCGGCGAAACTGATCGATGCGGGGTCGAGGCGCCAGCCATCCTGCGTACGGGTGAAGGTTGCCGCGCGGGTCAGCCTGATCGGGCGCTTGTCGATCGTGCCGCTGGCCAGGAGGTGGATGCGGGCGGGCTCGACCTGCGCTTCGCCGGCGAGGTCGAACAGGCGGCCGCGCTGGCCGGAGAGGCTGGCCGTCACCTTGCCGCTGCCGTCGACCAGTTGCGCGTTGGCGGCGAGGCGGCCGATGGAGATCGCGCCGACGCGCAGGCCGCGCGCCTGCGCCGTGGCGTTGATCGACGTGCCTGAGGGGTTGAGCAGGATCGTCGCGTCCAGCTTGCCGCGGCGGACGGTGATGGCGGTGGGGCCCTCAAAGCTGGCGTCGGTGGCGTCGAGCTTGAGGATCAGTTGCTGGACGCCGCCCAGCGGAGCGAAGGCGATGGCGCCGGTGACGGGGCCGGCGACATTGAGCGTGCCGTCGAGGCCCCCGGTGACCGGGCGCAGGTCGCCGCTGGCGCTGACGCCCGACGCCTCGACGCGGGCGATGCGGACGATCGCCTGGCCGCCGGGCGGCAGCAGGATCGCGCCATTGCCGGTGAAGGGGCCAAGCGTCGAGCCGCCCTCCGCCGTGAAGCTGTAGCCCGTCGCGTCGGGAACCAGATGGGCATGCATGTCGGTGACGCCGAGCGCCTTCAGCGGGCTTTGCAGGACGATGTCCACCGTCGGGCGGTCGATCTTGCCCTCCAGCGTCAGGCGCAGGGGGCCGTAGCTTTTATGCTGGCCGCTCCCTTCGAAATGGAAAGTGCCGTCGCGGCGGCGATAGCCCTTGGCCGCGAGGGTCAGGAGTGGCGCTTCGAGATGAAGGTTGGTGAATTGCAGCTGGCCATCGGGTCCCAGCATCAGGCTGCTTCGTGCCACCGGCAGGCCGCCGCCGAGCGAGCGCAGGAAGCTGTTGTCGAGCCGCCGCATCCGCGCCATCGCATTGCCGCTGAGCGTGAAGGCACCCCTGGGGCCGGGGATGGCCCGTAGTCTGGAGGTCAAATCGACTATGCCGAGGCCGCGAATGGCAAGGCCGCTGATCTGGCCGTCAAGGCCGATATCGTAGCGGCCGGACTTAAGGTCGGCGAGGAAGATGAGCTTGCCGCGCAGCTTGTCGGAGCGGACCGTCATCGGGTTGCTGACGATCTGCTGGTTCCTGAGCTGCAACACGCCGTCGAGGACGAAATTGCGGATGATGCCTTCGACCAGCGGCCCATGCCCGTCGAGGCGGCGCGCACGCAGATGGACCGGGATCAGCGCGGGACCGCCCCTCGCCTTGCGCCCCTTGCCGTCGGCGCGGACGTCGTGGATCACGGTCTTGCCGAAGGCGAGTTCGCTTGCGGTCAGCAGATATTCATAGCCGAAGGCCCCCAGCGGGCCGTCGAGGCGGATGCGGGCGGCGATGTCGCGGCCCGTCATCGACTTGAGCATGGCCTGCGGGCGGGCAAGCTTCACATCCACCAGCAGATTGTCGAGCGCATTGTTGCGCAGGTCGATGGCGCCGTCCGCGCTGAGATCGACCGCGGTGGAGCGGAGCGAGAGCTTGCCGTCGATGACCCGGTCCGTCATCGAACCGCTCGCCTGAATGGCGAGACGCGGCGCGGACAGGCGCTGGAACAGCCCCTGCCCGGCTATGGCGGAACCCTCGATCGTGCCGGTGGCGGTATAGGCGCCGCTGCGGGCGGCGAGTTTGAGGTCGATCGCGGGATTGCTGTCGAGCGTGCCCGCCAGGCGGCCGTCCCAGCGGGTCCAGCTGCCATTGCCATGAATGCGCAGGTTCGCGTCCTGTTTCAGGCCTGCCATGACGGCAAGGACGCCGCCCCTGGGCGCGTTGACGGTGACGTCAAGGTCGAACCTGTCGTCATCCGGGCGGCTGTCGAGCGCGATGTTGAGCGAATCCTGTCCGTTCAGCACGCGGGCCGACAGGTCGATGATCGCGCGGCCGCCGCGAATGTCCGCGTCGCCGGAAATGGTGGCTGCCTGCACCTTGCCGGTGATGCGCCGGTCAATGGTCAGGCGGCCGACCGAAAACTGCATCAGGCGAATGTCGAAGCCGGGGAGGATCGGCCCTTGCCGTTCGCTGGGGTTGAGCCTGGGGAGCTTGTGCAGGGTCGCTTCGGCTATGACGAGACGGTCGATGTCGAGCCGGTTGGAGAGCCAGGCGAAAGGCCACCAGTCCAGTTCCACCCTTGGCGCGTCGAGGAAGGCCCCCTTGGGATCGGAGAGGGTGAGGCCATGGAGGATGGCCTTGCGATAGATGCTGCCGTCGATCCGGTCGACATGGATGCGCAGGCCTGAGGGCGGACTGATCCGGGCGATGCGGGAGGCGAGGAAGCGATGGCCGGGCGTGGTGTCGAGCCAGGCCAAGGTTACTCCGATGATCAGCAGCAGCGTGGCGAGAACAGCCGCGAGCCAGCGTTGCCAGCGGCCATCCCAGGCACGGCGGCGGGGCGGGGGCGCGGGCTGCTCCTCCCCCATCAGAAGGCCTGTCCCAGCGAGACATAGACGGCGACCTTCGGATCGCCCTTTTGCGGGTTGACCGGCGTGCCCACGTCGATGCGGATCGGGCCGAAGCTGCTGTAATAGCGTACGCCCATCCCCGCGCCGACGCGCAGGTCGCGGAAGCGCGGCAGGAAGGTGGTCGAGATATTGCCGGCGTCGATGAAGGGCACGATGCCGAAATTGCCGAAGCGAATGCGCGATTCCAGTGAGAATTCCGCCAGGCTCTTGCCGCCGACCGGATCATCGTCCGGGCCGTAGCGCGGGCCGATCGCCTGATAGCCATAGCCGCGCACCGACGCGCCGCCGCCTGCATAGAAGCGCCGGGAGGGCGCGATGCGATCGACCGTCGAGCCCAATATGGTGCCGAAGCGGGCACGCGCGGCAAGGACGATGCGGTCGCTCATCGGTTGATAGACGCTGCCGTCCACTTGCACCCGGGCATAGGCGAAGGTGCTGTTCTGGAAGGAGAGTTCGGGGCTGAAACGCCCGCCGAGGCGAAAGCCCCTGGTCGGGTTCAGCAGGTCGTCGCTGCCGTCATAGGTGAGGCTCAAGGGAATGGCGGCGATGAAGAAGGTACGGCGGTTACCATTGCTGAACGCATCCGCCTCGTCCGAGGCGATCAGTTCGCCGCCGATGCGCCAGACCCATTTCTTCTGGAACAATATGTTGGTCTGGCGCTCCAGCGACCCCGAGAAGGTGAGCGTGCGCGCATCATAGGCGTCGCGCTTGATATTGCTGACGGACACCAGCCCGGTCAGCACATTGTCGCGGCGGCGGAAATTGTTGCGGCGATAGGTGAAGGACGCCGTCTGCTCCTGCGTGCCGAGCACGCCGCGCAGGGTGACTGCGCCTTCGGGCGGGAAGAAGTTGCGGTGCGTCCAGCTGATTTCCGCGCGATAGCCTTCGCCCGTGCCATAGCCCAGTTCGCCCGCAATGGTGCGCAACGGCGCGGGCCTGGCGTCGATGGCCAGGTCGACATGTTCGCCATCGCCCGCGTCCCTGGGGGTCATGGTGAGGGAGGAGACGATGCCGGTGGCGATCAGCGCCTGCCGCAAATCCTCCACGTCCGATGCCATATAGGTGTCGCCGGGATGGAAGCGGGCGATGCGCTGGACATGGCGGGCGCTGAACAGGGTTTCATCCGCCATGACGATCCTGCCGAAAGTGCGATAGGCGCCGGGATTGACGACGATGTCTAGGTCGCCCTTGCGCTCTTCATGGTCGATGCGGACTTCCGGTTCCTCGACCTGACCGAAGGGGAAGCCGTTTTCGGCCAGCGCGACCCGGAGCGACAGCTCGCCTGCGAGGATGGCGTCGGCATCGACCGGATCGCCGGGTCCGGGCGGGAACGCCGCGCGTAATTTCGCTTCGCGCTCTCCGGTGGTTTCCAGGCCCGTCACGTCGACCGAGGACAACAGATAGCGAGCGCCCGGTGCGATGCGGAAGGTGACCGCAAGCCTGTCGCTGCCCGGCGGCGGCGCGGCGACGGCGGCGCGGATTCGGGCGGCATAATAGCCCTTGGCGCGCAGCAGCCGGTCGAGCAGGTCGCTGTCTTCCTTGATGCGGCGGTTGATCTGGGCGAGGTTGGCGGGCTTCCCCTCTCCCAGATGCAATGCGGACAATTCGTTGAAGCGGGTGGTGAACTGGGTGTCGGCAATCTCTTCCACGCCGCTCAGGGTAATGGTGTAGCGCCGCTCCTCGCCCGTATCTGCGAAGGTGGCGGCCTCCTCTCCCGGTTCTTCGGACATTTCGGGCGCGATGACCTGTTGCGGCGTGTCTGCGGTATCGGGCGGCAGCTCGACCATCGGGCTGACGCTGTCGGGCTGGCCCATGTCGGGCCAGTCGACGCCCATGTCGGGCATCGGAGCCAGGCCGGGATCGGGCTGGACATCAGGCTGCGGCGCCGTCTGCGCATAGGCGACGGGCGCGAGCAGCAGCAGCGGCGCGAGGAAAAGTCGGGCAGCTTGCGGAAGGCCTGAAATGCGGCGGCAGGTCCGCAAACCGGTGTTCATGTGGTTGATCTAGCCCAAACATCGGGCCAATGGCCAGCCCCGAAGATCACGCCGGGTCAGGCTGGGCCAGGATTCGGTTTGTGTGGCGGAGATGGGTGGAAGGCGGACCGTCTCCTTTTCGTCACCCCGGGCTTGACCCGGGGTCC
>NZ_JALDYQ010000065.1:0-29295 GCF_032153725.1 Sphingobium sp. | reverse complement strand
GTTTGAACTGGGTTCCTGCCTTCGCAGGAACACGATTCAAAATTAACTGGGCCAAACTCTACCGATCAGGCTGCAACATGATACCGCTGACCGATCCGTTGCGGACCGAGCAGACGAAGGGCACGGAGCGCTGACCGTCAAAGGGACCGACTGCACCTTCCACTTCCCAGCCGGTCGACATGGTGCTGGCGGCGATCCGGCCCAGGATTTTGGTGCCGGGGCCGGCTTCCTCCCGCGCCTTGGCGGCGCAGGCGTTGCGCGCGGCAGTGGCGGTGCGGATCGGACCATAGCCGGGCGGGGCATAGGGCTGGCGCCTGGCGTCGCGCTCGGCCTGACGGTCGCGGGCGATGTCGCTGGCGATGGCGATGGCGGCATCGGCGGCGCGGTGCAGGTCGCGATGATCCTGTGCGTGAGCGGATATCGCGAACGCCAGACCCAGGGTGCAGATAATCGTCTTTCGCATGGCGTTTCTCCCCGCGCTTATTTGAACAGACTGCCCAATATGCCGCGCACCAGCTGGCCCGCGATCCCGCCCGAACTTTTGCGGCTGGACCCGCCGAACACCGCGCGGCCCAGTTCATTGGCGACCTGACGTCCGACCGATGATGCGGCGGAGCGGGTGGCGGACTGGATCGCCTTGTCGAAGGAGGAGGGTTTGGCGGCGTCGCGGGCGGCCGCGGCGTCCTGCCGGGCCTGTTCCTTGAGTTGCGCCTCGCGCTGTTTCGCCTCGACCTTGGCCTGTGCGGCGGCGGCCTTGTCGGCTTCGACCTGCGCCTTGGAGGCCTGCGCGGCGGCGGCAGCGGCCTGACCGCGCGCGGCGAGGATTTCCTCCGCCGATTCGCGGTCGACCAGCGTGTCATATTTGCCGGCGCAGGGCGAAATGGACTGGATGATCGCCCGCTCCCTGGCATCGACCGGGCCAAGGCGCGAGCGGGGCGGGGCAATCAATGTGCGCTGGACGATGCCGGGCGAGCCGTCCTCCTGCAACAGCGACACCAGTGCTTCACCGACCCTGAGTTCGGTGATGGCGGTTTCGACGTTAAGGTCCGGATTGACGCGGAAGGTGTCAGCCGCGGCCTTGATCGCCTTCTGGTCGCGGGGCGTGAAGGCGCGCAGGGCATGCTGGACGCGGTTGCCGAGCTGGCCTGCCACATCCTCCGGGATGTCGATCGGGTTCTGGGTCACGAAATAGACGCCGACGCCCTTGGAGCGGATCAGGCGCACCACCTGCTCGATCTTGTCGGTCAGCGCCTTGGGCGCGTCGTCGAACAGTAGATGCGCTTCGTCGAAGAAGAAGACGAGGACCGGCTTGTCCGGATCGCCCACTTCGGGAAGCGTCTCGAACAGTTCGGACAGCAGCCAGAGAAGGAAGGTGGCGTATAGCTTGGGACTCTGCATCAGCTTGTCGGCGGCCAGCACGTTCACATAGCCGCGGCCCTTGTCATCGACCTTCAGCATGTCGTGAATGTCCAGCGCGGGTTCGCCGAAGAAATGATCGCCGCCCTGGCTTTCCAGCTGGAGCAGCTGGCGCTGGATCGCCCCGACGCTGGCCTTGGTCACATTGCCATATTGGGCGGACAGGCTGTCGGCATTTTCCGCGCAATAGGCCAGCATCGCTTGCAGATCGCCCAGGTCAAGCAGCAGCAGCCCCTGCTCATCGGCATATTTGAAGGCGATGGACAGCACGCCTTCCTGCGTCTCGTTAAGCCCCATCAGGCGGGAGAGCAGCAGCGGCCCCATTTCGCTGACGGTGGTGCGGATGGGATGGCCCTGTTCGCCGTACAGATCCCAGAAGATCGCAGGGTTGTCGGCATAGCTGTAATTTTCGATGCCGATTTCCCTGGCGCGGGCGACCAGCTTGTCGGCATTTTTCGCGGTGGGGGAGCCGGCCATGGAAATGCCGGCCAGGTCGCCCTTCACATCCGCGAGGAAGACGGGAACGCCAAGCGCGGAAAAGCTTTCGGCAATGCCTTGCAGCGTCACCGTCTTGCCGGTGCCGGTTGCGCCCGCGATCAGGCCGTGGCGATTGGCCCTGCGCAGGTTCAGCGTCTGGGGGATGCCGCCATCCTTGTCCGGTGCGCCAAGGCCGATGAAAATGCCGTCGCTCATCTGCGTCATGCTCCCCCTGTAGTGATTTCGAAGCAGGTGGGATCACCTGCTGGCTCGGAAATCACGGAAAACAAAGAGACTCGCTTCGGGCCGCGCCCGCCGGAGTCCGTCGTCACTCTAATAGCGAGACAGTGGCTCCGGCAAGCGCGACCCGTAACGATCGCCTGATTTTCAGCCTTTTATTTATCGCGCAGCCGCACGGGCAGGAACACCGCCGGTTGGCCACGGCGCAGCACCTGCAACAGGATCGCGCTGCGACCCTGTGTCGACACCGCCTTGACCTGCGCGTCCAGTTCCGCCTGGTTCGCGACCGGGCGGTTGTTGGCGCTGATGATCACGTCGCCGCGACGCAGGCCCTTGGCGCCCGCATCGGTCGATGCGTCGACGGCGGTGATCACGATGCCGCGCGTGTCGGCCGGAAGGCCGAGTTGACGGATGATGGTCGAGGTCAGCGGAATGGCGGAAATGCCGAGCGACTGCTGGGTTGCCTGACCGCTGCTGGACTGGTCGTCCTGCTGCTGGTTGAAATCATCGTCCTGGCTCTGGGCGAAGGCGTTCAGCTCGTCCTCCGACGGGCGTTCCCCGACCACGGCGGCCACGGTCTGGCGCTGGCCGTTGCGCAGCAGCACGATCGGCACCCGCGATCCGATGGGCTGAGAGGCGACGATGGACGAGAGATTCTGGTCCGGCGTCACTTCCTGGCCCGCCACGCTGACGATCACGTCGCCGGCCTTGATCCCGGCCTTGTCCGCGCCCTTGCCCGGTTCCACGCCCTGCACGAACTCGCCGCGATTCTTGGCGAGGCCGAGGGAATCGGCCAGATCTTCGCCCAGCGGGCTGATCTGGATGCCCAGATAACCGCGCTTGACGCTCTGCCCCTTGCGCAGCGTGTCCACGATAGGCGCCGCCTGTTCCGAGGGGATGGCGAAACCAATGCCGACATTGCCGCCCGAGGGCGAGAGAATCTGGCTGTTGATGCCGATCACATTGCCGCGCATGTCGAACATCGGGCCGCCGGAGTTGCCCTGATTGATCGATGCGTCGGTCTGGATGAACTTGTCATAGGTGCCGCCGGTGCCGCGATGCACGGCGGAGATGATGCCTGCCGTCACCGTGCCCGAAAGCGCGAAGGGATTGCCGATGGCGATCACCCAGTCACCGACCCGCGCCTTGGCGCTGTCGCCGAACTTCACGAAGGGCAGGGGCTTTTTTGCGTCGATCTTGAGGACGGCGATGTCGGTCGCCGGGTCGCGGCCCACCAATCGGGCGGGATATTCCTCGCGATTGGTCATGGTGACGGTGATCGAGTCTACCGTCGCGCCTTCGGCGCCCGCAGACACCACATGGTTGTTGGTGACGATATAGCCGTCGGCCGAAATGATGAAGCCGGAACCCAGCGACTGCGCCTGCCGGGTCTGGGGCTTGCCGCCCTGACCCTGGCTCTGGCCCTGGCCGAACAGGTCGCCGAAGGGCGTGCCGGCGAAGGGGTTCTGCACCTGCACCCGCTGTCTGGTCGATATGTTGACCACGGCCGGTTGCAGCTTTTCGACCATATCGGCCAGGCTGGCGGGCGCGCCGGCGGGGGCAGCCGCCTGCATGCCCTCATTCTGGGCGACCTGCGCGCCGACATTCGGGCTGGAGGTCACGGCAATGGCGGTGCCGCCAAGCAGCAGGGCACCGGTAATGGCATAAGCGTAACGCACTCGTGACGGTCCTCTCATGAAACAAGCGGAAAGGAAAGGCGGGACTCTTTGGGGAGTGACATGCGCCGCCTTGCCTTAACCGCCATTGAATGACGCTGGTTCCGTAATGAATTCAGCGCTCAATCAACGTCCCTGAAACTGCTTCAGGAAATCATTGTCGCGGGAGAGGACCATGGAGGTCGACCCCTGCCGATCCGGGGCGAAAGTATAGCGATATGCCTGCATCGCGCGATAGAAATCGTAGAATTGCGCATCCTTGCCGAAACTTTCCGAATAGATGCGCGCTGCGTTGGCGTCGGCTTCGGCGCGGATGATCTGCGCCTGCTTGGCGCCCTGGGCGCGGATGGTGAGCGCCTCCTGCTCGCGCGCGGTGCGCATGCGGGTGAAGGCGCTTTCCAGCGGTGCGCCGTCGGGCAGGTCGGCGCGCTTGATGCGGACATCGACGATCTGCGCGCCATATTGGCGGGCGACGCGGTTCAGCCCCGCCTCGATATTGTCCATCACTTGGCCGCGCTCGGGCGAGAGCAGCGCGGCGAACGGCCGCTTGCCCAGCTCATTGCGCAGCGCCGAGCCGAGAATGGGGCGCAGTGCGTCGGACACGCGGTCCTCGCTGCCCGCCGCGATATACATGCGCAGCGGATCGACGACGCGATAGCGGGCAAAGGCGTCGACCTGAAGGCGCAGCTGATCGGTGGAGAGCACCTGCTGGCGTTCCATCTCGACCGACAGCACGCGCTTGTCGATCCAGACGATCTGGTCGATGAACGGCCAGCGCAGGATGACGCCCGCGCCGGTCTTGCCGAACTCCTCGTTCGGGCGGTAGCGGTTGATGATCTTCTTGGGATCGCCGAAACGCACGACCACGCCCTGCTTGGTTTCGGGCACGATCGCGATGGTGCTGCCGATCAGCAGCAGAGCGGCGATGGCGAGCAGCGCCAGCGCGACGGGGTGGCGGATCAGGCCCTGCATCACTGGCCCTCCTCGGTCGAGGTGCCCTGGGCGGTCGTCCCCTGCGCGCGGCGCTTGAGTTCGGGCAGCGGCAGGAACGGCGTCACATTGCCGCTTTCGACGATGGTCTTGTCGACGTTCGACAGGACACCCTCCATGGTTTCATAATACATGCGGCGGCGGGTGACGTCGGGCGCGAGCTTATACTGTTCATAGACCTTGTCGAACGCGGCTGCCTCTCCCTGCGCCTTGGCCGTTACCTGCTGCGCGGCGGCGCGGGCTTCGTTGAGGTAGGTCTGCGCGGTCTGCTGCGCGGCGGACACGGCCTTGAACGCGTCGTTGACGGCGGTCGGCGGGTCGGCCTGCTTGATCGCGACGCCCTGGACCCGGATGCCCGACCTGTAGCCGTCGAGAATCTCCTGCATGCGTTGTTCGACCTGCTGCTCGATCTCGGTACGGCCGGCGCCCAGCGCGTCCTCCAGGCTGACGCTGGCGACGACGGAGCGCATCGCGCTTTCCGCGACCTCGCGAACCGAGGCGTCGGGGTCGGACAGCTGGAACAGATACAGCTCCGGATTGCGGATGTTCCAGCGCACCGAATAGGCGAGGTCGATGATATTCTGGTCACCGGTCAGCACCAGATTCTCGCTCTCCGCGCGGGTCGAGCCGACATCGATGGTGCGGATTTCCTCGACATCCACGGTCGTCACATTTTCGAAGGGCGCGGGCAGGGTCAGGCTGATGCCCGGCAAGAGAGTACGGCTATATTTGCCGAGCAGCGTGACGACTCCGCGCTCCTGCGGGCCGACGCGGTGAAAGCAGGTCAGGACCAGCCACAGCACCACCAAAATGCCGATCGCGGCAGGCCAGAGCGCCTTGCCGGAAGGCCGGGGCGGGAGGTTGCCGAAACCGCCGCCCCCCTGACCGAAGCTGTCCTTGCCGCGGCGGAGCAGTTCCTCGATCGCGGAAGGTCCCTTGGAGCCGGGGCGTCCGGGTTGCGTCCAGGGGTTGCGCGGCCCGCCGTCGCCCCCCTTGCCCTCATTGCCGTCCGGCCCGTCGTTCTTGCCGCCCCAGGGACCCTGGGCCATGGCGCTCGCTATGCCCGGCATCCACCCGAAAATTCTCTTCATCGCTCCTCTATAGGAAGGCTCTCCGGCGAAAAACAGTGCCCTTAGCAACGATTATTGTTTCGAATGATGTCGCTAGAGTAATTTTGAACCAGATGGATACATCTGGCGGCTGGGAAATCACGGCCGCAAACATTTCCCGGACAAAAATGGGGTCGGGCCGGTTTCGCTTCGAAGCGATCGGCACTACATGGCGGTCCCATGACCCAGCTTGAAGATTTTGCCGCCCGCCTGAAAACCCTGACCGACGGCCGGGCCAGCGCGCCGCGGGTGAAGGACGGCGTGATGTCGCTGGTGCTGGACGTGGCGGGCCTCTCGCCCGAGCAGCGCGATGCCGTCGCCGCGGCGATCCGCGAGGGCGCGCTCAGCCTGCCGGACGTGAGCGACGTGCGCATCGCCATGACTGCCGAGCGCAAGCCGTTGAAGATCATCGCCGTCGCTTCCGGCAAGGGCGGGGTGGGCAAATCGACCCTTTCGGCCAATCTGGCGGTGGCGCTGCAACGGATCGGGGTGAAGGTCGGGTTGGTCGATGCCGATATTTACGGCCCTTCGCAGGCGCGGCTGATGGCGAGCGAGGACCAGAAGCCGCAGGCGAAGGACAAGCAACTCATTCCGGTGCAAAGCCCGTTCGGCATCCCGATGCTGTCCATGGGCCATCTGGTCGAGCCGGGCAAGGCGCTGGCATGGCGCGGGCCGATGGCGGGCAATGCGCTGGCGCAACTGATCGAGGCGGACTGGGGCGCGACGGAAGTGCTGATCGTGGACATGCCGCCGGGTACGGGCGACGTGCAGCTGTCCATGGTGCAGAAGCACAAGCCTGCCGGGGCGGTCATCGTTTCGACGCCGCAGGATCTGGCGCTGATCGACGCGATCCGGGCAGTCAGCCTGTTCGAGCAGACCCATGTGCCGATGATCGGCCTCGTCGAGAATATGGCAGGCTATGCCTGTCCGCATTGCGGGGAGGTGTCGGACCCCTTCGGCCAGGGCGGCGCAGAGGCGGCGGCAGGCGAGATGGGCATGCCTTTCCTCGGACGGATTCCGCTGGCCATCGATATTCGCCGCCGTTCCGATGCGGGCGATCCGCCGGCGGCGGGGGATGATGTGCATGGCGCGCCCTTCCGCGCGATCGCGGAGAAGCTGGTGGACTGGCTGAAGGGCTAAGCAGGATTGGGTCAAGAGCGCTCCTGCCTGCGCGGGGGATGTGCATTCAAGGGAACAGCTTCCAGTACTCCCGCGTCTTTCCCATGTCGGACAGATTATGGAGTGTCGCCAAATGCCTTTGACCGCAGCACAGGATATTGCCGATCTGTTGAATGAAATCCGCACCATCGCGCTGATCGGGATATCCGACCGCCCCGGGCGGCCAAGCCATGGCGTGATGAAGGCGTTGCAGGACCATGGCTATCGCGTTCTGCCGGTCAATCCGCAAATAGCGGGCGAGCATGTCCATGGCGAGTTCGTCTGGGCGCGCCTGTCCGATATCGGCGTGCCGATCGACATGGTCGACATCTTCCGCCGCAGCGAGGTGGCGGGAGAGGCCGTGGACGATGCCATAGCCGCAGGCGCGAAATCGGTCTGGATGCAGCTGGCCGTCGTCGATGAGGCAGCTGCCGCCCGCGCGGAGGCGGCTGGGCTCAAGGTGGTGATGGATCGGTGCCCGGTGATCGAGATACGCCGCCTCCAGCTTGAGCCGGTTGCTTGAGCCTTTCGGCGCAATAGGGCTTTCCACCGCTTCGAAGCCTCTTTATCAGCGCAGATATGGGGCGCGCACCGCGGAAGCAGGGTCAGCAGACGGAAAAGGGTTTGAACCGGCGCGCGCTGCTGATCGGCGGAGGCGTGGGGGCCGGGTTGTTGCTGGCATGGGCGGCATGGCCGCGCGCCTATCGGCCCAATCTCAACACTGCGCCGGGCGAAACCGCTTTCAATGCTTTCCTCAAGATCGACCGGGCCGGGCAGGTCATCGTCATCATGCCGCAGACGGAAATGGGGCAGGGGGTCAGCACGCTCCTGCCGCAGATATTGGCGGATGAGCTGGGCGCCGACTGGCGCACCGTCGGCGTGCAGGGCGCGCCGATCAGCCCGCTTTACGCCAACACCCTGCTGGCGCGCGAATGGCTGGCCAATGACTGGAGCCGGTTGGCCGGCGAAGCGGGCGACTGGACCATCGATCAATATGCGACGCGGCGCGCCTTGATGCTGACAGGGGCGGGCACATCCATCCCGATGTTCCATCAGGCCTATCGCGAGGCGGGCGCGGCGGCGCGGGTGCTTTTGTGCAAGGCGGCGGCGGCGCGCTGGGACGTGGCGTGGGAAAGCTGCGATATCCGGGACGGGATCATTTCCGATGGCGGGAAGCGCAAGCTGAAGCTGGGCGAGGTGGTGGACGATGCCGCGACCTATGACCTGCCTGACATATTGCCCTTTCGGCAGGCGGATGTGGACCGGCTGGCAGGGCAGGAACTGCCCCGGCTCGACACCCCGTCCAAGATCGACGGCAGCCATAATTTCGCGGCGGATATTCGCCTGCCCGACATGGCCTTCGCTTCGATCCGTCAGGGGCCGATCGGGGACGCAGTGCTGAAAAGCGTCAATGAGGGCGCGGCGAAATCCGTCACCGGCTTCCTCAGGCTGATCCGGAAGGAACGCTGGGTGGCGGTGGTCGCCAGCAACTGGTGGGCGGCGAACAAGGCGCTGGACCTGGCCGATCCGGTCTTCGAGCTTTCAGGCAGGCCCGTGGACAATGCCGGGATCGAGGCTGCGCTGGAGCAGGCCTTTTCTGCCTCTTCCGGTGAGCGGCTTTTTGCGCAGGGCGATATCGCGCCCTTGTCTCAGGGGACGGCGATCCTTGCCAGCGAATATAAGGTGCGGCCGGGACTGCATCTGGGGCTGGAACCGATGAGCGCGACGGCGCGGATCACGGACGACGGCGCGGAAGTGTGGATGGCGACCCAGGCGCCGGGACTGGCGCGTGCCGCCATTGCCAGGGCGCTGGGTTTGTCGGCAGGCGCGGTGACGCTCTATCCCCTGCATGCGGGCGGCGGCTATGGGCGCCGGATGGATCATGAGGCGGGCGTGCAGGCTGCGCTGTTGTCGCGCGAGGCAGGGCGGCCGGTGCAGTTGCTCTGGTCCCGGCTGGAGGATGTGATTCAGGACCGGCCGAGCGCGCCTGCCCATGCGCGCATGACGGGCAGGCTCGGCCGTAACGGGGCGATCGAACATTGGTCGGCCAAGGTCGCGGCGCCCTGCGCGATGACGCAGGCATGGGCGCGCATCGCCCATGGCAGATTGCCCCATGAGGCGAGCGCGGAGGCCGCTGGCGTTTCCACCCGACTGGCGGTGGCGGGCATGGATCTGCCCTATGCCGTGCCGAACTGGGCGGTCGATCATTTTCCCGCCGATACCGGTCTGCCGCTCGGCTTTTCGCGGGGCAATGCCCATCTTCACGGGGCCTTCTTCACCGAAAGTTTCATAGACGAGATGGCGCATCAGGCGCAGATGGAGGCCATGTCCTTCCGTATCCAGATGCTGGGCGGCAATCCGCGCCTCGCCCATTGCCTGACCACCGTGGGCGCCATGGGCGGCTGGCAGGGTGGCATCGCCGGGAGCGGGCAGGGGCTGGCGGCGCATGTGATGAACGGCGCCTTCATCGCGGTCATGGTGGAAGCGGGAATTTCCGAAGGCAAATTGAAGGTCAGCCGTATCGTCGCCGCCGTTGATGGCGGGGAGCAGGTCAATCCCGATATCGCCCGGCAGCAGATCGAAAGTGGTCTGATCCATGGACTGGCCTATGCCATGGGCGCGTCTGTGCCCTATGCGAAGGGCATGCCGACCCGCGCGATCCTCGGACGCATGGGACTGCCACGCCTGGGTGATGTGGGGGAAGTGACGGTGGAGCTGATCCGCAGCACCGCGCCGCCTGACGGCCTCACCGATCTTGCGACGCCGCTGGTCGCGCCCGCCATTGCCAATGCGCTGTTCACCACCGCCGGGCGGCGTTTCCGCGGCGTGCCGCTGCTGATGGAGGGATGATGGGCAAGATCGGCATCCTGCTCATCAATCTCGGCACGCCCGATGCGCCGGACGCGGCATCGGTGCGACGCTATCTCAGGGAATTCCTCTCCGACCCGCGCGTGGTCGAAATCCCCCAATGGCTCTGGCAGCCGATATTGCGCGGACCGATCCTGATGACCCGCCCGCGCAAATCGGCTCATGCCTATGGGCAGGTCTGGATGAAAGACGGCTCTCCGCTGGCGGTCCACACCCGCGCCGCTTCGGTCGCGCTCCAGCAGCGCCTGCCGGAGCTGGTGGTGGATTGGGCGATGCGTTACGGCAATCCGTCGATCGCCTCGCGACTGGAGGCGATGGTCGCGGCGGGATGTGATCGCATCCTGCTGGCGCCGCTCTATCCGCAATATTGCGCGGCGACGACGGCGACGGCGCTGGATGCGGCCTATGTGGCGCTGGGCAGGATGCGCGCGCAACCGGCGATCCGTACTCTGGCGCCCTATTATGCCGATCCCGCCTATGTCGAGGCGTTGCGCGCTTCCACGCTGACTCAGCTTGCTGCCCTGGATTTCGCCCCTGATCTGCTGATCGCCAGCTTCCACGGCATGCCGGAGCGGACGCGGGCGCTGGGCGATCCCTATCGCGACCAATGCGTGGAGAGCGCCCGATTACTGGCGCAGGCGCTGGGATGCGAAGTGCGGGTGACGTTCCAGTCCCGTTTCGGCCGCGCGAAATGGCTTGGGCCGGCCACCGATGAAGTACTTAAAAAGCTGCCCTCCGAAGGTGTCAGAAATATTGCAGTCCTGACACCCGGATTCGCAGCCGATTGCCTGGAAACGGTAGAGGAAATCGCCATTCGTGGCAAAGCGGAATTTATCGCTTCCGGTGGTAATAATTTTGTCCATTTGAGTTGTTTGAACGCGTCTGTGGACGCTATGAACCTGTATGAGAAACTGGCCCGTCGCGAACTGGCAGGCTGGTTGGAGAGGTAAGTTTCGTCCATCACTTTTTTGTTGAGGAGAGCCTATCATGAGCAAGGTTGCAGTCGTCACGGGCGGAACGCGTGGCATTGGCGAAGCGATCAGTCTGGCGCTCAGGGAAATGGGCTATACGGTCGCCGCCAATTATGCGGGCAACGACGCCAAGGCGCAGGCCTTTTCGGACGCGACCGGCATTGCTTCCTTCAAATGGGATGTGGGCGATCACCAGGCCTGCCTGGACGGCTGCGCGCAGGTGACCGAAGCGCTGGGGCCGATCGACATCGTCGTCAACAATGCGGGCATCACTCGCGACGGCGTGCTGGCCAAGATGAGCTTCGACGACTGGAATGAAGTGATGCGCATCAATCTGGGCGGCTGCTTCAATATGGCGAAGGCGACCTTCAGTGGGATGCGCGAACGCGGCTGGGGTCGTTTCGTCAATATCGGATCGATCAATGGGCAGGCCGGTCAATATGGTCAGGTGAACTATGCCGCCGCCAAGTCGGGCATCCATGGCTTCACCAAGGCGCTGGCGCAGGAAGGCGCGAAATATGGCGTGACCGTCAATGCGATCGCCCCCGGCTATATCGACACCGACATGGTCGCCGCCGTGCCGCCCGCCGTGCTGGAAAAGATCGTGGCCAAGATTCCGGTCGGCCGCCTTGGTCATGCGCATGAAATCGCGCGCGGCGTCGCCTTCTTCTGTAGCGAGGATGGCGGCTTCGTGACCGGCAGCACGCTGTCGATCAACGGCGGCCAGCATATGTACTGATGGAGGAGGGTGGTGTCTTCCATGGCGTTCCGGCATTTCTGATGCCGCATTTTCCAGGCCGATGACTACAGGCGGCCATCCTGAAAATGCTTCGACGCCGGCGGCATCGCCCTTCGCCCCGCCTGTCAAGCGCAGCGTGACCATCGCCGGTCATCAGACTGCGATCAGCCTCGAACCGGTTTTCTGGCAAGCCCTCCGCGCGGTCGCCGTGCGTGAGGGCTTGCCTGTCAATGCGCTGATCGCGCGCATCGACGTCGCGCGCATGGCTGCCCACGATCCTCCCAATCTGGCGAGCGCCATAAGATGCTGGCTTTTTACAGATAATATACGATTATAAAATAATAATTATTCGCAATAGCATTGACTATGCGAACGACTCTCAATAGCAGAACCCCCAAGGTTACAAAAAGGGGTTCTGTTTTCATGTCTAAAGCAACGTCACGTCCTTCCTTCCTGGCGCTCGGCTGCGTCGGCGCGATGGCCTTCGCCTCGGCGGCGCAGGCGCAGGATGGCGTCCAGGGCGCCAAGCTGGGTGGGATGACGGTCACCGACACGGCGATCGATGAATCGCCGATCAAGGTGGAGAAGGCGGATTCGCCGAAATATACGCGACCGCTGCTCGACACGCCGCAGACCATCACCGTGATCGGCAAGGAAACGATCCAGCAGCAGAACCTGCTGACGCTGCGCGACGTGCTTTCCACCGTGCCCGGCATCACCTTCGGCGCGGGCGAGGGCGGTTTCGGCTATGGCGACCGAATCATCCTGCGCGGGCAGGATGCGAAGAACGATGTCACGGTTGACGGCGTGCGGTCCGGCGCGTTCCTGAACCGCAACGAGGTTTATAATATCGAGCAGGTCGAAGTCACCAACGGCGCGAATTCGGTGATGAACGGCGGCGGTTCCGTCGCAGGCACGATCAATCTGGTCACCAAGCGTCCACTGGCTGGCGATCAGACGATCCTCAACGCAGGCATCGGCACCGACAATTATTATCGCGCGACGGTGGATGCCAATAAGCGCATCAACGACCTGGTCGCAGTACGCATCAATGCCGTTTATCACGAAAATGACGTGCCCGGTCGCGACGTGGAAAATTACAAGCGCTGGGGCGTCGCGCCCGCCGTGACGATCGGCATTGACGGCCCGACGAGCCTGACCCTGCAATATGAGCATCTGGACGACCGGGCGATGCCGCAATATGGGTTGCGCTATTATGCCAATAATGGCGGCTTCCTGAAAGATTTCGACCGAAGCGGCTATTATGGCTTCGCCAATCTGGATCAGCAGAACAGCAAGACGGATTCGATCCAGGCAATCTTCAGCCATGCCTTCAGCGACACGGTGAAGATCCGCAACCTGACGCGTTATGAGAATATCCGTCAGAATACGATCACCAGCCAGCCCAACGGCACTTTCTGTCTGGCCTCGACCGGTCTTCAGCCGATGGATATCAACGGCGTCAGCGCGGCCTGTCCGGCGACTGTGCCAGCGGGCTATTATCTGCCGACCGGCGGGCGTGGCGTGCAGCGGCTGATCTCCAACGAGACGGCATATAACCAGCTTGACCTCAGTGCCGATTTCGCGACCGGCGGCGTTCAACACACGCTGGTGCTGGGCGTGTCCGCGCTGTGGGAGAAATATCGTCAGACCCAGGGCACGCTGCCGCGCAACGCTGACGGATCGACGCCGACCTTCCCGCTGGTCAACATCGCCAATCCCGGCGAAGTGGTGCAGGGGCCAGCCGGTTTCACCTATGGTAGCAACATCTATACCGGCCCGATCAACTTCATTCTGGCGAGCAGGAATCTGGGCGAGCAGACCAGCTATGCCGCCTATCTGTTCGACACGATGAAGTTCACCGACTGGTTCGAGATCAACGGCGGCGTCCGTTACGAGAAGGTGGAAGGCCTGAACCGCACTTTCACATTCAACTCAACGGCGGGCTCCCCGTTGCTGGGCCAGCTGAGCGGGGTCACCGGGCCGTTCCGGGTCAAGGATAATCTCTTTTCCTATCGCCTCGGCGCGGTGGTGAAGCCGACGCCGGACACCAGCCTCTATATCGCCTATGGCAATAGCAAGCTTCCGTCCAAGGCCTCGGTCGACGGTGCCTGCTCGACGCTGACCTGCAATGTGAGGCCCGAGACGACCGAAAATTACGAAATCGGCGCGAAGGCGGACCTGTTCGGCAAGAAGCTGCTGCTGACGCTGGCGGCGTTCCGCAACGACCGCAACCAGATCAAGGTGGTGTCGGGCGATCCGACCTTGCCCGATCAGGCGACCGACGGTTTCCAGCGGGTGGAGGGTGTGTCGTTCGGCGCGTCCGGCAACATCACGAGCAACTGGACCATCTCCGCCAATTACATGTATCTCAAGAGCAGGATCAAACAGGGCGTGTCCGATTATTGTCTGGCGCATCCGGGTGCGGTCGATCCCACGGCGGGCACTTGCGCCAACAGCGCGGCCTTCCCCGATCCGACGGCAGGCTACGCGCTCACCAACACGCCCAAACATTCAGGCAGCCTCTTCACCACCTATCGCTTCGGCTTCGGCCTAGAGCTGGGCTATGGCCTGACCTATCAGGGCAGCTTCCTGCTCAATCAGCCGACGCTCGCCCAGTTGGTCGCGAACAGCTATGTGGGCTATCGGGTGCCGAGCTACACCATTCACCGCTTCATGGCCTCCTATCCGATCACGGAAAAGCTGAAGGCGCAGGTGAATGTGCAGAACTTCACCAACGAAAAATATGTGACGACCGTGCGCAACAATGTCGGCGGTAGCTGGGCGCAGCCCGCCCCGACACGGTCGGCGGTGTTCAGCCTGAACTATATGTTCTGACTTTCTTCTCCCCCCGGCATTCGTCCCTTGCCGGGGGAAACGGGCGGGTGGCGATGCACTCCTCTCCTCCTCGGGTCGCCACCCGCTCAAAGATGCGATTGAGTTGCATTATGATTCGCGTTATGGCCCGGCCATGCACTTACGCCGCAAAAGGGGATCTGCCATGCTTCGCGTAGCGGATATATTTGTTGAAGACACGACCGATGACGTGATCGTCTCGCCCCCGGCGGCCCTGGTGCTTGTTCCCAGTGTAGGGGTGGCCCAGCCGAACACGCTACCCGCTCGTTATGGAGAGCGGCGCGCTTTGAATATCCCGGCGATCATTCTGATCCTCCTCCTCCATGCAGTGGTGATCACGCTACTGATTCAGGCGCGGCAGCATGTCCAGCGTATGCGGGAGACGCGCCTGTCGGTCGTGAACCTGCTGCCTCCACCGCCGCCGCCCGCCGCCGATGTCGCTCCGCCGCCCTCGCAGCCCCGGATCGTTGCGCCGTCGCCACTGGTTCAGGTGCCGGTGCCGCCCACGCCAATGGTGGCAACGACGCCGCAGCCGGTGCCGCCCGCGCCTCCAGTGGCGCTTCCAGCACCCGTCGTCGCACCCGTCGTGTCGGCTGGTCCAAGCGTCGTTCAGGGAGGAGATCTTGGTACGCAGATGGTCGCGGGCAGGCCGCCGCGCTATCCGATCGAAAGCCGTCGCAAGCGGGAGCAGGGCACGGTCGTCCTCGCGCTGACCCTGGGAATGGATGGCGCGGTGGAAAGCATCGCCATCAATCGGAGCAGCGGCTTCTCCCGGCTCGACGATGCGGCGCGGGATGCGGTGCGCGGCTGGCGTTGGAAGCCGATTATGCGCGACGGGCAGGCCGTGCGGGTGAAGGGCGTGGTCGAAATCCCGTTCGTCCTGCGGAGCGGACCAGGATGACACGGGCATGACCCGTTTCTGCCAGGTCTGCTTTTGTTTCTCAATAGTGTTTGACTATGAGAACGCGTCTCAATAACTGGTCCCCAAAATAGGGATGAAAAGGGGACCAATCGTCATGCATAACGACACCCGCCGGCGCGGAGGGCCGGCCTTTTTGGCGTTAGGCTGTGTGGGGGCCTTCATATCGGGTCCTGCCCTGGCGCTCGACAAGGCCGACGATTCGGCGGTGGATCAACAGGCGGATGCCGGCCAGATCGTCGTCAATGGCCGTTATAATCAGGATATCATCTCGCCCAAGGCGACCGCGCCCCTGATCAATACACCGCGTTCGATCGCGATCGTCAGCGAAAATGTGATCAAGGACACCGGTTCGGCAACGCTGGTCGAGGCGTTGCGGACCGTGCCAGGCATCACCTTCGGCGCGGCCGAGGGCGGCAATCCGATCGGTGATCGCCCCTTCATCCGCGGCTTCGACAGCCAGGGCAGCACCTATGTCGACGGCGTGCGCGATAGCTCGGCCCAGTCGCGCGAAACCTTCGCGATCGAGCAGATCCAGGTGGTGCGTGGCTCCGACAGTTCGCTCGGCGGGCGTGGTAGTGCGGGTGGTTCGCTCAACATCATCACCAAGTTGCCCCGCGACCGCGATTTCGCCAGCGCGGAACTGTCCTACGGCACTGCCGATTACAAGCGGATCACGGCGGACCTTAATTACAGGCTGACGGACACGATCGCCTTTCGCGTGGCGGGCATGTGGCATGATCAGGACCTAGCCGGTCGCGACGCCATCTGGCAGAAGCGCTGGGGCGTCGCCCCCTCGCTCACCATTGGCATGAACACGCCGACCCAGTTGACGCTGTCCTGGTATCATCTCGACACCGACGAATTGCCTGACAGCGGCATTCCCTATACCTATGTCTGCACGACCACGGTCTGCAACGCGCCGACCGGCTTCACTTATTCGGAGCCTGCGATCGGGGACGTGACGCTGGCCAATGGCAGCACCGGCCATGTCGGCCGTGACACCTTCTACGGCCTGAAGAATCGCGATTTCCGCGAGAGCAAGACGGACCAGTTCACCGTCCGCGCGCAACATGATTTTGGCGGCATGACGTTGCGCAACACGGTGCGCTATAGCCACAATAATCAGGCCTATATCCTTACTCAGCCGGACGATAGTCTGGGCAATGTCTATAATAGCGGTCTGGTGTGGCGTCGCGCGAACAGCCGTTATGGCTATGTCGATACGCTGACCAACCAGACCGACCTGTTCGGCAAATTCAACACCGGCGGCATCGAACACAGCTTTGCCGCAGGCGTCGAATTTTCCTGGGAAAAGGCGCGGCGCGGTTCCTATGTCACGCGCGGTCTGGTGAATAGCAGCGGCAATGAGGCGCTGACGACCGGAGGGACGCTGGGCGCTGCCGCCCGTTGTTCGGCTGCCGCTCAGTTGCGCTATAATTGCACCAGCCTGTTCAATCCCGATCCGGCCGATCCCTGGGTCAACTATGCCAATGAAACCTCCGCGGTTCCGGCGGCCATTTCCAAAACCCTGCCGATCGCGGAAACGCAGACCGATGCCGATACGCAGTCGGCCTATCTGTTCGACTCCGTGACGCTGACGCCATGGCTGATCGCCAATCTCGGCCTGCGTTTCGACAGCTTCAAATCCTCGGTCCTGCCGGGCCAGCCGATCGCGGCGACGCAGAGCTTCCGCCTGACGCGGGAGGATGATATCTGGAACTGGCAGGCGGGGCTGGTGGCCAAGCCGACGCCGAACACCAGCATCTACGCTTCCTATTCCACCGCCGCGACGCCGCCGAACAGTCTGGTAGGCGAAGGGCAGGAGGGCAACAGCTTCGGTACAGTCAACAACGCCGCGCTTGTCGACGCGCTGAAGGTCGAGCGGACCAAAAGCTATGAAGTCGGCGCCAAGGCGGACCTGTTCAATTCCCGCCTGTCGTTGAACATCGCGCTGTTCCGGACGGAGACGAAGAACGCCCGTGTCACCGGTCCGGACGGCAATCCGCAGTTCATCGGCGAGCGCCTGATCAAGGGTGTGGAGCTGGGCTTCAACGGTGAAATCCTGCCGAAGTGGAGCGTCTTTGGCGGCTATACCTATATGGATGCGAAAATCGTCGACGGCGGTTTCACAGCTTTAAGCGATGCGTCAATCCCGTCTGCTCAACGGATCACGGTGCTGGTCGAATCCGTCAACACCGGCCGCCAGTTCCCGCAGACGGCCAAGCACAGCTTTTCGCTCTGGACCAATGTCGAAGTGCTGCCCAAGCTCAATATCGGCGGTGGCGCTTTCTATATGAGCCGGGTGTTCGGCGGTTATGCCGACGACCGGAAGGCGACGCAGGATAGCACGGGCGTGGTGACTGTCAGCCCGGCGACGAAGATCATCGCCCGGTCGGTGCCGAGCTATTGGCGCTTCGATGCCCGCGCCAGCTATGAGTTTAGCGACCGGGTCGGCCTGAGCGTCAATGTTCAGAACCTGACCGACAAGGTCTATTTCAGCCAAGCCTATACCAACCATTATGCGACGATCGCGGCGGGCCGGTCGGCCTTCGCGACGCTCAGCGTCAAATATTGATGGATGAAGCGCCTCCGCCTTCGCTGGCCGGTTTGAGCGCGATGGGTGCGGAGGCACTCGCCGCGCGGCTGGCGGAGCCGGGGGCGGATCGCGCGGCGTTGATCCGCGTCGCGGCGGAAGGGGGCGTGGTCCAGGCCCAGCTGCTGCTGGCGCAGATGTTGCTGGACGGGGTCGAACTGCCCGCCGATCCGTGCGCGGCCTTTGGCTGGTTCAATCGCGCCGCCGCCCGGCATGACATGTTCGCGCTCAACATGGTCGGGCGCTGCTATGAACTGGGCTGGGGCGTGGCGGTCGACATGGGCCGCGCCACCGAATGTTACCGCATTGCCGCCGGGCAGGGGCTGGCCGAGGCGATGTATAATTACGCGACCCGGCTTGCCGTGGCGGAGGATCATGCCGCGGCGCTGGACTGGTTCCGCCGGGCTTCGAGCGATTCGGGGCTGATCGGCGCCAAGGCGGCCAATTATATCGGCAGTTTCCATGAGGATGGCTGGGCGGTGGCGGTAGACCGGGCAGAGGCGCTGCGCCATTATCGGATCGCGGCGGAGGGCGGCGATTTTCGCGGCCGGTTCAACCTTGCCCGGTTGCTGGCGGAGGATGGCGCGACGGACGAAGCACTGCGCTGGCTCGGCCGGGTGCGGGAGACGGCGACGGCAGCCTTCATGGACAAGGCGGCAGATTATCTGCGTCATTCATCATTGCAGGAAGCGGGGCTGGCCGCCCTGCTGGGAGAGGAGCCGCCGGCATGCTGACCGTTATTCCCGAACTGCTGGATGCCGGAACCGTGCAGCGCGTCCGGGCGCTGATCGATGCGGCGCAGTGGGTGGACGGCAATGTCACCTCCGGCCACCAGTCGGCGCTCGCCAAGCATAACCTGCAATTGCCCGAAGACTGTGCCGAAGCCCGGCAGGCGGGGCAGATCGTGCTGGATGCGCTGGGCCGGTCGCCCTTGTTCATTGCCGTCGCGCTGCCGCTCAAAGTCTTTCCGCCGCTGTTCAACAGCTATGCGGGCGGGCAGGCCTTCGGCACCCATGTCGACAATGCAGTGCGGATTCAGGCGGGCACCGGCTTTCGCGTGCGGTCCGATCTGTCGATCACCATCTTTCTGGAGGAGCCGGAAAGCTATGATGGCGGCGAACTGACGGTCGAAACCAATTTCGGCGTGCAGCGGGTGAAGCTGGCCGCGGGGCATGCGGTGCTTTATCCGTCATCCTCGCTGCATCGGGTGGAGCCGGTGACGCGGGGGCGGCGCCTGGCGAGCTTTTTCTGGCTGCAATCGATGGTGCGGGACGATGCGGCGCGGCAGATGCTGTTCGATCTCGACAGCAGCATTCAGGCGCTGGCGGGGGATCTGGGGCAGGACAATGCGCAGGTGATCCGGCTGACCGGGGTGTATCACAATCTGCTGCGGCGCTGGGCCGACGCCTGAGCGCGACAGGATTTGGGTGACATAGGTGACACGATAGGGGTACGGAAAAGGGCGATTTCTGCCGATATTTCCTATTTCAAAGAGCCGCGCGCGGCGTAGCGGATTTTGCGGGCTGTAGGACAGGGAAATCGTCGGAGGTTTGGATGGTTTTGGCCATTTTCCGACATCCCCACTCTCGTCATTCCCGCGAAAGCGGGAACCCATCTCCCAACCTTGCATCTGGCAGTTCGCTCAGGAGATGGGTCCCTGCTTTCGCGGGGATGACGGATAAGCGGACCGTCCGACATCCACCCCGGACTGTCACTCCAGCATCGCGGTCAGGGCGGGGGTCATATATTCTTGGCCGCTGCCCTCCGCCCGGCGGATCAGGCAGGCGGCGATGCCGTGGCGTGTGGCGAGGGTCATGCCGCGGTCGGGGCCGAGCACAGTGATGGCGGTCGCCCAGGCATCGGCCAGCATGGCGCTGTCATGGAGGACGGTGACGGAGGCGACATCATTGGCGATGGGCGCGCCGGTGATCGGATCGATGCTGTGGGAAAGGCGGGCGCCGTCCTCTTCCCGGAACCGCCGATAGTCGCCGGAGGTTGCGACCGACAGGCCGCAAAGCGCAATGCGCAGCGTGGGGAGGGGCAGGCCCGGAGGCGCCTCCACATCGACCCACCAGGGCTGGAGGTCGGGCTTGACGCCCCGTCCGCGCAATTCGCCGCCGATTTCGATGAGGAAATGGGTGGCGCCCAGATCGCGCAGGACCGCCGCCACGGCATCCACGGCAAAGCCCTTGGCGATGCCGGAAAAGTCCAGCGTCACGTCAGCCGTGCGGCGGGCGCGGTTGCCCTCCACCTCGATCGCGGTCCAGGGGGAGGGGTGGTTGGGCGCTTCGGTCAGGCCGGTAAGGCCGCCGGGACCGAAGCCCCATTGCGCGACAAGCCGTCCCACTGCCGGATCGAAGGCGCCGCCCGACAGCCGCGCCATGTCCAGCCCCGCGCGCAGCACGGTCAACATCTCGGCGGGCAGGGCCATCCACTGGCCCACGGGCGCGGTGTTGAAGCGGCTGATGGCGGAGTCCGCTTCCCAATTGCTCATTTGCGCAATGACGCGGTTCAGCACCGCTTCGATGGCCTCGGTGCTGCCTTCAGGCGCATCGACGATGCGGGCCGACCAGCTAGTGCCCATGGTCGGCCCGCCAAAATCGCTGATCCGGCCCAGCCGGTTTCCCGGCCCGAAGGCATCGGGCGACAGGCCGGGCGGGATGGCGATGCGGATGGGGGTGGCGGTCAGCCCTGCACCTCGACCGTCATGGCATAGGTGGCGCGGTCCTGCGGCGGGCCCATGGGACGCGGCGGGCCGTCTTCGCCCTGCGGGGGAGCCTGTGGCGCACCCTGCGGACGGCCAGTGGCCGGGGCGCCGCCGGGGCCAGCCGGGCCTTCACCGCCGGGGCCACGACGGCCGCCGGTGCTGAGGCTGACCCAATACATGCCCGCTTCCGGCCAGGTGAAGCTGACCTTGCCCTGCGCATCGGTTTTGGCGTCCATCTGTTTGAGGTCGGAGCGGTAGCGGATGCCGCCGGGGATGGCCGTGACGTCGAGGCCGGCGGCGGGCTTGCCATTCAGCAGGAACTGGAAGGTGGCGGCTTCGCCCACGGCAAGGTCGTTGGGGTGGGTGACGGGCACCATCTCCAGCCCCTTGCCGGTCGTGGTGAAGACCTTGCGATCCGGTTCGCCTGCCGTCACGAAGGTTTCGATGCGGGTCAGCGCCGTTGCGGTCTGCACGTCCGTCGCGCCCTGCGGCAAGGCGGTCGCCAGCGTCGCGGCGGTGGTGCCGCGCGGCAGCATCTTGCGCTCGCCGTTCAGCATATAATTGCCTATCAGCATTTCGTTGGTGATGGCGATCTTGTAGGTCCCCCTGGTCTTGATGCCGAGGTCGAAGGTCTGGCGCAGCTTGCCGAGCGCGCGGTTTTCGACCTGTGCCGTGCTGCCGTCCGGGGCGGTGACGATCGGCTGCCAGTCCTGGCCGGGGTGGTCGAAATAATAAAGGTCGCTGGAAATGGCGGCGTCGACCGTCAGCCATTCATTGCCCGATCCCGTAAACATGGTTTCGGACGGCAGCAGCCAGGGACGCGCAGCGCCCGCCATTTGCGGCAGGGCGATGGCAGCGGTGGCGGCGAGCAGCAGCAGTTTGCGGAATTTGGTCATGGCTTCCTCTTGTTCACGGGGTGCTCCTGCGGAGGCAGGAGTCCAGTTCGAACGGCGGGACTGGGTTCCTGCCTGCGCAGGAACATGTGGAGAGTGGGGCAGCCTCTATTTCAGCGCGACAGGACGGCGCTGACGGTGCCCAGTTCGAACTGGCCGGTGGCGCTGCCCCTGGCGCCTGTGGCGGTGACGTTCAGCGGCACGCGCACCAGTTCGCGGCCGCCATTTTCGCGGGCGGCCTCCACCACCAGCGTATATTTGCCGGGGGCGAGGGCCGGCATGCCACCCGTGCCGGAGGTGAAGCTGAGCTTATGGGTGCCGGGCGCGCGGGTGGCGCCGGACACGCCGTCAGCCGGCACGGTCAGCGAACGGCCCGAGGCGCGCCACCACATGCGCACGTCGCGCAGCCATTTGGCGCCGCCATTGTTGCGCTTGTCGACGTCATAGAGGATCGAGAGGGTGCGGGCGGGGGCGCCCTCCTTCTCCAGCCAGACGGCGACATAGGGGCGGTGATATTCGGCCACCGACAGGCGCGGCAAGGTGAGCGTGACGTCCAGCGTCCGGGCGGTCGCGGGCGCGGCGAGGGCACCGACCGCGCTCAATGTCGCGCCGCCGGTCAGGACGATCCTGTGACTGATCTGCATGAGGTGAAATATCCCCCTTAATGGATGAAGATGATGGCGAGGATCGCCGGAATGGCGAGGCCCATGGCGACCAGCGGCCAGGTGGTCGGGCGCTTCTTCGCATGGAGCCAGAGCAGCAGCAGGCCGGTCAGGGCGAAGAGGAAGCAGGCGACGGCGAAGATGTCGATGAACCATTTCCACGCATTGCCCGCGTTGCGGCCTTTATGCAGGTCGTTGAGATAGCTGATCCAGCCGCGACTGGTCGCTTCGCTGGTGACTTTGCCGCTGTGCCGGTCGATCGATATCCAGCCGTCGCCGCCGGGGCGGGGAAGGGCGAGATAGACTTCGTCCGCCGACCATTCGGCTTCGCCCCATTCTCCTTGGCCCACGCCGCTTTGGCCGATGGTTTTTTCCACCCATGTGGCGATCGGGGCGGGCAGGGGTTTCTTCGCGTCGGGGGCGTCATCTGGCGCGACCTGTTTCAGCAGGGCGGGCGGCAGGGTGGCGGATTTGGTGATCGTCTGCGGCGACCCTTCCACATCGGCGGCATGGTTCAGCGTGATGCCGGTGAAGGCGAACAGCAGCAGGCCGATCAGGCTGATGGCGGAACTCACCCAATGCCAGCTGTGAAGCTGTTTCAGCCAGAAGGCCTTGGGGCTCTTCTTCTTTTTCGGCTGAGCGCGGACGGGTGCGTGCATCGGGAGCGGGGCGAGTCCTGTGTGGAAGGAGGTGGATGAATAACGCGAACGACTCGCAATTGCAAACCTGGGAACGCGCGAAATTTGTATCAAAATGTACGGGACATAGCCGGGATGGTGTTGGCAAGCGGCGGTCGGCGGAGGGCGGCGTCGTCCTGCTATTGACGGGTGGCATCATCCCAACTAGCCGCCGTTTCTGAAACGGGGGCGACATGAAACTGTCATCGGTCCCGATGGCTGCCTGCTGAGGACGAACATATGCTGATGCCGGCCGTTGCCGCTGGAATGTTGATGATGGGCGCGCAGGCGGAGGCGGGCACATCGCCGGCGCCTGTGCCGCCTGTTGTGGAAGCACCCCCGCAGGTGCTGGTCATACCGCCGCCACCCGTGATGCCGAACCTGCCGGGGACAACCGCCGAACCTGTGGTTCCGCCCGCGCGGCCGGGCGACATCGTCGTCACCGGCCGCACGCGTCCGCCGCCGGGCGATCCGCTGGAGCGGCTGAATGAAAAGAGCTTTCAGACGGTGCAGGCGGTCGACAAGGCCGTCGTGGAGCCGGTCGCCAGGGCCTATAAGAAGGGCCTGCCCAAGCCGGCCCGCAAGGGGCTGCGCAATTTCTTCTCCAATTTGCAGGAGCCGGTGGTGTTCCTGGCCTATATGCTCCAGTTCAAGCCGGGCAAGGCGATGGAGACGGCCGGGCGCTTCACCATCAATACTTCGCTGGGGGTGGCCGGGCTGTTCGACGTGGCGAAACGCAAGCCTTTCTTCCTGCCCTACAGGCCCAATGGGCTGGCCAATGTGCTGGGCTATTATGGCGTGGGGCCGGGCCCCTATATGTATCTGCCGATCGTCGGGCCGACCACGCTGCGCGACATCATCGGGGACACGGTGGACAAGATGGTGGTGCCCTTTGCCATCGGGAAACCGTTCAACCAGCCCAAATATGTGATCCCGGCGACGATCCTGAACCAGCTGGGCGAACGCGCGGCATTCGATGAGACGATCCAGAATATCCGGCAGCAGGACAATCCCTATGCCGCCTATCGCGAGCTGTATCTGAACCAGCGCAAGGCGGAGATCGAGGCGCTGCATGGGCGGACGGTCGAGGATGTGCCGCCGGTTTATGGGCCGGGGTTGGGGAAGGGGCCGGTGACGATTGGGGGGGATGGGGCTGAATAGGCCGGTATAATAGCTGGTACCAGGCGCTTCGTGCTCCTGCGCAGGCAGGAGCCCAGTTCAAACCGGTGGAACGACTGCCTGCGCAGGAGCACCGAGCGTGTAAAGGCGGCGTCTACCGCCCCAACAGTCCCCGCGCCTGTCCGGCGATTTCCGCCAGCATGGCGACATTGGGGGTCGCGGCGGCCTTGGCGCGGTGGACGAGGGCGCGGAATTGCTGGATGCGGGCGCCCTTTGCCTTCAGCCACTCCTCGACATGATGGGCGATGTCCTTGCCTTTCCCCAGGGCGAGGAAGTCCAGCCGCACCTGCTGCATGTCGCGCGCGACGCCGGAGATCAGCAGCCGTTCCCACGGGTCGGACGGTTCCATGCGCGCTGCGGTGGACTGGACCCAGTCGATGCCGACCGCTTCGCCCAAATGGGTGAAGGCGCGGGTAAGGCCGACTTCGTCCACCGACAGGCGTCCGGCCAGCGCGGCGATGCCGACCGCGCCGTCCAGCTTGAAGAGTCCGGCGGTGCGGCGGGCGAGGTCCTCCGGCGCGCCTAGCGCCAGCAGGCGGTCGGTGACGGCGGTGACGCGGCGCAACGCTTCGCTGGTGAGCAGATCGTCGACCTTCTTCGCCAGCTTGTCGACGCCCTTGGCCAGCGCGGCATGCCCTGCTTCGGGCAGCGTGCCGGTTGGCAGGGCGCGCAATATGTCCGCGATCTGCGCGCGCATGCCGCTGGCAATGTCACCGAACAGCGCGAGGCGGGCGGCTTCGGACATGTCCGCCGCGTCGATATCGTCCCACAGCCGGTCTATGCTGTAGAGCCGCTCCGCGATCAGGAAGGCGCTGGCAAGGTCGGCCAGCGAGCAGCCCTCTTCCTCCGCCAGTTCGAACGGGTGGATCAGGCCGAGGCGATTGACGATGCGGTTCGCGACCTTGGTGGCGATGATCTCCTTCCTCAGCGCATGGGCGGCGATCGCATCGGCTTCCTTCTTCTGCATCGCGGGCGGGAAGGCGTGGGCGAGTTCGCTGCCCATGCTGGCGTCGGTGGCAAGGTCGCCATGTTCGATCGCGTCCTGAAGCGCCAGCTTGGCGGTCGACAGCAGCACGGCCAGTTCGGGGCGGGTGAGGCCAAGCCCATCCTGGCCACGGCGGATCAACTGTTCATTGCCGGCGAGTCCCTCCACCTGCCGGTCGAGCCGCCCGCTTTCCTCGAACGTCTCGATCAGCCGTACATAGCTGGCGAGGTCCGCCGCGCCGCCCGCTTCCGCGATGGAGAGGCCGAGCGCCTGGAGCCGGTTATCCTCCAGCACGATGTCGGCCACCGCGTCGGTCATGCTGACCAGCAGCCTGTTGCGATCGTCGAAAACCAGGCGGCCTTCCGCCATTTCCTTGTTGAGCGCGATCTTGATGTTGACCTCATTGTCCGAGCAGTCGACGCCCGCTGAATTGTCGATGAAGTCGGTGTTGATCCGCCCGCCCCGCAGCGAGAAGGCGATGCGCGCGGCCTGGGTCGTGCCCAGATTCGCGCCTTCGCCCACCACCTTGACGCGGAGCTGTTCGGCATTGACGCGCAGGCGGTCGTTGGCCGGGTCGCCGACATCGCCATGGCTTTGCGCGGCGGCCTTGACATAAGTGCCGATGCCGCCGAACCAGAGCAGGTCGTTGGGGCTTTGCAGGATCGCGGAGATGAGCGCGGTCGGCTCCATTTCCGTATCGGTGACGCCCAATATCGCCTGTACTTCCGGGGTCAGGGGGATGCTTTTCAGGCTGCGCGGGAAGACGCCACCGCCCGGTGAGATGAGCGTCTTGTCATAATCGTCCCAGCTGGAGCGGGGGAGCTGGAACATCCGGTTGCGTTCCTCCCACGATTTCGCCGGATCGGGATCGGGGTCGAGGAAGATATGACGGTGGTCGAAGGCCGCGACCAGCTTGATCGCCTTCGACAGCAGCATGCCGTTGCCGAACACGTCGCCCGACATGTCGCCGCAGCCGACGACGCGCACCGGCTCGCTCTGCACGTCGACGCCCATCTCCGCGAAATGGCGCTTCACGCTGATCCACGCGCCCCTGGCGGTGATGCCCATCGCCTTGTGGTCGTATCCGTTGGAACCGCCGCTGGCGAAGGCGTCGCCCAGCCAGAAGTCGCGTTCCAGCGCGATGGCGTTGGCGACGTCGGAGAAGGTCGCCGTGCCCTTGTCGGCGGCGACGACGAAATAGGGATCGTCGCCGTCCAGCACGACCACCTGCGCGGGATGTTTCACCTTGCCCTTGACGATATTGTCGGTGACCGACAGCAGCGCGCGGATGAAGATGCGGTAGCTTTCCGTGCCCTCCGCGAACCAGGCGTCGCGATCTGCCTGTGGGTTGGGGAGCTGCTTGGGATAGAAGCCACCCTTTGCCCCGGTCGGCACGATGACGGCGTTCTTGACCCGCTGCGCCTTCATGAGGCCGAGGATTTCGGTGCGGAAATCGTCGCGCCGGTCGGACCAGCGCAGGCCGCCGCGCGCGACGGGGCCGGCGCGTAGGTGAAGACCCTCGACGCGGGGGGAATAGACCCAGATTTCGCGCCAGGGCAGCGGCGCGGGCAGGCCGGGGATCTGCGCGCTGTCGAGCTTGAACGCCAGTGCTTCCTGAGCGGCGGGGGCATAGAAATTGGTGCGCAGCGTCGCGGTGATGACGGCGCGCAGCAGGCGGAGCACGCGGTCCTCGTCAATCGCCGTCACCTGTTCCAGCCCGGCGTCGATCGCCGCCTGCGCGGCTGCGGCGCGCACCGCGCCATCCCTTGCAGCGGGATCGTGCAACGCCTCGAACAGCTCGATCAGCTGATGCGCAATGCCCTGTTCGCGCCGCAGCGTTTCGGCGAAGGTCGCCATGCCATAGGCCATGCCGGTCTGGCGCAGATAGCGGAACAGCGCGCGCAGCAGCACGACCGACCGCTGGTCGAGGCCCGCCGTCACGATCAGTTCGTTGAAACGGTCGTTTTCCGCCACGCCCTCGGTCACCTGGGCAATGGCTTCGGTGACGATGTCGGCGCGCGCGATCACCGCGTCGGCGTCGCCGCCCGCGGGCAGTTCGAGGACGAAGCGCTGGACATGGCCCAGCGCGCCCTCCTGATCCCTGGAGTCCACCGCCGTCATCATCTCATCGATCACGCGGAAGCCGAAATTCTCGAAGGCGGGGACGACTTCGGACAGGGCGATGGCGTCATGGCTGTAGAGCTTCAGCCGCAGCCGTTCGGCCCCGTCCTCCGCATTGCGGTAGATGCGGATCGACTTGTCGCCGGGACCGGACAGGCCGTGGAGCAACTGGATATCGATCGCCGCCTCCGCCGGGCCAGCGCCGTTGCGATAGCCCATGGGAAAGCCGGGCGCATAACGCTGCGCCAGCGTCGCGGCGCGGCCGGGCTCCTCCGTTTCGGCCAGCGCTTCCTCGACGGCGGGCAGCCAGCCGCGCACCATCTGCTTCAACTGCCGGTCGAGCGGCTGTTCATCGGGCGCCACGCCGCCATCGCGCAGGTCCAGCGTGATGCGCAGCAAGGCGAGGCCGCTTTCCTCCAGCGCGATCGACCAGCTGAGCACCGGCCCGTTGCAGGCCTGGGCCAGCATGTCCTGCACCGCGACGCGCCGCGCCGTGGTCAATTCCTCACGCGGGAGCCAGGCGAAGGCGTAGAGATGGCGGGCGAGCGCGCTGGTGCCCAGCACCAGCTTCGGACGCGGCCGGTCGGTCAGCGACATGAAGGTCAACACCAGCCGCTCCAGCGTCTCGCGGTCGAAGCCGATCAATATGTCATGGGGCAGGGCGGTCAGCGCATGGGTCAGCACCTTGCCTGCATGGCCGTGCGGGTCGAAGTTGAACTTGTCCATCAGCGCCGACAGCGCAGAGCGCAGCAGCGGCACCTTGTCCGGCGTCGTCGCCAGCCCGGCGCTGGTCCACATGCCCGCATGGATGGAAAGGGCGGTGACCGCCTTGCCATCCCGCACCGGCACGATGATGAGGTCCAGCAGCACCGGACGGTGCACCCGCGACAGGCGGTTTGACTTGATGATCAGGGGCGTGCGCCTGCCTTCCTCGAACCAGGTGAAGGCCGCTTCCATCGTGACGGGGGCCAGGATCGGCTGGTCGTGCAGGGCGCAGACGCCGATGCGCAGGTCCGCCGTTTCGGGGACCTTGCCGTCGCGGCGGCGGCGTTCATGGCCGATCTGGGTGAAGTGGCGGGCGAGGAACCAGCGCAGCAGCGCCGCGCCTTCCTCATCGGGGATATTGTCGGCGTCGGCGGCCATCGCCTCCCGCATTTTCGGCCAGTCGGTGACGGCGGCGCGGACATCGGCCAGCGTGTCCTGCAATGTTTTTTCCAGCGCGCGGCGGGCCTTTGCATCGGCGCGGTCAGCCTCGATATAGATCATCGATTCCCGGCGGGCGCCGGCGGCTTCATCGTCGAGAATCGCTTTCAGATGGCCGTTGCCGTCGCGCTCGACCGACAGCACGGGATGGAGCAGGCGATGGATGATGATATCGGCGGCGGCCAGCGCATTGGCGATGCTATCCACCAGAAAGGGCATGTCGTCATTGATGATGGCGATCCGCATGAAGCGCCCCGCCACCCCTTCGCCCAGCGTTTCCATGGCGATGGCCACATGGCCCGGCCGACGGGTGCCGGCGGTGCGGGCGATGAAGCCGGCCGCATCCAGTACGGCGTCCTGATCGAAGCCTTCGCTCTCGCCGGGCAGGGTGCTCCGCGCCAGCGCCGCCTCCAGCGCTTCGCTTATGCTGTGGTCAACCTGCCTCGATTCAGCCAATGCCGTCATGCGCCACCCTCTTCCCTGCGGGACTGTCCCGCTTCCGTCGAACGGAGAAGACGGTGGAGAACCGCCACGCGCCTTCCCGACTGATGCCGTCCACTATGCGCCACTGTGTCGTGAGGCTCAACCCAGAATAGGAAATAAAGTTACGTCATATTGAAATAATATGATGCGGCGCAACATGGTGGACGAACGCCCTTGAGGATAGCGAAGGGAATCGGCCCATGATCCCGTTCTGTCAATCCTGCGCGGTCATTCCTGCCGATAAAGGGGCCTGCGATAAAAGGGATCGCCACTCAGGACGTGGGGGGATTTGGCCTGGAAGGGCAGGTTTGGGTGGAGAGCGGACGGTCGGCTTAGCTGAGCATTCCTAAATACACACCGTGTTCCTGCG
>NZ_JALDYQ010000129.1:0-5872 GCF_032153725.1 Sphingobium sp. | reverse complement strand
CCGGGCCGCCCCGCCCGCCCCCGCGCCGCTCGCGCCCGCGGAAGAACCCGCCGCCAACTGGCTCTGGATCGCCGCCACCGCCGGCGCGGCCCTGCTGATCGGTGCTTTCCTCCTGCTCCGCCGCGGCAAGCCGGAAGAGCTTGAGGAGCCTTTCCCAGAAACCGAACCCGCGCCATCGCCGCCGGCACCCCGCCCGGCGCAGCCCCAACCGGCCCCCGTCCCGCCTCCCGCCCCCGACAAGCCCGAACCCGCGCCCGCCACCACCGACCGCCCGTGGCTCGACCTTGGGATGGAAGTGCAGGCCGCCCGCCTGACGCTGATGGGCGCGACGATCGGCTATACGCTGACACTCCGCAATCGCGGCGCCCGCATGGCGCAAGACATCCTCGTCCGCAGCCTGATCGCCAATGCCGAGGCCGGGCAACAGGCGCTGTTCCAGCAATTTTTCGCGGGCAGAACCGGCTTGCCCGTCCATTCCATCGTCTCGATCGCGCCGGGCGAAACCCAGAAGCTCACTGGCGAAATGCGCCTCAATGCGCAGGAAATCGCAGCGATCCAGATGGGCCAGCGCGCCCTGCTGATCCCGCTCATCGCCTTCGACGCGCAATATCGCTGGACGGACGAAACCGGCGAAACGCAAGGCACCGGCCGCACCGGCAACGCCTTCATCGTGGGCGAGGAACAATCGCCCCCGGTCGAGCGCCTCGCCCCCTTCCGCCTCGACCTCGGCCCGCGCCAATATCGCACGCCCGGCAGCCGCGCGACCGCGCTCGCCCTTTCCAGCTGAGGCCAATCGGCCCTTTCCACCTTTGTCCGGCGCTCCTAAAAAGGGAACAAGGACAAAGGACAAGAGGCCCATGGACATATTGGTATCGACCGACTGGCTTGCCGCCGAACTGGGCAAGAACGACCTCAGGATCGTCGACGCCAGCCTCTTCCTCCCCGGCACGCCGCGCGATCCGGAGGCGGAGTTCGAAGCCGCCCATATCACCGGCGCCGCCTTTCTCGACCTGCCCACGCTGGCCGACCCCGACGACCCGCGCCCCGGCATGCTGCCGACCGACGCCTTCATGACCGAGCGCTGCCAACAGCTCGGCATCGACGCCGACAGCCGCGTCATCGTCTATGACAACAGCCCCACCCACAGCGCCGCGCGCGGCTGGTGGATGATGCGCCTGTACGGCGTGGGCCAAGGGGCCGCGATCCTCGACGGTGGCCTTCCCAAATGGCTGGCGGAAGGGCGCCCGACAGAAAGCGGCATGCCCACCCTTCCGCGCGGCAACGCCGTCGCCCACCGCGCCCCGGCACAGGTCCGCACCCGGGATGATCTGCTCGCCAATCTCGACAGCCGGGCCGAACAGGTGCTGGACGCCAGAGGTGCCGCCCGCTTCACCGGCGAGGAGAAAGAGCCCCGGCCCGGCATGACGTCGGGCCACATCCCGCACAGCCGCAACATCCCCTCCTCCTGCCTCTTCAATCCCGACAACAGCATGAAGCAGGGCGAGGAACTGCGCCGCCTCTTCCTCGACGCGGGCACGGATTTCGCGCGCCCGCTCATCACCAGCTGCGGCAGCGGCGTGACAGCGGCGATCCTGCTCGCGGCCCTCGAACTGCTCGGCAAGACCGATATCACCCTCTATGACGGCAGCTGGTCCGAATGGGGCCTCGACCCCGCCACCCCGAAAGCGACGGGCGCCGCATGAGCAAGGACCGCAAACCCCGCATTCGCCCCCTCACCCACCTCGCGCAGGCTGGCCGCAAGCCAGAATGGACCGGCATGCCCGGCCAGCCCGGCGGCATCGTCAGCCCCCCGGTCTGGCGCGCCTCGACCATCCTCTATGACGACGTCGCGCATCTGCGCAGCGCCGCCGGCCGCAGCACCCACGAACGCCTCTTCTATGGCCGCAAGGGCACGCCCACCGCATGGAGCCTGGCCGACGCCCTCACCGAAATGGAACCGGGCGCCGAAGGCACGATGCTCTACCCCTCTGGCGTCGCCGCGATCGCCTGCGCGCTGATGGCGGTGCTCAGGCCCGGCGACCAGTTGCTCATGGTCGACAGCGCCTATGACCCGACCCGCAATTTCTGCGAACAGATGCTGCGCCCCCTGGGCATCGAGACGCTTTATTACGACCCGACCATCGGCGCCGATATCGCGGACCTGATCACCGACGCCACCCGCGCCATCTTCCTGGAAAGCCCCGGCAGCCTGACCTTCGAGGTGCAGGACGTTCCCGCCATCACCGCCATCGCCCGCGAAAAGGGCATAGCGACCCTGCTCGACAACACATGGGCCACGCCCTGGTTCTTCCCGGCGCTGGCCCATGGCGTCGACATCAGCATCCTCGCCTGCACCAAATATATCGTCGGCCATAGCGACGTGATGATGGGATCGGTGACGGCGACCCCCGCCCTCTTCCCGAAGATCCGCCAGACCGCCTATCTGTTCGGCCAGATGACCAGCCCCGACGACGCCTGGCTCGCATCCCGCGGCCTGCGCACGCTGGGCGTCCGCCTGAACCAGCATCAGGCCAGCGCGCTCCGCATTGCGCAGTGGCTGGCCGAACAACCCGACGTCGCCCGCGTCCTCCACCCGGCCCTGCCCTCCTGCCCCGGCCATGCGCTGTGGCAACGCGATTTCACCGGCTCCAGCGGCCTCTTCAGCTTCATCCTCAAGGGCGGCGATGAAAAGGCCCGCGCGGCGCTCATCGACGGCCTCGCCCATTTCGGCATCGGCTATAGCTGGGGCGGCTTCGAAAGCCTCGCCCTCCCTGTCGACCCCGCCCGCTACCGCACCGCCACCCGCTGGCAGGCCGAAGGCCCCGCCGTCCGCCTGCAAATCGGGCTGGAGGACCCGGAAGACCTGATCGCCGATCTCGACGCCGGCCTCGCCCGCTTTCGGGCCGCGCGCGGATGATGCCCGGCCTGCCCGCGCTGCTCGCCCGGCTGCCCGGCGATCCCGCGGTCATTCATCCGCTGATCGCGGCGGCGCTGGCCGTCACCCTCTATCTCGTGGCCGGCGCCCTTGCCCGCTTCGCTTCGCCGCGCCTTCGCCGCCGCTTCCGCGCATTGGGCGAGGCACTGGCGGGGCATTTGCGTCCGATCCTGCACCATGTCATCGCGGCCGCCGCCATGGCCATCGCCGTCGCCTTCTGGCCGATCGGGGATTTCGCGCATCTGATTCTGAGCGCCGCGCTCGCCCTGTCCCTGTCGCTGCTGGCCGTCCACACATTGCGCAGCCTCGCCATTCCGCGCCTTGCCGTCCTGCCCATCGCCCTGCTGCTCTTCGTCATGGTGCTGTCGGGCAGCAGCGGCGGCTTCGCTCCGGTGGCCGACATGCTGGACGGCGTGGGCATCGGCCTTGGCCAGCGGCGCGTGACCCTGCTCGGGCTGGTCAGCATGGCCGCCACCTGCGTCGCCCTCTTCGCCCTGGTGCGCCTTGCCAACCGCATCCTCGGGCGCAGCATCACCCGCGCCCATGGCCTGGACGCCACGCAGAAGCTGCTGGCCCAGAAACTGGCCGCCATCGCCGTGGTCGTCGCTGCCTTCTTCATCGGCGTCGACCTGCTCGGCATCGACCTCACCGCCTTCACGGTCTTCTCCGGCGCGCTGGGACTGGCGGTCGGCTTCGGCCTGCAAAAGACCTTCGGCAACCTCATCGCCGGGATCATCCTGCTGATGGACCGATCGATCAAGCCGGGCGACGTCATCGTCGTGGGCGACAGCTTCGGCTGGGTGAACAAGATCGGCGTCCGCGCCGTCTCCGTCATCACCCGCGACGGCAAGGAGCATCTGATCCCGAACGAGAACCTCATGACGCAGGAGGTGGAGAACTGGTCCTATTCCGACCGCAACGTCCGCGTCCGCATTCCCGTCGGCGTCGGCTATGACAGCGACCTGAAACTCGCGCAGGACCTGATGCTCCGCGCCGCGCAGGAAAGCCCCCGCGTGCTGCGCAATCCCAAGCCCAATGTCTGGCTCACCGCCTTTGGCGAGAACCGCGTCGAACATGACATTTTGGTGTGGATCAGCGATCCGGAAGGCGGCGTCGGCAGTGTGAAGTCGGATGTCCTGAACCGGCTGTGGCTGCTGTTCCGCGACAATGGCATCACCATTCCTTATCCGCAGCGCGTCATTCATGCGCCCCGCGCCGGGTCTTCCCGTCCCTGAAATCCCCCGCAATTACGGCAAAAAACGTGCGTATGGCGGCACCCCGCCACAATCATGCCTGATTTTGTTGCAGGCTGGCAACATTGTGGAAGCAAACGACACGGCGCGGCAATAAAATCTTGTGCGCCGCAACGCAGGCGGGCATCCCCTCCTCCGTTGAGGCAACCCGGTCCATCCCGTGCAGGGCGACAAGAGACTTGGGACCATGACGCAGGCGGGACGATCGCAGAAAACCATCAAGGGGAAACCATATGCGTAAGTCCATTCTCGGCCTCTCGGCCCCCGTTCTCGCAGCCGCTCTTGCCGCCGCCGTATCGGCACCGGCCTTCGCCCAGGACGAGCCCACTCCGGCGCTCACCGTCACCGGCAACGCGGCGGTCGTCACCGACTATCGCTTCCGCGGCATTTCGCAGACCGACAAGCGCTTCGCTCTTCAGGGCGGCATCACCGTGACCCATGAATCGGGCTTCTACGTCTCGACCTGGGGCAGCTCGATCGACGACTATGTCGCTGCCGGCAGCGACCAGGAACTCGATCTGATCGCCGGCTATTCGAAGACGATCGGCGCGGCCACCGTCGACGTCGGCGTGCTGTATTACTACTATCCGGGTTCGGGCGGCGCCAACACCGACTTCGTCGAGCCCTATGCCTCGATCAAGGGCACTTTCGGCCCGGCAACCGCCAAGCTGAGCGCTGCCTATGCGCCCAAGTCGCGCGCCCTGTCGGTCGACGGCGGCCTGACCAAGGAAGACAATCTCTATGTCGCCGGCGACCTGTCGGCCAGCATCCCCAACACCCCGCTGGGCGTGTCGGCGCATCTGGGCCACAGCTTCGGTCCCAGCTACCTGACCATCGGCAAGGAATATACCGACTGGAACATCGGCGCGACCTACACCTGGAGCCACCTGACCTTCGGCGTCTCCTATGTCGACACCGACAAGTCGCTCTACAGCCCCAGCGGCCGCAACATCAGCAAGGCGGGCGTGGTCGGTTCGATCACCGCATCCTTCTGATCGGCTGAAAAAGTCACGAAGGGGGCCGCGATCCGCAAGGGTCGCGGCCTTTTTCCTGTCCCTTGCGGGTCGCCTGCGCGACAGGGACATTCTATAAGGGGCCAATGACCGCCCTGCCGCCAATCCTGATCTTCCTCGCCACCGTCGCCGCGATGGAGGGTTTCGCCTATGTCATGCACCGCTGGGTGATGCATGGGCCGGGCTGGTTCCTGCATGCCAGCCACCATCTGCCCCGCACCGGCTCATGGGAAGCGAACGACCTTTATTTCGTGATCTTCGCCCTGCCTTCCATCCTGCTGCTGCTGGGCGGGGTGCAATGGCATTGGGGCAGCTGGGCCACGGCCATGGGCGCAGGGATCGCGGCTTATGGCGCCATCTATCTCGGCTTCCACGACATCATCGTCCACCGCCGGATCGCCCACCGCCATGTCCCCCGCTCAACCTATATGAAACGCATCGTCCAGGCCCACCGCCTGCACCATGCGGTGGAAACGAAGGCTGGCTGCGTCAGCTTCGGCTTTCTCATCGCCCCCCGCCCGGCAACCCTGAAACGCGCCCTCAACCGCACGCCCCGCCCCACCAAAGAGGCACAGGAAAAGACCGCCTGAAAGACCGGAACGGGTGGAAGGCGGACGGTCGGCTTATCCGTCATCCCCGCGAAAGCGGGGACCCATCTCCTGAGCGAACTG
>NZ_JALDYQ010000064.1:0-29533 GCF_032153725.1 Sphingobium sp. | reverse complement strand
CGATGCTGCGCTATCAGCTCAATCCGCATTTCCTGTTCAATACGCTGAACTCGATCTCGACCCTGGTGCTGTTGAAGCAGACGGATCGGGCCAATGCGATGCTCTCACGACTCTCCTCCTTTTTGCGCTATACTCTGATCAACGAGCCGACCGCGCAGGTCACGATCGAGCAGGAGATCGAGACGTTGAAGCTCTATCTGGAGATTGAGAAGATGCGGTTCGAGGATCGGCTGCGGCCGGTTTTCCACATCGATCCAGCGGTCGCCCAGTCGCGTCTGCCCTCTCTGCTGCTCCAGCCGCTGGTCGAAAATGCGATCAAATATGCGGTGACGCCCAAGGAAGAGGGGGCCGAAATCTCCGTCACGGCGCAGCCCGCCGGTGAAAATGTCCGGATCATCGTATCCGATACGGGTCCGGGATTGAATGAGGGGTTCACCCGCCCGAACAATCTGGTCAGCGAAGGAACGGGCGTTGGTCTGGCGAACATCCGCGACAGGCTGATTCAGGCTTTCGGGGAACGACAGAGTTTCGAAACGCGTTCAACGCCAGGCGGCTTTTCGGTCCTGATCGAAATGCCGCTTAACCTGGATGAACCATCGAGAGTGGCCGCATGACCATCAGAACAATCCTCGTCGACGACGAAAGCCTGGCTATTCAAGGCCTTAAGCTGCGTCTGGAAGCGCATGAGGATGTCGAAATCGTAGAAACCTGTTCCAACGGCCGCGAAGCGATCCGCGCCATCAAGACGCACAAGCCCGACCTTGTGTTCCTTGACATCCAAATGCCCGGTTTCGACGGATTTTCCGTCGTGCAGGGGCTGATGGAGGTGGAACCGCCGCTTTTCATTTTCTGCACCGCCTATAGCGACCACGCGATCCGCGCTTTCGAGGCGCAGGCGGTCGATTATCTGATGAAGCCGGTCGAGGAAGGACGACTGGCCGACGCGCTGGACCGGGTGCGGCAGCGGCTGTCGGAGAAGCGGCAGGTGCAGGAAGCGGAGAAATTGCGCGAGGTGCTGGCGGAAGTCGCGCCGGAAGCGATGAACGAGCTTTCGGCCGATGGCGACGCGCCAGCCGCGAATCGTTTCGAGAAGCTTATCAACATCAAGGATCGCGGGCAGATTTTCCGAGTCGACGTCGATTCGATCGAGCGGATCGACGCGGCGGGCGATTATATGTGCATCTATACCGCCGACAATTCGCTGATCCTGCGGGAGACGATGAAGGATCTGGAAAAACGGCTCGACCCGCGCAATTTCCAGCGGGTGCATCGGTCGACCATCGTCAATCTGAGCCAGGTGCGGCAGGTGAAGCCGCATACCAACGGCGAATGCTTCCTGGTGCTGGAATCAGGGGCGCAGGTGAAGGTCAGCCGTTCCTATCGGGATGTCGTGGCGCGATTCGTGCATTGATGTGCCCTGAAGAGTGACGTGCTCCTGCGTAGGCAGGAGCCCAGTCCAGGCGTTGCGGTGACAGGGTGACGGCGGAACTGGGTTCCTGCCTTCGCAGGAACACGGTGGAGATTGGGGCATGAGCAAGCCCGGATATGTCTACCTGATGGCCAGCGGCCACAATGGGACGCTTTATCTGGGCGTCACGAGCAATCTAGTGAAACGCGTTTGGCAGCACCGCAACGGCTTTGGTAGCGAGTTCAGCGCCGAATATGCCTGCCGCTTCCTCGTCTGGTATGAAGCCCATGATGATCTTCAGGAAGCCCGCCAACGCGAATTCCGCATGAAGAAATGGAAACGTGACTGGAAGTTGCGGCTGATCGAGGACCATAATCCCGACTGGCAAGACCTGTTCGTTTCCATCGCCGCTTAACGAAACACCCATTGGCGGTTGAGGCCGAACACCAAAGCGGGGGTCACGAAGATCATGGCCGGGATGGGCGACCATTCCGGCCATCGCATATGGGTGACGCAGAGCCACACCCAGAGCGCGTTCAGAGCATAGCTGATCAGCGATACCGCGACGAAGCGAAGCCCCCGAGCGGCGTTGCTGTCCCGGCTGCCGTAGCCGCGGAAGGTGAAGGCGCTGTGGGTGACATAGCCGATCATCACCGCCGCCAGATAGCCGATGCCGTTGGCGACCTGCGGGTGCAGGCCGGCCGGCGCGGCGAGAGTCCAGTAAATGCCCGCCTGGCACGCGGTCACGAACAGCCCGGTCATGCCATAGCGGACGATCTGCCAGAAAAGAGCCTGCCTTGCCGGCGTGAAGATTTGGAGGATTTTCATCTGGCCCCGTTGCGCTTTGATGCGGAGCCTCTAATCCACCGGCCATGAAACTGCAAAGCTGGCCTGTCCTGCGCGCCCGCGCCGCTACCGTCGCGGCGGACCTTTCCATCTATGCAACGCGCAACTGGAAGTGGTTGACCGTTCTGCTGTGGATTTCGGTCATGGTGGGATTCGTCTTTTCGCGCTGGGCGCAGATCCACTGGCTGACGCTGAGCGATACCGACGACAATATCCGTTATCTTCAGGTGAAGGACTGGCTGGCGGGGCAGGGTTGGTATGACCTGCGCCAATATCGGCTTGATCCGCCCGCCGGATTCAACATCCACTGGTCGCGGCTGGTGGACCTGCCGCTTGCCGGGCTGATGCTGTTCTTCCGCGCCTTTCTGGATCAGGGGCTGGCGGATCGGTTGGCCTGCGGGATCGCGCCGATGCTGCCGCTTTTGCCGCTGATGCTGGGGCTGGGCTTCATCGCGCGGCGGCTGGCCAGAGGGAATAGCTGGTTTCTGGCGGCCGCCGCGCCCTTCACCGCGCAGATGGGCGTCAGCATGTTCCTGCCGATGCGGATCGACCATCATGGCTGGCAGCTCGCCTTCACCGTGCTGATGGTGGCGGGGCTGATCGACCGCAACTGGTTGCGCGGCGGCATCGTCGCGGGGCTGAGCAGTGCCCTTTCCATCGCCATCGGCATGGAGATGATCGTCTATCTGGCCGCCGGGGGCGCGCTGATCGCGCTGCGCTGGGTGTTCAAGGAGGGCGCGGCGCGGCGGATGCTGCCCTATGCGATCAGCCTTGGCGGGGCGACGTCCATATTGTTCGTGCTGTTCGCCAGCTATGCCAATCGGGAAATGGTATGCGACGCGATCTCCCCCATCTGGGTCGCGATCTTCGCGGCGGTTTCGGCGGGGATGGCGTTGCTGGCGCTGTTGCCGCTGAAGAGCTGGCCCGCGCGCCTGGGGGCGGGGATGGTCGTCGGCGCGGCGGTGGCGGCCTTTGCCTGGCTGAACTGGCCGCAATGCCTGTCGGGTGCCTATCAGATTTCGCCGGAGCTGGAAAAGCTGTGGCTCGCCAATATCCGCGAGGCCAAGCCGATCACGGTGCAGGCGCGCAGTCTGGTGGTGCCGCTGATGGCGATTCCGGTCGTGGGGCTGTTCGGCCTGATCTGGGCCTTGTGGGACGCGCGGCGGGACAGTGACCGGCTCTGGGCCTGGGCGACGGTCGGGTTGATGATGCTCTTTTCCACCGCGTTGCTCTTCTGGCAGTTGCGCGCGGGGCCGGCGGCGCAGTTGCTGGCGATCCCGCCCGCGGCCTGGGCGGCCTATCGCCTGCTGTGCATGATCGGGACGGGTCGGCCGGCGGCCCGTCTGGCGGCGGGGCTGGGCGTGGCGCTGTTGGCCGTGGCGGCCTTTGCCACGCCATTCTACCCGCAAATCAATCAGTTCTGGGTCCAAATGACGGGCGAGAAGCCCAAGCCGCAAAAACCGGCGACACAGGCACGCCGAAACGCCATCGACAAGGCCAATGGCCGCTGCCGTACGCTTCCGGCGCTGGAGGTGCTCAACCAGCTTCCTCCCGCCACCATTTTCACCATGGTCGATCTGGGGCCGCGCCTGATCGTCGCCACTCATCACAGCGCGGTTGCAGGCCCCTATCACCGCAACGGCGCCACGATTCTCGACATGCATCATGCCTATGACGGCCCGGCGGAGAATTTCCGGCCGATCGCGGCGAAGCATCATGCGACCTATTTGCTGGTCTGTCCGGGCTTTCCGGAGGGCACCATCTATCAGTCGCGCAGCCCCAGGGGCTTTTATGCCGGGCTGATGCGGGGCGAGGTGCCGGGCTGGCTGAAGCCGGTGCCGCTGAAGACGGGGCTGACGCTGCCCTACACCCTGTATCGCATCGATTATTCAGGGCGGTGACAATTCCCCCGGAATGCTTCAGCGCCGGGCGAGAAAAAAATCCCGCAGCAGCGCTGAGGCTTCGGCTTCGGCCAGATCGCCAAAGACCTCCGGCCGATGCAGGCATTGCGGCTGGGTGAAGAGGCGCGGGCCCTGTTCGATCGCGCCGCCCTTGGGGTCGGAGGCCGCATAATAGAGCCGGGCGATGCGCGCGTGGGAAATCGCGCCCGCGCACATCGGACAGGGTTCCAGCGTCACCCAGAGGTCGCAGCCGGTGAGGCGAAAATCCCGGAGATGCGCCGCCGCCGCCCGGATCGCGACCATTTCGGCATGGGCGGTGGGGTCATTGTCGCGACGGTTGCGATTTTCGCCTTCCCCGATGATCCGGCCGTCCAGCGTGATGACGGCGCCGATCGGGACCTCGTCAGCCCTGGCGGCGGCGCGGGCGAGATCAAGGGCACGGCGCATGGGATCGGGCAAGGGGAAGGGCGAGCGCATTGCTTCGCCCATACAGGATGACAGGGCCTTTCGAAAAGGGTCAGGGCTTCTTGACGTCCACAGTCGGCACTTCGACCGTTTCCTTGCGCTTGCCGACCTCGACCTTCGCCACGCTGGCCTCATATCTGGGCAGGGAGCCGCCCGTGACCGCGACGTGCGGAAGGCTTCCTTCCTGCGTTTTTTGCAGATCAATGAAGCCGGTGGCGATGCCGCCGGCCAGAACCAGCAGCAAAATCAGCAACAGGCCACCAATGAATCGCATTTCCGCCTCCTTTGGCTTATGGGACCTCAACGCTCATGAGTCGGAAAGGGTTGCGGCCCGGAACGGCGCTGAGCGGGTTGACGTGCGCCGGGAATCCCGTTATCGGCGCCGCTTTCCGAACGAACCCGAATTACAAGGTTGATTGACTATGTCGCGCATTTGCGAGCTGACCGGCAAGGGCCGCCAGGTGGGTCACAATGTTTCCCACGCCAATAACAAGACCAAGCGTGTGTTCCTGCCCAACCTGCAGAACGTGTCGCTGATCTCCGAAGCGCTGGAAACGACCGTGAAGCTGCGCGTGTCGACCCATGGTCTGCGTTCGGTCGAGCATAATGGCGGCCTGGACAACTGGTTGCTGAAGACCAGCGACGAGAAGCTGTCGCTGAAGGCTCGCCGCCTGAAGCGCGACATCGTGAAGAAGAAGGCTGCCCTCGCGGCCTGATCTCTTTCGATTGGTTCGCATGAAGCGGTCCGGTGACGGGCCGCTTTTTTGCGTTGGTTCGGGATGTGGCTGATTTTGGCCATGTGTGGACATTCCCACCCTCGTCACCCCGGACTTGATCCGGGGTCCCGCTACCTTTCAGATGTACGTTCAAGAAGAAAAGCGGGATCCCGGATCAAGTCCGGGATGACGAAGCTGTAATGGCAAGAATCCACCCCTTACGGTCTACTCCTGCTGATCCAGCGCGAATTTCAGCAGCAGGGTGCGCTGGAAAAATTCGTGATTGTCGTCGGATACGATCCAGATGATCCATCGGCGGCCCTGCCGGCTCACGGCCAGCCCTTCGAAATTGTCCGCCAGCAACGGGGGTGCCAGCCGGGCCAGGGTGCGTGCTTTCAGCCGGTCGCCGGCGCGGGGCTTTTGCGGCAGTTCGATGATCGCCAGTGTCGCCGTGAACAGGTCCTGCAAGGTCAGCCGGCGATTGAGGACCAGCACATGCCGATCGTCCAGCGCAACGGCATCGGTCGGACGATAGCCCCGCGGCGGCACATAGCGCAGGTGTATTGGCGCCGCCGTCGCGCTTTCGGCCGGGTCGTCCGCGAACAGCAGCGTGTCGTGGCTGCCGTCGACGGTCATGCCCATCTCCGCCACCACCAGGAAGCGGCCATCGGGCAGCCGGGCGAGCGATTCGATCGATCCGGTTTCGGGCCAGGCCTCTATCTGCGGCCAGATGCGGCAGGCTTCGACCCGAGCGAAACCGGGGGAATAGCGGCAGATCATCTGTTGCAGTTCGAACCCGACCCAATAGCGCTGGGTTGTCGGGTCGTGGGTCATGGCTTCCGAATCCCACGCCCACCAGGGGCGATCGCGATCCTGCGGGCGGATGGGGAGGGGAGCGATGAACGAGTGCCGCCGTGGCTTGCCGGGGCCGATATGGAAGCCCATCAGCGTGCCGGAATCGCTGAGCGCCAATATCTGGCCGTCGGGTTCCGCCAGAAGCGAGGAAATGCCGCCAAAGCCGTGATGGGCGCTGCTGAGTTGCCAGCCGCCCAGATAATGAAGGCGGCCCAGATCGCGCTGGGCAGGATCGGCGGCGTTCAGCGGCAGTGGCCGGGCCATGACCAGCAGGGGACCGGCGCCGATGGGTTCGGGCTTGTTCTTGTGCGGTGCGGGGAGCAGCAGGATCGCGAGCAGCAGGACGATCAGGATTCGGCGCATCGCCTTGGCCATAGGGGATTATCGGGCCTTGTGCAGGGGTTTTTCGTGCTGGGCCCTCATCGCTGGCCTTGGTGGTCGAAAAGCGCGATAATGTGGGTGTTGGCTGCTTGAATGACGCGGTGATTTTGCTGAACGATCGCTGACATCGCCATTCAGGCTCGGCTCAATGCGAATCGGGCAAAAGGGCTTCAATCGATGGTGAATCCTCCCTGGAAGGACGAACCCGAGGGCAAAATACGAGGAGCAACGCCATGAAGACCAAATTCTTGATCAATCTGGGGGCGGCGCTGGCGATGGGCGCTGCCTCTCTGGCCGTCACCGCGACGCCGGCCATGGCCCGTGACGGCTGGGGCCGCCATTATGAGCGCGGCGATTATTATCGCGGGGACCGGGGCTATCGCGGCTATCGCGACGGTTATTACCGGGGCGACGGCTATTATCGCGGCGATGGCTATTATCGTGGTCATCGCGGCTATCGTGGTGGCTATCGCTGCCGGGATAGCGGTTCGGGCGGCACCATCATCGGCGCGATCGCCGGTGGCCTGCTGGGTAACGAGATCGGCAAGGGCAGCGGTCGCTATGGCCGTCGCGGCGACGGCACCACGGGCGCCATCATCGGCGCGGGCGTGGGTGCGCTGGCCGGGCGCGCGATCGACCGGGATTGCTGATCCGTCGCCTTTGCGGGATGGAAGAATGAGGGCCACTCCATTGGGGTGGCCCTTTTTTCATGTCGGCGTTCCTGACGCCAAAAGAAAGGCGATTATGCACTTTACAAACCCGGACTATTTCCGGGTTTCTTTGCACACGTTGACGCCGTCCAAATCGGCGCGCGGTTCGCACTTATACCCGCACTCATAATCGCCCGTGTCGGGATCAGGGAGCGTCCTTAGTCGGCCGATCGCCGCCTGCTGGCAAAGCTCGAAGGTTTTGAACCCGGCGATTTCCTCGTGCTTTGAGAGGTCATCGCGATCAGGATATACAAAGGCGTCCCACTGGTCGGGACGACTATCGCAGGCCGCTGTGGACAAGGCGAGTAGCGCCAGCGGCCATTTCACTCCGGTTTATCCGGCGCGGGCTTATGCTTCACCAGCTTTCCAAGCCTCTCCTTGAAATGCTGCGGATCATCGTCCGTCTCTAGCTCGCGGGCGGCTTCCTTGAACTTGTCGAGTTGGGTTTTACGTTCGTCTGTCATTCAGCCGAATATACCTCAGAACATTCAAGATGGCACTGGTAAGGGCGCTTACGCAAGGCGATCAAACTCAGGCTTCGGCTTCTCGTAGCCAAAATCCTCTGGATTCGGCTCCATCGAGCTTGCCGCTTCCGCCTCTTCTTCGTTTCCGGGCCAATCAGGTTCAGCAGGAATAGAGGCGGGGCTAGGTGCCTTACCGTTCGGTTTGAAGCTGCGGCCGGGATACCATTCCTTCAAACCCCATATGCCACGACCAACCTTTACAACATCGCCCACCTGATTGAACCGACGCGTCAAAACAGATCCGATGACATTAACCGGGTCTGACCCCGTGAGGATTAAGCCACCCGCTCGCAACTCACGCGAAATTTCTACATTGCCCATCGTCTTTTTGCGAAGAGCAAGCAGCTTCTTAGTAGCATCGACGATCGACATGCCCAAAAACATGCCAGAAGTCTCTTCAATAGCTACTTCCGCCGTTGCGCTAGGGACAGAAGACATGGGGAGGCTTACCCCAGAACTAGGTATTCCCCGGAACGCCTCTAGTCCTTTTATCATGTTATCTAAATGGTCGCGCTTCGCGCGCAGGTCCAACAGAACCGCCTCATACGGGTCTGTGTTGGGATTATCAGTGGTCATTTCTTGACAGCTCCCGGCCATAGGCCTAAAGAGGGAGCCGTCCCCGCGACGCGAAGTCAACGGGGACGGCGGTGGTCAGCATCGCCCTGACATCAGGGATCAACAGACCCCCTCAGGCTATCTCCTCACCGTCATCTTCTTCGCAACCTCCGCTAGTCTTGGCCCAGAAACCGGCTAGATGGACACTCAACACCGGGGACTCCAATTCCCCGGTGTTGTTGTATCTGAATGGTTTTCAGTCGTGACGCAAGCGGAATCTGTCACGGAAGACAGCGGCCTGATGGTTTTGCTTGTTTTGATGGTTGTTTACCCTTCGTTCGCCCAGAAATGCACGATTTCTGCCGAGTTTTCCGGTTAACAAATCGTTCGCTCAGTGATGCGTCTGGGGCGACTTCAAGCGCTCCGCAGCTTACGAAAGACTTTCCCATCTTCGGCTGACCGCTCTTGCAAGCGATTCGGGCGCTTCAGTGATCCAACCTGCTTGGGTGCCGATACCGAGGGGTGCTTTTCAGGCGTGGACGTCAGGCCTTGCGTAGGTCAGACGCTTGCCGACGATGCCCTTCAAGCTTTCAACTGCGCGCTGGCGGTCGCTCACGCCCAAGGCCACCCGATTGTTATAGCGGAACTCAAATTCAGCCAGATAGCGGTGCAGATGCTGCTCGCCGCAATGCTGATAGACGCCCTTCATCCCGCGCTTGAAGATGCTGAAATATCCTTCCACGGTGTTGCTGTGGATGGTGCGGTCGGCCAGATCGACGTACTGGCCTTTGCCGTGGCTGGTGGTGCCATGGCTGATGAAGTGATCCTTCATCGAACGGTAGCCGCTGTGTTCGTCGGTCATGACGCGGGTTTCGCGGGCGACGTTCTCCAGCACGATCGGCATGAGGGTTTCAGCCTTCACATCGTCAATGACCATCGTGCGGGCCTTACCTGTTTCACGATCCACCAGCGCCAGAACCTTCATCTTGTGGTGGAAAGCGCGCTTCTTCTCGACACCCTTCAACTTGCCGATGAAGGTTTCGTCCACTTCAACGATGCCGCCGTTACCGCCGAAAGGGGAGAGGTCGCCCGAACGCATAGCTTCACGGATACGGTGAGCAAGGAACCAAGCGCTCTTATACTGCACTTCCAGAACGCGGCTAAGCTGGTGGGCGCTGATGCCCTTCTTGCTGGAAACGATCAGGTGGACAGCCTGGAGCATCTTATAGAGCGGCATGCGGGCATGCTCGAAAACAGTGCCGACCTTGACGGTGAACTGCTTGCGACACTCGCCACACTTCTTGAGGCCGTGGCGGATTGCGCCTTCCGGGTTCTTCACGCTTTTGGAGCCACGAACGCCCGAAAGGTCATAGACGCGACCGCCTACGACGCCGCAATGCGGGCACGTTACACCGTCCGCCCAGATCACGCTTTCCAGATACTCGAAAGCCTTGGTTTCATCGTGAAAGTGAGGGGCGGACAGAACGGACATGACGGCTTAACTCCTTGCCATCATTCCTACAGTTTTAGCGTGGGTTTGTAAAGTGCATAATCGCCAAAAGAAAAGGGCCGCCCCGTTTCCGGCGCGGCCCCATCAGACAATTCCCTTAAGGGGGAATTACATCGCGTTCGCGGCAGTGTTGCTGGCGCTGTTGGCAGCGTTCGAAGCAGCGTTCGAAGCGTTGTCAGCGGCATTCATCGCGGCATTCATGGCATTGTCGGCAGCATTCGAAGCGTTCTCGGCTGCATTGGCCGAAGCGTTGGCGGCATTTTCCGCACCGCCCGAGCAGGCGGCCAGGCCGAGCGACGCGGCGAGAACGAGCGAAAGAGCAATCGACTTGGTCATGGGTTAAACCCCTCTCTGAGAATAAAAAACGGTGCAGACCACTCTCGGAGAAAAGTTCACCCCCCATTGCGTCTGCGCCGCGATTCGTAATGAATCGGAGGACTCATGGCAATCCCAATCATGCGTGAAGCCCGTGATTTGGGGCTATAGGGGGCTATGAGGGCTCCGTTGCGAACGGCCATTGACGCATATAAAGATTTCTTTATATGATCTTTCCATGAGCGCAGCACTCGACATTTTCCGGGCCTTGGGCGACCCGACGCGGCTGCGCATCATCTATCTTCTGCGCGCCATGGAACTGGCGGTCGGGGAGATCGCGCAGGTCGTCGGGCAAAGCCAGCCCCGCGTGTCGCGCCATGTCCGCATCCTTGCCGAAGCCGGTCTGGTCGAGCGGCGCAAGGAAGGCAACTGGGTTTTCCTGCGGATCGGCAAAAGACCGGAAATCGCGCCTTTCTGGACGCTGTTCGACCGGCTTGTCCCGTCCGAGAATGAGGATTTGTGGCAGAAGGCCGACCTCGCCCGGCTGGCGGCGGTGCGGGCGGACCGTGCGCAGGCGGCGGAAGGCTATTTTGCCGAACATGCCGAGCTATGGGATGCGATCCGCTCGCTCCATGTGCCGGAGGGTGATGTCGAACGGGCGATGACCGTTCTGATGGGAGCGGAGCCGATCGGGCATCTGCTCGACATCGGCACCGGCACCGGGCGGATGATCGAGCTGTTCGGCCCGTCGGCGGAACAGGTGACGGCGCTCGACCGCAGCCCGGATATGTTGCGGCTGGCCCGGGCCAAGCTGCCGGAGGATGCGGGCGACAAATATGCGCTGGTGCTGGGCGATTTCGGCGCGCTGCCGCTGGAGCCGGGCAGCGTCGACACGGTGGTGCTGCACCAGGTGCTGCATTATGCCCAGGCACCCGAGGCGGTGATAGCCGAGGCGGCGCGGGTCACGGCGGCGGGCGGGCGGGTGCTGATCGCCGATTTCGCGGCGCATGAACGGGAAGAGCTGCGGCTGCGCGACCAGCATGCGCGGTTGGGCTTTTCCGACGAGCAGATCGAAAGCTGGTTCGCGGAGGCGGGCCTGGAGCTGGAACGGGTGGAGGTGCTGCCCGGCCAGGAACTGACGGTGCAATTATGGCTGGGGCGGCGCCGGGGCGCGCGCGTCCTGCCAATCGAAGGACGACTTTCCGCATGACCTTGAGCTTCCCTTCCGTCGAAGAGGCCCGGCGGGCTTGGCAAGCGCCGCTTTATGCCGATCTGGCCGGCGACATTAATATGAGCTTCGAATTCTTCCCGCCCAAGACGGAAAAGATGGAGGAGCAGCTCTGGTCCGCGATCCAGACGCTGACGCCGCTGGCGCCGAAGTTCGTGTCGGTGACATATGGCGCTGGCGGGTCGACGCGGGAGCGGACGCACAACACCGTGGCGCGGATCGCGAAGGAAACGCCGCTGTCGGCGGCCGCGCATCTGACCTGCGTGGCGGCGAGCAAGGCCGAAATCGACGAGGTGGTGGACGCCTATTGGGAAGCGGGCGTGCGGCATATCGTCGCGCTGCGCGGCGATCCGCCGGAAATGGGCGCGAAGTTCGAACCGCATCCGGACGGTTACAAGGGCGCGGCGGAACTGGTCGAAGGCCTGGTGAAGCGCCATCCGTTCGAGATTTCCGTGGCCGCCTATCCCGAGACGCATCCCGATGCGCTGAGCGCGCGGGGCGACATCGATAATCTGAAACGCAAGCTGGATGCGGGCGCGACGCGGGCGATCACGCAATTCTTCTTCGAGCCTGACACCTTCTTCCGTTTCCGCGATACCGTCGCGGCGGCGGGGATCGATGCGGACATCATTCCGGGAATCATGCCGGTCAGCAACTTCGCGGCGGTCCAGCGCATGTCGGCCATGTGCAACACTGATGTGCCGGGCTGGATGGGCAAACTGTTCGAGGGGCTGGACGACCTGCCCGCCGCGCGGCAGCTGGTGTCCGCGACGCTGGCGGCGGAGCTGTGCCGCAAGCTCTATGCGGGCGGGGTGCGCGACTTTCATTTCTATACGCTCAACCGGGCGGAATTGAGCTATGCGATCTGTCATCTGCTTGGGTGCAGGCCTCAACTGGAGAAGACGGCATGACCGCCGAACAACGCTTCCGCGCCGTTGCGGCCGAGAAGATCATGATTTTCGACGGCGGCTACGGCACGTCGATCCAGAAACATGGGCTGACCGAGGCGGATTATCGCGGGTCGCTCGATCTCGCCAGGGACCAGAAGGGCAATAACGACCTGCTCTGCCTGACCCGGCCGGATATCGTCGAGGGCATTCACACCGCCTATCTCGATGCCGGGGCGGACATGATCGAGACGAACACCTTCTCCTCCACCAAGATCGCGATGGCCGATTATGGAGCCGAGCATCTGGTGCGGGAGATCAACATCGCCGCCGCGCAGATCGCGCGCAAGGCGTGCGAGGCGGCGACGGCCAAGGACGGGCGGCCGCGCTTCGTGGCGGGGTCGATCGGGCCGACGAACAAGACGCTGTCGATTTCGCCCGATGTGAACGATCCGGCCTATCGCGAGGTCGATTATGATACGCTGAAGGCCGATTATCGCGAGCAGTGCGATGCGCTGATCGAAGGCGGGGTGGACTTCCTGCTGGTCGAAACCTGCTTCGACACGCTCAATGCCAAGGCGGCGGGCATGGCCGCGCGGGAGGCCGAGGCGGCGGCGGGGCGGCCAGTGCCGTTGATGCTGAGTTTCACCATCACCGACATGTCGGGGCGTAACCTGTCCGGCCATACGATCAATGCCTTCTGGTATTCGCTGCGGCATCTGAAGCCGCTCACCATCGGGGTGAACTGCGCCTTTGGGGCGGATTTGCTGCGGCCTTATCTGAGCGAACTGGCGAAGAATGCCGATACGCTGATTTTGGCCTATCCCAATGCGGGGCTGCCCAATGAGCTGGGGCAATATGATGAACTGCCCGAGACGACGGCGAGCCTGATCCGACAGTGGGTGGATGAGGGGCTGGTCAATATGGTCGGCGGCTGCTGCGGCACGACGCCTGCGCATATCGGCGCGGTGGCCAAGGCGCTTGCCGGACACAAGCCGCGTCAGGTGCCGGAATTGCCGGTGGTGACGCGCTTGGCTGGGCTGGAACCGATGCACATCGCGGCATAAGATAGAAACGTCATCCCAGCGTTGAAATGAGGCACGTGACTCATTTCAACTGGGATCTCGTGCCTCCAGGGGCGCGCTTCAAATCAGGAGACTCCAGCTTTCGCTGGGGTGACGAGCAGATACAATGACCCAGACCACTTCCGATCTCTCTGGCGCCACTTTCGTCAATATCGGTGAGCGCACCAATGTCACCGGATCGGCCAAGTTCAAGAAGCTGATCATGGCGGGCGATTATGCCGCCGCCATCGATATCGCCCGCGATCAGGTGGAGAATGGCGCGCAGATCGTCGACGTCAACATGGACGAAGGGTTGCTCGACGCCGTGGAGGCGATGACGACCTTCCTCAAGCTCATGACGTCGGAGCCGGATATCAGCCGGGTGCCGGTGATGATCGACAGCTCCAAATGGGAAGTGATCGAGGCGGGGCTGAAATGCGTTTCGGGTAAGCCCGTGGTGAACTCGATCAGCATGAAGGAGGGCGAGGAAGCCTTTCTGCATCATGCGCGGCTCTGCATGGCCTATGGCGCGGCGGTGGTCGTCATGGCCTTTGACGAGACGGGGCAGGCGGACACGCAGGCGCGCAAGGTCGAGATTTGCGAGCGCGCCTACAAGCTGCTGATGACCATCGGCTTTCCGCCCGAGGACATCATCTTCGATCCCAATATCTTCGCGGTGGCGACGGGGATCGAGGAGCATAACAATTACGGCGTCGATTTCATCGAAGCCTGCCGCGAGATCAAGAAGCGCTGCCCGCATGTCCATATTTCGGGCGGGCTGTCGAACTTCTCCTTCTCCTTCCGCGGCAATGAGCCGGTGCGGCGGGCGATGCATTCGGTCTTCCTCTATCACGCCATTCCGGCGGGGCTGGACATGGCGATCGTCAATGCGGGGCAACTTGACGTCTATGACGCCATCGACCCGGCGCTGCGCAAGGCGTGCGAGGATGTGCTGCTGAACAGCGATCCCGAGGCGGGCGACCGGCTTGTCGCGCTGGCCGAGAGCTTCAAGGGCAAGGATGCGGCCTCGGAAAAGGCGGCGCAGGAATGGCGCGGCTGGCCGGTCGCCAAGCGGTTGGAGCATGCGCTGGTCAAGGGCATCGACATGTATGTGGTCGAGGATACGGAGGAAGCCCGCCTCGCCGCCGCCAAGCCCATCGAGGTGATCGAAGGCCCGCTGATGGACGGCATGAATGTCGTGGGCGACCTGTTCGGCGCGGGCAAGATGTTCCTGCCGCAGGTGGTGAAGTCGGCACGCGTCATGAAGAAGGCGGTGGCGCATCTGCTGCCCTTCATCGAGGCGGCGAAGGAACCGGGCGCCAAGGGCAAGGGCAAGATCATCATGGCGACGGTCAAGGGCGATGTGCATGATATCGGCAAGAATATCGTCGGCGTGGTGTTGCAATGTAACGGCTTTGAGGTGATCGACATGGGCGTGATGGTGCCGTGGCAGGACATCATCAAGGCCGCGAATGAGAATGACGCCGACATGATCGGGCTTTCGGGCCTCATCACCCCCTCGCTGGATGAGATGGTGACGGTCGCGGTCGAAATGCAGCGGGCGAACATGACCATGCCGCTGCTGATCGGCGGGGCGACCACTTCGCGGGTGCACACCGCGCTGCGCATCGATCCGGCCTTTGAGGGGCCGGTGGTGCATGTGCTGGACGCCAGCCGCGCGGTAGGGGTCGCGACGGCCCTGGTGTCGGAGACGCAAAAGTCCGATTTCGTCCGCAAGACCAAGGACGATTATGAGCATGTCCGCGTCGCCCGCGCCAATAAGGGGCAGAGCGCGCTGGTGAGCATCGAGGATGCCCGCGCCAATGGGTTCGAGATCGATGAGAGCCTGAAGCCCGGCAAGCCGCGCCTGCCCGGCGTCCATCGCTTCCCGGACTGGGATTTGAAGGACCTGCGCCACTATATCGACTGGACGCCCTTCTTCCGCGCCTGGGAACTGGCGGGCAATTATCCCGCGATCCTGGAGGATGAGGTGGTCGGGGAGAGCGCGACCAGCCTGTTCAACGATGCGCAGGCGATGCTGGACCGCATCATCAACGAGAAATGGCTGACGGCACGCGGCGTTTGCGGGCTGTGGCCCTGCCGCCGCGAGGGTGATGACATCATCGTCCATGTGGAGGATGAGAAGCATGTCACGCTGCCGATGCTGCGTCAGCAGATCGCCAAGCGGGAAGGGCGGGCGAATATGTGCCTGGCCGACTTCATCAGCCATGATGGCGACTGGATGGGCGGCTTTGCCGTGTCGATCCATGGCATCGAGCCGCATCTGGCGCGCTTCAAGAACGCGATCGATGACTATTCGGACATTCTTTTGAAGGCGCTGGCGGATCGTCTGGCGGAGGCCTTTGCCGAGCGTCTGCACCATTATGTCCGCACCGCGCTCTGGGGCTATGCCGAGGGCGAGCAGCTGACCAATGAGGCGCTGATCAAGGAGCAATATCGCGGCATCCGTCCGGCGCCGGGCTATCCGGCCTGTCCCGAGCATAGTTTGAAGCCGCTATTGTTCGACATGCTCGATGCGCATCATGCGACCGGGATCACGCTGACCGAGAGTTTTGCGATGCTGCCGACGGCGGCGGTCAGCGGCTTTTATTTCGGGCACCCGCAGGCGGAATATTTCGGCGTGGCGCGGGTGGGGCGCGACCAGCTGGAGGACTATGCCGGGCGGCGCGGCGTTGATCTGGAAACAGCGGAGCGCTGGCTGCGGCCCAATCTGGATTGAATGGCGCCCCCAAAGTATGACGCGCTCCTGCGCAGGCAGGAGCCCAGTCCAAAGGCAGGGGTAATTAACAAACGGCGGAACTGGGCTCCTGCCTGCGCAGGAGCACGTCGTTCTTCCATTCACACCATTGCTTTGGGCCGTTACCGCTCCTCGTGGTTCGCCACGATGGCTTTGGCCACGCCCTGCATCAGCTGCCAGCGTGTCGGGATCGGTTCGGTCGTGCTGCCGATCATCACCGCCACCGCATAGCTGGTGCCGTCCGGAGCGGTCATGATGCCGATGTCGTTGAAGCCGGTCGATCGCGCGCCCAGTTCCTGACCCGTGCCCGTCTTGTGGAGATAGCTCCAGCTATGCGGCACGCCGCCCTTGATCCGCTGCGGGCCGGTCTTGGCTTCCTCCATGATCGACATCAGCAGTTGCGAGGAAGCGGGCGAGAGCATGTCGTTCTGCTTCAGCTTGGCAAGCGCCTCCACGATGGAGGAGGGCGCCGCGCCATCGGGCGGGCTGGCGAGATAATTGTCCAGCGCCTTTTCGCGTACCGACATGGGCAGCCTGGCGCGGGCGGCGTAGAAATTGCGGCCGATCGAATAATCCTGCCGCCAGTCCAGGCCTGCGGTCGTCGATTGCAGCAGCCGCTCGCCAGGGCCGAAGCGGATATCCTTGATATAGCGGCGGGCGAGATAGCCGCGCACCGCTTCCGGCCCGCCGACGGCGCGCAGCAGCGTGTCGTTCGCTGTATTGTCGCTCTGCGTCATGGCACGGCGCATCAGGTCGGCGTAAGTGGTGGTCCAGCCCGTATTGCCGACCATCGCGGCGCTTGGCTGATGGAAAAGGGTGAGGTCCTTCTTCGTGATCGTCGTGCTGTCGCTGAGGCGGATCTTGCCCCGGTCGACGGCGTCGAGGAAGGTCATCGACACCCAGAGCTTTGACACGCTCTGTTGCGGGAAGAGGCTGTTGCCATTCCAGGCTACGGTCCAGTCGCTGCCGATGCGGCGGACGGCGATGCCCACCTTGCCATGGAAGCTCTGGCCGAGATTTCGCACGACGCTGACCAGCGCCGGGGGCGGCGTTTCGCGCTGATCGACGTTCAGGGCCTGAAAGGGTTTGGGCGGGTTGGCGACCGGCTTGATCGGATAGGTCGACGTGGTCGGCTGCGGGCGCTGCTGAACCGCGGCATAAGGCTGTTGTGGCGCGCTGACGCAGGCCGAAAGCGCCGCCATCAACAGGACAAGCCGCCCCGAGCCGCCGTTGCCCCTGCCATTTGGGCCGCCGCCATTCGGACGCCTGCCGCGCCCTCTATTGAAAATGGTCATCAAAATCCCCGCACTCTCCTTTCGCATTAGGGTTCAGATGCCCGCCGGGTGACAAGAATCATGCGACGAATGATTCCACAAACGGGATGTAAGGAGGCTGAACGGGGCTCGCCTTAACTCAGTTGAGGTTCAGGCGGAGCGCTGCAAAAGAGTGGGCATGAATCGAACGATGAACAGGCGCAGGATGATGCAAGGCGCGGCGGCTTTGCTGGCGAGTGGATTTCCGGCCCCGGCCGCCTGGGCGGCCCCCTTCGCCTCTCGCCGGATCGCGGTCAGCACGCGGGGCGCCGGGCGGGACGTGGTGCTGGTCCCCGGCCTCGCCAGCGGGCCGGGGCTGTGGAGCGGCGTGATCGGCGCCGTGCCGGGCTATCGCTGGCATCTGGTGCATGTTCGGGGCTTTGCCGGGCTGGCGGCCGATGCCAATGCGGCAGGGCCGGTGGTGCAGCCGGTGGCGGATGAGATCGCCCGCTATATCGGCGCGGCCGGGCTGGTTCGCCCGGTGATCGTCGGTCACAGCATGGGCGGCACGCTGGCGATGCTGTTGGGGCTGAAGGGGCTGGCGAGGCGGCTGATGGTGGTGGACATGTTGCCCGAAGGGGCGGCGATGGTCGGCGGCACGGCGAGCGGCATGGGCTTTCTGGCTGACCAACTGGGCGATTATTTCACCGGGACCAAGGCGGGTCGCGGCTATCTGGCGGAGATGCTGGCGCAGATGCCCGGCGCGCAGGGCAGCGATCCGGACGTCATCGCCAATGCGTTGCGCGACCTTGCCAATATCGATCTGGGGCCGCAACTGCCCCGCCTTACCGCGCCGATGGAGGTGGTCTATGCCGTGGGCAGCGACGCCGCGCAGGCCAATGCGATCACCCGCACCTTCCGCGCGGCCTATGCGCCCAAGCGGGATGTGAAGCTGCTGCCGATCGGGCCGAGCGGGCATATGGTCATGACTGACCAGCCGGGGCGCTTCAACGCGGCGCTCAGCGATTTTCTCAAAGCCATTTGACGCCGATCAAAGGCCGCCTGCGATCGCCGGCATGGGAGGAATGGGACGCAATCTTCCCGCGTCACTTTTCCCCTTATGGCGCAGCGATGGACTGCTGCGCCACTTTTTGTTCAGGGTGCAAGGACGGTATCGACCGCGTCCGGCAGCATGTCGGGAAAGTCGAGCGTGTAGTGCAGGCCCCGGCTTTCCTTGCGATGCAGCGCCGAGCGGACGACGAGGCGGGCGACCTCCAGCAGGTTGCGCAGCTCGATCAGGTCGGGCGTCACGCGGAAATGGCCGTAATATTCGTCCACTTCCTTCGCCAGCAGGTCGATGCGATGCTGGGCGCGCTCCAGCCGCTTGGTGGTGCGGACGATGCCCACATAGTCCCACATGAAGCGGCGGATTTCCTTCCAGTTATGCTGGACGATGACTTCCTCGTCCGAATTGGTGACGCGGCTTTCGTCCCATGGGCGGATCGGGGGCGGTGAAGGGAGGTCGTCCCAGTTCGCGCGGATATGCCTTGCCGCCGCCTCGCCGAAGACGAAGCATTCCAGCAGCGAGTTGGAGGCGAGGCGATTGGCGCCGTGCAGGCCGCTTTCGGTGACTTCGCCCGCGGCATAGAGGCCGGGCAGGTCGGTGCGGCCATCAAGGTCGATGACCACGCCGCCGCAGGTGTAATGCTGGGCGGGGACAACCGGGATCGGTTCTTTCGTGATGTCGATGTCGAGGTCCAGCAACCGCGCGTAGATGGTCGGGAAATGCTGGCGCACGAATTCCGGCGGCTTATGGCTGATGTCGAGATGGACATAGTCGAGGCCGAGGCGCTTGATCTCATGGTCGATGGCGCGGGCGACCACGTCGCGGGGCGCGAGTTCGGCGCGGTCGTCGAAACGGGGCATGAAACGCTCGCCGCCGCCGGGGACGCCGGGGGGCAGCTTCAGGTGCCCGCCTTCGCCGCGCACGGCTTCGGTGATGAGGAAATTCTTGACCTCCAGATTGTAGAGGCAGGTCGGGTGGAACTGGTTCATCTCCATATTGGAGACGCGGCAGCCCGCGCGCCAGGCCATGGCGATGCCGTCGCCAGTCGCGCCCCGTGGCGCGGTCGAGAAGAGATAGGTGCGCCCCGCGCCGCCGGTGCACAGGATCGTCGCGCGGCCGAGGATCGCGTCGACATGATCGGTCTGCTTGTTGAACGCGTAGACGCCCCAGACATGGCCGTCGCCCGAATATTTCTCGCCATGGCGGCTGGTGATGAGGTCGAGGGCGACCCGATCCTCCAGCAGGGTGATGTTGGGATTGGCGCGGGCGGCCTTCAGCAGCGCGACCTGCACGGCATGGCCGGTGGCGTCGTCGACATGGACGATGCGGCGGTGGCTGTGGCCGCCTTCGCGCGTGAGGTGCCAGCGTTCGCCAAATTCCTCTCCGCCGCCCTCACCGGCATTGAAGGGAACGCCCAGTTCCGCGAGGCGCTCGATCGCGGCGGGTGCTGCGGAGACGACGAACTCCACCGTGCTGCGATCGTTGAGGCCCGCGCCGGCGACCATGGTGTCGTCAATATGTGCCTCGAAACTGTCACCTGCGTCGAGTACCGCGGCAATGCCACCTTGCGCCCAGTTGGTGGACCCGCCGTCGAGCGCGCCCTTGGCCAGAACCACGACCTTGCGATCCTGCGCGAGGTTGATGGCGGCTGTCAGCCCCGCCGCGCCGGAGCCGATGATGACGACGTCATAGGTGGTGGTGGGCATCTTATACCTTACTCCCCTCCCGCTGGCGGGAGGGGCTGGGGGTGGGCTTGCGCAAGGGTTGCCCGAACGTGCGATACAACGCCTTCGAGATTTTCCATCACATCGGCATTTGAAAAGCGCAAGATTCGATAGCCCTGGGAACGGCAGTAATCGTCTCGGCGCGAGTCATATCCAACGCTGTAATCATGGCTTTCGCCATCCAGTTCAATGATGAGCTTCAGTTCACGGCACAGCAAGTCCGCGAAATAGGGGCCGACCGGCATTTGGCGGCTGAACTTGAAGCCGAGCTTTCGGTTGCGGAGTTGTTGCCACAACAGCCGTTCGGATGTTGGAGCGGCGTTGCGCAGTTTTTTTGCGCGAGGAGTGTCGCGTGATCTGAAAGGTTGCGCCAGCCCACCCCCTAGCCCCCTCCCGCCCGCGGGAGGGGGAATAGCTTCCCATTCTTTCACGCCGCTGCGGTGAGGTTGAGGAAGACGTCCTCCAGATCGGGGTCGCGTGTCACCACGTCCACGATGGAGAGGCCGCTGGCCTGCACCGCGCTCAGCACCTGCCCGGCATTGGCTCGGTTCTTCATATAGGTGATGGTCAACGTGCGCTCGTCCGACAGCTCGATCTTCTCGAAGCTGGGGTCGGCGGGCGGCGTCACAATGTCGCGGTCGACCGTGACCTGCACCACTTTTTCCTGCGCCATGGCGATCAGTTCGCGGGTCGGCTTGTCGGTGATGACCTTGCCATGGTTGATGATGCCGATGCGGTCGCACAGTTCCTCGGCTTCTTCGAGATAATGCGTGGTCAGGACGATGGTGACGCCCTGCCGGTTCAGCTCCCGCACATAGGCCCAGAGTTGCTGGCGAAGCTGCACGTCGACGCCGGCGGTCGGTTCGTCCAGCACCAGGATCGGCGGCGAATGCACCATCGCCTTCGCCACCAGCAGGCGGCGCTTCATCCCGCCCGACAGGGTGCGGGCATAGGCACTGGCCTTGTCCTCCAGATGCACGGCGCGCAGCAATTCCATCGAGCGGCGGCGGTCCTGGGGCACGCCATAATAGCCCGCCTGATTCTCCAGCGTCTCGAACGGCGTGAAGAAGGGATCGAAGACGATCTCCTGCGGCACGATGCCGATGCTGTTCTTGGCGTTGCGGGGGTTCTGGTCGATGTCGAAGCCCCAGATCCTTGCGCTGCCGCTGGTCTTGTTCACAAGGCCTGCGAGGATGTTGATCGTGGTCGACTTGCCCGCGCCATTGGGGCCGAGCAGGCCGTAGATCTGCCCGCGTGGTATGCTGAGGCTGATATTGTCGAGCGCGCGCTTGCCGCCCTTATAGACTTTGGTGAGGTTGGTGATCTCGATGGCGGCTTGGAGGGCGGGGGAGGTGTCGGTCATGGCTGCCTATTTGGTGCGGAGGGGCAGAAAGAAAAGAGCAACGTGTTCCTGCGAAGGCAGGAACCCAGTCCTGCCGTTTGATCTGGGCTCCTGCTTTCGCAGGAGCACGTTGCGCTGTAAAGGCGATGCGGCTTTAAAACGCGTCGGCGGCGTCCAGCAGGGCGGTGAGCTTGCGCGGCGCGACTTCGCGCCAGCTTCGATGCAGCCTTTCGCTGATCTGGTCCCAGTCCGTGTCGCCAAGGTCGAGGCGGATGCCGACCCAGCCGTCCCCGAAATAGGCCGGACGGTAATAGCGGGCCGGGTCGCTTTCGATCAGCATCGCCTGTTCTTCGGGCGCGGTCGTCTTGACCAGGATGGCGATGATGCCGTCGCCATGATGATCCTGCGTGAAATAGGCGAATTTCCTGCCCTTCTCGATGCCGAAGCAGGGCATGCCGTGGGAGGTCACCTCATCCGCCTGCGGCAAGGCGAGGGCGCGTTCGCGGACCTTGTTCAGCAGCCATTCGGGCTGACGTTCGCGGGTGACGAAGTCCGCGAGGGTGCGGCTGTAGAGCTGATGTTCCGCGATCAGGATGCGCGCGGCGAGGCTGTCGGCGGTGTCGCCGGGCAGGATCGCCACTTGCGTCTGGCCCAGCACCGGGCCGTCGTCCAGTTCGGCGGTGACGATGTGGACCGAGCAGCCCGCGTGGGAATCGCCCGCTTCGAGCGCCTTTTGATGGGTGTCGAGGCCCTTATATTTGGGGAGCAGGCTGGGGTGGATGTTGAGCATCCGGCTTTCCCATCCCGCAACGAACTCCGGCGAGAGCAGGCGCATATAACCGGCCAGCGCGACATAGTCGGCGCCTGCCTTGCGCAGTTCCGCGTCGATAATGGCGTCGAATTCGGCGCGCTTCAGGCCCTTGTGGCTCTGGCCGAAGGTCGGCACGCCCTCTGCGGCGGCGTGGGCGAGGCCGGGGGCCTGCGGATCGTTGGCGGCGACCAGCACGATCTCATAGGGGCAGGACGGATGCTTGGCGGCGTACAGCAACGCCGCCATGTTCGAGCCGCGCCCGGAAATCAGAACGCCAACCTTGGCTTTTTGCATTGGGAGTCCCCTTGGTGGTTCAGCCCAGATGCGTCGCGGTCCAGTCGGCCTTGGCGCTCCATGTTTCCTGGGAGCCCTTGACCGTGCAGCCCTTCTCGCCCGCTTCGACCACGCCGACGCGGACCACGGTTTCGCCAGCCGCTTCCAGTTCGACGGTCACGGCGTCCACCACATCCGCATCCACCGCCAGCACCATGCCGACGCCGCAGTTGAAGGTGCGGGCCATTTCCTCCGGCTCGATATGGCCCTGCGCCTGAAGGAACGCCATCAGGCGCGGCTGTTCCCAGCCGTCGGCGTCGACCACGGCATGGCAGCCATCGGGCAGCACGCGCGGGATATTCTCCAGCAGGCCGCCGCCGGTGATATGGGCGAGCGCGTTGATCCTGCCGCCGCGCACCAACGGCAGCAGCGACTTCACATAGATGCGCGTCGGCGCCATCAGCGCGTCGATCAGCAGCACCTCATTGTCGAAGATCGCTGGGCGGTCGAGCTTCCAGCCCTTGTCGGCGGCGAGGCGGCGGACCAGCGAGAAGCCGTTACTGTGCACGCCCGAGGAGGTGAGGCCGAGCAGCACGTCGCCCGGCTTCACCCTGTTGCCGGTCAGCGCCTTGCTGCGCTCCACCGCGCCGACGCAGAAACCGGCAAGGTCATAGTCGCCCGGCCCATACATGCCCGGCATTTCGGCGGTTTCGCCGCCGATCAGCGCGCAGCCGGCCTGCTTGCAGCCTTCCGCAATGCCCGCGATCACGCGTTCGGCGACGCCGCTCTCCAGCTTGCCGGTGGCATAATAATCGAGGAAGAAGAGCGGCTCGGCGCCCTGCACGATCAGGTCGTTGGCGCACATGGCGACCAGGTCGATGCCGACGCCGTCATGGGCGTTGTGGTCGATGGCGAGCTTCAGCTTGGTGCCGACGCCGTCATTGGCCGCGACCAGCAGCGGGTCGTCATAACCGGCGGCCTTCAAATCGAAGAAACCGCCGAAGCCGCCCAGTTCGGCATCGGCGCCGGGGCGGCGGGTGGCCTTGGCAAGCGGGGCGATGGCGCGGACCAGCGCATTGCCCGCGGCGATATCGACGCCAGCCTTGGCGTAGCTGTAGGATTCGGTGTCGCTCATGGCTGGCCACTAGAACAAGTGAGCAGAAAACGGAACGGGAAATGGGTTGCCGCTTGGCAGGGCAGGCAAATCCCGTCAAAAGGGCGCGCGTGAACCTGCCTTCTGTCCTGCGCGGCCTGACTATCCGGCCAGCGAATCTGTCCCGCGTGTCTTGGCACGTCCTATCGCGACCGTTCCAGATTCTGGGCGCGATCGCGCTCGGCCTGGCCGCTGCGGCCCTGTTCGCGCAGATGGAGGGGGAGCGCGGCGTGCCGCCGATCGCCAGCGGCGGCGATTTTCAGGTCAGCCATGTGAAGGTCGACGTCTTCGCCAAGGATGCCGACAGCGCGCGCAAGGCGGGCTGGCGTCTGGCGCAGCGGCGGGCGTGGCAGATGCTCTGGACGCGGACCCATGGCGGGACTGGCGTGCCGTCGCTGTCCGATTCGCAGCTGGAAGGCATGATTTCGGGCATAGAGATCGAATATGAGCAGGCGGGGCCGAACCGCTTTGTCGCCACTTTGGGGGTGATGTTCGACCGCGCGCGGACCGGGCAATTGCTGGGCGTGACCGGCAGCAATGTCGTGCATTCGCCGCCGCTGCTGGTGATCCCGGTGCTATGGGATGGCGGTTCGGCCGTGTCCTATGAGCGCATCAATGAGTGGCAGAAGGCCTGGGCGCGGTTCCGCACCGGCGACAGCGCCATCGATTATGTGCGCGTGGCGGGGTCGATCGCTGACCCGGTCCTGCTCAATGCCGGGCAGATCGGGCGGCGCGGGCGGCTGTGGTGGCGGGTGCTGCTGGATCAATATGGCGCGGCCGATGTGGTGATTCCGATCGCGCGTCTGGATCGGCAATATCCGGGCGGTCCGGTGACCGGCACGTTCACCGCGCGCTATGGGCCGGACAACAGCCTGATCGGCAGCTTTTCGTTGCGCGCGTCCAATGACAGCGCGATTCCGCAGATGCTGGATCAGGCGACGCAGCGGATCGACCAGCTATACACCCAGGCGCTCAATGACGGGCGGCTGCGGCCCGATCCGTCGCTGATCATCGAGGAACCGGTGGACCCGGATGCGCTGGCCATTGAAAATGCCGCCGATGTGCCGGTCGAAACGCTCGACATGCCGACGGCGGCGGCGACCATCGGCAGCTTTGCGATCCAGTTCGACACGCCCGATGTCGGATCGGTGGCGCAGGGCGAGGCGGCGGTGCGGTCCATTGCGGGCGTTCGTTCGGCGGCGACCAGCAGCCTGGCGCTGGGCGGCACGTCGGTCATGCAGGTGAGCTTCGCCGGCACGATCGATGGCTTGCGGGCGGCGCTGGCGGCGAAGGGCTATGGCGTGGCGGTGTCCGGCAATACGCTGCGAATTCGGCGGGCAGGCTCGGCAGGACAGGGCGCGACGGGAGCTGCCCCGGCGCAATGAGACAGATCAGCCTGCCGTTCGACCGGCCGGATCGGGCAAGCGGCGACGACTTTCTGGTCAGCGAGGCCAATCGCATCGCCGTTCGCCATCTGGAAAACTGGCGGAACTGGCCGCTGGCGGTCAGCGTGCTGAGCGGGCCGCCCTTGTCGGGCCGTTCGACGCTGGGACGCCATTTCGCCGCGCTGAGCGGCGGGTCGGTGATCGACGACGCACGGGGGCAGGACGAACAGAGCCTGTTCAACGCCTGGAACGAGGCGCAGACGGCGCGGCGGCCCCTGCTGATGATCGGGGACCGGCCGCCGGCGCAATGGCCGGTGGCTTTGCCCGATCTGCGATCCCGGCTTGCCGCCGCGCCGCATGTCGCGCTGGAACAGCCGGATGAGGCGCTCGCCCATGCGCTGATTGAGCGGTCGCTGGCCTCAGCCGGGGCGAGCTATGCGGCGGACTTGCCCGAATGGCTGTTGCGGCGGATCGAGCGCAGCTATGCCGTGATCGCGGCGGTCACGCGCCTGCTGGATGAGGCGGCACTGTCATCCGGACGTAAGATTTCCGTCGCTATGGCAAAAGAGGCTCTGCAAGGGGCCGGATTTTTGCCTATAATCCCTGACTGAACCCTCAGTCCGACCGATGAGAGACATGTGGCCGAAGCCGATCCCTCCGCCAGCCTGACCCTGCCCAGCGACCGCTATTTCAATCGGGAGCTGTCCTGGCTGGCCTTCAACCAGCGCGTGCTGGAGGAGGCGATGAACCGGGCGCATCCCCTGCTGGAGCGGCTGCGTTTCCTGTCGATTTCGGGCGCCAATCTGGATGAGTTCTTCTCCGTGCGCGTCGCGGGGCTGAAGGGCCAGCAGTTGCAGGATGTCGACATGCGATCGGCCGACGGGCTGACGCCGGTGCAGCAACTTGCGGCGATCACTGAGGAAACGGCACGGCTGATGGGTGCGCAGCAGAAGGTCTGGGGCGCGCTGCATGGCGAGCTGGCGCGGGTGGGGATAGAGGTGATCGGACCGTCGAGCGCTCTGGACCCTTCCTGCGAGAATTGGCTGCGCGAGCATTTTCTGGGCCAGGTCTTCCCCATATTGACGCCGCAGGCGCTCGATCCGGCGCATCCCTTCCCGTTCATTCCCAATCAGGGCTTGTCGATCGTCTTCGATCTGGAGCGGCTGTCGGACGGGGAATCGATTCGCGAACTGGTGATGATCCCGTCATCCCTGGCCCGCTTCGTGCGGATGCCGGGGGATATGGCGCGCTATATGGCGCTGGAGGCGGTGGTCCGGCGCTTTTCCGCCGATCTCTTTCCCGGATACCGGGTGCGCAACAGTGGCGTGTTCCGCATCATCCGCGACAGCGATATCGAGATCGAGGAAGAAGCCGAAGACCTCGTCCGCTATTTCCGCAGCGCCATCAAGCGCCGCCGCCGGGGCCGCGTGATCCGCATGGAGATAGAGGAGCGCATCCCCGAGCCGGTCGAGGAGATGTTGCAGGACATGCTCCAGGGCCATGAGGCGATCATCGCGGAGGTCGAGGGTTTCGTAGGCATAGGCGACCTGTCGGGCGTCGTGGATGAAGACCGACCCGACCTGAAGTTCGAGCCTTATGCGCCGCGCTTTCCGGAGCGCATCCGGGAATATGGCGGGGATTGCTTCGCGGCGATCCGGGCGAAGGATATCGTCGTCCACCATCCCTATGAGGCGTTCGACGTCGTCGTCTCCTTCCTGAAGCAGGCGGCTTCCGACCCCGATGTGGTGGCGATCAAGCAGACGCTCTACCGCGCGGGCAAACAGTCCGCGATCATCCGCGCGCTGATCGACGCGGCGGAGGCGGGCAAGTCCGTCACCGCCGTGGTGGAGCTGAAGGCCCGTTTCGACGAGGAACAGAACCTCATGTGGGCCGACGCGCTGGAGCGGGCGGGCGTGCAGGTCGTCTACGGCTTCATCGACTGGAAGACCCATGCCAAGGTGTCGATGGTGGTGCGCCGGGAAGGGGGGGCGTTCCGCACCTACTGCCATTTCGGGACCGGCAATTATCACCCGGTCACCGCGCGCATCTACACCGACCTCAGCTTCTTCACCGCGGACCCCAGCTATGGGCGGGACGCGGCGGCGCTGTTCAATTACATCACCGGCTATGTCGAGCCGCAGCGGCTGGAAAAGCTGGTCATGTCCCCGCGCGACCTGCGCAATCGCCTGTGCGAGCTGATCGACATGGAGATCGAGCATGCCCGCGCCGGGCGGCCGGGCACCATCTGGGCGAAGATGAACTCGCTGGTCGATCCGGCGATCATGGAAAAACTCTATGCCGCCAGCAATGCCGGGGTGCAGATCGACCTGATCGTGCGCGGCATATGCTGCCTGCGGCCGGGCGTGCCGGGCATGTCGGAAAATATCCGGGTGAAATCGGTCGTCGGCCGCTTTCTGGAACATAGCCGCATCACCGTGTTCGGCAATGGCAAGGCGTTGCCGAACAATGGCGCGAAGGTCTATATCAGCTCGGCCGACTGGATGCCGCGCAATTTCGACCGGCGCGTGGAGTTTCTGGCGCCGGTGGAAAATCCGACGGTGCACGACCAGATATTGGATCAGGTGATGGTGGCCAATCTGATCGACACCGAACAGAGCTGGGAGCTGGACAGCGATGGCCAATATCATCGTGTCGAGGCGATCGACCGGCCGTTCAACCTGCATCGCTATTTCATGACCAACCCGTCGCTGTCGGGCCGGGGCGCCGCGCTGGACAGCGAGGCGGTGCCGACCCTGCGCCTGCGCGGGCGGGCCTGAGGCCCATGAATTCCATGTTGAGCCAGGTCCGGGCGCTTGCCCCCGCCATGGCAACGTCGCCGCAACAGGCGAAGGCGCGCACCGCGATCATCGACATCGGCTCCAACAGCGTGCGTCTGGTGGTGTATGACGGGCCGCGCCGCATTCCCTTCATCCTGTTCAATGAGAAGGTGATGGCGGGGCTGGGCGCGTCGCTGGGCAGGACCGGGCGGATCGAGCCGGAGGCCATGGATCGCGGCCTGCGCGCGGTCAGCCGTTTCGCGCATCTCTGCCGCGAAATGGACGTGCAGGAGGCGCGCTGCGTTGCCACCGCTGCCGTGCGGGACGCTGAAAATGGCGACGAGTTCATTCAGCGCGCGCGGGCCATGGGGCTGACCGTCGAGTTGCTGACCGGCGGGCAGGAGGCGATTGCGGCGGCGCACGGCGTGCTGTCGGGCATTCCCGGCGCCGATGGCATTGTCGGCGATCTGGGCGGCGGCAGTCTGGAGCTGGCGCGGGTGCAGGGCGGCGCGGTGCATGAGACGATTTCGCTTCCCCTGGGCGTGTTGCGCCTGCCGCAGATTCGGGCCAAGGGCCCGGGCGCGCTGGAGCGGCTGGTCAAGAAGATGCTGGTCAAGGCGGGCTGGAACGCGCCCGAAGGCCTGCCCTTCTACATGGTCGGCGGGTCGTGGCGCGCGTTGGCGCGGTTCGACATGGAACTCACGCATTTCCCTCTGCCGGTCGTGCACCAATATGAAATGCCCGCCGGACGCGCGGAACAGCTGACGCGCATCGTGTCGCATGTCGACAAGGCGCGCTTCAAGGATATTCCGCAGATCACCGGATCGCGCGTGCCGACCTTGCCGGATGCGGCCGCGCTGCTGTCGGTGGTGGTGCGGCAGCTGAAGTCGAGCCGGCTGGTGGTGTCGGCCTATGGCCTGCGCGAAGGGCTTTTGTTCGGCGATCTGCCGTCGGAGATTCAGGCGCACGACCCGCTGCTGATCGCAGCGGAGGCGGAAGGAGAGGCGCAGGGGCGCTTCGCCGGTCATGGCGACATGATCGAGCGCTGGATCGCGCCGCTGTTTCTGGAGGACGGCAGCGCCTGGCGGCGGATTCGCCGGGCGGCCTGTCTGCTGGCGGATGTGGGCTGGCGCGCCAATCCGGATTTCCGGTCGGAACGCGGGGTGGAGATCGCGCTGCACAGCAATTGGGTCGGCATTACGGCGGCGGAGCGGGCGATGCTGGCTCAGGCGTTGCACAGCAATTTCGGCGGGGGCGTGATGCCGCCGCCGGGCATCGAGCAGCTGGCCTCGCCCGAGGCTCTTCAACGCGCGACGCTGTGGGGGCTGGCGATCAGGCTGGGCCAGCGGCTGTCCGGCGGGGTGGAAGGGCCTTTGCTCGCGTCGCGGCTGGAGATGGAGGGCAATGTCCTCGAACTGCGGCTGCGGGGCGAGGATGCCGATCTGTTCGGTGAGGCGGTCGAGCGGCGGCAGCGGCAATTGGCGCAGGCCATGGGGGTGAAATACCGGCTGGCCTGGTGAGGATTTGAGTGGCGGTTTTGGGTGGATTCCTGCCATTCCCCCTCCCGCAGGCGGGAGGGGGCTAGGGGGTGGGCTGGCGCGGCATTGGCGGCGATTTGCAACGGGT